>DIEM01000039.1 GCA_002418625.1 Firmicutes bacterium UBA5774
GGCTTGTCGTCACCGGAGGATAGACGCCGCCTTCCGCCTCGATGCCGACATTCGTGAATGAAGCGACAAGCTTTCCGCTTCGGTCATACACCTCGGTTTCCAGTGAAAGGCTGTCCTTCTCATGGTCATCAATGCGAATCTGAAGCTGATATTTCCCAAATGCATGCACGGCCGCCGGTACCGTCCTGATCGATTTGATCCAGGGTGCCGCCCCTCCGCCTTCTATATAGAATGTCATTTCTTCGATGTTGCTGAGCTTGTCATAGGACGCATCACCCGTATTGTCCTCCTGCCAGTGCTCGACACGATATCTCCCATCGATTTGAAACCGCTCGATCGGGCTTTCCAGGATCTTTCCGGCGTCAGGATGCATGCCGTCATTGAAGGCCTGATGCGTATAACGCCAGTATTGGCGCTTCGAAGGATCCTCCTCATGATCGTAGTAGCCGATATTGTACGAAATCAGTTCCCCTTTTTCATAAACGATCTTCGAACCCTCCTGATCCGTTCCGGAAGGAGCCTTTCTGACACTCAACTCCACCCCGTCCGCTTCCCAGTCGGCAGCAGGGCTGCCGGCAGAGTAATATTCGTCTGCGATATAATTCCTGACACCGTTTTCAATACTGTAGATTTTAAAATCCTGCAATCCATACAGCCCTGACGCCGCTTCACCGCCTGCTGAAAATACAAGCCTCGCGACGCAATCGCCCGCGGTCGTGTCATTTTCCAGAAAGATCCAGTCTCCGCTGTCAGCGCTGAAATATCGGCCCGTTTCAGTCAGCGGATTCTTTTCAAACACCGTCAGGCTCAATCCTTCGACAGCGGTCCGGTCACGATAGCTGTTTTCAACTGTCAGCGTTTTTTCTCCCGACAGCTGCGGCAGCAGGATTTCATAAGGACTCCCGATGTAGCGGTAATCATCCTGACTGCTGTCATGAATACCATTGATCCATTGTCTGCCGTCCATTCCATACTTCACATGGGACCTGCCGATGCTCGACCACGTGTCGACAGTCGCCCTTGCCGCCTTCCCCGCCGGGATCCTGAATAAAAGCGCACCTTCGCAAGCGGTGCCGTACGAATGCCGATACTGGCCGTCGGCGATATAAAACGAGCGGCTTCCTCCCGTCCCCGCGTCTTCAAGATATGGAATCAGCGCGTCGTCCTCAAATTCTTCTCGAAGGGTCTCGACCCGCTGGGGCCGGAAGGCCACCGTGCGCGGAGGCGTCACGAATGTCCCGGAAACATGGCTCCAGCCTCCATCTGCCGTTTCAGACACGATATCCGGTTTTATGACGATCGGCTTTATTTGCTCCTGATAAGATTCTTCCGACAGCGATTCCGCCTCCTCGATGAAAAATACCGTCAGATCATCGATTTGCAGGTTGTATTTTTCGGGAAGGCCGCCATAATAGGACAGCCTGGATGAGATGGAATGCCCTCCTTCCTTCAGTATCCGATGGTGCAGATATCGCCCCTGGCCGGAGGGCTCGGCCGCCATGTCCACATCCCAGCGTTCTCCGTCGATTTCCACGCCATTTCCATTAATATAATTCTGATAGCCGGTAAACGCATAATCGAACGCCACGACCGCACGCTTCCCGACCGGAACCTCGAAGCATATCGCATCCTCAAAGACCCTGATGCGATTGGAGTCTGAATTCCCGTTGGCAGCGTCGCAGGCTTTGTAGACACCCTGCTCGATTTTCGACAATGCTCCAAGCGAAAAGAACCCGTTCACATCCGTATCTCCGAAATCTTCAGTCTGCTGATGCGTCACAATATATCCGCCGCTCTCGAACCGATCCTGCGGAAGTGCCTGCCCGATCCCGAATTCGATTTTGAACTGATCCTCAAGCGCTTCCGCGGAAAAGCCAACCGAGGCTTCCGTCCCAACACCCGGATGCCTGACATCATATTCGAAATAATAAGGCGTCCCGCTTTCCAGGCTGAATTGTCTTTCCACGGAGCCCGAGCTCTCCTTCACATCGATACCCAGCATATCCACGTTACCGTTCGCACTGCCGATGATCCTGTCCCGTATCGCCACCGGGTCCGCCTTCCGGTCAAAAATCAGCTCGGCGCCAACGGCGGCGGCCTGTTGACGGATCGCCGCCGGCGCTCCGGCGGCATCAGGATCAAATTCTCCCGCCAGGTCGCTGATCACAATGAATTCGGCATCCGCCCCGTCACGGAGATACTTCTGGATGCTTCTGCCGATCTGGTGCCATTTGCTCTGTGGCCATGTCAGCACTTTTGTCCTGAACTGCGGATCCGACGCCGAATTGCCGCTGGACTGGACCGCTANNCCGCCATACTCATCATTGGATTGCAGGCCGATAGCCCGTGGATCCCCCAGTGCCATGCTCCCGGTAGTCAAGTCCGCTATGAGCAGGGCAGCGCGTTCCTCATAATCGTATCCCGTCCCATAAATATGATCCCAGATCGCCCCAAAGGCCAAATAGATCCTGTCTCCCGATTTCCTGGCGAAAATCAATTCATTTTTGCATATGTATCCGTTCGCGTCCTTTTTTGAAAATGCGAAGCTGGAAGGATCACGCACGCCATGCAGCTCCGCTTCGAACCAGTATCCGGTGCTGCTTCTTCTGGTCCAGCTGAATGCCGTATGGGTCATGGCACCTTTTTCGTCATAAACCGGCGTCTTGAGGTAATACCCGGCATCAGCCGCAGTTTTTGCATTGTCGCGAAGCATGCTGCCGCTCCGGTCGAAGATCCGGACACCTGACACATATGTCCTTCCGCCTGGCGTTTCGTAGCCGACGGCCATGCTGCCGTCCGCATCTATCCCTATCAGTTCATATCGGGTCAGGGCCGATTCCTCGGGGTTTCGGGTGAAATTTTTCGAAACGGCTTTCTCTGTTTCCGGATCAAATATCGTCCGGATCAATTTTTCAGGACCTGACGCCAATAGATGGATCTGTCCGCCGATCCGCCTCGACACATCGCTCAAGGAGGTGCCGGCAGGCGGCGCATATTCCCTTTTCACGGATCCGTCAAGCTTATCGACCGCATAGACCCCTGTCCCCTTGATTGAATAGACATATCGCTCCGTGTCATAGTTCCCGTCTCCTGCGGCAAAATCAAGCACGGTCAAGGCCGCTCCAGTTTTCTTGTCGATCAGGAGCGTTTTATCGCCGCAAATAAGATAAAGGAATTCATCCGTGTCATCATGCCGGAGTTTTATTTGCGATTTTCGCTCGATTTTCAGCAGCTCCTGATCGATGACGCAGATCCATTCGGATTTTTGTTCATCAGCCCCGGCTGCCTGCGCCGCCTCATACGAATCCCTGATATCATAGGCCGTCAATTTATATGGCATCGCCGGATAGTCTCCGGCGTCTGTTCCCGGCCACGCGGCCTCCATGACATACAGCCGTCTGTCATCGATACTGTATCCCTCCTCTTCAAGGAAGGTCCATCTGCCTTCATATCCGAAATCCGAGTCGACCGACATGACCTTGCCGGGGCTCTGCCGCTTTGTTTCCGCTTCTGTCGCCCAGATGGGATCTTCGAGTCTTTCAATCCTGATGTCCGCATCGATCCCGTTTCTGATGAATTCCTCCCGGTACGCATCCTGATCCTTCAGGCTCTGATATTCGCGCTCTCCCGCCGCCAGAACCAATATCCTGGCCCTGGACGTCTCTAAAGGCGTCAGGCTGACCACCGGGGCGATATTGACCACCTCGGACAAAGCCGCGGCCTCTGCGGTTTTTATATCGCCATCGACTATATATTCTTCCAGCGTCGGCTCTGTCCACCGTTCCTTCACGCGAAGCCTGACTTCAAAAGGACCGACGCCCTGCTTCATGAACTGCACCTTCTTTTTTGTGCCGAACGACAGGTCCGCCATCTCGCGGCATCCCTCTTCCGCATCCGGTTCGATCAGCACCCAGCTGCGCGACACCTGATCACCGTCAGCCATGACCGTTTCGTCTTCGGCCCGGATGACCGCCACGTCAGACCCCTTTTCTCTGATATATTCAGGCGCCAGCACAATGGCGGCTTCCGGCGGCAGATCAGGCGAAACTGAAAAAACAGTGCTTTCAAAGTCCGTCCTTCCCCGGCTGTCCTTCGCAAATATATTGAATCTGTACTCTCCCGGTTCCTTTGTCAGAAACTCGACACTATATATTTCGAAACCGCCGCCGTCCGCCGCCGATAGCTCCGCCAGCGGCCTCGTCTTGATGCACGGGCTGTTTTCCTGCGGGGCGGATCTTGTCAGCCGGACTGTAGATCCTTCAACGGTCTCTGGCTGTTCCCCCCCGGCTTCACCATCGTCATCATTCATCTGCTGCAATTCGACATAAAATTCCTGCAGCGGGTACAAAGGATTGACCGCCGTCGAAATCCTGAGAACCTGCCTGCGGTTCTGCTTTTGAACGCCGCCGAGAACCGCGCCGATATCCGGCGTGCTTCGGACCTCGATCCTTTCCTGATCGGATGTGGATACTCCCGAATCCGGCTTGACTACGAGCTTGCCGGTATACATACCCGGCCGCTCAAATGCCATCTCCGCCCGGGTCGAGCCGAGCCTTCGGATCAGTGCGCTGCCGCCTTCCATCACGGAGAACCGGTTTGTCCCCAGCCCTTCGTCATAGATCCTTTGAGCTGGCCAGACCGCCCCATCGACCGTAAATACAGAATCATCCTGAGCCAAAACCGCATGGCCCTCATAGGTGAAGTCCGGCAATATCAGATCCGCCTGTCCCGTGATATCCTGAGGCTCCGTTTCATCGGACGGCGGCTCTGGCGGCTCGGCAGGCCATTCCTCCGCCGGTCCGACAAAAACCATGATCTCTTTTGATGCCGTCTTTAAAATCGGATGGGAATCCGCCTGAAAAACCGAGTCGAATTCACCCTCCCCATTCAATACGACCACATTGCTGCCTCCTTGAAGATCGCTCCTATAGATTTTGACAGGAAAAACAGCGGTCGTGCTGGCGCTTTCCGCCAGATCCTGCCGGTCTCCGACCGGCGCATCATATCCGCAGTATCGTATGCCCGCTACCCTCATGCAGGCTTCTGGCAAAGCCCCATAGTCGACCGACGCGGTGACCGTCACCGGTATTTCCAGGAATTCCGACTGCGGTTCCAGTTTATACTGCTCCTGAGCCGTTGACATGTCTATACGGGTCCTGATCGTGCTTTTCATGGCCGGCACAGTGAATGTGTCATAATACCCGTTTGATTGCCGAAGCTGTATCGCGCCGTTCATTTCGACGGACGGTGTGCTCATGACCTTCATATAATCCAGCTTTTCAATCCAGCCGACGATCGGGCGTCGGGCCAGTATTTCTGTCATCGACAGCCCGGTCTGCATTCCATCGTTTTGGACCTTGGCTGTCAGTATGTATTCTTTCATTCCGGGATACTGCAGCACAGCTCCCCAAGTGGCATAATTTGACGGGCCGGTCACCCACAGTTTGTCCTGGAGCGCAGCGCTTCCTGTTTCGTCCGGCGGAAACAAATCGTTTGTAATGGCTTTTCCCTGAAAGTTGAAGCCGAGATACCTGTATTGAATGATATTATCCGCATCTGTTTTTATATCGCCATGCGGATCGCCATAGGCCACGATTCTGTAGATGACAAAGGTTTTGCAATTGATGGGCTGTCCCGCGCCGTTCACCGAGGGCTGCCCCATCGCCTCCAGCTGCAAGCCTGCGGCCTCGATTTCCTCACGGCTGACCATCGCATACGGATCCTCCGCTCCATATGCGGTCGCCGATGTCTGCGCCAGCAGCGCCATCGCAAGAAAAACGGCGGCCAACGCCGAAATAGCCGCTTTCGATCCGATCCATCCCAATGCCGGTCTGCCGATCCTGTTCAATGCACACCTCTTACTTTCCACTGATATGAAGCGTTGTGCGCGCCGTCTCATCATCATTGAAAACGACTGTGATGCCGCCAAAGTTTCTTGTTTCGTTTGGCAGATCGACCAGCCTGAGGCATGGGCCGCCCGGCTCCTTCTGGTAGAGGTTTCCATACTTTTTCAAAGCGAAATCAACTATTTGAAGGCCCGTATCATTGCCATATATGCCCGACAGTATTTCCTTGTTCAAATCCACCAATGCCGGTTCAAGCACTCTGCCGCCGGCCAGGAATCCATCCCTCCAGCCAGGAAGCGCAGTCAGGGCGGCCAGCTGCTCCGTCCTGTAATTCATGCCCATTTCATAAACCAGGCCGGGTCTCTCGATGCCGGGCCCTTCCGTTCCTTCCTCTCCGGTCTCTGTGATCCCTTCCCTGCGAGCGGCGTTAAAGACAAACGCGCACAGACTTGGCAGGCCTTGCCCGTCCTTTTCCTTCAGCGATATCCAAACTGTATCGCAGCCGATCCCACGGGCTCCTGTTATGTCGATGAATCCTCCATGGCTTGATACATACTTCCGCAATGCTTTCAAAACAATGCAAATATCTCTGTTGACGCCTGCATCCGTTCCTCCGGGCATGCTCCAGCTCTCCTGCCCCTCGCCATCCTCCATGACCAGCCTGCCGTCCCGCAGGATGCAGCGGCCGCGTACCTGCCTGGCATATCTGCCATTTGCGAGCCAATATGCGCCGTCTTCATGCAGCGCCGTGTTGCTGCCGTTGTACCATGCATCCATCTCCGCGCATTCCGGATCCCCGGCGCAACATGGCGCCACGGCCGGCATCGTCACCTGGAGCCCTTCCGCATAGCAGCTCCCGGCCTCCCTGACGGTCACCGCCGCCACGAGAGTGGCTGCCAACAGTGCAACAAATACGAAATGTGCGGCAGCGACCCGAAACGACCCGCCAGGCTTTTCCCTGATCCATAAAATCCTTCCCATTCAAACCCCTTCTTTCTGAACCGAATATTGTTATTCCGACCATTTTCGCCATATTTCCAATGCCTGACCAAAAAACGACGAAACGCCGGAACTCCCCCACGCGATACCATTCCATATTTTTCCATATCGCAACTATATGGTATTATTTTCCATTAGCTTTTGCAAGTCCAACATTTCGCCATTGTCAGGTACTTTTTCGCTTTCGGCCTGTATTTCACCTTGCCCAATATGCCTCATTCTGATATACTTTCATTTGATTTGATTAGATACGAAAAAATTCAGTTTATCGAAATGAGGTGAAAAAATGCTTGGATTTGATGCGGAGAAATATCTGGAAGAACAGTCGAAATTTATACTCAGCCGTATAAAGAACGGTGAGCGGCTCTATCTGGAATTCGGAGGCAAGCTGCTGTTCGACATGCATGCAAAACGTGTGCTTCCCGGGTTTGATGAGAACGCCAAGATCAAACTCCTGCACAAGCTGAAGGATCAGACGGAAATCATCATCGCCATCTACGCCGGCGATATCGCGAGAAATAAAACCAGGCAGGATTTCGGAATCACCTATGACCTTGACGTATTCAGGCTTATGGACGACCTCAGAAAATATGAGATCGCCGTCAACAGCGTCGTTATAACCCGATATGAAAACCAGCCTGCCGCCAATATATTCATGCACAAGCTTGAACGCCGCGGTATCAAAGTCTATAAGCACCTGGCCACAAAAGGCTATCCGACGGACGTTGACACAATTGTCAGCGACGAGGGATACGGCGCGAATCCATATATAGAAACGACTCGACCCCTCGTGGTCGTCACGGGTCCGGGCCCGGGCAGCGGCAAGCTGGCCACCTGCCTCAGCCAGCTCTATCATGAGAATAAAAGGGGAATGAACGTCGGCTACTCCAAGTTCGAAACATTCCCAGTCTGGAACCTTCCTTTGAAGCACCCCGTCAATGTGGCTTATGAGGCCGCTACGGTCGATCTCAAGGACGTCAACATGATCGACTCCTTTCATCTTGAAGCTTACGGAGAAACAGCGGTGAATTACAACCGCGACCTTGAAATATTCCCTGTGATCAAGAGGATCATCGAAAAGATAACCGGACAGGAATCCATGTACAAATCGCCGACCGACATGGGCGTTAATAGGGTCGGATTTGCCATTACCAACGACGAAGCGGTCCGGGAGGCATCCCGTCAGGAAATCGTCAGAAGATATTTCAAAACAAAATGCGAATACAAAAAAGGCCTTCTTGATGAAGACTCCCTTTCAAGATCCAAACTCATCATGGATGACCTCGGGCTCAAGGAAACATACCGAAGGGTCGTCGAACCCGCCAGGCTCTATGCCGACATGAAAAACGGCGAGGTGCACGGTTGTGACGAGACGATCATCGGCATGGCGATAGAATTGAAGGATGGCACCATCGTGACCGGAAAGAGCTCAAAACTCATGGATGCCGCCGGCGCAACAATCCTGAACGCCATCAAGGTGTTGGCGGGCCTTGCGGATGATATCCATATCATCTCTCCCGTCATCCTGAGGCCGATCGAAAACCTCAAATTAAATGTACTGAACAGCGGCAAAGCAACGATGGATTGCGAGGAGGTGCTCTTCGCACTATCTATTTCCGCCGCAACGAATCCCACGGCGCAGGCCGCCATGGAAAAGCTGACGGAGCTTTGCGGCTGCAGAGCCCACTGCACAGCGATCCTGAGCTTCAGTGACGAGCAGATCCTGACCAGCCTCGGCATCGATGTAACGAGTGATGCCGAGTACGCGTCGAACAACCTGTATTACAGTTAAAACCACTCAGGAACAGTTGTTTGGAACATTATACAGACAATCACCGAAAAAAGTGGCCGGCTCCTCAGCATAAGCTGAAGAGCCGGCCTTTTTCATTTAAGCGGCAGCGTTCTATATAACCCGCATGATGGCATGTCTATTTGAATAGTCTTTCCATATTCTTCCTGGCGTTTTCGTCGCTATACCTCTCCGTGATGATATTTCGGTTTGTGATTTTTATTTCATCCGGATAAGGCGTCAGCATATCACGCACATTCCCGGATAATAAACTGTCGGTGCTTTCGATCCTGATGCCGTCTGCCGCATATTCCCGGTAAGTTGTGACCGCTTCGCGCAAATAGACCTTCTTACCCAGATAGATCAGCGGAATGATATTGCCCTTGCCCTGCTGACGAAAATGATTCATGATCGCAGTGTCTGTTTTACGCAGCAGTTGAAAATATCTGTCCGCCGCCATGAATTCTGTCAGCGGCACAAACCGGTCCCCGAGCAATTCTCTGCCAATGGCGATGACCTTTTCGATATACGCCGGCCGCCCATAGGACAACGGGCAGACAACGCCGAAATCGCAGGATTCAATACCGCTCAGCATTTGCAGGACATCGGCATGATTATTCGACGGATAGCCTGAATTGCCCACAAGAACGAGCTTTGAACATTCCTTGACCGCATCGAGTTCAGGCCAATCCGCAGGCGCTTCCTCGGAGACATGCCTAAGCTTCTGGAAATTCAATGGATTTGGATAAAAAAACTTTCGATATTCAGCCCCGGTATCATAGTGGTGTTTTATGATGTCGTATTCCGAACGAAAATCTCCGGCAATCAGGTCCACTCTCGCTATTGCGCGCTTCCTCCATGGGTCAAAGAAGATCTTCCGCTTCAGAACTTTCTTCAAGGTTCCCGAT
The DNA here is from genome assembly GCA_002418625.1 of Firmicutes bacterium UBA5774. Taxonomy (GTDB): domain Bacteria; phylum Bacillota; class Clostridia; order Peptostreptococcales; family Anaerovoracaceae; genus UBA5774. Next base: position 9,543 of record DIEM01000039.1, read on the forward strand.
TTCGAAACAGGCCCCATAAGCTTATGCGTCTCGGCGCTGAATTGTTCGAGTTCGGTAAAATCATAGAAATCGCCGCCCCAGGGAAGCCAGATGATCCTCCGGCCTTTTCCTTCTTTTCCGTCATTGCTGCAATAACGCATCAAGATAAAACTGCCCCAGTTGTTCAGGAAATGGATGAAAACATTTGAAGCACTATCCAAGATCGCCCTGATCGCGCTGTCGTTCAAATAGCGAAGCCTGAAAAAAGGCCTCCAGATATCCAGCACCAGCATACCCGCCCTGTCACGCCTGTCGACATAGCATTTATGAGGATCCACGGACAAAATGATAAAAGCATGCTCATCCGCCGGAAAATAAGCGGCCAGATACTCCATGAACCTCTTCGTATAGAAGTTGTCCAGCATGATATGGACATTCATCCGGCGGTCCCATAGCCATGTGTGCCATCCCTGAGATTGAGAAGGCGGCGGAGCTCATCCGGCGGCATGACGGTTCGCCCATTGGCGCCAATGATTGTATGGAGCCGTTCAAGAAGTTTTGCATTGGTCGCGAGCGTCGTCCTGTCCTGATCGTACCATATATTGTCCTCCAGGCCGACCCGGACGCCGTATCCCATGGATATCGCCAGCGAATTGACCATCAGCTGCACATCACCGACACCGCCCATTGAAAAAACGGAATTCTCCGGCAAGGCGTTGACCATCATGCCTGCGTGCAGCAGGCTTGCCTGGGCACAGGCGATATTGCCAAGAATGAAATTGAAGTAATACGGCGGACGCAGCTTGTCCTTGCGGATCAGATAGGACGCATAATTCAGCATTCCAACATCAAACGCTTCAAGTTCGGGCTTGATTCCCTTTTCATTCATACGGTCCGCGAGATTGTTGATCATATCCGGATCATTGATGCTGGCCTGGGCGTTGAAGTTCAAAGAGCTCAGCGTCAGGCTCGCCATATCCGGCTTTTGGTCTCCCGTCAGTGAAAGCGCGTCGGCGCGCTTTTCGAATTCATGGATCTTCCTTCCGCTCGTGGAAACACAAATCACAAGCTTCGGTTCCTTTTCCCGGATCCCGTCGATCACGCGCGCATAGACCTCCTTATGATAATCCGGTTCTCCCGTGACCTCGTCACGAATATGCAGATGCACCATAGAAATACCTGTTTTGCTTGCCAAGACCACGTCTCTGACAATCTCGTCTACAGCCAGAGGAACATGCGGTGTCTGACTTCTGGTAGGCAGCATGCCGGTCGGTGTAAAGTTCACAATGATCTTATCCATTTCGAACCCCCATCATAATTCCACTCTCTTCGTGATAGCCTGCGATTCTTGCAGGATTCCCCATATTTTTCGAATAGGGCTCCGTATCCTTCAGAATGAGGCTGGCGGCGCCGACAAGCGTTTCATCGGCTATTGTTCTTTTTTCGATGACAGTCGCCCCGATCCCGATGTAGCAATTATCGCCCATTGAACAATTAGCGGCAATATTGCATCCAGGGCTGATCACATTATGACTTCCGATTTTGAATTCATGTCCGAGGTAAACCTGCTGCCTGATGATATTGTTGCTTCCCATCGTGCCATTGAGGCCGAGATGCGCCTGGGCAAGCACAATATTATTGTCTCCCATGACAATATCCGGAGCGACGTCCGCCCTTTTACTGATAAAATTACGAAGCATATAGCCGGCGTCCCTGGCTTTCTGATAATAGGGCTTTCTGGCACGGAGCTGCCGAAAACTCGTATAGACCGCGATCATATCATATTCTGCCGGCGGATAAAGCTTTGCCGCTGCGTCAAAATCGACGAGCGGCAATCCCAGGAAAGTATCGCTTGAAATATAGTCACTGTCAGCACAAAAGGCAGCGATTTCAAAACCCGCATCGCCGCGCGCTTCGTAATACAGCATTTCGCTGAGAACGGTGTTACCGTAAACGATCACTTTCTTCATATTCAGTTCCTCCACAAGCCGTTAATTCAGCTTTACGACCTCAATCGCCTTTTCGAGCTGCAGATCGGCATCGCTTCTCGCCGCGTCGCCGATGCGCTCAGCAACTGCCTTGACCAGCGCACCGCGTGTCGTCACGTCCAAAACGCCGTAGGCATAAAGCCCGCTGCCTTTTTGAAAGAGCCTGACAGCGGAGACCGTTCCGGTGTCCATCGTCCCGGTCACCTGAACTTCATAGCCCAGAAATTCCAGCCGCTGCTGCGCGCCGAAAACATTGAGCCCCATATCCCCTGCCTTCGGTTTGTCCGGCTCGGGCATGGGGGCGAAGTTTTCCGTCTCTTCGATCATCGCTTTGAGTTCTTCGTCGCCGCCTGTTGCGTTCTCGACAACATAATCAGGCGTCAATCCGATTTTATCGATCACATTCTTGTCTGGCGTCAGGAAATAATATTCCGACAGCTTCATCGAGGCCCCGTTTTTCAGGCTCACGACTCTCTGTGCGGTTCCCTTGCCATAAGACTGGGTTCCGACAAGCACCGCCGCTCCGCTGTCCTGAAGAGCGCCGGCAAGTATTTCCGATGAGCTGGCGCTGCCTTCGTTGATCAGTACGGCGACTGAAAGATATGTGATCCCGGCTCCGCTTGCTTCTATTGAATCCTTGATATCGCCCTGCTGCTCAAAATGAACAATCGGGCCAGCCGGCATCAGCTGATTTGCAATATCTGCGGCAACCCCAATATAGCCACCGGGATTGTTGCGAAGGTCGATGACCAGGCGCTTCATGCCCTGCTTGATCAGTTTCAGTTTTTCTGCCGTGAATTCGCGATCCGTATCGCTGTCAAAGCTGTCGATCTTGATATAACCGATGCCATCTTCAAGCATTTTACCGCTCACCGAGCTTAACACAATGACTTCCCTCACAAGCACAAACTTGATTATGCCACTGTGCCCTGAGCGTCTGACTCCAACCGTGACCTCGGTTCCTGCTTCTCCCCTCAGCATCGATACGATCTTGTCGCTTTGGAAGGATGTTACATCGGTACCGTCGATATCGACAACGATATCGCCCGGAAGAATCCCGGCCCTGTCAGCGGGCGTGCCCGCGATTGGCGCTATGACGACGCATTGCCCGGAAGATGAATCCAGGCTGACACCGATCCCGCTGAATCTGCCGTCGACGGAATTTACAAAGTCCTCTTTTTCCTCATTTGTGCTGTAATAAACGCTGTGAGGATCCAAGGAGTCGAATATCCCTTTGAAAGCACCGTCGACCATCTGCTCGTACGTGATTTCGTCTTTGTAGTTATACCGAATGTCCTCCATCAGTTCCTTCATGAATTCAAGTTCTGCATCGACGTAAGCTTCCTGCGCCGCGGAGGACCCGCTCGTTTCCGCGTAGACGACTGTCGGCGCCGCTGCGAAAAGCATGAACGAAAACGATGTGACGATCATGGCGATCGCAGTCAGGACCGCAATGATCTTGGCAATTTTCCTGGCAGTATTGTGACTCATTCCCTACCTTCTTTCAAATCAAATGCCGCCGGCGAACGCTGTGATCCTGCGGCAACGGCTGTCACAGAATCTCGATGTCGAGCCTGCTCCTGCCTTCAGACAATCCTCTGAGGCTTATGTGATAATCGATGTTGACCGAGCCCTTTGCCTCGTCCTTCCTGATGTTGTTCCTGACTTCATTGGTCAGCACTTCCATTTCGATGGCGCCGAAGGGCGTATCGTAAAAACCTTTGAAACGCTTGCCTTTTTCAAATTCCATTTCCGTGTCCGTAGAGGCTCCCTCGCCGAATCTGCGCATCTCGATCCTGTCCCCTGTGATCTTCAGGCTCGTGGTGCATCCGGTCATTCCGGAAAAGTCGCTCTCCGCATAGGTCAGATAAAGCGAATCATCCTGTTCATAAAATTTCCCCTCTGTCATAAATTCCATCTGCTGTTCTTCAGAGTCCTTCATGATTTGCTTGCCAATGATCTTCAGCATAATGTCTTTCATATTGATCTCTCCTCCCCCCTGCAGCCGTTCGTCAGCCGGACCACTGCCTTTTACTTCTTTCTTTATATCTATCAAAGCCAAAACCGATGATCCTTTCGATCAGTTCCGGATATCCGACGCCGGCCTCCGCCCATAAAAGCGGGAACATGCTGAATCTCGTGAATCCCGGTATCGTATTGATCTCATTCAGGTAGATCTTGTCCGTTCCTCTTTCAAGGAAAAAATCGACTCTCGCAAAACCACAGCAATCCAATGCCTCATATGCCCTGACCGCTGTCTGCCTGATTTGATCCGCGACCTCCGGCGTTATACCGGCCGGAATGCATATTTTTGACGACCCGCCGTCGAAATATTTAGCCGTATAATCATAAAACTCATTGGAAGGCATGATCTCTCCGACAGCCGAAGCCGATGGCTTATAATTTCCAATTATACCCGTTTCTATCTCGCGGCAATCAAGGCCCTCCTCGATGACGACTCTGCGGTCGTGCCTGAAGGCAGCTTCAAAAGCAGCCTCAAGACCGGCTCTGTCCTTCGCCTTGCTGATGCCGACGCTCGAGCCCATATTGGCCGGCTTGACAAACAGCGGATACACCAGTGCGCCTTCAACTTTCGAGATGATAGCCTTGCTATTATACTCTATTTCTTCCTTAAAAACAACAATATGTTTGCAGATCGGAAGGCCGGCCTTGTCGAAAAGATCCTTGGCGACGGCCTTATCCATGGCTGCCGCCGATCCCAGGACGCCGCAGCCCGCATAAGGGATATCCGCCATTTCAAAAAGTCCCTGGATCGTCCCGTCTTCACCGTTCGGTCCATGCAGGACAGGAAAAGCGATATCGATCAGGTCGCGCAAAGAACATCCTCCTGCCCCAAGGACAGTGATCCCGTAACCGGCGGGGTCCGATGCAAGCGCGGCTTCAGCATCCGCCTGCCATTCTCCGGTTTCGATCCTATCAACCGGTCCGTCATAAAGCAGCCAGTTGCCGCCGCGCGTGATGCCGATCATAATGATGTCGAACTTGTCCTTATCAACGGCGTTGATGACGGATGCCGCTGACATAAGCGACACGTCATGCTCTCCGGATTTTCCTCCGAAAATGATTCCCAGTCTCGTTTTAGCGCCGCGATCCGTCATGCTCCCATTAGATTGTTTCCCGTCCATATGCCATGTGCTCCTTTCGGCCGGCGTCAACGGCCGATCCCTATATAATCGAGGCCTGCCGCCTCTACATTTTTTCTTTTATATACATCCCTTGTATCGAAGAAACCGCTGCCTCTCATGAGTTTCCTGACCTGTAGCAGATCAAGGCCTCGGAAAACACTCCATTCCGTCAGGATCATCGTCATATCCGCATCGCGCATCGCCTCTTTTTCATCGGTGCCAAAGATGATCCGGCCTTTCCAAAGAAGCCTTGCCTTATCCATTGCTTTGGGGTCGTACGCCTTGACGGTGGCTCCCGCAGCCAGCAGCTTGTTGATGATGTCCACCGCCGGGGCTTCCCTGATATCATCCGTTTCAGGCTTGAAGGCGATGCCGAGCACCGCGACTGTCTTGCCTGTAAAATCGGGGGAACCGAAATAAGTGGCGGCCTTTTGGACCACATAATCTTTTTGGATCTGATTGCTGAGAATCACTGCATTCAGCAGCTGCATGTCCACATTCCTGTCTTTTGCCGCGGCCGCGATGGCCTGCGTGTCCTTCGGAAGGCATGAGCCGCCATAGCCGGGACCGGGATTCAGGTATTTGCTGCCGATCCGGGAGTCTTTTCCCATCGCTTTGGCCACTTCACGGACATCGACGCCGTAAGCGTCGCAGAGCCGGGACATCTCGTTTATGAACGCGACCTTCGTCGCAAGAAAGCAGTTCGAGCTGTATTTGATCATCTCGGCCGTCTGCAAATCCGTATAAATGAACGGGACGCTTTTTTCGACAAGCGGCGACATGATCCTGCGCATCGTCTCCACGGGCCTCTGGCTTTCGGTGCCGATGACGACGCGGTCCGGGTTCATGAAGTCCACCATCGCCCTTCCCTCCTGAAGAAATTCCGGGTTGGAGACGATGTCGAAATCACAGCCGGTCGAATTGTTGCTTCCTATGATCTCCTTGATCCGGCTGTTCGTACCGACGGGCACTGTGCTTTTTGTCACAATGATCTTATAGCTGTCCATGGCTTTTCCGATGGTTTCCGCCACATCGAAAATATAACTGAGGTCCGCACTGCCTCCGGGCAACTGAGGCGTCCCGACCGCAATAAAAATGAGCTCCGCCCATTTGACGGCTTCACTGACTTTTGTGGAAAAATCGATCCGATTATGCTGAAGATTGCTGTGAAGCTTCTTATGCAGATCCGGCTCGTAAAAAGGAACCTCGCCGTTTTTAAGGCTGGCGATCTTGTCGTCATCGATATCGACACAGCGGACACAGCATCCAAATTCCGCATACCCGACAGCAGTTGCCAAACCAACATATCCCGAACCTATTACCGCAAGTTTTTTCATTTTTGCCCGCCTTCCATAAAATATGTTATCGTTCTTTCCAGCCCTTCATCCAGACCGACGACCGGTTCCCAGTCCAGCAGGCGCCTGGCCTTTCCGATGTCAGGCATGCGCCTGCGCGGGTCATCCTCAGGCAGAGGATCGAACACGATCCTCGATTGGGAATCCGTCATAGCCAGGATCTTCTCAGCCAGTTCCCTGACGGTGAATTCACCGGGATTCCCGAGATTCACCGGGCCGTGGACCTCTATTCTTCCGCTGGTTTTCGGGCTTTCGGCGTTCATCATCCTGATCAGCCCTCTGACGAGGTCATCGACATAACAGAAGGACCTGGTCTGGCTTCCATCGCCGTAAATGGTGATATCTTCTCCAATTAGCGCCTGCATGATGAAATTGCTGACGACCCGGCCATCACCCGTCTGCATGCCCGGTCCGTATGTATTGAAAATACGTACGACCCTCACATCCACCCCATGGTGGCGCATGAAGTCGAAGCACAGAGTCTCCGCACAACGCTTGCCTTCGTCATAACAAGCCCTTGGTCCGGTCGGGTTGACATGCCCCCAGTAATCTTCGGTCTGGGGATGGACATTGGGATCTCCGTATACCTCGCTCGTGGATGCCTGAAGCATGACCGCCCTGTTCTTTTTTGCCAGCTCCAGCATATTCAGCGTTCCGATCACGCTTGTTTTGAGCGTTCCCACCGGATCCCTCTGATAGTACACCGGCGATGCCGGACAAGCGAGGTTGATGATAAAGTCACTTTCTTCATCGATCCTGTCGACGATGTCATGCCTGATGAACCGAAAATCCCTGCTGCCTGTCAACAAGGGTTCGATATTGGAATACGTTCCGGTATGCAGGTTATCGATGCAGACGACCTTGTTGCCCTTTTCAAGAAGTGCTCTGCACAAATTCATGCCGATAAAGCCTGCTCCGCCGGCTACAATGATTTTTTTCAATAGTTTCAGCTCCCTCGATGCATATTTATCAATTTCCATCCGGCATAGGCCATCAATTCCTTGTTGAACCTGAACGGGATGTATTTAATCATATCAAGATATATCCTGAAGGCCTTCCCGAATTCCCGCTCCTTTATATATTCCACCATAACGCCCCTGTAACGCCGGGACCAGATCTTTGCCCGGGCATTGGGCACCTTCTTTTCCAAGCGCCTTACAGTCGGCTCATGCACAGAAAGGAAAAAATCACACTGGCGGTGAAATTCCGCAGCGGACAGGACGTTCGAACGGTCTGAGACATCGTTGCCGCAAAGCACCTCCCTGACGGCGCCGGCCAGGCGGCCGGCCTCAAAAAACCGAAGCATGAACGCCGAATCCTGATTGCGCCTGAACCGTTCGTCCCAGCCGCCTATGACGACAGCCGCATCCCTTCGCATCATAATGACATCGGTATAGATATAATTGCGGCCGGACAGGATATCAAAGGAGCTGTCGCCTTCAGCCGGCGGAAGCCTGTCTGCTCCGCCCCTTCGCCACCCGCAGGTGACGGCATCGAACTGTTCATTTTCGAGCAGATACGCAGCTTGCCGCTCCAATTTTTCCGGAAAATACCAATCGTCATCATCCAGGAAGCAAACAATGTCTCCGCGGCTTTCGGCAATGCCCGTATTGCGCGCCGCAGCACCGTTGCGGTTCTTATCATGCTTCACATACCGGATCCTGTCATCCGATACGTAGGCGGCCATTCTATTCTCAGTCTTTTGCCTGTGCTCCGTCTCCGGATCATTGTCGTCAACGACCACAATCTCGATATTCGGATAAGTCTGGGCCAGAACGGAGTCGATGGCACGGGTCAGCATATCCGACCGCTTGTACGTCGTAATAATGACGCTGATCAATGACTTGACATCCATAGGCTCATCTCCTGTCGGGAAGCGTCAACATTCCGCCCAGCAATTTGCTGCCGTACTCGCTGTAATGAGACCACATGCCGGCGGCAGGCGTAAAAGTCAGCTCTCCGAAAAGCGGTTTTCCATCATCGACATAAAAATCCGCCCTGACAAAAGGAAACGGCTCCGACAGCGCGGCCGCATGCTCCAATAATGCTTCGAAACAATCCGGCCGCTGCGTTCGGTCATTCGGAAGGACATCTTCGTTGAAAACGTCCACCCCTCTCCAATCCGGATCGTACATGGCATATCTGACCGCCGTGCTTCTGTCGGCGACCGTCAATATCAGCTCCGGCCGGCCGTTAAAGCAATATATCTTGAAGTCGGCAGGCAATTCTCCCGTTTCGGAGCCAAGATACCTTTCACAGATGATCTTCGGCCTGATGCCGTTGTAATGCGTCTCGCCCTGGTATTTACCGTATTTTTTCCGCATCCACCCGCGCAGCTTTTTGATTGCCGCCGCTTTGTCCAGCGCGCCTTTATCAAGGCAAATTATATTATAGCCGCAGCCGTGGGTGCATTTCAAGACGAACCTGTCAGGCAAGCCGTCCCAGGCGATCTCATCCGGGCTCTCATACACGCCGTAAAGCTCGTTCAGCAAAGCGGCGCCGCACTTTTCGCGCACATATTCCCTGACGGCATATTTGTCTGCGCACAGCGTCATGAGCGGGTCCCTCCAATATAGCTTCAGCCACTGCAGCTTGTCGTTGAATTCCACCGGATTCCTGAGCTCCAATGCTTTTCCCGTGACATTACGATGCAGGTATTCGGTCGCTGCCCGCCGGGAAATCAGGCTCAGTCCCCTGAACACAGCTTCTCTGGACAAATAACGGACCGGGTGCTTTGTTTTCTTCAATTTTCTTATCAGGCTCATCCGCCGATGCCTCCATGCTTTTATAATTTTGGCCTGAGCGCGGTCCGGAAAAACCTTCAGCCTTTCAAGCCGCCGCTTGATTATGGATCAGGCTGTTCAGACAGCCTGTCATATGCCTTCGGTCTTATCCGGCAGGAATATGATTTTTAGTGTCAGGAGCATCAATTCGATGTCAAGCAGAATCGAGTAACTGTTGATATAGATGATATCCATCAGCAGTTTGTCCCTCGGTGTCGTATTGTATTTGCCGTAAACCTGGGCGTAACCGGTAATGCCGGCCTTCATTTTAAGCCTGTAGCCGAACTCCGGCATCTCCAGGCTGTATTGCCGCGCTATTTCCGGCCTTTCTGGCCTCGGTCCAACGATCGACATATCCCCTATAAGCACATTGATGAATTGAGGGACCTCGTCAAATCGTATTTTTCTTATAAAAGCCCCCACCGGCGTTATACGGTCGTCGTTTTTTTTCGCCAGCCTTGCTCTGCCGTCCTTTTCGGCGTCATCGACCATGCTCCTGAATTTATAGACCTTGAACAGCTTTCCATCCCTGGTCAGCCTGTCCTGGCTGTAAAGGACCGGTCCGCCGTCATATAGTTTGATCGCGGCAGCCGTTACGGCCATGAACGGAGACAGCACTGTCAGAATGAAGATCGATCCTGTGATATCAAGGATTCTCTTTATGATCTCCTGGCCGAAGGTCAGGGCTTCGTTCCTGCATACCAGAAGGGGCGTGTCCGAAAGCCCCGTCTGCCTTGTATTATGGAGAATGACGTCGGAAATGCCCGGAACGATATACAGCTGCATATTGCGCGCAAAGCAGAACTGATTGATATATACACCGAATTCCGGGCTGGCGCCGCAGGTCATGATCCCTTCAAATCCATCAAAGTCCCCAAGCTCGAGCCTGGCCGCCGCCTCCCCCTCGCGCACGAATGCAGCCAGGTTGAATCCGTATGGGCTCTGCTCCGCTTTCGCCGCCAACGCATCAGGGTAGTCCCCTCCGTATATGAGAACCGTCCTGCCGGGCTTATAGACCGAATGATAGATCCTCCCCGAAATATTCGTCCAGATCAGGATGAAAATGTATTGCACGACCGTCGTGAAGATCAGGTAATCGATCCGCAGGAACTGCTTCGCGATGAGGGATATCTGGAAATAGGCGATCAGATTGACCAGCGTGACCGAAAGGATCTGGGAAAAAGCGATTTCCCGAAGCCGGTACGTCCCCATCTCATATCCGTCATACGCCTTTGTCACGACCGCCAGTATTATCACATAGACGGCAATGTATACGAACAATCCCTTTGCATAATAAAGGAGGTAATGTCCGAGCGCGTTATATCTGGCAAGCGCGGCCACATAGAGCCCCGTCAGGACGATAGCCTCGGCGACGATGAATAGAAGTCCGATTGGCTTGCGATGATCCATACTGAAAATATCTCCTTTTCCGGATTATTGTTGATGAAATCATATTATAATAATATAATACTTTAAGGCAATTAACCATTACTAATTATCGCCTTTTGAATCGCGGAGGAACCATGGAAATCAGCATCGTCATGTGCGCATACAATGCGCAGGAACATCTTCGCCGGTCCATTGACAGCATCCTGTGCCAGAGCTTCAATGATTTTGAGCTTCTGGTCGTCGACGATTGCTCGACGGATGCCACACCTTCCATTATTAACAGCTATGCAGAAGCCGATCCCAGGATCCGCTGTCTCAGCACTCGGGGATCGGGCAAAAAAAATGCCGGACCCTCCGTTGCCCGCAACACGGGCCTGGTCGAGGCCACCGGGAAATATATCTATTTTGCCGATGCGGACGACCGCCTGGAGCCGGACATGCTGGAGATCCTGCATGCGCGGGCCGAACGGGACGGGTCCCAAATCGTCTGCTGCGGCTACTTCATGGAGACGGAAAAAACTTCCAGGAAATTTCTCTATTCAGATTTCCATGCGTCAGTCCCGGAGGAATTCGCCCGCCATCTGCCTTCGCTTCAGTCCGGGCAGCTCCTGAATGTGCTTTGGAACAAGCTTTTTCGCCACGACCTGATCGACAGCGCCGGAGCACGTTTTCCGGATCACATGCGCAGCGGCCAGGATCGCTTCTTCAACCTTCTGCTGGCCGGCAGCACAGATTCATTTACTTTTGTCAACCGGCCGCTCTATCATTATGTCGTCCACGGGAACGGCATCACCTACGGCTATTTTTACGAGGAACGATTCCAATGGGCGACTGAAATATTTGCCATGCAAAAGGCGCTGTACGAAAGGCTCCATATCCTGACGCCAGAAAATCTTGCTTCCCTGAGCTTCATGTTCACGAAGGTCGCGTTGTCCTGCTGCACCCAGCTGTTCTTTAAATCCTGCGGCTTGCGCCCTGCTGAAAAAAAAGCCTACGCTGCGTCGGTCATCGGCGACGGGATCGTGGTCGAAGCCTTGAAAGCCGCGAAACCGACCAAGCTGTCCCATAAATCGATCGTTGCGCTGCTGCGCACCGGATCGCCTGCCGTCTGCCTTTCCATCGCCCGGCTGACGGCCTTCTCCAGCAGATACCTTCAGCCGCTGCTGATCCGTATCAAATACTGACTCCTACGTCCTTCCGAAATCGTCTTCCACCCTGATGATGTCGCTTTCATCCACAAGCCTGCCTATCGCCGTTTCAATGATCACAAGCTCACAGGCCGTTTTGTTTTCCACTCTGTGCAGAGCCCCTTTCGGAATGAAGACACTTTGGTTGCATGCATATGTCCCGCTGCTGTCATTCACCGTTATGAACGCTTCGCCCCCGGCGACGGTCCAGTGCTCGCTTCTGTGCTCGTGCTTCTGCAGGGACAATCTGCGTCCCGGATACACGACGAGCCGCTTGACCTTGCAGCCGGGCTCGTTGAGCAGTACCTCGTAGTATCCCCAGGGCCTGTGGGATCTGAGCGTATCGCTGAAATAATCATTGAGCCGTTCATCTTTATCGTTTTCCACGATAATTTCCTTGATCTCATGCGAATATCCGGCCCTTGATATATATACCGTGTCGCTGCTGTTCACGACGACCAGATCCTCGAGCCTGTTCACGACGATCAGCTTGTCGGGGGCGTCATTGATGGAAAGCACATTGACACAGTTCCGATAAAGCGTATTCTGGTCCAGCGCGTTGCCGTCCGGATCCTTAACGATAAAATCGCCGTAGGCTTCAAAGCTGCCGACGTCATACCATTCAAAGACGGCCGGGACGACACGGACCCTGTCGCTTTTTTCCATGACCGCAAAGTCGATGCTCTCCGCAGGAACATCAGAAAGGTCTATTTGAACAGGTTCTGCTGAAAACGGCGTCTGCCGGCGGCCTTGCCCATGATCCGATACCGCCGGCGTCATATCGATCCCGGAAAACACTTTCTCGCACGCATCCAGAATATCCGGCCTGAATCGTTTCAGCTCCTCGAGATAAACGCGGCTTCGGAACATGAACATGCCGCTGTTCCACAGGTATTCGCCGCTACTGACATATTCCTCCGCGGTCCTTGCATCGGGCTTCTCCTTGAATTCCAGGACCCGGCTGCCTTCATGACGTATATAGCCGTAGCCGGTATTGGGCCCCGCAGGCTTGATGCCGAAGGTCACCAGCTGATCCTGCTCGGCAAGCTCCAGGGCTTCCGCGACAGCGCTTTTGTAGCTGTCAATGCCGATGATCTTGTGATCCGAAGGCACGACCAGCACGATTTCTTCTGGCCCTGCCGCCAGGCAGGCCATCGTGATCGCCGGCGCCGTATTGCGCCCGGCCTTTTCCAGCAGCATCCTGCAATCCATCTGGCCGATCTCCTCCAGATGGTTTTCAATGGTGAAGCCCAGCTTGCTGCCGCTGACCAATATGAATTCCTCCGTAACGGCCTGATTGCGCAGGATCGTTTCCTGGAACAGCGAGCAGACCGAATCGACCTTGAGGAACTGCTTCGGATAATTCCTGCGGGACAAAGGCCACAGCCTGTTGCCCGAGCCGCCTACGAGGATCACTGTTTTCATGAGCCCACATCCTTCTGCTTTAAAATTTATTCAACGAACCGCTTCCAATTATATTTCATACGGGCCCGCGGCGCCCGCTTCTATAGCCCGATAACGGTCAACGCTCCGATGCTGACGGCCGTCACAATGATGCCCGCGATCAGGTCGCCCAGCAGCAGCGCGGGCATGGCCCTCTTGAACCTCAGATCCAGCAGCACGGCCGCCAGTGTTCCCGTCCAGACGCCCGTTCCGGGAAGCGGGATCGCGACGAAGACGACAAGTCCCCAGAATTCATATCGCCGTATCCTGTCGCTTCTGGCCAGCGTCTTTGTCATCAGCCTGTTCAGGTGCTTATGGAAAAAAGCCTGCTTCATAAGCAGCCTGAAGGCCGGTCTGATCGCAAAAAAAAGGACCGGCGCCGGCAGCATGCTGCCGGCCAGGCTGATCAGCAGGACATTCAGCGGCTCAAGGCCGAAGGAGATGCCCACCGGTATGGCTCCGCGCAGTTCAAGGACCGGCAGCATCGACGCCAAAAATACCGTGAGCTCGCTGGAAAATATATGATGGAGCTGTTGAACGATCGTATCCATGCTCCTATTATACAGGGCATCGTCCTGCAAATCCAGCCTTTTAAGGTAATATGCCGCAGGGTATTCTGTCCTTGAAATAAAAACATTTTGGATATATAATAATTAATGTTGCTCAGATTGCTAAGATATTTGGCTTGCTTGCCGAAATAATCTTATGTTGCCATATTTCATCAACCGGAGGATCAGAATTGGACGAATATAACCTCGATCTCAAAGAGATCATCAAACTTCTGCTAAAAAAATGGTGGATAATCGCAATCAGCGTCATCGTGGGGCTCGCGGCGGCATACCTGATCTCGTCATACATCATGCAGCCCATGTATACGGCGCGTGTTTCCCTTTATGTCAGCAACATATCGGATAACGCGACCTCGAGCGTCAATATCAACGATATCACCGCTTCCCAAAAGATGGTCAACACCTGTATCGCCATCACAAAAAGCGAGTCGCTGCTGAGTGAGGTCGCTAAATTCGACGGCACGAACCATACGAAGGCCGAGCTTCTTGAAATGACCAACGCCGCATCGGTCAACAGCACCGAGCTTCTTGAAATCACCGTCACGACGCCGGATCCGCAGGCTTCGGCAAAAATTGCCAATACATACCTCAAGGTGCTTCCGGGCATCGTTGAAAGCATCGTCAATGGCGGACTCGTATCTCCGCTGGATTCGGCATATCCGCCCGCCGAGCCAAGCTCGCCGAATATTCCTCTCAATTCAGCCATCGGAGCCCTTCTGGGCTTGATGCTTTCTGTGCTGGGCATTTTTCTGGTCAAGGTCATCGACGCAAGAGTCGAGGGCGAGGAGGATCTTTCAAAGCGCTATGACGCTCCGGTCCTGGGCTCCATTCCCGAATTCAGCTTTACAAAATACGGTGACGAATACAAGCTTCCCCAGGAGACCTCAGAAAAGCAATCCACCAAAAAACGCACCTCCGCGCGCAAATGCACGATCATCGACAACGATACCAGCTTCGGCATCAAAGAGGCTTATGCCAGAGTCCGGACAAACCTGATCTTCGCCCTTGCAGCTTCGGGCAGCAAGCGGATCTGCATTTCAAGCGCGCTTCCGAACGAAGGCAAAAGCACGACCATCGCCAACATCGCCATTTCCCTCGCCAACAATAACTCGAGGGTGCTGCTCATCGATGCGGATTTCAGGAAGCCCAACATATTCAAGCTATTCTCCCTGGCGAACCAGAAGGGCCTGTCCAATATTCTCGGCGGCTTTTGTACGCTGGATGAGACGATCAAGCGAAACGTCCAGCCCAATCTGGACATTCTCACTTCAGGCCAGATCCCGCCCAACCCGTCCGAGTTGATCGGATCGAAGGCCATGGGCAAATTGCTGGATTTCCTCGACCAGTATTATGATTATATCCTGATCGACACGCCGCCCGTCAATGTCGTCACCGACACGCTGGCACTGGCAAACAATGTCCAGCAGATCATGCTGGTGGTCAACGAAGGCCGTACAAAGCACGATGTTCTTTTCAAGAGCATCAGCGCCATCGAATTCTCCAATGCGCAGATCGCCGGCATCATCGTCAATCGCTCCGCTGAGCACAAGAAAAAATATAAGTATAAATATAAAACAAATCAATGATCAACCCGCCGGACTAACATCTGGCGCATGAAAGCGGCCTTCCGAAATATCCTTTGATATCCGGAAGGCCGTCCTTTTTTTATTTCAATCAATGCATATGGGAGTTATAACTGTACATTTGGGTATCTGTCGTTATCGGTCCGAGTCGAGACGACCGGCTATTCAACCGGGTCAGTTTCAGTCTCGCCAGCTGCAGCTGGGTCTCCTTCTTCAGCAGCGGCATCAGTATCAGCGTCGCCTTCCTCTTCTGGTTCATCCATAGCCTCCTCATCAATGTCGATCGCTCCTGATTCCTCGTCGAATTCCACTGCCAGCCCGAAGGTTTCCGCTATGAAACGAAGAGGCACATAGGTCCTTCCATTGGTGATTTCCGCTGACGCGTCAAGCTCCTGCGGTACGCCGTTGACCAGCACCGCTGTGCTGTTGATCGTAAATAATATATCCACACCGTCTTTTGAAACGCTGACGGTCTGCGTAGCGGGGTCATAAGCTACCGTCGCGCCCAGTTCTTCCGTGATCGCCCTGACCGGGATAATAGTCCTGCCTCCTTTGATATAGGCGGGAGCTTCCAGCTTGATGATATTGTCCTTTACAACGATGGTCCCCGCTCCAAGAACGCTGGCGTCCGCGTACATCTGCTCAATGACTGCCGCCGCGCTTTCAAACAGCGCCAATTCCTCGTCGCTGTACTCAGTCTTGATGATCATGTACCGCTCATTGATGATTTGCTTCATCTGCACCTGAAGAGCGCTGATCTGTGTATCGAGCGCACCGATCTCAGTCAGCAGCGCTTCCGCTCCTGCCGTGTCTCCGGCCGCTATCAGGGCGTCGTATTCGGCTGTCAGCAGTTCCTTCTGCTCTTCCAAAGCCCCTTTTGCCTTAGCTACTTCCTTTTTCTGAGCATTCAGCTCGGCCTTGAAAACCTTCTGCATATCGACTCTTTCAACTTTTTCGACTTTGACCTTGTCTTTACCGTTTGCTTTTCCGGCATTGTCCCCGCCTGCAAAGGCCGTGGTTCCCGTGGCTAATACCAATGCGAGCACCAATAGGAATGCAAATACTTTCTTCATTTTATATTTCTCCTTTCTACTATCTCCGGAGAAAACAAAAACTGTATGCCGAAGCATACAGTCAATTTTCTGCTTGCTCTTCGGCGACCCGGCTGTCATAGCATGATTGCTTTAGACCCGTGGTTTTGCGTCCCAGTCTTTCGACAAGTTTGCCATTATCGGAGATAGAATAATTATAGAATATGGAAATCATTTATACAAGATAGAAATGCTGTTTTTTTGTGTTTTTTTGTCGAAATTTATGACCGGTCACATTGCAGGTCCAGCCGCGGCCGCCGCTCGCCTTATGATGGAATGCCGCATCATCGCTCATCATTATTGCTCTCAAACCTCCAGGAATCTCTGCACATATCAACGATCCCGCGTTTTGCCGTCCAGCCAAGCTCAGCCTCAGCCTTCGCGGCGTCTGCGTAGCATATCGCTATATCGCCGGCTCTTCTGCCCGTGATCTCATAGGGCACCCTGATGCCGTTCGCTTCTTCAAAAGCATCGATAAGCTGCAGCACGGAGGTTCCGCGTCCGGTCCCCAGATTATAGATATGGATACCCGGCGTCAATTTATCCAACGCAGCCACATGCCCTTCCGCCAGATCCGCCACATGGATGTAGTCCCTGACCCCCGTGCCGTCGACAGTCGGGTAATCATCTCCAAAAATCATGAGTTTTTCAAATTTCCCCTTCGCGACCTGCGTGATGAAGGGCATCAGGTTGTTCGGAATGCCGTTCGGGGATTCTCCGAGCAAGCCACTCTCGTGAGCTCCGACCGGATTGAAATATCTGAGCAGCGTCACTGCAAAGCCCGGAGCTGCCTTTGCGACATCCATCAGAATGCGCTCGCTGATGGCCTTTGTCTCGCCGTAAGGATTCGATGCTGGCAGCAGGTCCATCGTCTCGACGAACGGCACCTTGTTTTCCCCATACACCGTCGCCGAGGAACTGAATACAAATTTATCCACGCCAAAGAACAAGCAGGCTCTTGCGAGCGCCATCGTGCTTGCCAGGTTGTTGAAATAATAATCGAGCGGCTTCAGAACCGATTCCCCTACCGCTTTGAACCCGGCGAAATGGATCACGCCGTCGATTTTATGACAGCCGAACACGGCGTTCACTGCCGCTTGCTCCGTAACGTCTATTTGCACAAAATCAATATCTCTTTTGGTTATTTGCCTGATCCTGTCCAAAGAACCGATCTTGCTGTTTGACAGATTGTCGGCGACCACAACCTCATGACCCGCCTCAAGCAATGCCACGCAGGTATGGGAACCGATGTAGCCGGCGCCGCCGGTAACCAGAATTTTCATTTTACATCCCACCTCGATTCTTTTTCCATATGCGCTCAGTCCAATCATCTCCTGCGCCAAACGCCGCTCAGCTCATATCTTTATCAAAGGTCCGACTTGACGATAAAGAGCTCCACAGGCTCCGTCCCCCTGTTGCCCAGCTCGGAGAGCACGCCCTTCGGAATATGCACAAGCTGGCCGCGAGTGTATGTATTGGCGGCCCCGTCTTCGAGCGCGACGCTCAAATCTCCGCGTATGATCAGGGCATGGACTGACGCGTCTGTCGGATGCGCGGGAAACACCTTGCCGGGCGGGATCACCGCGTGATTCATCAGCAGGCTCTCTTCAGTAAAGACATTCTCAAAAATCTCTTCATCTGTCAAAGTGTATGAATAAATTTCTTCCATGACGCTTTCTCCTATCTTTTGATCTTCTTAGACGTCGTCTTGTCGAACTCCAGCTCCCTGATGACAACTTTGGCGATCTGCTTGTAAGGAGGCAGATCGTACAGCACCTTCTTGATATCCTTCAGGGCTTCGCCGGCGTTTTTTCCCTCACTCAGGAACACCTCCGCCATAAGCGCGCTTTCATATCCCTTCTCATCCTGAAGCCCCCTGACGATGACCTCCGTCACGTAATCGATGGCCTGGATATACCCTTCTATCTCTTCGGGGTAAATGTTTTTGCCATTGCTCAAAACGATGATGTTTTTCTTCCTGCCTGTGATGACCAGCTGCTGCTTTTCATTTATAAAGCCGTAGTCGCCTGTGAAGAACCAGCCGTCTATCAGCACCTCGGCCGTCTTCTCCGGCTGCTTGTAATAGCCGAGCATCACGACGTCGCCTTTGACGCAGATCTCTCCGATGCCCTCTTCATTCGGGCTGTCGATCCTCCACTCGATGCAGGGGAGCTTGATCCCCGCAGTATTATAATCGTTGAATTGATCGTGGTTCGCGCACACCAGCGGCGAACACTCCGTGATGCCGTAGCCGTTGATCAGACTGATCCCGATGTCGTCAAAAAACTTTCCGATCTCGGGCCGGATCGGCGCGCCGCCGCATACGATCTTTCTGAGCCTTCCGCCAAAGGCTTCGTGAATGGATCGAAATAATTTCTTTCGAAGATCGATGCCGATCTTTCTTGATCCATTGCTCAAGGACACCATTTTGGCAAAGATGTTTTTCCTGCCCGATTCTTCAATATTCTTCAATATCCTCTTGTAGAAAACCTCCACAAAAGCTGGAACCAGATATATGTACGACGGCTTGAAAAGCTGAAGGTTTTTCAGAACCGCGGTCAGGCTGTCATTGATGCAGATCGTCGCATGGTGGTGCAGCGAAACCAGAATGCCGCTGACCGATTCATAAGTATGATGGTATGGCAGGACTGAAAGACAGGAGTCGTATACCGTCGATACCTGAAGCCCGTAATAGACGCTCGATACCAGATTGTGCTCCGACAGCATGACGCCTTTGGCGATCCCTGTCGTGCCCGATGTATATACAAGCAGCTTCAATTCATTCGGATCGCTCTCCATCGCATCGTATTGCGTGCTGTCCAAATTTTTCCCGTGCTCGACGAGCCTGTCGAATGAAAGAAAATTTCCGTTGTCGTCCGCCAGGTCAAATCCGATGAAGAATTTCACATTTGGAAGCTTGTCCTGATTATTCATGAACAGCTCTTCATGGGCCATCGTATGGAATACGATGCCGGCTTCGCTTTCATTGATGATATGGAATATATCTTCGGGCGGCAGTTCCTTGTCGATCGGAATAAACACACCCGCGCTTTTCAGCACCGTAAGATAGGACAGCACCCATTTGTAGCTGTTGCTTCCGATGCAGGCGATATGCCTGTCTCCGAATCCCATTTCAGTCAGCGCGGAACCCAGCCAGCTGATCTGCCTTGTAAAATCGGCATAGGTCACTTCAACGATCCCGCCATCGCTCTTGTATTTGAATGCGATCCTGTCGCCCGCCTCTTTCACGGCTATGTCGAGCATCTCCTTGATCGTGTCGAATTTAGTGACATTGTAATAAGAAAAGTTTTGCTGCGCCATGACTTCCCCCATCCTTTTACTCTGCATTGAAGGAATCCCGATTTCTCTCGCCGGCTCCGGGTTTTTCCCGGTTTTCCGATTTTTCCCTGAACCCATTATATCAGGACATGGCTTGAAACTCAATGATTCTACAACTTTCGGGTCATGCGGCCGTCACAGCCGCCTAGGATCGTGATGAGTTTTCCGCAAGTTTATTCCTTCTTTGCCAATGCTTAAAAATCAAGGCAATAACGAGTATGCCCAGCAGGGCCCCAACAGAATCAATGCACAGATCAGATATCTGCGCGCTTCTGCCATCGACGAACGTCTGGTGGATTTCATCAGATATGGCATACGCTATGCAAATGGCCAGCGAAAAGGCTATTTGCCTCAGTATATTCAGTCTGTACCGGGATATGGCCAGCATGCAAAGTGCGCCCAGCACCATGTATGCTATAAGATGGGCCGCCATCCTGACGACGTCCTGGAAGCTTTCGATGATCGTAGCCTGCAGCGCCGGCCCGTACGCATCAAAATCCTTGACGGCGAGTTCAAGCATCCTTCTGATAATTCCGCCGCTCAGGCTCGAGGATTCCGCCGCCGGCTGGGCCGACAACGCAAAAATCAAGGTCATCCATAGGATCACCAAAATCCAGAATATAATTTCAGTGCTTCTATTTTTCATAATTTACCCAGTCAAGCGATGATCCGGGCCTTTCATCAGCAGTTTCCCGCTGTCATGCCTTCTCGACTTTGACACCTTTCCAGAACGCGACATGATCTTTTATCTGCACCGCCTTCTCCTTGGGCTCCGCATAGTACCATGCGGCATTTTCATTCACATTGCCGTTCACCCTGATGCTATAGTACGAAGCAAACCCCTTCCAGGGGCATGTCGTGTGGTAATCGGTCTTTTCGAAGTATTCCATTTTCACATCTTCCGGCGGGAAATACTGATTCCCCTCGATTTCTATCGTATTTGAACTTCTTGCCAGTTCGACGCCATTCCAGGTTGCGGTATACATGATGGACACCTCCCGTTCTTGCCGCGGCATGCTTGCTCCTGCGGCCTTCGTTTTAAAATCAAAATTTCGGCATGAGTATCTTCAAATAGCCAGCACCGTATCCAGCAGCAGCTGCGCCCCTCGGGCAAGATCGCCTGCATCCGTGTTTTCAAAAGGCACATGGCTCCTGCCTCCGATGCTTGGTACAAAAAGCATGCCGGATGGAACATGAGGCGCAATGACACAGGTATCGTGCACCGCACCGCTGTCCATGATCCGGTAGCTGCAGCCGGCGTCTTCAGCCATGTTTTCCATGATTCCTATGATACAGCCATCCATCCTGAACGGCTTTGATTCTGCGAGGTGCCTTATTTCATAGGTCACACCTCTTTGTTCCGAAATCCCGGAGACCGCCTCTTCAATCTGTTTGATCGTGCTGATGATGCGATCCTCTAGTTTCCCTCTAACCTCTATAGTAAATACGACCTTTTCAGGAATGACATTGGAACAATTCGGTGATACGGCGACCTTGCCAACCGTCGCGACAAGTACACCCTCCGGGTCTTCCTTCGCGACGCGCTCCACTTCCGATATGCAGAGAGCCGCGGCTGTCAGCGCGTCTTTTCTATAATACATGGGCGTCGCTCCGGCGTGATTTCCAATGCCGACGATCGAGACTTCAATGGTGGTCATCCCGAAAATGGAATCGACGATGCCGATGGATTTCCCTTCCTGCTCAAGTATGGGCCCCTGCTCGATATGGAGCTCCAACATGGCTTTAATCCTGGAAAAATCCCAAACCACCTCTTCGCGCCGATAGGACGCAAATCCGCGCTTCGTCAGCATATCCCCCAGAGATTTTCCATCGTCGGTCCTGAGCCGGCCCAGATCCTCCGCTCCATATAGGCCTGCAGCGAATTTGCTTCCGGTCATGGTCGACCCGAAATTCGAGCCTTCCTCTTCAGCAAAAATGACGACCTCGACATCCGATGCCCGCTCGCTTTTATTTTCCTCAAGCGTACGCAATACCTCAAGTCCGCTGATGACACCGTAGATTCCGTCCAGCCAGCCGCCGCTGCGAACCGTATCAATGTGGGAGCCTATTCTGATCATACCTTTCTTATCAGTGGTTCCCGGAAGTCCGATATACATGTTCCCGATTGCATCTGTCCTGACCAGGAAGCCATGGGATGCCGCCGCTTCCTTGATATGGATCCTGGCTTTCGCATCGTTTTCTCCATAGGAAAATCTGGTGACGCCGCAGCCCGGCGTATCCGTAAAGCTCTTCAAAATATTCAGGTCGGCAAGAATTCTTTCTATTGATATTTTCATAGCCTACCACCATCCAAGCTGATCACTTTTCTCGATATGCATATCCAAACGGCTTTCCTGCGATGAATTTACCCTGACCCTTGGTACCGACGTATTTTCCGTCCGTCACGATTCTATTGCCGCGAAGGTAGACTGTTTCAGCCCTTCCCTTCTGAGCGAAGCCTTCGAATGGACAGTAGTCGACACCCTCAATATTGTTCGCGACACTGATGGTCCCTTCATAATCCGGGTCAAAAATCACAACATCCGCGTCAAATCCGATCTGAAGCTGGCCTTTCCTCTCGAGTCCGTTGATCCTGGCAGGCATGGCCGCAAAGAGATCCACAAGACGGCTCTTTGATATCTTGCCTTCACAAACACCATAGGTCCATAATATGTTCAGCCTGTTCTGCAGGCTCGGCGCTCCGTTGGGGATATCCGCGAACGATTTTCCCTCGCCGAAGCCCATGTGTTTCTGCTGCTTGTAATCGAATCCGCAGTGGTCGGAGCTGACGGCGTTGAGCCATTTTCTGTCGACGGCTTCCCACAACGCGTCCCTATGTTCTTGAGTCCTCAAAGCCGGCGAGCAGACATATTTGGCGCCTTCAAATCCGGGCTTCGCCAAATCTTCCGTGTCAAGGACAAGATAATGAGAGCAGGTCTCTCCATATACCGATTGCCCCCTGCCGTAAGCCTGCTTGATTTCCTCCAGCGCTTCCTTCGCGGACACATGGACCACATACAGCGGCGCATCAGCCAGCTCGGCAAGATAGATCGCGCGCCTTGTCGCTTCAGCTTCAACAACGGGCGGTCTGGAAACCGCGTGATAATAAGGCGCCGTCTTTCCTTCTGCAATCAATTTCTTTGTCAGGACATCGATCATCTCCGCATTTTCCGCGTGGACCATCACGGTGATCCCTGCTTCCTTTCCTTTAAACAGCGCTTTGAGTATCGCATCGTCATCCGCATGGAAAAACATGCCCTTGTAGGCCATGAACAGCTTCATGGTCGGATATCCGGCCGCCGCCAGATCGGGGATCTCTTCGATCACCTCCGGTCTGGGATCGGTCATGACACAGTGAAACGAGTAATCAACCATCGCGATGCCGTCCGCATCTGTTTTCCGGTATTCGTCGATGGATTCCACAAGACCCTTGCCCTGGACTTGATTCACGAATTCGACAAGTGTCGTCGTACCGCCGACCGCCGCCGCGTTTGAGGTTTCAAAGCCCCTGACCTTGCTTCCCTTGTAGTTGAAAGAGAAATGGACGTGCTGATCGACGCCGCCCGGCAGGATATATTTTCCTGTCGCATCCACGATTTCGTCCGCTTCGATCTCCAGATTCTCCCCGATCGCCTGGATGGTTTCTCCATTGAAATAGATATCTGCCTTCAATTCATTCCCAGATGTAACGATCGTCCCATTTTTAATTAAAACCGACATGATTTCACCTCCGTCATGAATATCTTCGTTGCCTTTATTTTATTTCAACTGGCGCGGCAATACAACCGGATCACAGCTTAACAATGATTTTAATTTCAATGACAGGCAATGCCATTTTCATGTCATCTGCAAACGATCTTATTTCTTCGATCATTGCAGGCTCGTCGTCATAAATCCAAAACTCCCAATCAGACACTTGCTTCTTCCCGTAGTCGGAAATACAGTGATTGAAGATTTTTTTCCATTCTTCTCCCGGTCTTGTTTTATAGTCTATTCCGATACAGGGCTTTAAACCCTTCTCATTTATCAAATCGAGCTGCTTTTTGAATCTCTCCCAATCACAGGCATTCTCTTCACCGTTGGCGCCAGCTAGCAGGCTGGCATGATCAAGACGGACAAATCCACATTCGACATGATCGCCGCATCCTTGAAAGCCTCTCCCTATGCCCTTAGCCATCCGCAGATCGGGCTTATTGTCTTCTATTGAAGGATTCAGGAACGAATTGGCTATCGCGATGACCGCATCGGTCTTTACATCGGCCAATTTATTCTCCTTTCTTATTTCCTCCTGATACTTTTGCCTGAATTCAGCGGGTGTGCAATGATACCATTTTCTGAAATGCTTATAGTAATATTTGGGATCTGAATAGCCGCATTCAGCCGAGATCTCACTGATGCTCATATTGGTGCTCAAAAGGAGTTCTTCTGATTTGTTGTTTCGTATCAGGCACACGATATCCTGAAAGCTGAAAGTGACGACATCCTTAAAAAGATGGTAGAGGTACGATTTGCAAAAGTATTCATTATTGGATATCTCCTCTAAAATGTCCTTGCCTTTTGAATTTTCAAGGATATATCTCATGATAAGGTAATATCGGTCGATTTTAACAGAATTCTGCTTGATCTTCTGATTGTAGAAAACGATTTCATTGAATTCATTGACCAGGGTTGTCATCAGCCTGAACACCAGCTGGCTGATCCTGAACTTGTAATCCTTATGCTGAAAATTCAGTTCATTCATGATCCCTATCATCAGATTTCTTAAAACGAACGCTTCTTTCGTATTTTTCCTGTCATTTGTTCCATCCTCCGATATGAAGGTTATATATTCTATGTTCTTGAAATGCCTGGAAAAATATTTCAAATCAACATAGATGAACAAGACAATATTTTCGTCGTCCTTTCCGTCCATACTATGGAAATCATGATGGTTGACGAAAGCAAAATCTCCTTCTTTGAGTATAATGTGGTCAAAACTAACGTTCATGTCCAAGGATCCTTTTAAAACAAACGCTATTTCCAGGATCCCTTCATGCCGGTGAACCGAATAATGCTCCACGTTCATGATTTCGATGCCGATTGGTAAATCGTCGAAAAGATCAACTTTCTTATAGTTCAATTATATTCACCCCAAAATGTTCTATTCACTGATTTACTGCGTTTTCATATCCCCAAGCAACAAGAGAAAAGTGCCGCAGCGCCTTTCAGCGCTGCATCTCGATCTCAGGATCCATTATATCAAAAGAACCGGACCGTGTCTCGTCCATCGCCTGATCCAATTTTTTCAATCTCTTGAATTCCGAAAACAGGAAGACCAGAGCGAGTATGAACGACAGGGCGTCCGCTCCGGGCTGGGCCATCCAGATACCTTTCAATCCAAAGAAACCCGGCAGAACCAGCAGTAGTGCAATCGCAAATACGGACATTCTTGCAACGCCGTTCAGAATCGCTATTCCGGGCCTGTCCACCGCGAGGAAATACCCCGAAGCGATCTGCGGCACATTGCCAAAAGCAGTCAGCAGCAAAAATATCTGCAGGACCCCGACTGTCGTTTCTTGCAGTACCGGATCCGGTCCCGTAAAGAATCCGACCACAGGTTCCACAAATATGTAGACCAATATGACGGCAGCCGCAATGACAACGCTGCTTTGAACGACGCCGATCCTGATCAGGCTCATGACCCGCTTATAAAGTTTCGCTCCGTAATTGTAGCTTGCGATCGGTGCAATTCCTGTTATGAATGCTGTCGTGACAATAGACAGGATATACACGATGTAACCGGCCGCGATTCCGAATGCAGCCAGATGGGTCTCCGTTCCGCCGTATTGCGTGATGAGATTGTTTGTCAATATGACCGCACCCATAATGGAAACAGGCAGTATGAACATGACAAAGCCGATTTTGCATGATTCCCAGACAATTTTGATATCGATCCTGAAATCGGATCTTCTGATCTTGAATATCGTCTTTCCAAATTGCAGATACGGTAATAAGAAGAAACAGAATCCTGCGCAGAATCCACCCGCTACCGAGGACGCCCCGGCACCCATACCCACATTGAAAATCAGGTGATATTCGATTGCGATCGCCAGGAACGCGGGAATCACATAAACCAGGGCCGCAATGAAGGGCTTTTCCGCAAGTCGGGTGAAATAGTACGCCGTCGAACCGGTAACGACGAACGGGAAGCTGATCGCAAAAATAATCACATAGACGCGGCCATCCGGAAGCAGCTCCGGAGTCGCTCCCATACCGATCAATATTGCGTCGAGATTAAAACAAATAACGGCTGCGATGATCACCGATAGAATAAATGAAAATATGGTTATCGTTCCATAGATTAGCCTGGCCGCTTCCTTGTCGCCACCTCCAAGTTTTATGGCGGCCAGCGTGGATCCGCCAATGCCCAGCAAACCGCATATGCCCAGCGCAAATTGCCATAAGACGCTGGATACACTGATGACAGCGAGTCCGATTTCTCCAACTCCGTTCCCAATGAAATAACCGTCGAAAACAACCTGGATACATTGGCACATCAGCCCTAATAAAGCAAACAAGCTATACTTCCAAAACAAGCCCAGAATGCTTTTATTTCCAAATTCACTTTCTTCGCCAAGTTTCAGATTTCGGTCCATGATAGCCTCCATGTAATTATCCTCCTATAAAAATAAAATATAATAATAACGGACTTTTTTCTCCTTCCCTTCATATGTTGGCGTCTTTTCTGTAAACGGTTTTTCCGTTCATGACTGTCATCACGACAGGGACTTCGTTGATACAATGTCGATCGACCTCGAAAATATTCCTTTCAAGAACAACAAGATCGGCATATTTTCCGACTTCGATGGAACCGATTCTATCTTCCATATGCACCTGATAAGCTCCGTTGATTGTATAGGCGGCGATTGCCTCTTCAACGGTCAGCGCTTCTTCCGCAGGCTGCATGACCGGATAATCCCTATTGCTGAACTGCCGTCTTGTCACGCTCATCTCCAGCCCCTTCAACGGCTCATTTCCGACTTCATCGACCGGAAAATCGCTGCCGAGGGTCACGATGCCGCCGCCATTTATGATCGATCTCATTGTAAACAGGTCATTTGCCCGTTCTTCTCCAAGGGCCGTATGATTCGGGGCGTACTCCACATGCCATGCGCCTGAAGTATTTGCAATGACATTATATTTTCCGAACTGGCCTCTATCTTCTTTCCGGACATACTGGGTATGGGAATTTGTAAATCTCACATCGTCAAAGCCTGCTTCACGCACTGCTTTGGCGGCCATGAGGTTTTCATGGATGGCTCGGTCACCGATTCCGTGAATGTTGATATCGAAGCCTTCTCCGGCAGCCTCGATGCATAAATCGCTAAGCCTTTCTCCCGCCAGCAGCGGGTCGCTATTGCCTCCGTCCTCATAATCCTTAAAGAAGCTTGCGCTCCTGGATTCAACGGTCCCATCGTTGATGATCTTGAGCGTATTCACCCTGAAAATGTCATTGTCGTATTTTTTTCGAAGAGTCTTCAATCGATCAATTGCCGCTTCGGCTTCTTTTTCGTCCCCCACGATATAGCAGCCTGTGGTCCTGAAGGTCATCCTGCCTCTATCCTGCAGATCGTCGATTACGGGATAAATGTATCCGCTTAAAAAATCCGCGATCCCGCAATCTGCGACAGTGGTGATTCCCAGCGAGTTGAATTGATACAGAATATCCTCCATGACCGCCATCGCGGTATTCATATCAAAGGGTTTGACGGCATTGGTCACTTCCATTACCGCCGCGATCTCAACAAGGCCGCCTGCAGGGTTTCCAGCTTCATCTCTTCTGTAATAACTGAATCCGGGTATCGGATCAGGCGTATTCTTATCGACTCCGGTCAGTTCCAGCGCCTTTGAATTGACCCAGCCTTCATGTCCGCCGGAACCCTGGATCAAAACAGGTTTTTCCCTGCAGATTTCATCCAATACTTCTTTTCTTGTTCCTCCGTTTTGCTTCAGCGTGTTTTCATCGTATCCGATCCCATAATATGCTTCTTTTTCCGGATGCTCCCGAATGTAATTGCCGATGGTTTCCAGTATCTGATCATAACTCGACTGCATATCGATGATAATGCCGGACAACCAGCAAGTCGCGATAAACGGATGCGCATGCGCTTCGACAAAGCCCGGTAAAAGCATTTTGCCGTCCAGGTCGATCACCTTAGCCGTATCGCCCGCAAAAGGCTCGATTCCTTTCATATCGCCGACATAGACGATTCTATCGCCTTTCACGGCAACTGCTTCGGCTATGCTTCTTTTCCTGTCGACTGTGTAGATAAATCCATTTTTGAAAATCATATCTGCCTTTTTCATTTCTACCTCCAATAGAAGCCCATGATAAATTCATTATCAATTGGTCCTATTCTACTCTTTCCCGGCCAAGCGCATAATGATTCCTATGCTTTAAATCTGATGACTATTCTGCTCTAAATTTAAAAAAGCATAGTATAGGACAAAACTGCCAAGTGATTGATTTCACTTGGCAGGATTTTTTCACTCTACAGGTATTCATAAGGAGATGGCCGCAGCAGGATCAGTCATCACCCGCTGCTGTCGATCTTTGAAATGCATTGATCCTGACGGACGGGCAGCATTTCTTGAGAGCGGCCGCCAGGCCGCGAATGCTTTCTTTCCGGTTCATTTCTTTGTAATAGAAGCAGAACTCCCACTCCTGGATCTCCGATCCATACGATTCGCAGCATCTTTCCAATATTCCAAGCCAATCATCCACTTTTTGTTCTTCAAAATTCATGATGACATATGGATATAGCCCTTGCCTCCTGATGTCGGAAATGATCTTCCCGACCAAATTCCAATCCACATCAGAATCATCATGCCCGGAAGCGCAGCCGGATCGATTCCCGGCAAACAATTCCACC
The DNA here is from genome assembly GCA_002418625.1 of Firmicutes bacterium UBA5774. GTDB lineage: Bacteria > Bacillota > Clostridia > Peptostreptococcales > Anaerovoracaceae > UBA5774. Next base: position 38,307 of record DIEM01000039.1, read on the forward strand.
GCAGCATATCGAAAAAGCCCGGCCCTGTCGTCAACCCCTCCTCGCGCATGCAATGCCAGGGCCTCGTTCGGCTCCAACAGCGCCAGGTGGTTCAAAAGCTCCATCCTGCCGATCCTCTCGATCCTGGTTTCTTTTTCAATTTCCGGCTGATATCGTTTTCTATATTGGGCGGGCGTGCAATTGAACCATTTATTGAAATGCTTGTAATAATATTTCGGGTCGGAAAAACCGCATTCAAACGCTATATTCTGTATGCTCTCATTTGTTGTCAGCAAAAGTTTTTCCGACTGGAAGCAGCGCATCGCGCTTAAAGAATCCTGAATGCTCATCAGCATCATCCCTTTATAAAGATGCGCCATATAGAACTTCGAGTAGAATTCGCTTTTGGCGATTTCATCCAATAGTGATTTTTTCTGGTAATCATCTTCCAGTTTTTTCATGATTCGATAGTATTTTTCAAGCTTCTTGCTGCTCAGCTTCTCCTCATGGGTATAATAATGCACAATGGTGAAGTGATCCACCAGTATCGACATGATCCGGGACGTCTTTTCGACGACCGCAGCTTCGTATCCTTCATTCTGCAATGCCATTTCCGCGACCGCATCTCGAATGAGCTTCCTTAAAACATCAAGATACTCTTTTCGGCAATCATCTATCGCAAAGGATTCACACGCAAAGGTTATATATCGGATATGCCTGATCTGCTTTTCGAATCGCCTCATATCGATATAGAAGGAAACAATGGCGTTGTCTGCTCCCTTTCCTTTAATAAAACGATAGTCATCCTGATTGACGACAACGAAGTCACCGGCCTCGAGCGTGAAGTTTTCAAAGCTGATCTTTACGTCTGCTTCGCCTTTCAGCACATAGATGATTTCAATTGTATCCGGATGGATCTGCAGCGGGCAATTCGTTACGTTGGCTGCAGTGAATGCTGCCGGCAGGTCTTTTTCATAATTTATTCTGATTTGCGGATCCATACCCATGAACTTCTTCCTCTATTTGTTAAACTGCTCAATATTGATACTTCTCCCGATATCGCCGTATGATATAAACAGATAGGAAAAGCGTCATGGACTCCGCAAACGGCATGGTCATCCAGATGCCGTTGATGTCGAAAAAAATCGGCAATACAGCTGTCCCGACGACGACAAAAGCAAGGCCCCTGCTTAATGCAACGATCGTTGAAATATTGCCGTTTGCATAAGCGGTAAACAAGCCCGATACAAAAACATTGATGCCGATGAACGGGAAGCAGCAGGCGACGATTCGGAAGCCCTTCACGGCGACAATATATGCATTTGATGTTGGATCCAGAAATATCTGTATGACGACCGGCGCCATCAATTCAGCAATAAGAAAGACGAGGACCGATGTCGTTAATATGAATGTACGAGAATATCTGATGATCTTCTTATTGACATGGTACTCCTTTGCTCCATAATGATAGCTGATCAACGGCGAAACCCCCAGAATATAGCCAAGATAGACGGATACCATGAAATAGTGGATATACATGACTGCCGACAGCGCCGCCACACCATCTCCGCCCGCCAGCTTCAGCATGATCATATTGATCATGATCGCCGTTACGCTCGCAGAGCTCTCCGTTGCCATTTCCGGGAATCCGTTCACAAGGCTTCGCATGATGAATCTGCCGTCGAATTTGAAAGCCATAAACTTGAGAACAGGCCTTCCATACAGAAAATACCAGCCTCCGAGAATCGCGGCGACCGCCAGCCCTGCCACTGTCGCGATGCCTGCTCCGATGATCCCTGTTTCAAAGACAACGATCAGGATATAATCCAATATGATATTGACAACACCGCCTGTTATATAAAGCACCAGCGTAAATCCCGGCTTACCGTCCACCCTGATGAAATATTCGAAAATCGTGCTGATGAAAATGAACGGAGTCCCGAGCACCATGATCATCCCGTAAGCAATACAGTAGTCATGGATCCTGCCCGTCACACCAAATACGCGCACGAAGTCGTTGAGGAGCACTATTCCGCCAATGGTGAACACAACCCCGATAACGGCTCCCGCAACCGTGATCATTGTGAACTTCTCGCACGCCTCCTCGAACTTTTTCTCCCCCAGTTTGATTGCCGCCAAAGCGCTTGCTCCCGTAGCCATCATGATGGAAAAGCCGAACATGACGCCCGATATCGGATACATGAGGCCAACAGCCGCAAGTGCGTCCGGTCCGATCCAGTTCGCCACAAAGATGCCGTCGATAATGGAATACAAAGCAATGACGAGCATCATGGCGACCGAAGGCGTCACAAAATAGATGAAATTCTTCACTGTTATATGATTTTTGTAACAATCGTTCATATTATCCCGTCTGATTTGATTGCATCATATTTTACATGTATAAAAGGCTTAATGCTCGAATTCGGGGATCAATTCGACGTACAGATCCGGGAATTCCTTTTTCATTTCCTCTTCGATCTTATTCCGCGCCTGTTTGATCAGCGCTACGGAAATCATATCTTCTGAGCATTCAAAATAGATGCTGATCCATATTTTGCGTCCTGTTTTGACAATGTCATATATCGTCTGCTCAAATTGATGGTCGCTCAATACTTGCTGTCCTACTTCTTTTATCCGGGCGACCGTATCTTCATCCGGTGCGAAAAGAAACAGGTCCCTGACACCGGAGATGGCTGTCTTGACTGGCATTGGAAGAATCATTACAGACAGCGTGATGGCGACGATCTGGTCCAGATATGGCGTCAGCTGCTCCATCCAGACGGTATGAATGACAGCAGGCAAAATGAATGCTATCGCCAGACCGATGCTGGCCACGCTATCAATGACCCATGAACCGATTTCGGCTTTGACGATGGCGGAATCCACATTCCGGTTCATTCTGACTAGCACGACAAGGATCAAAATGCAAACGAATGCGGCTGCCAGCTCAAAAATGGCAATGCTGGTGAATGGAACGGAATTACCGCCTTTTAACATTATTTGAATGTTGTTCAGCACCAATCCTACCGTCACTGCGGTCAGCATGGCTCCCTTGATCATGATGAAAATCGATTCTGTCTGTGAATAGCCGAAAGGATGCTTTTCGGTTGTCGGTTTATACAGCAGCGGTATGATCCTGATCGAAATGATGACTGTCAGGAAATCCGCAGCGCCATAGACCGTATCCATGAGAATGGATTGAGAGGAAGTGACCAATGCCATGATCCCTTCGGCAACTATGAAAAGGACGATCCCGATCATGGAAATCTTAAGGATCCGTTTTTCGCTTTTTATAACATTCTGTTTATTCATTTTGTATCCCTTATCTTCCGCAATCGCGGATGCGGATCCGATATTTGCGGAAACAACAGCAAAACGGGGGAGGCGGCGGCTTCCCCCGGAATTTTGCGAATTCAGACCTTCAGCGATCCATCAGGCCGGGACCGTGACATGATTTTCATGATGCTCCCGCGCTTCCTTGAATATATGATGGAGCACTCGCTTGTCCTGTGAAGCCTTGTATTCGGAATCCATTTCAACCAAACCATACTTGTAGCCGGCCTCTTCCATGATTTCGAGATATGGGATCGGGTCGAAATATTCGGGGCTGTAGACGCCGCTGTCCTTCCAGACCCCTTTGCCGATAAGCTCTATGGCGATCGCCGCGCCGAAGCCCGTCTGCGCCACGACAGCCTGCATTCCCCATTTAGCCACTGATTCCTGATTGTCAAACGGCTGATACATGAATACTTCACGTTCCATTCCGTCCTTCATGCCGACGCAATGCACGCCGACCACCATCTTGCCGACCATTTCGTTGCCGATGTTTTTCGGCTGCGGCGCGGCGGCGGCCACGACGTCTCTCGGCCTTACCCGCTGTCCGTCCACATCGATTTCCTGGAGGCTTCTCAGCCCGATCGCATCAATGACCTTCAGCGCATTGATCAGGTTGTTGTCAAGCGCTATCTTGAACGAACATTTCTTCAAGCCATACTGCTCCAGATATCGCGGGATCGTCACCGTCTCTTCATGCTCGATTTTTATCAGCGTATTCGGCCCGACGCCCGCAGGCATCTCGAACACTTCCTTGCCGGCGAACGGTTTATCGACAAGGAATCCCTTGTCACGGTCCCATTCAACATTCGGATTGAGCACTTCATCAAGCACGGTCCATACGTTGAATCCGAACACCACATCGTTTTCCCCGGCTGTCGGTATCACCAGATTGCCGCCGTCCTTGACATGGACTTCATGTATCTCATCAAAAAGATACAACGCTGCAAATTTGGCGAACACATTGACGACGCCCGGATCTATTCCCAAACAGATCAGTCCAAGCAGACCTTTGTCCTTCCATTGTTCATGCTTCCTGAAATTATAATCTGTCATGATTTCCTTGAAACTGTTTTCAAGTCCGTATCCGTATCCGGGATCGGAATGCGGGACGGACCATGTCCCCATGTTCGCATATCTTGCCGAAGCTTCAAAAGCCGCGTCAAAAATATTGTTGGTCACAAAGGGCGCCGCAGCATCCATGACAAAATCGCACTCGTGCCTTTTGATCAACGCGACGATATCCTCTTTGTGCTTCGCGTTGACCTTTTCAGGGATGAAACGCCCCTTCTCGTTCAGATGCCCCACGACTTCCTTTGCCCTTTCAAAGTCATAGTCCGCAACGACGACCTTTTCCAGCCATCGCGCATCCGGATCTCTTTTCTGCAGGATCTTCAGAATTGATTCTCCAACTCCTCCTGCTCCAACCAATAACATTTTCATTAAATTTTCCTCCTTCTATGATCACCACATCATTATATGAAAAGAGCCTTGCTCCTTCCGGCAAATTATCGTCAAAAACAAAAAGCAAAAGGTTAAAGCAATGTATAACAATAGAACCGTCATACATCGCTCTGTCCTTTTGCCTGTTGGTTATGGCCTCGTTGGCTCCGCTTCCGCGGTATCTCCAGAGTTCTATCGAGTAACGTCCCCGTGCCTGTCAGTTTCGTTGCAGGACCGACTTATCCTGCGATTTGCTTCTTCGGCTTGCATTTAAGCAATCTCCGCTACTCTCATATAGAATTATTTATTTGTTGTTTTAATAATATTACAAACGCCGGCAAAAATCTATTGTCAATCCTGCTCTTTTTATCTCATAAAAGATGCAGGATCGTCATTCTATCGACATTCCGTACGAACAGCATCGTTATCCGCGATTTTCATCATATCAATCCAAACCACCTGACACGGTATCCAATTGTGCGACGGAAATAGCCTCACCCTCTTTCTGCCTGACCCCGAGCCTCTTATACTCGAAAGTCATGCAAACCAGCGCCAAAACGCATGAAAGTGTATCCGCGACCGGCTGAGCCATCCATACGCCGTCCACGCCGAAGAACTTCGGCAGGATGAAGATGAGCGGAACAGCGAAAACAGTCATCCTGGCAATCCCGTTCAGAATAGCAAATGCGTTTCTTTCAACCGACATATAATACCCCGACACGATTTGGGAAACATTTCCAAAAGCATATAGCAGCATATAGATTACAACGGCAGGTTTTGCGATATCCAGCAAGGCAGGGTCGCCGGAAAGGAACAGGATGATCGGCTCCTTGAAGAAATATGCTATTCCGAGCAGCAAAATGACCACAGCACTGCTTTGAACGATCCCGATCCTGATCAGTGTCCGGATCCTGTCAAATCTTTTTGCGCCGTAATTATAGCTGGCTATCGGCTGCATCCCGGTGATAAATGAATTCGTCAGGATGAAGAAGAAGTACCCCATATAAGATATGGTTCCGAAGGCTGCAAGATGCATTTCATTCCCGCCGCTTTCGATCAGCATATTATTCGTTGCGATCGTTGCTGCTGAAGTGGAAAACGGAATGATGAACATGGCGAATCCGATCTTGCACGTATCAAGGATGATTTTGAAATCAGGTTTCATATCGCTTAATCTAAGCTTGAACAAAGAACTCCCGAATTGCAGGTAGAGCACAAGGAACAAAGCCATCCCCATAGCGACTTCCATCGCGAAAGCCGATGCGCCAATGCCTGCATCCATTTTGAAAATCATGTAATACTCTATTACGATTGCGATGATTGCCGGCGCCGCGTAAGCAATACAAGCCACGAGAGGCTTTTCATCAACACGTGTGATATAATACACCACGGTCGATGCTACACAGAACGGGAGACCGATCAGAAATACCGTCGAATAGGTTTTAGTGCTTTCGAGGATTTCCGGAGTAGCCCCTATGAAGACCATGACCTGATCCAGAAATAAATAAATTACAAAACAAATGATTGCAGTGGAAATAAAAGAGAAAAACATGATGTTGCCGTATACCGCCCGGGCCCCATCCTTGTCGCCGGATCCAAGCTTAATGGCCGCAAGCGTAGAGCCTCCGATGCCAAACAATCCGAACAAGGCAATTGCAACCTGCCAGAGTACACTCGTAACACTGATGACGGCGAATCCTTCCATTCCGATCCCGTTTCCGACAAAAGCCCCGTCCAAAAACGTCTGCACGATTGTGAATGACAATCCCGCCAGAGCAAACATACTATATTTCCAGAAAAGAACCGATATACTCTTGCTGCCAAATTCTCTTTCTTCGATAACAGCCGAATTATTTTCTTTCAAACCATCCATTCAATAATCCTCCATGATTACTTCTCTCAACTCGATCAATGCAGATCCAGTTTGATACGGCAAATATCTTCCAACAATACTCTGTCTTCTGATCCGGGATCGTTTACAACCTGCCAGTTCCCATTTTCAATAAACATCGTCGCACGAGATGTGGTCTCATACTTTGGCCAAGAAATGCTGTCGGTGCCTGGATCGCCTGATATCGCGAAATTGACCCATGCATCCTGTACTTGAGCAGCCAGCTCCCGTGAAGGCCCCGGTCCGGTATAAATGGCCGCCATCCCATCGAAGTTCTGGAAGACATATGCCAGCTCCACCGCATGACAGGCTCCCATACCCTCTATTTTCGACGGCTCCTTAAAGTAATACATATATGTATCCGCATGGCCAGATTGTTTTTCCGCCATGATGACCGCAGGAATCCTGAAACCGATATCATTGGCAAAATCGAGAATCACGTCAAGTCTGCTCTTGTCGTTTCGCAAGCTAATATACCTATCGATTTTATCCGGTTGAAACTCCTCTTTCAGTTCATCGATCAAGCATTCCCATCTCGGCGGAAAATTTAGCTCAAATTCGGGAATTTCCTGCTTCCAATAATTCCATTCGTTTTCATTGGTTCCAATCAGAAGCTTGACGCCGTCCGCACATCCTTTTTGGATCGCCTCATAGGGATCAACAGGGATCAGCCTGCCATCGCGAATCGGAAAATCATAGAGGCCTTCCATTTTAAAATTGATATATCGCATTTCTTCTTCGCCGATTTCAAGCAGCTCGTCCATTGAACTTCTTTTAGAGACTTCAAGAAATTTATCCAAAACGCTCTTATTGGATTTGCTTTGCGTAATATTGATACATCCGCTCTGCGCAATGACTTTATGAAACAATCCCTTTGCACTGGCCATTGCCATCAGCAGCGTCACACTGCATCCTCCGCAGGATTCTCCAAATATCGTGACGTTTTCCGGGTCGCCGCCGAAATACGCAATATTTTCCCGGATCCATTCCAGCGCCTGTATCTGATCCAGGAGGCCGAGATTCCCGCTGTCTGCGTATTCCGCCCCCCCAAGCTCCGCAAGGCTCATGAATCCTAAATTGTTCAACCTATACTGTAAAGTTACAAGAACGACGTCGTTCCTTCTCTTAACGAAATTAAGTCCGTCATAAATCGGATCTGTGGCGCCCCCCCAGCCAAAGGCGCCTCCATGGATAAAGACCATGACAGCCTTCGGGACGTCGAAATCGCTTGTCCAGATATTCATCGTCAGGCAATCCTCCCCTTGGGCCGTGTAAGAGGCCTGCTCCGAATACACCGGTTCTTGTATTGCAACCTTGCCGAATTCATAAGCTTCAATTATTTCCGGGCTCTCCTCCAGTTTCACCGGCGGCTTCCATCTCAGAGCGCCGACCGGCGGTTTTGCATAAGGGATTCCTTTGAATACATGGATCCCTTCTATCTTTTTCCCGAAATATACACCCGTTTTAGCCTTTGCCTTAACGCCTATCATTTATTTTCCTCCAAAGTCGAATTTATCTTCATCCAAGCATGTCCGTCTTTTTTCGCATCGTTCACGATTATTTCAACATATATGCATTGTAGCATATCTCTCCTGTCGGTTTGAATCCAATCACCGCAAATGCGATGATCCCGTTCAGCCATTTATATTTTTCCGCTCCGGTTTGAAAGAATAGATGCTGGCGGAAGTAATAGGTTCCCGGATCTACGAATTCGCCTCTGCTCTCCATTTCCATCTGCTCAGGCGTCTCGATGCACCTGCCGTCTGTGAAGATAGAGATCACGACTCCGTCATCCGTCTTCAATAGATATCGCGTCGAGATCACGTCGATGCCGTCACTATGCTGGAAATAATTCCAGTCCGCTCCGAAATTCATGATTTCACCGCGCATCTTCTCGCCCTCAAAATAGCCGCCGATGACAGGATAGATGTTCATCTCTCCTTTACCGACGTCTCCTATGTGGATTTCCGGTCCGCAGACCGCTTCCAGATAGAAGAGTTTCTCCACGCTCGCCTCCGGAAGATCCATTGGAATCGATTTAACTGTTGTCATATATTTACCTCCTCAATAAACCGGTTGAAACTGTCATAGAGTACAAATCCATGATCAGGATTCAGAATAAATGCTTCTTGACTGTTTTGCATTCCTTGAAATAAGCAGCAAAACTACTCCGGCTGCTATTGCTGCGCTCCCGCCATATCGAGCTGTTTCAATCATCAAATCAAAATTGCTCCAAAGACCGCTCCCGTAGGTCTCCAGATAATATACCGCTCCCCAGTCTCCCTCGTACCATTTGAGAAAAAACGATCCGAAAGCCGCATAAGCTCCGAAAACGACGATCGGCAGGGTCGACACCAGGTTGAACGTGATCTTCCCTCCAGGAATCACAAAGATTCCATGCCTTTTTTCAACGGGGTATTTCTTTCTGAGAATCCGTAATGAAACTGCCATGATCGAATAAACAATGATTCCAAGAGGGGCGAGAAAAACCCTCTGGAGCCGGAAGCAAAATAGGCGTTGAACATGGACGCCTGTGACAGGATCAATACGACCAGAAAGACCACCCCGAACACCGGCCCGGAATTTTGAAGCAGGACATCGACATAGCCCACCGTTCCCTCTCCTTCCGTTGCCCATTGTTCCCAGCTGCCGACGGAGGCAAGTCCGGCCAGAGTTGGCAGAACATAGCTTAAAACAATCAGCGGCATGGCGATCATCAAGCCCGGCCCGCTCATGGATATCATGTCTTCAATGCCAAAAGCGCCGGCCGCAACCAAAGCGTAGATCATGCATATGATTGTTGTGATTTTCATTTTATGCTTTTTCAATCCCGCGATACCATTGATCCGATTTAGTTCATCCATAGAATCCTCCTCATAATTTTGTCTCAGACAATTATGGATTCATTATACTTGCCGCCTTCTGTTAAAAGAATGCTGATCCTGTCTGTTCCTATAGTCAATTTTGTCTATTTTAAAAGGATCAGATCCTTAATGCATGATTTCACTGCCTTTTGTTTGTTGATTCAGACCATTTCCTCCCAAAAAACAAAGATCGGCTCGCAATTCGCAAACCGGCCTTCACACTTTCAAATACCTGTTTCAATAACTTGTTTTAATGTAATGCTATTTCGTCGATGCTGCTTTGGATGCAGGCTCCTTCTTCAATGCGTTGAAATTGCGCACCATGACGGGATGCGGATGTTATTTCGACCCGCAATGGATTTTTCTCAGCTTTCATTCCCGATCAACGCCATATCACTTCTAATCAATGCCATACTGTCCGGTCAAGCCGTCCCGGAACCAGGGTATCTGAGGAGGGTCAAAGGTAAACACGACAAATACCAAGAAAATCAACATAACGATCATGATCGACACATAAAACGGAATACCTTTTGAATACTTGTAAAAATGAAATCCGGCCAGTTGGCCGGCCGCGAAGGCCACTAATAATATGGATGCGTCCACGATGATCAGATGGATCCCGAATGCTTGCGAGTAAAAATAATAGGCGAACGGGATCGTCAGTATTGAAACGCATAACGAAACCGTCAGTCCGGAAAACCATTTCCGCCTGTCGAGTTGATCGTTCCGTCCCTTTAAAAGATAGTAGATCGCCCACCAGCCGATCACCGGAAGCAGCACCATCTTCTGGTGCTCCCAGACGCTTTCATTCACTGCGGCGACTGCACCGACGATTGCGGATTTTCCTGACAAATCATACAAAAAATGAAAAATGGATCCGATGATAAATAAGATCGGGATGCTGAAAAGATTCCATTTCCAAGCTTCCGATAAGGTTTTCCCCTTCACCGTTTCTACCTCTCTTGCTTAAATCCGCTCACTGTTTCGAGACAGCGCATCCGGTGGTCAGCCAGCCGGTCATATGCTCCACGTCGATGGCAATGACACAAGCTTCCCTGCATCCGGCCAATTTTATTCTCCTGGCTTCTTCTGTCTGATCCCCGCCTTCATAATATGACCCTGAATAATTTTATCACGGATGGAACAACCCGTCATCCAAAAAAAGGGCGTCCATCCGGAGCTGTCAGGACCCCTCGCTATCTGGTCATGTGGACGGCGATATACTCCCCTTTGTACGCATATCCCAGCTTCAAGGCGATTTTTTGGATATGAGGCTCGCCGCCAAATTTAATCAACAGCTACTTTCGTTTTTTCCAAATGCAATTCATGCTTTTCATCCAGATGCCTGAACTCGTTATAAAGGAATACACCCGCCAGTATCGAAGCGATGGCGTCGGCAATGGGCCCCGCCATCCAGATGCCGTCCAGCCCGAAATAACGCGGCAATAGGATGATGAGCGGGATCAGGAACAACACCTGTCTAGTCAGGCTGAGCAATATGGCTTTGCCCGCCTTTCCAACCGACTGGAAATAATTGGTGATGACGATCTGGACGCCGATCACCGGCAGCATGACCAGGAATATCCGGATGCCGTGCACGCCGATAGAGACCAGCTCCTGATTGCTGTTGAAAAGCGAAATGATCTGGCGGCTGAATATCTGGATGACGGCAAAGCCGATCAGGCAGATCGACGTCGCGGCAATGGACGCATCGAAAAGCGCCCGTTTGACCCTGTCATATTTTTTCGCGCCGTAGTTATAGCCGATGATTGGCTGCGAGCCCTGATTGATGCCGAAAATGGGCATCAAAAGCATCATGGCGCACCGGTTGATCACGCCCATGGCCGCGACGGCCATTTCTCCACCATATACGATCAGGTAATTGTTAAACAGGAACATTGTGACACTGGCCGCCATCTGCAGCAAAAAAGGCGACAGGCCGATGGCGACGATCTTCATCAGCACAGACCACTCCATCCTCAAATACTTGATGCGCAGCTTGAGCGTGCTCCTGCCGAGTGTGAAATGATAGATGATATAGGCCGACACCAGGATTTGTGTGCAGACGGTCGCCAAAGCGGAACCACGGATGCCCCAATGAAATACAAAAATGAAAATCGGATTCAGCATCGTATTCACCACAGCCGAAAATATCATCGTTCCCATCGATATCATCGGATTTCCTTCCGCCCGAATGATATTGTTTATGCCAAACGAAACAAACTGGAATACGGTGCCCAATAATATAATACTGGTGAATTGTTTGGCATAATCAAAAACATCCGGTGTCGCCCCCAGAAAAATCAGTATCGGATCAAGAAAGGCCAGCGTTCCGACACTTATGACCAGTCCCAGTACGACAATCGACGCAACCGCGTTGCCTAGGATCTTTTCGGCTTCATCATGGTTCCGCTGCCCCAGCCTGATCGATATCAGGGCGGTGGCGCCGATGCCGATGAGCATGGCAAAGGCCATCAGCATGATCATGATCGGAAAAGCGATGGTCACGGCAGTCAGCGCCAGCGAGCCGACACCCCTGCCGACAAAGATGCTGTCTACGACATTATATAGTGCATTGGCGATCATTGCGATGATCGCCGGGAGTGAAAATTGAATCAGCAATTTCCCGACCGGGTCCGTCCCCAGGCGGTTGGCGGTTGTCATTTCTTGAGTCATATGTTTTCTCCAATTCTGTTTAATGTGAATCCGTTTCTTAAATATAATCTGAACAGGCAGCCACATATTCAAGCAGCGTCGCAGGCAATCCATGCCTCTTGATAACATCCTCACAATATCGCTTATATAGTGATTTCAGGCCTTTGTTGCAAGAGGTGTTATCATTGCTATTATGATAGACATAGGCCAACAATACGATAATATCAAAAGTTATAACCTTCACACACATTAAATCTTTTAAATCTTTTGCAATATCGTCAACCATGATTTCTTTGGAACTGAAAAGATTGATCCCATGATACGCTGCATATGCAAGGCTGTAAACTTCACCGCGGTCTTTTGACCTCGATCTGTCGTACCTAACTCTTTCGTGTTCAGATATATTATTGAAAATGGTTGTATATTGCGGATCCACGCCATATAAGCCACCTTCATGGACTGTGGTTACATTTGAACAACTATCAATAAATAATTTACATTCCAGATCGAGTTCATTATATACCATCTCATGGATTATTATGCTTTGAAAACAATGAAATAGCGGCTGAATATAGAGTTCTTTCATATTCTCAAAATAGTATTTCGGGTCGCAAGCCCTGCTTTCAATACCCACCATTAATATATTGGCGTCAATCATCATCGGCTGTTTGCACAGATCGGCGAGAGATGTTTCAAACAAAGGCGTGTACATATCTACCTGCCTCTCCATTTTTGCTTGATAACGCTTATTATTTCATTCTCAGCTTCACTCTCATCCTCTTCTTCAATATTATCGAAATATAAATTAATGATATTTTTGTTCAGCCGAAGTGTTTCCGCATCTTTAAGAATCTCTTCGCGTGAAGCCAGGCCATTCCGATAAGCTTTTTCCATTTGCTGGTAGAGAATATGTTCATTGTCCAGAGCGTTGTTATCAATGCTATACAATATTCCGACCCGCTCCTTGAACATTTCAATTTGCAAGAGTACGCACTTGATAACGTCATAATTTTTAATGAAAGTGTTGATGTTCGACACAAAGCCTTCTTCATGCAGTCTATATATGACAGCTTTTAGCGGTAACCCGTATTTCACAGTCAAAAGCATGCTAATGTATGCATAATCCGCAAATCCAATTGTCCGCTTTTCAGCTATGTTGAATATTCTTTTGAAATTTTTTATCTCGTTTTTCAATGCCTCTTCCGGCAGTAATAATTCTGCCGCAAACCTGCTTGCTTTCTTTTCGATGCTGTTCTTCAGCGATGACAAACTGCAAATATATGGCTTTTCTTTCACTTCTTCGTAATCACAAATATAATGATAATATTCGTGCGCTGCCGCAAAAATTTGATTCACAAAAGGTTTTCTTCCATTAATGATAATATATGCTTTCTCACTTCCGCTCACGGGAATATACAACATGCCATCAATATTATCAGAATCCAGTTGAACTAACTCAAAATTGATGTCCGAACATTGCTCCGAGATAAAATCAAATATTTTTTCGCCAATCGGCGCCAATGCATAATTGACCCGTTTCTCCTTGGCCAGGGCTTTGATTCGGTCGATTTCCTGTTCGCTCAGTGCGCTGGTGTTGAAATCATAACACGCCTGATAATATTGCTCGAATACACGCTCATCGTTGATTGAAATCATCAGACACACCTTCTGCTTAGGATTGCATACTTTTCTTTTATATTGATGCTATCCATCATTTTATCTATTTTCCCCCGATCGTTCGCTTCCAGGGTTCCCATTAGATATATGAGCCCATTATTTTCACTATTGACAAAATAATCATTTGTCTGGAAGCTGCCCAGATCACATACCTTCGTCAAAATCTCCAGGGAAGGAATCTGTTTTCCAGTTTCAAGAAGCGACAAAGTGCTCCTGTTAATGCCTAATAATGCAGCCAGATCCGCCTGCGTAGATTTCTTTCTTAATGCCACCAAATCAGCACAAAATTTTTCTGTGTCAAATTTCTTCATCCCTCTTCACCCTCTAACATTCGCTATGTTTTATAACATTTTAACGAATTAGCATCTATATATGTTAATTTGTTTAACATTATTATAGTGCCGGAACATAATATATGCAAGGGATTATTTCCTATTTTGGACCGAGTCGAAGCAACTTCATCCCCAAGCAATCCAACTTTAATAAGTCCTTGCTTCCGCTTTCATAAATATCTCAGATTCTGCTGATCAAAAACTGCCTAAGGTCTTTCAATTTAACCATCGGTTAATAAAATATTATCAAAAGTTAAACACCGCTCCCTTCAATAACGCGTGCCAACTGCTATACTATGATTAGGAATTCCGAATGATGTTAAATTCTGAAAGGAGAAATCAACATGCAGGAAATTAGAATTGGCGAGAAAATATATATTTTAAGAAAAGAAAAAGGTGTGACACAGGAAAAATTGGCAGAGTTTCTAGGCGTTTCAACGCCGGCGGTATCCAAATGGGAGACAAATCAAAGTTTTCCGGACATTTCGCTGCTTCCCGAAATTGCCTCTTACTTTGATGTCACCATCGACTATCTGATGGATTTTGCGCCTTCCATTGCTAACGAGGAGGCGATGGATCTCTACAGAGAACTGTCCGAAGCATTCTCAAAGGAGCCTTTTGACAAGGTTTACGATCAGGTCAAAAGATATCTGAAGAAGTATCACAATTGCTATTTTCTCCACCTTCAAATGGGGAACCTTCTCATCAACCACCTCGACAGGATCGGCGATCCTGCAAGGATGCCTGAGATCATCGCCTTTGCAGAAGGTATTTTCAGGCGGGTCATGCTCGCGACGACAAACGCGAAACTCAAGCACGAAGCGACCTATTCACTGGCTTACTGCTTCCTGGTTTCAGGAAAGGCCGACGAAATCATCGAGCTGATGAAGGATGCCGTCGACACCATGCTGCCGCCCGAAATCATGCTGGCGCATGCTCAACAGATCAAGGGAAACACCCGGGAAGCGAAAGCCACGCTTCAAGGCTATGTATTCCAGTGCCTGGTCGGCTTGCTCAACGCATGCCCCACCCTCGGCCTGCTGAATCTGGACGCGCCGGACAAAGCCCTCAAATGGTTCCAGTGGATCGCGAAAACGATGAAGATTTTTGAATTCTCAAGAATCAATACCTTTGGCGAGGGACAGATGCATCTCTCATACGCAAAGGCCTGCATACAACTCGGAAAAACCGGCGAAGCGCTGGAACAGCTGGAATACTTCGCCGATGTGGCCGCCAATCCGGCAAATTACCCGGTCGTATTCAAGACATCAGACATGTTCGACTGTATAGAAGGGCTCTATGAAAAACTGGATCTCGGAAAAGGCGCGCATCGTTCCGACAAGACGATCAAGGAAAGCTGCCTGGCCGCAGTCGCCCAGGATCCCGCTTTTTCCGAGCTGGCCGGCAACGATAGATACCAGAAAATCGTCGATAAAATCGGTGCGGCAATTCAGTCATGATCTGTAGAAAAGGGATCAGGCCGCGCCTGGTCCCTTTTTCTGCGTATTCGTTCACTTTTTGGCTTTGACGAATTCGATGGCTTCCTTGCCGGCCATGTGCTCGACATCGATGGCGATGATGCGCGCTTCACGGCATCCGGCCAATTCCTTTTGTTTGGTTTCTTCCGGCTGGTCGCCCGAATATTTCTCCACCAATGCCTTGAATGCTTCCACATATTCGTCTCCTTCGGCGATCCGCGCCCTTCCGAACGCTATGACGCTGCGAAAGTATGTGGTAAATTCCGCGCTGACGATGGTGTCCTCATCGACCACCGCGAAGGATACCTTCGGATCTCTTGCGATGGCGTCGATCTTATGGCCGACCTTTGCCGAATGGAAATAGATTTTTCCATCATAATAGACATAGCTGAGCGGGACCGCATAAGGGTAGCCACCATCCCCTGCACAAGCCATGATGCCGCACGTGCATCTTTCCATGACAGCCGCTGCGTCTTCCGGCGACAGCAATTGTTTTATTCTTCTCATTCCCCTGAACATATGACATATCCTCGCTTTCGCATCACTATATTATTTGTCCCCGTCTGGACGCCCAATAAATGCAATTGGCTTTCTAACCGAACTCTACCTGAACGCATCCATAAATCCGCGGATCCTTTCAATATCCACCGCCGCATCGACAAGAGGCGGGCCATTCCTCAAAAAGTCGATCCCGTCATGGAAATCTGGCTTTTTTTCATAGTAAAGGATCCCTGTCGGGATATTTTCGCCCCATTCCATGGCCGTCTGCATTGCCAGCAGCTTGTCCTGCGGATCATAATCCGGGCCGACCGGATGCACCCTTTCCCGGTACCACTGATACGTATTATGCTTGTTGAAGCTGACGCAGGGCTGAAGTATGTCGATCAGCGCATAGCCTCTATATCTGATACCTGCCGCCATGATCTCCTTCAGTTGCTTCGGGTCTCCGGCGAATGCCCTTGCGACGAATCCGCAGCCTAGAGTAATAGCGAGCAGCACCGGATTCAAAGGCATGTTTCGCGATCCGTCCATCTGGACATCTGTGACATAGCCAAGATCGGACGTAGGCGAAGCCTGGCCCTTTGTCAGTCCGTAGACTTGGTTGTCATGGACAAAATGCGTGATGTCCACGTTGCGCCTGATATTATGAATGAAATGATTGCCGCCTTCACCGTAGGAATCGCCGTCTCCGGTATGAACGATGACGGTCAGATCCTTGTTCGCAATCTTGGCTGCGACAGCCGGCGGAACCGCTCTTCCATGGAGCCCGCAGAAGCCGTTGACGTTTAAATATTGAGGAAGTTTGGGCGCCTGGCCGATGCCGCCGGCGATCAGCACTTCATGCGGCTGCTTTCCAAGGTCGTTCAGCACATCCCTGACGGCCGCCAGTATGGCATGATTGCCGCAGCCCGGGCACCATGCGGTCTCGACGGTCAGATGGATCTTTTCGTCTGTCATGGTCATAGAAGATCACCGCCTTTCAGTCTCTTGACGATTTCCTCCGCAGACAAAGGCCTCCCGTCATATTTCAGGATGCTTCCGCTGCAAGTGATCCCGGTCTGCTCCCGGATCAGCGACGCCAGCTGGCCGGTCGCGTTCTGCTCAACATTGATGATCCGTCCGGCCGCAGCCGCCCTTTCCCGGAGCGATCTGTCAGGCAGCGGCCAGATATCGCCGAAGAGCAGCGCCCCAAAGCCGCCAACGTCAGTGGCATCGTCAGCGCCGCTCAAGCTCATGATCGCCTCACGCACCGGGCTTGCCACGGAGCCCCAGGCGACCAGCAGTGTCGCTGCCGCCTCGTCTCCGACATATTCCGGTTCCAATAATTCCGCTCTCAGATATTCCATCTTTCGGAGCCGTTTATCGTGCATCCTGACCCGGACTTCAGCCAATTCTGTTATATGACCGGATTCATCATGCTCGTCGCTGTCGACCAGCACCACCTCGCCCGGATGCTTTCCGGGAATAATCCTAGGCGATATGCCTGTTTCTGTTATATCATATCTTCGATATGCCCCGATGGCTTCCGATCGGCTGGCGCCAGGCTCACCTTCGCCGGGCCTCTCGGCCAGGAGTGCGGCGCCGGCTCCAGTCGCCGCTTCTTGCGGTGCGCCGGG
>DIEM01000051.1 GCA_002418625.1 Firmicutes bacterium UBA5774
TCCATATATTCGGACATATCGATCCTGATCATATTCTTTTCGCTGTCGAAAAGCGCCTCCGACAAAGCCTTGGCGAGTTCCGTTTTCCCGACTCCTGTAGGCCCCAGGAACACAAAAGACCCAACAGGCCTGCTGATATCCTTTATGCCCGCCCTGGCCCTTAAAATGGCGTCCGAGAGTGCCACAACCGCCTCATCCTGACCGACGACCCTGCGATGCAGTACTTCTCCAAGGTGGAGCAGCTTTTCCTTTTCCGATTCCACCAGCTTTGCAACCGGTATGCCGGTCCATTTTGAAACGACTTCCGCGATTTCCTCCTCACTGACCTCTTCCTTCAGAAGACGCTTGTCTTTTGTCCGTTCGTGGTATTCCTTGGCTTCCTCAAGTTTTTTCTCGAGATCCGGCAAGGTGCCGTATTTCAACTGTGCCAGCTTTTCGAGGTCGTACTGTCTTTCGGCCTCCTCCATGGCATGCCGGACATCTTCGATTTCCTGCTTGGCCATCTTGATATCCTGTATGACCTTTTTTTCATTCTCCCACTGGGCACGCATGCCTGAGTTCTGCTCCTTGAGCGCAGCAAGCTCCTTATCGATATTTTGCATTCTCGTCTTGGAGGCCTCATCGGTTTCCTTGGCGAGCGCCTGCTTCTCGATCTCCAATTGCATGATCTTCCGGCCGCTTTCGTCGAGCTCAGCGGGCAGACTGTCTATCTCAGTTCTGATCATGGAAGCCGCCTCGTCCATCAGGTCGATGGCCTTGTCCGGCAGGAACCTGTCGCTGATATAACGGTCAGACAGCGTTGCGCAGGCAATCAAAGCTCCGTCGGTGATCCTGACGCCATGATGTATTTCAAAACGCTCCTTGAGTCCTCTGAGAATCGATATGGTGTCCTCGACAGTCGGCTGGTCGATCAGTACCTTCTGAAATCTTCTTTCCAGCGCCGCATCCTTCTCGATATGTTTCCTGTACTCGTTCAATGTCGTGGCACCGATGCAATGAAGCTCTCCTCTTGCCAGCATCGGCTTCAGGATGTTTCCTGCGTCCATAGCGCCTTCAGCCTTTCCGGCGCCGACGATATTATGTATCTCATCAATGAACAGGATGATTTTCCCGTCCGATTTTTCAATCTCATTCAGGACCGCCTTCAGACGCTCCTCGAATTCGCCTCTGAATTTGGCCCCAGCAATCAGCGCGCCCATGTCCAGCGCGTAAATGATCTTATCCTTCAGTCCTTCAGGCACGTCCCCGTTTAAGACACGCTGGGCAAGTCCCTCGACGACAGCGGTCTTTCCGACGCCCGGATCGCCGATCAGAACCGGATTGTTTTTCGTTCTTCGCGAAAGTATTTGAACCACATGACGTATTTCAGAATCCCTTCCTATTACCGGATCCAGTTTTCCCTTTCGGGCCTGCTCGACCAGATCCCTGCCATATTTGTTCAGGGCGTCATAACTCTCCTCCGGATTCGCGGTTGTGATCCGCTGGTTCCCGCGCACTTTATTCAAAGCCTGCAAAAAAGCCTCCCTCGTCATGCCATATTTTTTGAATATCCTGCTCGAAGGCGTGTTTTTCTCGTCGAGCAGCGCCAGGTACAGATGCTCGACACTGACATAATCGTCCTTGAATTCATCCGCAATTCTTTTGGCGTCACTTAAAAGAAGGCTCAGCCGCCTTGAAGAATACAAATTCTCATTGGCTCCGGTCACCTTCGGTATCTTGTCAAGTTCATATTGCATATCCTTGATGAGGTCGTCGACGCTGATCCCCATGAAATCGACCAGCTTTGGGATCAGGCCGTCCTGCTGAAGCAGGAGCGCCAGATGCAGGTGTTCGCCGTCAAGCTGCTGATGGCCATGCTGCATCGCGATGTCCTGGCAGTCCGATAAGATCGCCTGGGCTTTTTCTGTGAATTTTTCAAAAGACATACCAACACCCCCTGTTATCGTCTTTGTAAAATTGTTTAGTAATAGATTTTAATAATGCCCTCCAATAAATAGTTGGCTGCAGGGCCGATGATCTTGTCGGTCAGATTGAACAGGATCATGATCAGCAAAATGATCGGACCCTTTTCATAGACCTGGTAGTAGAAACCCTTCTGCCTAAGATGCGTCAGCTCCGCGACGATATTAAAGCCGTCAAGCGGAGGCACCGGAATCAGATTGAACACCATTAGAATGATGTTGATCCAGACCGTCGCCCATAGCATCTCGATGATGAGGTTCCCGGCCAGCGTCCCAACGAAAAAGGCACTGCCTGAAATTGAGATCAGTTTGATCGATCCTGCAAAAACAAGTGCCAGAAACAGGTTCATCGTCACCCCTGCCGATGATACCAGAATCTCGTCACGTTTGAAATTCTTGAAGTAACTGCCATTGATCTCGACTGGCTTTCCCCATCCGAAGCCTACAAGCAGAAGAGCGACGAATCCAATAATGTCGATATGCGCCAGAGGATTCAGTGTCACCCGTCCCTGCAGCTTGGGAGTCGGATCCCCCAGCAGATTCGCGACTTTAGCATGGGCATATTCATGAAAAGTCAGGGCAATCAATATGCCCGGCAAATAGATCAGCTTATTGATTATCGTTTCAAACATCAGTGCCTGATTCCTTCCCTTGCGGACAGATAGTTGATGAATTGCCTGGCTGTCCGGCCAGACTTGCTGTGGTACCGCATTTCCCATTTCAGGGCCTCTTCGATGATCGTTTCTTCCGGAAGGCTGACGCCTTCCTGGCTTGCCAGCCCCCTGACGATACTCAGGTATTCGTCCTTGTTTGGCGATACGAATGTGATCGTCAAGCCGAATCTGTCTGCCAGGGACATCCTTTCCTGAAGACCGTCGTTGAAGTGGATCTCCCTTGAACCAGAGGCTGCATCGTCCCATGTTTCGCGAATGATATTGCGCCTGTTGGATGTCACATGCAGCAGGACATTTTCGGGCTGCGCCTCGAGCCCGCCTTCTATGACCGACTTAAAATGTTTATACCCTATTTCGCTTTCTTCAAAAGATAAATCATCAATAAAAATGATGAATTTGCAATTGACCTTGCTGATGAGCTCCATGATTTTATAAAGATCGTCAATATTTTCCTTGGACAGCTCGATCATCTTGAGTTTATCTGCGCTGAAACGGTTCAGCAGCGCCTTGACGCATGACGATTTCCCTGTGCCTTTATCGCCGTAAAGCAGAACATTATTCGCTTTGAAACCTTTCATGAAAAACTCCGCATTCTCAATCAACGACTGCTTTTGGCGTTCATAGCCGATAAGTCTTTCGAACTTGATCTTATCGTAATTTTCGATGCCGATGAGCCGGTCATCCCAAATGAATGCGTCGTATTTCTCAAACAGCCCGAAGCTGTTCTTAGCATAGTAATCCTTAAGCATTTCAAGTGTCTTTCCGGTATCTTCATGGGACATGGCCTCATGGATCTGCTCTCTCCTTGCGCTGCCTCCATTCGTTCCGGCGCAGCAGACGGATGTTTCCTCATCCTTGAAACGCTTTGCGACTGTGCACCAATCGAGATTGTACAGCTGCTTGAGACAGTCGATTTCCTTTTCTGCAATCTTGTCAATGATCGGATTGCTGCCGTTCCCGTCTCCTGCCATGCTCAGGCTGTTGCCGCTCTCCGCGATCAGCCGGCACAGATGATTCTGCCAGAACGTTCCGTTGATATCCTCGGATTCGGTATTTTGCAGCAGCCACCGCTGAACGGAATAGTATTCGCTTTCCATATATGCGATATAATCCCGATAAAGAAACTCGTTGAAAATTTTCACACCGGTTTCGATGGCCTCATCCTTTCTGACATTGTCAAATAAAAGCAGCGAATCAAGATTGATCTTGTCCATGGCACCCTCCATTTACGCTATCAGAGAAAATTGTCCTGTTGATTTGGTCGTTCTGTTTATTTATACAGCGGATGGGCGGCGCACAGCTCTGTGACGATCTTTTGCGCTTTGGTCTTTGCCGCCGCATCCTCAGGCGAATCGATGATCAGGGCGATGGCCTCGGCCACCTTCTCCATATCCTCCTCGACGAATCCGCGTGACGTTGCTGCAGGTGATCCCAGCCTGATGCCGCTTGTGACAAACGGTCCGTTCGGATCGTTGGGAATCGTGTTTTTATTGGTGGTGATGCCGGCTTCGTCCAAAAGGTTCTCCGCAAGCTTGCCTGTTATATTCTTATTAGTGAGATCAACTAGAACAAGATGCGTGTCCGTTCCCCCCGAAACCAGCCTGAATCCGCGTTTGATGAGCTCTTCTGCGAGCTTTTGCGCGTTTGCCAGCACTTGGGTCTGATATTTCCTGAATTCATCCGTCGAAGCTTCCTTGAAACAAACCGCTTTTGCCGCTATCACATGCATGAGCGGCCCGCCCTGCATCCCCGGGAATATCGCCTTGTCGATCTGCTTCGCAAATTCCTCTTTGCATAGAATCGCGCCTCCCCTTGGGCCTCTCAGTGTCTTATGCGTCGTCGTCGTAACGACATGGGCGTATTCCACAGGATTCTGAAGGAGTCCCGCCGCGACAAGTCCCGCAAAATGCGCCATGTCCACCAGCAGGTACGCGCCGGCTTCATCGGCGATTTCCCTGAATTTATCGCATTCTATCATTCTGGGATATGCGCTGCCTCCTGCTATGATCATCTTTGGCCTGTGCTCAAGCGCCAGTCTCCTGACTTCAGTGAAATCTATACGTTCCGTTACAGGATCGACTTTATAGGGGATAAAATTGAAGTATTTGCCGGACATGTTGACCGGGCTTCCGTGGGTAAGATGGCCGCCGTTTGATAGATCCATGCCCAGAACGGTGTCTCCATATTCCAGCATCGCCACGTAGACGGCAAGATTCGCGCTGGAGCCTGAATGGGCCTGGACATTTGCGTGCTCCGCGCCAAACAGCTTCTTCAGTCTGTCGATCGCGAGGATTTCGGCCTTATCGACCTCTTCACAGCCACCATAATAACGCTTGCCCGGATATCCTTCCGCATATTTGTTCGTCAATGCGCTGCCGCAGGCTTCCATAACAGCGTAGGAAGTAAAATTTTCCGAGGCGATCAGCTCGATCTTGTTTTCCTGCCTGGCCATTTCAGCCCTTATCACATGCCCTATTTCCGGGTCAACCTTGTCAATGTTGTTAAAATACATAATTATTTCCTTTCAATTTAAAATTATCCGCACATCAGTAATTATAATCAAATAAGCCAATGCCATCAACCACAAAAAGCATATTCCTTTAAATATATGGCAACGTC
Source organism: Firmicutes bacterium UBA5774 (assembly GCA_002418625.1). Classification (GTDB taxonomy): domain Bacteria; phylum Bacillota; class Clostridia; order Peptostreptococcales; family Anaerovoracaceae; genus UBA5774. The sequence continues at coordinate 5,255 of DIEM01000051.1, forward strand.
CTCAATTATACTGTTTTTTTACGAATTTTAGTGGTATAATCATCGATATACAAACTATAACGCAGGGGGAACAAATGAGAAAAACAGCTGATGTCATTGAATTGAAGGACAACAATACAGCCAGGATCATGCTGTACAAGCACAAGAAATGCAAAGGCTGCGGGTATTGCAACAAAACCATCCATCCGGGATCCATCATCGAAGCGGCCAATGATGCCGGCGCAGAAAAGGATGACAAGGTTTCGGTCAATATCAGGAAAAAAATCAATATTCTCGAAATTGTGACGACTTATATACTACCGACTGTCATGTTTTTTGCCGGTCTGCTGGCAGGCGGCGAGCTCATGAAGCTTGGAGGACCTGATTTTCTGGGGATCTTGATGGGATTATTGTTCCTTGTTCTCGCAATCGCCCTGTATTTCAAGACTAAGCATAGATTTTTACCGCAGTATTCGGCAAAAATAGTAAAAGTCATTGCAAAGAAAGACAAAGGAGGAAGTACAAATGTCAAACTTGCCTAATCTCACAGAAGATGCTTTTGAAGCAGAAGCAGTCAAATCCGAAATTCCTGTCGTGATTGACTTTTACGCGGATTGGTGCGGCCCGTGCAAAATGGTTGCCCCCATCATGGATGTCCTCTCGGAGAAATATGCCGGAAAAGTGAAATTTTTCAAGATCAATATCGATGAACAGCGCAAGCTTGCGATTACGCACAAAGTCATGAGCATCCCGACGATCTTCTTTATGAATGGCGGAGAAGTCAAGGATAAAATCACCGGTGCCGTACCGCAGCCTGTACTCGAAGAAAAAATCGAGGCTTTGCTGAAATAAGACAATGCAAAGGGGGGAGCGATCCTCCCTTTTGTTCATCCATCCGGATCTATATGTCGACTATTTTATTCAGGAGGCGGATCATGCTGGAACCTTATCTTCCAAATATTTCCCACTTCATTATCATCTTATATGTCGTTGAATTCCTTCTGGCTTTTATGATCATATTCCTCGAAAGAAAAAATCCCTCCGCCACCGTCGCATGGATCATGATCATTTTCATCGTTCCGGTCGGCGGCATCGTGCTTTATTTCATGCTGTCCCAGAACATTTCAAGACAAAGGATCTTCAGGCTCATGGATTTTGAGGAGGTCATGATCAGCGAGGCGCTTGACAGGCAGATCAAAGAAATGCAGTCGGACGGCTATACTTTTCTCAAACCGCCTATCGGCAAATGGCACCCGATGATCAAGCTTCACCAGACATACAGCAAGTCATTCTATTCCAAGCATAACGTATTGACTGTATTTACCGATGGCAACGAGAAAATGGACCACCTGATCACCGATATCCTGAATGCGAAGGAATCGATCAACATCATGTATTTCATCGTTAAAAACGATGATACCGGAGACAGGCTCATCCGTGCGCTGATTGACAGGGCGAAAGCAGGTGTTGAGGTCAGATTCCTCATGGACGCCATGGGAAGCCGAAGTCTCTATCACACGCACATGCAGGAATTCAGGGATTCAGGCGGGAAATATGCTTTTTTTTTCAGCCCGAAATTCAAATTCCTGAATCTTAAGCTTAATTACCGCAATCATAGGAAGCTTGTGATCATCGACGATAAAATCGGCTATCTCGGCGGCTTCAACATCGGCAACGAATATCTCGGCAAAGCCCCAAAATTCGGCTATTGGCGCGATACCCACCTGCGCATGACCGGCGGCTGCATCCAGGACATGCTCGCAAGATTCATCATGGACTGGCGCGTCGCCACGGGAGAGCATTGGTCCGTACCGTCGGCCTATTTCACAGCCCCGTCCAAGGAAGGATCCACAGGCATACAGATCGTTTCCAGCGGCCCCGACTCCACTCAGGAGGAAGTCAAACACGGCTATCTGAAAATGATTTCCGCCGCCAGGAAAAATATATATATTCAGACGCCTTATTTCGTGCCTGATATGAGTATTTTGGAATCCCTTAAAAATGCGGCGCTTTCCGGCGTAGATGTGCGCATCATGATCCCGAACAAGCCGGACCATCTGTTTGTCTATTGGGCCACTTACTCCTATATCGGCATCCTGCTGGATGTCGGAGCCAAGGTTTATATCTATGATAAGGGCTTCATGCACGCAAAGACCATTTGCGCGGATGGAGAGGTGGCTTCTGTCGGGTCCGCCAATTTCGATATCAGAAGCTTCAAGTTGAATTTTGAAGCCAATGCGTTCATTTATGATCCGGATGTCGTGGAAACGCTTGAACGCGTCTTCCTGTCAGATATCGGCGACTCCCATGAACTGACGAAATATATGTATAAAAAAAGAAGCCTCGTCATCAAATTCAAGGAATCCGTTTCAAGACTTCTTTCCGATCTTCTTTAGTTGAATTCAATCGAACAATGTCAGGTTGTCACATCCGATATCCTGAAATGATAAATAGAAATTGACGGGATAGCCGCTGTATTCATCAAAGTGTGCCGGGACCGTCATAAAACTGATTTCACTGAGGCCTATACTTAAGGTCAAACTGTCATAAAGCTCATCCATGGATAGGTCGGGCTCCCGTCCGTACTGTTCAATTGCATCCTTCAGTCCCTTCCTGACCACTGCCTCAAAATCATAGCCGGGCACAAAGATATCTTCGATGGCAAGCAGCCGCCCGTCTGCGTCGTAGCAGTAGTTTTCGGTGCTCGACTCCCATCTTGCACTGACATTGGCGCTTCTGCTCCTGACGACAGTTGTATAAGGTCCTGACACGCTTGCCCAAACATATTGTTCATAGCTTGACGCTTCTCCGCTTTGCGCCGCCAGAGCCGATATTTCCTGAATTCTGTCCCGATCGGGCACATAAAGCTCCATGACCTTGTCTCTCGCTTCTTCCGGGATCGATTCAGGGTATCTGTACGAATAAAAAACATTGACGAGTCCGATGGTTTCGCTCTTATTCTCGAATACATCCGCTCCCGGCCATACCTGCATGAACTCCTTGACCGGAGGCTCCGCACTTTCGTAAAGATCTGCACTCTCATCGCTCTCATCGTAAAATCTCTCTGTCACAGCGACTTTTCCGTCAAGATCCGCGAAATTGATCCGGATCATCTGCGGATTCATACCTGTGTCGAATTCCGGATCGTCCTGGTCAAAAATAAGGCCTAATCCTCCCTGAAAAAGAAAGAAATCCTGGTCCTCATCGATGCCCTTGAAAGGCGCCGCCAATTTTAGCCCGTACATCTCCACACCGCCGTAATATCCCTCATCGTCAGCATTGCTCCCGATCAGCTTTGTCTTGAGATAATCATTCAGGATCGCAATATAGTCGGCGTCATCCGTAAAAACGTCTTTAAGCGTGATCGGTGCTCCCGTGTTCAAATCGTAATTCAAGGCAGAGGCCGCCCCGATATAAATCATATGTTCGTATCGGCCTTCCGTATCCTGAGGCAGAGCTCCGGCGCTATCCGGTGTGACATAAGTCCTGTTATTGTAAATAATGACCGATAGCACATTATTATAATTGTATGAGACGGACTGGTCGATCGAATTGCCGTAAAGCTCTGAACCGGGAAGCAGCAAACGCTTGATTCCCCTGTATCCCGGCGGCTCCCCGGTCTCCATGCCGATACGGGCCGCTTCGATTTCTGCGGATATTTTCTTTTCGACCTCCTTGTCCAAGAGCCCGCTGATCGACATCGTTCTTTTATAGAACAGCCCGTCGTCATCCGTTTCCTCCGTCGTGTCGATCACCAAAGGATTCTTGACCAAGTATGGGATCGTGACCGGTGACACCACATTTTTTGCGGAAGCCGAAGAATTCGGACCGTCTGGCTGATCAGGCTGCTGCAGGCTGCCACCGCAACCGGCGAGAAGCATCATGATCGCTGCAGTGGCGGCGGTCAGAATGATCCTGCGATAGATCCCGTTTGCCGTGCTTCTATTTGATTTTGACATAACCGGCCTCCTCAGCAAGTGTTTGTCCTTCCTCCGACAGCAGCCAGTCAATGATCTGCCTGGAAGCAGACCCTTCAGGCTCATCCGCCCTGATCACGGCATAATAAGCGGTTCTCAGCGAATACTCTCCGCTGCTGATCGTCTCCTTATCGGGATAGACGCCATCGACCCTGAGCAGCTTGACATCATCATTTCCCCACATATCTGTTACAAAATAGTAATATGAATATCCGATCGCGTCAGGCTTATTATCATAAGCGGCAACTGCATCAATGAGTTCCCCCATTTCAGCAGTGACCTGTTCGATAGGCGGTGTCATCGGCGTGAGACCTTGCATGACCAGCTCCAGAAAACCGGTCTGGCTTCCTGAGTTCTCAGGCCTTTGATAAGCCCTGACAGCAGCGTCTTCACCGCCGGCGTCTTTCCAATTCGTAATCTTGCCTGTATAGATGTCTTTGATCTGATCCAGTGTCAAGCCTTCAACGGGATTGTCGCTGCTTGCCAAGAAGACAAAGCCTTCGCTGACGACGGGAATCACTTCGAGTTCGACACCCTTTTCCGCAGCCAGCTCCAATTCTCCTGCGGATGGTCCAGTGACGAAAATCAGGTCCGCATTTCCTTCGATTAAATTCACATAAGCCTGATGAGTCTTATAGTGCACGATATATTGGCGGGCTTCCTCAATGGGCAGACCCATGATTTTCGCTCCGATTGCCTCCGACAGCGGGATCGTTACAGTGGATCCGTCGACGACAGGATAATTTTCCGGTGTGAATGACGGCGCCTGGATTTCAGGCTGCGGCTCAGGTATCGGCTCCTGGCTGCTGTCTGCCTGTTGACCGCATGAAGATAGAAGTGCTGTAAATATTGCGATGATCATCAAAACTCTTGCCTGTTGTTTCATACTTCAACCCTGCCTTTCCATGTATTTTTATCTGAATCTGTTGTCACCGGTATCGCCGTCGTAGCCCGGATGGTTGTCAAATCGCACGACACCGACGGGAACCCGTCCGTAAACAGCTTCTGCCACTCTTGCATGGCCGATCGTTCCAAATCCGCCGCAAAGCTCAATAAGTATGAAGCCCTCATCTGCCAGCCTGATCGCTTCTTCGCAAGCCATTTCATAATTTCCGACCCCTGCCATGACCATGATTGAATTTTCCGTCTCGACCGATGTCCTGACAGGCTCCTTGACAGTGCCGTTCACGAACATGAATGCCACCTTTCTTTTCATCGTTTTCACTCCTCCCCGATCAATTCATATTGTAATGGGCTGTTTATCACTATATACTATAATATGTCATTTTTACGATGATTTCAATGCTGAAGATCGAAGCGGAGACAATATGCAAAAAATGGTCCATCTGCAGAAATACACATTGTTCGTTGTCATTATAACGTCATTCATGACGACATTCATCGGCAGCGCGCTGAATCTTTCCATCCCGGCAATCAGTCTTGAGTTCCGGGCCAGCGCTGTCATGACCGGATGGATCATAACGGGCTACATGCTTGCGGCAGCTGCGCTTTCAGTACCGTTCGGCAGACTGTCCGACATGACCGGCAGGAAACGGATCCTGATTTCGGGCATCACTATTTTTGCCCTTTCATCGGGGCTCTGCGCCGCTGCCCAGTCCATCGCCATCCTGCTGGCATTCCGCGTGATCCAGGGGATCGGCGCGGCAATGATTTTCAGTACGAATACCGCCGTTCTGATCAGTGCTTTCCGTCCGGATCAGCGCGGCATCGTTCTCGGCTACTCCATTTCCGCAACTTATATCGGCCTGACTGCCGGACCTGTTCTGGGCGGCATGCTCAATCATTATTTTGGCTGGCGCTCAATCTTTGCGGTGACATGTGCTCTTGGCGCCCTGATCGTTGTGCTGGCCGTCAGCCGGCTCGAAGATGCCGCGCCCGGATCCAGGGGTGAAAAGCTGGACGGCCCGGGAAATCTTCTCTATATCGCCATGATCATCTGCATCATGTACGGCCTTTCCGCATTTTCAACCGTCAGCTACGCCAGATATCTGATACCTGCCGGTGTTCTTTTCTTAATACTATTCGTTTTACGGGAGCTCAAAATAAAGGATCCGATCGTGGAAGTCCGTCTTTTCTACCATAATCCCGCATACCTTTTCTCAAATCTGGCGGCGCTTATGAACTACGGAGCGACCTTTGCCCTCGGATATCTGCTGTCTGTTTTTCTTCAGCTTGTGATGGGCTTTGATTCCCAGGCTGCCGGATTCGTCCTGATCAGCCAGCCGCTGCTGATGGCCCTTCTGTCGCCGGCTGCAGGACGGTTGTCAGACAGAATATCCCCCTACAAGCTCGCATCGTTCGGCATGGCTTTGACAGCGCTGGGACTCGGCATGTTCGTCTTCATTTCAGAAGGTTTTCCCCTGTGGCTGATCATTTTAAATCTCATCGTTATCGGCATCGGCTTTGCGTTTTTTTCTTCGCCAAATACGAATGCTGTCATGAGCTGTGTTGAAAAAAAAGACTACGGCGTCGCCTCATCGATTTTAGCGACGATGCGGTCCCTCGGCCATACGGCCAGCATGGCTGCAGTCACACTCATCATGGCTTCCAGAATGGGCTCCGCTTCATTTAACGATGTCGAAACTAGCTTGCTGATCGACACGATGCGGACATCTTTCATATTTTTCTCGCTGATCTGCGCAGTGGGCGTATTTTTTTCGTTCAAGCGCCGAGACTGAAAGATTCCGTACTTTTGCGCCCGGCATTATCCTTGTGTGCGCCATTAAAAAAGCAGGCTTTTCAGCCTGCTTCAGATCATGACTTCTTCCTGCTCGTGTTTCTTCCCTCTGGTCATGAGACTCATCACGGCTTCTTTTGCATTTGCCTCTTCCTTTAGTATTTTAACGATTTGTTCAGTGATTGGCATTTCGACACCATATTCTTTAGCCAGCGCATATGCTGCCTCTGCGGTAAAAACGCCTTCAACGACCATGCCGATCCTGATGACCGCCTCTGCCGGCCTGACGCCTTCCCCGATAAGTATTCCGCATCGCCTGTTGCGGCTGTGCATGCTGGTGCATGTGACGATCAGGTCCCCAATGCCGGACAATCCGGAAAAAGTCGAGGCTCTGGCGCCCATACGTGTTCCCAGTCTGGCCATCTCGGTAATCCCGCGCGTCATCATCGCCGCTTTGGCATTGTCTCCAAAACCCATTCCGTCTGATATGCCGGCGCCAAGCGCTATGATATTCTTGAGCGCCCCGCCCAGCTCGACACCGATCAGATCCGGATTTGTATAAATTCTTAATCGATCCGACATGAACATGTCCTGGACCCGCTGCGCGGCAAGATGATCTTCGGATGCCGACACCAGTGTGGTCGGCATGCCTTTCCCGACCTCCTCCGCATGTGAAGGCCCTGATAAAACAACAACCACCGCCTCCGGAACTTCCGCGGCCGCCACCTGGGACAGCCTCATGTGCGTGCTTTGCTCCAATCCTTTCGCCGTGTTGACAAGGATCGTCCCTTTCGGAATCATTGGCGCCAGCATACGCATCACTTCACGGAAGGACTGTGAAGTCACTGACGATACGATCATCTCAGCGCCATCGACAGCGCTTTCAGGATCATCGTCAAAGCTGATGGATTTTCCGAGTATGACTCCCGGCAGGTATTTGGCGTTTTCCCTCAGCTCAGCCATGGCTTCCAGCTGTATTTTATCTCTTCCCCACAGGACAACTGTCCGTCCTTTATGCGCCAGACTTGCCGCAAGAGCGGTTCCCCAGCTTCCTGCCCCCAATACGGTGATTTTCCTGCTCAATTCCATTCTCCTTGAATTTATCAATTTTCGGCTTCAGCCGGCTTCAAGAAATACCACAAGATCTGCTACTTCTTTTTAAAGCTCACTTTTGGCTCTTCACCCTTCATGAGTCTCTTCAGATTCGCGCGATGCTTGAAAATGATGATCACACACATTATTATACCCCAGGATAAGTATTTGGGATCGAAATGATTTCCAATGATCGGCAACGCTATGGCGCCGAGCATTGCTCCGACCGAGACCCTTTGGGTCACGACCATCGCCAGAAGTGCCACACCAGCAACCATTGCACCCATGAGCGGTTCAACCGTCACGATGACCCCTGCGGCAGTCGCGATCCCCTTACCGCCCTTAAAACCGTAAAAAAGCGGCCATATATGGCCAATGAAAGCGGCAAGGCCGCAAAGCATCGCCAGATCATCCCCGCCGAAATGCCTGCCGATCAATACAGCTGCAACGCCTTTGGATATATCGACGATCAATGTTACAGCAGCAGCTTTTACACCAAGCGTCCTGAGGACATTCGTCGTGCCTGCGTTGCCGCTTCCATGCTTCCGGATGTCAATGTGCGCGATGATCCTGCCCATTATGATCGCAGGTGAGATATTCCCGATCAAATAGCATCCGGCCGTGGCCAGGATCATTATCATCGTGTCATTCATAGGCGTCATCTCCTTTTTCCCTGAATACAAACTTGATCGAGGTCCCTTCAAATCCAAATCCTGCACGGATCTTGTTCTCAAGGTACCTGGCATATGAAAAGTGCATCAGCTCCCTGTCGTTGATCTTGATCGAAAACAGCGGCGGCTTGATGCCGACTTGCGTCGCATAATATATTTTCAGTCGCTTGCCCTTGTCGGACGGCGGCTGGTTCATGAGGATCGCATCCGAAATAAGGCCGTTCAATTGACCGGTCGATATCCGCATGGCGCACTGCTCCGAAACATGCTTCGCCATTTCCAGCACCTTGAATATCCTCTGTCTTTCAACAACCGATATGAACACGATCGGCGCATAGTTCATGAACGGCAATTCTATCCTGATGTCACTCTCAAACTTTTTTACTGAGGAATTATCCTTTTCGATCAGATCCCATTTATTGACCGCGACAATGATGCCCTTTCCAGCTTCATGGGCGATACCGGCGATTTTTTTGTCCTGCTCGGTGATCCCGGCGGACGCGTCAACCATCAGGATGCAAACATCCGATCTTTCGATGGCGCTGATCGCCCTGATCACACTATAGTGCTCGACAGACTCATCGACCCTGCTTCGTCTCCTAATTCCGGCCGTATCAATCAGCAGGTATTTTTCACCGTTATGTGAAAACGGCGTATCGATGGCGTCCCTTGTCGTTCCGGCAACTTCGCTGACGATCACGCGCGATTCCCCGAGCAGCGCATTGACGAGTGAGGATTTCCCGACATTGGGCTTTCCGATCACTGCGATTTTGATGACATCCTCCTCTTCAGCCTCGCCAAGATCCTTGGGGAAATTCTCGACGATCTTGTCCAGAACATCACCAAGTCCAAGCATATTCGTGGATGAAACAGCGATCGGTTCTCCGAGTCCGAACTCGTAGAAATCATAGAAATCTTCCGGAAGCCTGGCCGTATCGATCTTATTCGCAAGCAGGATCACCTTCTTGCCTGTCCTCATCAGCATTGCGGCAACCTCTCTGTCGGCCGACGTGATTCCGGTTCGCCCGTCCACCATAAAAACGATGACATCCGCCGTATCGATGGCGATTTCAGCCTGAAGCCTCATTTGAGAGAGGATAGCGTCGGTCGTGTCCGGCTCGATACCGCCGGTGTCGATCAGAACAAACGGCATGTTTCTCCATTCCGCTTCGGCATAGATCCTGTCGCGCGTCACGCCCGGGGTATCTTCGACTATTGATACCCGTTTTCCGACAAGCTTGTTGAAGAATGTCGATTTTCCGACATTTGGCCGTCCAACAACGGCTACAATAGGTTTCTTCATTTTTTTCTCCTTCATTGCAGGCATCAACTATCCTGCCGGGTCTATAGGGACAAAACTCAATTTGTGTCCCCTTATTATTTTCCGCCTTCGAACAGCGCTTCCACAAATGTGGCCGGTTCAAATTCCTGAAGATCTTCCATGGCTTCACCAACGCCTATGAATTTGACCGGTATGGAAAATTCATCAGATATCGATATGACGATGCCGCCTTTTGCCGTACCGTCCAGCTTGGTCAGTATAATGCCGGTCACCTGTGCGATATTGCCGAACTCCCTTGCCTGGGACATGGCATTCTTGCCTGTCGCAGCATCGACAACCAGAAGTGTTTCACGGGCGGCTTCCGGATATTCCCTTTCGATTACTTTATACATCTTTTCCAGCTCGGCCATGAGGTTTTTCTTGTTTTGAAGCCTTCCGGCCGTATCGCAGATCAGAACATCGATACGCCTCGCCCGGGCTGCCTGGATCGCGTCGAATATAACCGCGCTCGGATCGGAGCCTTCCTGATGCCTGATGACATTGGCGCCGATCCTGTCTCCCCACACCTCAAGCTGTTCAATAGCCGCCGCCCTGAACGTATCAGCAGCAGCCAGAAGAACTGTTCTGCCTTCATTCTGAAATTTATGTGCGAGCTTTGCGATAGTCGTTGTCTTTCCCGAGCCATTGACGCCAATCATTAAAATGATCAGCGGCGTCTTGTCAGTTAATTTGTGGGCGCTGCCCTTGTCCAGCAATTTCAATACATTATACTTGATCTGGCGCTTTACAAGCCAGGGCTCCTTGATCCCCATCCTCCTGATGTCGTCGCGCAGAGCCTCTATGATCCTGCCTGTCGTTTCCATTCCGATATCCGACATGATCAGGACTTCCTCAAGATCCTCAAGCATCTGTTCGTCGACTTCGGATACCATGATGATTTCCTCGATCTTTTCCATCATGCCTTTTCTGGTCTTGGCTAGTCCTTCCTGAAGTTTTCCAAAAAAAGATATCTTATTTTCTTTATCAGCCATAAAATATGCCTCCGTTCAATGTTTTCATACCGCCATGCTGTCAAGCCTCAGCGACAGGACCTTTGAGATGCCCTGCTCCGGCATGGTCACTCCATATAGGACGTCAGCGTACTCCATTGTCGCCTTCTGATGCGTGACGAGCGTGAATTGTATCTCCTTGAAATTTTTTAAGTATTCGGCAAACCTGTTGATATTGGCATCGTCCAATGCCGCTTCGACTTCGTCCAATATACAGAACGGCGTCGGCTTTGCTTTCAGCACCGCGAACATCAATGCGATGGCCGTCATCGTCTTTTCTCCCCCTGACAGCAAATTGATATTCTGCAGTTTCTTGCCGGGCGGCTGAGCTACGATCTCAATACCGCATTCCAGTGGCCTGCTGTCATCTTCAAGCCGCAGCTCCGCGCTGCCGCCTCCAAACAACTCCACAAAGGCCGCTTCGAAATTGGCTGATATTTTTTCAAAACTCTCCCTGAATTTCATTCTGATCGTACGATCCATTTCATCGATGATCTTTCTCAGGGAAGCAATGGCCTCCAGCAGGTCGTTGCGCTGTGTCGTCAGGAATTCATACCGTTCGCTGACAGTTTCGTATTCCTTGATCGCGCCGATATTCACCTCTCCAAGTTCCTTCATTCTGTTTCTGATTTCCCTGCTTTCACGCTGGGCCGCAGCCATATTGAAGTCATGGTGCCTGAAGTCGATCGCCTGGAGATAGGATATCTCAAATTCTTCCCAAAGTTTTTCCTTGTAACCCTCAACCTGGGCCTCATTTCTGGCCAGTTTCAGATCCAGCTCGTATTTTTCAGCCTGGAATCCGGCCAGTGTCTCGTCCAGCGTTTCTCTCTTCGCGGTGATCTCTTTTAAATAATTGGCTATCAATTCCTTTTCATGTTGATTCTCCCTGAGGAGACTCTCCAGTTCTTCTCTCGCTGCTTCCCTATCCCTGATCCTGATTTCGAGCTGCGCTTCGTCCTCTTCGATATCCGATTTTGATTTTTTCAGATTTTCAAGATTCAGAAGCCTGCTTTTCCTGTCAGTTGACAATTCATCCAAATAGCTTGATATGCGAGCGTCCAGAGACAATATCCTGCTTCTTTCGCTATCTGCCGAGCTGAGTGCGAGTCTGGTATCATTGATCTCTCCTGTCAGTACATCAACTCTGCTCTTTTTATCCTCATGTGACTGCAGTCCTTCATCGGCCTGATGCTCAAGCTCCCTGATCTCATTTCCGGCGTTTGCCGAAGCTGCTTCCAGATTCCTGATCATGGCTTCTGCTGATTTCATTTCCTCGCTGATACTGGAAAGCTCCCTGTCCCATTTAACATGATCTGCCATGATATCGGACAGCTGGCTTTCAGCTGTTCGGATCTCATTGACGATGCCCACCATTTCGATCTCATACTTCCTTTTTTCATTCTCGAGGGCGGCCATCGATTCCACAATGGCGTTCTTTTCGGACTGAAGCCGTGTCAGGTTTTCACGATTCTTTGCAAGCGAAGCTTCAAGTTCTTCCAGATCCTTTTCAAGTTTCCTGATTTCAGATTTCCTTTCCAGGAGATTCGGCCCGCTTGTCTTGTAATTTCCACCTGTGATCGCACCGCTGGAATTGATGATTTCGCCTTCCATCGTAACATAGCGAAGCCCCGGCGCTGAATTTTTCGACAGCCGGACCGCATGATCCAAATCATCGACGATTACGACGCGTCCTAGCAGATATTCCATGATATCCGCGTATTTCGCATCGAATTTGACGCAGGAAACGCCGATCCCCTTGAATCCGTCTGAATTTGCCAACTCAGCCCTGTAATTGACGCGAGATGGCCTTATGCTTTTTACAGGTAAAAATGTAAGCCTGCCTGCCTTATTGGCTTTCAATTTGCCGATAGCATTTTTCGCACTCATGTCATCCTCACAGACGACATTCTGAAGCGTTGCCCCAAGAGCCGTTTCGATGGCGACCTCGTAACCAGCCGGCACCTCGATGAGATCCGCTACGACACCGTGGATACCGTTCATCGCATTCAGGTTCTTCATCACGAATTTTACGGCATTGTTATAACCTTCATAAGAGCTTTCGAGTTCTTCGATCAGTCTTTTCCGCGCGGCGGCATCACCGTGCTTCAGCCTTGATCTCTCAACCTGTTGAGCCGTCTCACGCTCCTGTTCCTGGACCGTTCCGAGCCGATGGGCTTTCCCGGATCCTTCGCGCTCCAGCTTTTCAACTTCTGCGGCGATGGCGTCCCTGCGGCTGGCCGCTTCCTTCTTTTTGGTTTCCGCCTCATGGGCAAGACGTTCCGAATCGGCTTTTTCTGCCGAGATCTGAACGCCACGGCGCGACAATGTATCCTTAAGCGTCTCAAGACTGGCCTTTTCGCTGTTTTTTCCCATCATGAGCGTATGCAGCTCATAGATCCTGTTCTTCCTGCTTTCGCTTTCCTCTATATGATTCGTCAATAATGCAAGACTTTCTTCATGAGCCTTCGTCTTATTCGCCAGCGCCTCGGCAAGCCGGGCTATTGAATGCTCGATCTCGGATTTGGCGGTTCGAAGCTCATGGCTGGCTGCCGTTTCCTTTTCCAGTTTACTGTCGATCATGGCGATCTCTTCATTGATCCTGACAGTATCCCGATCGATGGCGGCTTTTTTTTCTGCGTTGAGCTGACCCGTATTCGTAAGATTTCCGATCTCCTCGACTTGTTCAAGCAAACGGTCTCTCGCTTCGATGCCCGCCCTGTCCAGCTCCTCGCTTCTTGCCCTGTTATTGCTGATGTCCTCGTCAAGCGCCGTCTTCTGGTCCTTATAATGGTCGATCTGATTATCCAGTTCAAGAAGATCGTCCTTCATATATTCGCTCTTGAGCTCCAGCGATTCGATATTTTTCAACGTGATATTGATCTCGTTAGCTTTGTATCGGTCTCTTAAAACGATATATTCGGATGCTTTCTCGCTGTCCTCGCGCAATTGGCCGATCCTGGACTCGATTTCCGCCGCCACATCGTTGACACGCTCCAGATTATGATTCGTTGACTCCAGTTTTCTCTCAGCTTCGGTTTTTTTGCTGCGGTATTTGACGATTCCGGCAGCTTCCTCGAAAATCTCCCGCCTGCTTTCCGGCTTGTTTCCCACGATATCGGAGATCTTTCCCTGGCCGATGATGGAATAGCCATCGACCCCGATCCCGGTATCCATTATGAGCTCACGGATATCCTTGAGCCGGCAGCTGCTGTTGTTGATATAGTATTCGCTCTCTCCGGACCGGTACATCTTTCGCGTTATGGCAACTTCCGAGTAGTCTATCGGCAATATTCCCCTGCTGTTGTCCACGACCAGCGTGACCTCAGCCATTCCCCGTGATTTTCTGCTCGCAGTGCCTGAGAATATGACTTCCTCCATTTTGCCGCCCCGCAGCATTTTCGGACTCTGTTCTCCAAGCACCCAGCGGATCGCGTCCGAGATGTTGCTCTTTCCGCTGCCGTTGGGTCCGACGATACAGGTTATGCCTTCGTGAAAGTCGATGCTTACCGGTTCCGCAAATGACTTGAAGCCATGCATGTCAATTCGTTTAAAATACAAATATACCACCTCTGGTTCTGATTTATCAGTCTTCCAATGCCTTCAGGGCATCCCTCGCCGCATCCTGCTCGGCCGCTTTCTTGTTGCGTCCTGAACCTTTTCCCATGACGCCTCCGCCTACGATCAGCCTGACATAAAATGTCTTGTCATGATCAGGGCCTTCCTCTTTTTCGATCAGATAGGATATTGCCACGTCTCCGTTGACCTGAAGTCTTTCCTGCAATGCTGTCTTATAATCCGAAAAATATCCGCCGGATATGACCGCCTCGATCTTTTCGGAAAAAACGGAAAGCACGAATCTTTTAGCCTCATCGAAGCCGCCGTCTATATGGATCGCACCGATCAGCGCTTCCATCGCATCCGCGAGGATCGATTTTCGAGTGCGTCCTCCCGTGTTCTCTTCTCCCCTGCCAAGCAGAATATACGCGCCAAGATTGATTTCCATGGCACATTCGGCCAACGAGCTTTCACGCACGATGGCCGCTCTTCTTTT
>DIEM01000002.1 GCA_002418625.1 Firmicutes bacterium UBA5774
GGGATGGCTGTCGTATTTCTGTCCATTGGTCAGGATGTGGACCTTGTCGGCGGATTCGTCGGAGACGCTATCGACCAGGGGGTCAGGGAAGCCTATGAGGAAGGATATCTCAGGAAATCCGTCGTGCGGGACCCCTTTGACAGAGTCAATACCAAGGATAATACGCCGGCGGTCATCCATTATGAGGTCATACCCGGCGACAAGGTCAGGATCATCGCGGCCGCCAAGGGCTTTGGCAGTGAGAACATGAGCAGGCTGAAAATGCTCAATCCTTCGGATGGCCGTGAAGGCGCGGTCGATTTTGTGGTCGACGCTGTCAGGCAGGCTGGGGCGAATCCATGCCCTCCGATGGTCGTCGGTGTCGGGATCGGCGGGACGATGGAAAAAGCGGCGCTGATCGCCAAGAAAGCGCTGACAAGGGATATCGGCAGCTGCAGCGCGGATCCTGCCGTAGCCGAGCTGGAACGCGAGATACTGGAAAAGGTCAACAGGCTCAATATAGGACCGCAGGGATTTGGCGGAAAGACAACGGCGTTTGCAGTTCATGTGGAGATGTTCCCGACGCATATAGCCGGTCTGCCGGTCGCGGTCAATATCAATTGCCATGCTTCAAGGCACATGGAGGTGGAATTATGAGCGATAAGCATGTGACGGTTCCGCTGAGCGAAGCCCGGATCAGAGATCTGAAATGCGGCGATCGTGTTTTGATTTCCGGAACGATCTATACAGCCAGAGACGCAGCTCATATAAGGATATTGTCGGGGATGGACAGCGGAGTGGGCGCGCCGTTTCCTCTGCGCGGCAGCATTATATATTATGCCGGTCCTTCGCCCGCCAGGCCAGGGAATATTTCCGGATCCTTCGGGCCGACGACAAGCTGCAGGATGGACAAGATGACTCCGCGGCTGCTGGACAACGGTCTGAGCGGCATGATCGGCAAGGGTGTCAGAAGCCCTGAAGTCATCAGAAGCATGATCCGCAACGGCGCCGTATATTTTGCGGCAATCGGCGGTGCGGGAGCGCTGATCGCCGATTCGGTCAGGAAGATCGAGGTCATCGCCTATGAAGAACTTGGAGCGGAGGCGGTAAGGCGTATCGAGGTGGAAAATTTTCCTGCCATCGTTGCCATAGATTGCCGTGGCAACAGCATATACAGCCGATCCGACGGTGAAGACAACTGTAACGGCGGGGAATGATAAGAGTGACAGGACTGTATTGATACCAAATCAAGCATAAGGACCACAACGCTTCGGCATATGTTTAATGACTGAAAATATGGAATTAAAGGCTATTGTAAACCAAAATAAAAATATGGTTGACAATATCCTTTGTTTTTTGTATCCTATAGAAAAGAAGATGAAAAAGCCTGTGAGGGCTTGGTTGAATACAGTCTTGCAATATGATATACGGAGGGTTGAATATGGAAATGATGCTTGAAAGATCCAAGGTGCTGAAACTGACTTTATGCGCGCTTTTTGTGGCGCTTACCGCAATCGGTGCCTTTATCAGGATACCGACGCCGCTGGCGCCATTTTCCCTGCAGGTGCTTTTTGTTATGATGGCAGGCATTGTGCTTGGTTCCAAGCTTGGGCTGGCCAGCCAGCTCGCTTATATATTCATCGGATTGGCCGGCATCCCGATCTTTACTCAAGGCGGCGGCCCTTCATATGTTTTCCAGCCGTCCTTCGGATTCCTGCTGGGATTTGCCGCTGCGGCTTTTGTGATCGGCAAGGTTACGGAGCATATGAAGCAGCTGACGGTCAAAGGACTTTTTGCCGCCGGCCTGGCCGGCCTGGCTGCTATCTACATGATTGGCCTGCCGTATCTTTATCTGATCGTCAACGTGTATCTTGGAGGGGAAATGCCGGTGTCGGCAGTCCTTTGGAGTGCCTGTGCCATATTTCTGCCAGGAGATATGATAAAAATTTTTATCGCAGCTGTTTTGTCCAAAAAGATCCTGCAGGCGATCCAATATTGAAACACCAAAACCCATTAAAAAACATTGACTGGAAAAAGGCCTGATCCTGAATCGCCGCGGCGGAGGGGACAGGCTTTTTGATTTTGCCAAAATATTAAAATTTCAACATTTCAGGAATATAGCGGCTTCACGTACATCATTAATATTTAATTAAAAAGAGTATTGGATGAATAATGTATACAACTTAAAATGTGTTGAATTATCTGAAACTTTAAGATATATTTAAGAAGGTATATTTTAAGCAAAAATAGCAGGTATTTTTGCGCTTCAAGTCATTCTTCAGCATATACAGATTAAAATAGAAACGGGAGGGAATAGTTTTATGAACAAAATCGAAGATCTCCGCAAGAAAAAAGCAGAAATAGCTTTGGGCGGAGGGCAGAAAAGGATCGACGACCAGCATGCCAAAGGCAAGCTGACGGCGAGAGAGAGACTGAATCTGCTGTTTGACGCCGGCACCTTTGTCGAAATCGACGCATTTGTATGTCACAGATCCACTAATTTTGACATGGCTGAAACAGAAGCGCCGGGAGACGGCGTCGTTACCGGTTACGGGAATGTGGACGGCAGGCTTGTGTTTGCATATGCGCAGGACTTCACCGTGCTTGGCGGATCGCTTGGCGAGTATCATGCAGAGAAGATCGTCAAGGTCCAGAACAGCGCGCTGAAGATGGGGGCCCCTGTGGTAGGCCTGAACGACTCCGGCGGAGCCAGGATCCAGGAGGGCGTCAACTCGCTTTCGGGATTCGGTAAAATCTTCTACAATAATACTATTTCTTCCGGCGTCATCCCGCAGATATCGGTTATCATGGGACCATGCGCGGGCGGAGCCGTATATTCGCCGGCGATCACGGATTTTGTATTCATGGTGGACAAGACAAGCCAGATGTTCATCACCGGCCCGCAGGTCATCAAGACTGTTACAGGCGAAGATATTTCCGCCGAAACGCTCGGCGGCGCCATGACGCACAATACGGTCAGCGGCGTTGCGCATTTCATCGGCAAGGACGATGCGTCGACGCTTGCCGACGTCAGAAGACTTCTGAGCTTCCTTCCTTCAAATAATCTGGAGACCGCTCCTGTTTATGAGACCGGAGACGATCTGAACAGACTGATTCCTGAATTTAATGAAATCATACCTGAAAATCCAAACAAGCCTTATGATATTTATGATATCATCAGAAAAATGGCGGATAACGGTGATCTGTACGATGTGATGCCGTATTATGCCAAGAACATGGTCACGTGCTTCATCAGACTGAACGGCGAGACCGTCGGCGTCATTGCGAATCAGCCAAAATTCCTGGCCGGATGTCTTGACATCAACGCATCCGACAAAGCGGCAAGATTTATCAGAAGGTGCGACGCCTTCAATATCCCGCTGCTGACCATCGTCGACGTACCGGGCTTCCTGCCCGGCGCTGACCAGGAGTATGGCGGCATCATCAGGCATGGCGCCAAACTGCTCTATTCGTTTGCCGAGGCGACAGTTCCAAAAGTCACGATGATCCTCAGAAAAGCCTACGGCGGCGCTTACATCGGCATGTGCTGCAGGGAGCTTGGGGCGGATATGGTCCTGGCGTGGCCGAGTGCAGAGATCGCTGTCATGGGTCCTGAAGGCGCGGCTAATATTGTATTCAAGAACGATATCAAGGTGGCTGATGATCCGGCGGCTATCAGACAGTCGAAGATCGAAGAATACAAGGAAGAATTCGCCAATCCTTATAGGGCGGCTGAAATGGGCTATGTCGATGACGTCATCGATCCCCAGACTGCCAGGCAGAGAGTCATCAGCGCATTCGACATGCTGGGTTCAAAGCGCCAGTCGCTGCCTGCCAAAAAGCATGGAAACATACCTCTGTAAGAGGCGTAATATACTTATGAAAGCAGAGGTGAGAAATGAATGGATGAATTGACCTTAATGCAGAAATTTGCGGATCCGGAACTGATCGACAAGCTTACTGTCGGAGAAAGAACAGCTGGCTCTCTTGTTACGATGATGATGGGCATGGGTATTACGTTTGCCGTCCTGTTATTGTTGTGGGGATGCATCAACCTGCTGACCAAAGTGCTCGATTTCAAGGATAGGAAGCATGAAGCCTCCGAAAAGCTTCTGGAAGCCGTCGTTGAGCGCGCAGTGGCGCCGGCGCCAGCCGCAGCTCCCGCAGCC
>DIEM01000061.1 GCA_002418625.1 Firmicutes bacterium UBA5774
TGAATATCATGCTGGTTTCCGTCACGGAACGGACCCGGGAGATCGGGATCCGCAAATCCCTCGGTGCGACAACGCGGGATATTCTGCTGCAATTTCTGATCGAATCCATGATCATCTCCGCCATCGGCGGGGTCATCGGCACACTGCTCGGCATAGGGATCGCCTCGATCGGCGCCGCGCTGGCCAAGGTCGAAGCCGTCATACAGCTTCCGACGGTACTGGTCGCCATCGCGTTCGCCGCGCTGGTCGGCATGTTTTTCGGCCTGTATCCGGCGCGCAAAGCCGCTCGCCTCGATCCGATCGAAGCGCTCAGGTATGAGTGAGCCCTCGCAACGCTGACTGCCTCCCGCCGGCCTTTATGCGCGATCGGGATCATTCCGGGATCGCGGCAATATTCTTTTCGCGCCTGAACATGACATAGCCGCCGATAAGAATGCAGACAATGCCGGCAATGCTGGCCGCCGCCGGATATTCGCCCCAGAAAAGAACGCCGATGAACGCAGAAAATACGATCGTCGTATAACTGTAAATAGAAAGCTCTCCGGCCGGCGCGTATTTATAAGCCGTGCTGAGCAGCATTTGATAAGCCGTCGCATTCAGGCCAAGCACTACCAGCTGGAAGAATTGGAACGGTGTCGGCATGATAAACCGGCCTGCCAGCATAAGCGGAATACAACCAATAGTGCCGATCAGAGAGAAATAGAATACGACCATTTCGGGTGTATCCGTCTTGCGGACATGCTTCAGGATCGTATAGGCGATCGCCGTAAAAACGGCGGAAATAAAGGCAATGATATAGAAGATATTGACATCCTCAAATCCGGGACGGATCACCAGCAGCGCGCCGCCAAAGCTCAAGGCCAGCGCAGCGATATGAAACGGTTTGATCTTCTCCTTCAGGAAAATGGCGGACAGTATCACCACCATGAACGGAAACAGGTTGCTCAGCGTGATGACTTCCGCCAGCGGCGCTTCCGACACGGCCAGATAATAGGCAAGCCCGGCAGCGAATCCCGTCAGGCCGCGCATGATCAGCATCGGCCTGTTGACTGAGCGGAACGGCATTCGATGACGCAGCATGATGACGCATATGAAAGCGAGCCCGAATACCGAACGGAAGAAAAACTTCTCAAAGGACGGGATCCCGTCGATCCATTTCACGCTGGCCGCAATCATGGCGTAGAAGAACGCTGCGCCGAGCGCCATCAATATGCCTTTCGTCCTGTCCTTCATAGAATGCCTCTTTTCCGTTATACCGTTTGCTTCATCTGCTCAGCCAGCTCATGAAGATAGACCCACCGCTCCATTTTCATTTCAAGTTCCTGGTCCAGACGCTCTTTCCGATCGGCAAGCTCCTGGAGTTTTCCATAATCACTCGAAGCATCAACTATCTCTTTTTCGATCTGCTGCATTTTAACTTCAAGCTCAGAGATCTCGCCATCTATCGAATCAAATTCCATTTGTTCCTTATATGTGAATTTTGATTTCCGCCTCTGTTCGCCGGTCAAGCCTGCCTCTTCGCTCTTCCCTCGACCGGCCCGGACCCCGGGCTGGCCTTTATCGGACATGCCTGCCGGTTTCACGGAAGCCTTGCTTTGCCGCTGCTGCTCTGTATAATCCGTATATCCGCCGATATACTGCCTTATTTCGCCGTCTTCTTCAAAAGCATATACCCGGTCGACCACCCTGTCCAGAAAATACCTGTCATGGGAAACGGCAACGACCGCGCCGCTGAAATTATCAAGGTAGTCCTCAAGAATGGCCAGCGTCTGTATATCGAGATCGTTGGTGGGTTCGTCCAGCAGCAGTATGTTCGGCGCGTCCATGAGGATCCGCAGCAGAAAAAGCCTGCGCCGCTCACCGCCGGAAAGCCGGCTGATCGTATTGTACTGAAGGTCCGGCGGAAACAGGAATCGTTCAAGCATCTGGGATGCCGTCAGCATGCCGTCGGCGGTCCTGATATTTTCTGCCGCGCTCCTGACATAATCGATTGCCCTGAGCGAAAGATCCATATCTTCCGATTCCTGTGAAAAATAACCGATCCTGACGGTTTCACCGACCTCGACGATCCCGCTGTCAGGCGGCACGGTGCCTTTGATGATATTCAAAAGCGTGGACTTGCCGCAGCCATTCCTGCCAACGATGCCGATCCTGGCATCCCGCAGGATGATGCAGCTGAAATCTTTGATCAGCGCCCGTTCCCCATATGCCTTGGCGATATGGTCAAGCTCTATGGTCTTGCGGCCCAGACGCGTCGCCAGGGAATTCATTTCCATGCGCTCCTGCCGGACCGGTCCCTCACGGTCCCTAAGCTCTTCAAAGCGCTCGATCCGGCCTTTGCTCTTCGTGCTCCTTGCGCGGGCTCCTCGCAGGATCCAGGCCAGTTCCTTCTTGAGAACGGCCTGCCTTTTTCTTTCTCCAGCCTCGGCCATTTCCTCGCGCAAGGCCTGCAGCTCGAGATATTTCGAATAATTGGCGTCATAATCGTACAGCATCCCGTGATCGATCTCGACGATTCTGTTCGCGATCCTGTCAAGAAAATATCTGTCATGCGTCACCATGAGGATCGCTCCTTTGTAACGAATCAGATATTCTTCAAGCCACTGCACCATGTCGTTGTCCAGATGATTCGTAGGCTCATCCAGTATCAGCAGCTCGCATGGCCTGACCAGCGCCGCGGCGATGGCCACCCTTTTCTTTTGTCCGCCGGAAAGCTCCGACACCGGCTGCAGATGGTCTGTGATATCGAGCCTGTTCAATATGGCTTTAGCCTCGTATTCCTGCAGCTCCCTTTCATGAGCGGAAGCGCCGGCAAGCACCTGCTCCATTACGGCGAGATTTTCATCAAATATCGGATTCTGCGGCAGATAAGCGATCCTGACGCCGGCATTTCTTGAAACCGTGCCGCTGTCCGGGACATCCGCACCGGCTATGATCCTCAGAAGCGTCGATTTTCCGGTCCCGTTGACGCCGATCACGCCGGTCTTGTCGCCTTCGTTCAAATAAAGGGATGCTTCCTTCAGAAGCATCCGCTCGCTGTAATTCTTGGATATTTTTTCGGCTGCCAGCAGCATATCTTTCTCCTGTTCCGCTTCAGACCAAAAGTCTGACAGCAGATAAACTCATTAGTATTTTATAATGAAATATATGACGTAAAACCAGCTGAACACACCGTGTATGATGGCCCAAAGCACTGAATGCCATGTGCTGTAGGATATGACCATGGCAAGGCACGATCCAAAGGTGATACCCTGTTTAACGACTGTGGTTTTCCTCGATTCCATGAGAACCCCTCCAATAAACTAATCGATCCGGTCTCAGCCGGTCCCGCCTTATTCGAATTAAAGTCCATATCATTAGATTATCAGTCCCTGCCG
This sequence comes from Firmicutes bacterium UBA5774, assembly GCA_002418625.1. GTDB lineage: Bacteria > Bacillota > Clostridia > Peptostreptococcales > Anaerovoracaceae > UBA5774. Next base: position 3,378 of record DIEM01000061.1, read on the forward strand.
CTCCGGTCAACCGCAAACGCCGGCCGTTCGTCATTAATATTCTGTTAGCCGGATGAACCGCTTCAATTGACACGTAATTTTGGCCGCAGTACAATCATTATATGATACAATTACGGAGTTTTTATACCGGCGCAATTCATCTCAGAATACCCAAACTGTTTTCCAATGTTCCTGACCGGTTCGAGCCTTTGCTCAAGTCAGGGGAGCTTATCGGAAGGAGGTCCATATCTTATGAAACCTGTTGCTAAATGGAAGCGTTTCCTGGTTTCCTCCCTTGCCTTTTGCCTCGTCTTTCAAATGACGATATCCGGCATTCCAGCTTTGGAACGAATCGGAGCATGCGGATGCAGCTCCAACATTGCCTACGCCGATACAAAAGCCACAGCGGAGATTATCTTCGACGGGACACAAAGCACCTGGGCCGAAGCTGTTTTAATCGACGCCTACGAAGCAGGGCTGACCTATCCGGGCGTCATGGGAAACTACACAAAACCCATCACGCGTGAAGAGTTCGCGACGATCGCAGTCAGGCTTTACGAAAAGATGTCCGGCAAATCGGTTCAGGCCGGAGCCAGTCCTTTTGGCGACACGGCCAATCCCGAGGTCGTCAAGGCAAACCAGCTCGGCATCGTGCTCGGAACTGCTCCGGGGACATTCTCACCAAACGCCAATATTAAGCGTCAGGAAATGGCCGCAATGATCATGCGGGCCCTTTCCGTCAGCGTCGCCGGCCTTCCCACGCCGGCCTCGGACCCTCTGCCCTTCTCGGACAGAGATAAAATCGCCTCATGGGCCCTTGAATCCGTGAAGTTCGCCTATCAGAACAACATCATCAACGGCATGGGCAACGACCTGATCGCACCGCTCGCGAACACGACAAGGGAGCAGGCCATCGCCATCATAAAACGTGCTTATGATACTTTCAGCGGAGAGCCGAATATCAAGGCCATCGTCCGGCTCGGCACCGGCAGCCCGCCGATCGCCAGCGAGCAGGCCAAATTCAAAAAAATCGATTTTTCCAATCGCCTGACAGCGCCTGATTATGACACGCGGCTCACGCTTTATGCGGCGACAGGGACGGCCAGGCCAGCCAAGCCTGCCAGCGCTTATCTGCCCGGCGTAGCCTCAGCCGATTTTGCGCTGGCAGCGCCGAAATACAGCTCAGCCGCATCCTCGCAAGGCTCCGGCGACCTGCTTGGCATGGTCGCGCTGACCTTGTCCCCGACGCTGACGACGATCGACACGACCAATTTGACAAATCTTGATTTAGAGCCGGTCTATCCAATATCGGTCACACCGGCCGCAAGCAGGCCCGCCTGGTGGACGGCGGCGCCGGNNCAAAGCCGACTGCGCCGCTTTCATCGACTGGAGCAAAAGCAAGCTGCGTTATTTTTCATTCACAGCAAATAACGCAAGCGGCGCCGCCAACGTCGTCTGGCAGGTTTCCAGAACGCCGTTCAGCGGTTTTTCGGAAAATTGGACCGCACCGCGCGGCCTTGTCGCCAAAGGCACGGTGCCGATCTCGTCCGGTGAATTCGCCATTGATTTCGGAGCTTTTGCGCCGGCAGCCCCAAATAGCGGTTCTTTCTATAAACTGAACCTCGATTTGATTGTTCCAAATCAATTCTCCATGGCCGGAAACACCTTCAAGGAGATTCCCAAGACGCAATACAAATATTATGTCAGGGCTGTACCGGTCACGGCGGCCGGTGTTCCTTTAGGCGATCCGGGCGAAGGGATCGAAGTGCTCTATGGAAAGCCTGTCGCCTCCTCCCATGAGACTCAGCTCGCATCATACCTCGAGCTCTGGACGACTCTTTACGCCGGCGCTCCCGGAACTGGCGGCGAATTCCCGAATCTCATGAAAAAAGTCAGCCAGGCAGGCGTTTATCCAGGGGATTCCGCCCACTGGTTCCAGTTGAAAACACCTGCGCAAGGCACGACAAAGGTGGTCATGCAGGTATCTGCAAAGCCTTTCACCAATACAGTCAATAATTGGGAGGCCCCGGTCGGACTCGCCTATTCAAAATCATACAGCATGCCACTGGAAACGAAAAATGATTATGCCAACGCTGTCAATATCCCATTCTCCGACTTCGGCCCCTCCGCTTCATCCCTTGCGGCCGATAAATTTGTTGATTATTATGTCAGAGCCGTGGCCATCCGGCCTTCAAACACGCCGGGCACGGAGGAGATCTCCTTCTCGGATACCGTTCTCATCAAATACGGGACGCCGGCTGCTCCGGTCTACTATACCAATAAAACGATCGCTGTTCCTTCCTATACGCCCTCGATCAGGATCCTTCATTACGAGCCAATTAAATGGGAGGATCCGGATTGGGCACACCGCTATATCGTTTACCGGGCTCCTAGATGGAACGAAATCGGCAGCTTCTACAAAAATCAAAGCGGTGATGTCCTTGCGCCCTACGCGTTCTATGCGATCCAAACATCGCCTTATTACGATTCGTCCATGACGGTCGACAAATACGAGGACCAGCTGATCCCCAAATTCCTGAAAGAAAACACCAAGGTCTTCATTCCTGCTCCAACCGAAGCGGACAAATCCTGGTGGGAAGAATTATGGGACGGGATTGTCGACTTCTTCTCGGATATGGTCGGGCTCATCAAGGATCTGACCAACTGGGTCTCGAATGCCTACAATGACTTGAGAGAAGGCCTGATCGACTTTGTAGCCAGCAATTTCCCGCTGATTCCCGACGATTGGCGCGCGGGATTGAAAGACGCTCTTGAAGTCCTTGCCAATACAGGGCTGGCTGCGCTCGGGCTCCCCCCATCACTGCCGAACTTCGATCAACTGACCGATATGAGTGTCGATTATCTGGCCAGCGTCGCTCTTACACAGGCAGGGATCCCCGCAAATGATATTACCGATGAATTGATGGAAGAAACAATCAAAGGCATCGGGGAAGGCATCGAAAGCGCAGCAAATTCTCCTACGCCTAATCCTATATCGGCGCCGTTCCTTAAAGCTGATCCGGATTATCTATACCGTCCCGCCTATCTCGATGTCGAATTATATAATACCTTCGACAAACCGTCTCTTCCGGGAACCTTCTCGATCGATGCCGAATGGGAGTGGACCGAAAACGTCCACCTCGATTATGTTGCATTTGCCAACAAGAGCACTTCCGCTCAATTTGCCGACGCGATAGCCTATACGACTCATTTCGTCTACGGCCTGAGCAGAGGCCACCTGGGCTACCCGATCTATTATACATTGTTTGAACCGATACGGAGCCAGCCTGTCCCGATCCTGCAGCCGGGCGAGGCAACGCGCGTCCGCATTTATCTCAAGGAGTATATCGGCAAGCCTTATGCATTTGCGGTTAACGGAGATGCGGTCTATCCGGAGGATTTTGCCCAGATGTACTTCGGCACAACGGGAACGACCAGCATCAATAATGGCAAAAGTGTGCAGCAGGGCTACAACACAACCTTCAAAGTCTACATCGACTCCAATTTCAACCTCCCTTCAGCCCAGTCCGCCGCACAGGCTATGGGACTCGCAGGTACCGAAAAGAATTGCATCTACACTTATAATTATATTTATGGCAATTCAGGTGAAACATTCGAACAGATTGCCTCAAAGCCATATAAATAGACTCCTCTGACTCAATCCAATATAAAGACGGGCTGCAAACATCCCCAAAATAAAACCGGGAGGGCCGCAAAGCCTTCCCGGTCAAAATCAACGATTGTTCTGCCCGTTATTCTTCTTTATCTTTATGCCTGATCTCTTCAAATTTATCTTCGGCCTTTCCTTTCAATTCTTCTGCCTTCTCTCCGGCCTTCTCCTTAAGCTCTTCGGCTTTTTCACCAACCTTTTCCTTCAATTCTCCGGCCTTGGCTTCAGCCTTTTCCTTCAGTTCTTCAGCCTTCTCTCCGGCCTTCTCCTTAAGTTCTTCGGCTTTTTCGCCAGCTTTTTCCTTGAGAACCTCAGCCTTTTCCTCAACCTTTTCCTTTAATTCTCCGGCCTTGACTTCCGCCTTTTCCTTCACATTTTCAAATGTGCCTTCGGCTTTATCCTTAGCTCCGCCAAAGATTTTTTTGAGTGTTTCTGTTAGTGAACCCATATAGAACCCTCCTTTCGAAAAATATTTTCAGGTTAAGTGCTGTCTTTACTTCATCATAACAAAATATTCATAAAATGAAAGCAATATTTTGAAGAAATATCCTTTGGAAGCCATATTAAAACAGCAACAGACCGTTGACAATGGTCAAATACTGTTTGTAAATCACACCAAAAAATGCGATAATTTAAATGGTTCAATTTTGTTATTTTTTAAATATCGGAAAATTTATACGTTTTCCGAACAAAATTCAGATAGAGAGGTACCCAGAATGATATTCTTGAAGAAAAAGGAAGATGTATTTTACGATCTTTTCGACCAGACGATCGACCGTGTCGAACAAGCGGGCATCGCGCTGAACGATCTGATGAACGATTATACCGATGTGGTTTCAAAAATATGTTTGCTTAAAGATCTCGAGCATGAATGCGACTCCCATATCCATCACATCATGAAGGCCTTGAACTCTTCATTCATAACGCCTATCGACCGTGAAGACATTTACAACATCGCCAAGGAGATGGACAATATCGTCGACACGATCGAGGAAGCTGCCAATAGCTTCGACCTCTTCCTTATTACTGAAGTCCGCGACGAGGCGAAGGTCATGTCAAAGCTGATTCTTGAATGCATCGTCGAACTCAAGGTCGTCGTCAATGAAATGCGCCGCATGAAAAAGAGCAAGCTGCTCAAGGAAAAGATCATTGAAGTCAACCGGATCGAAAACGAAGGCGATGTCATATACCGAAAAGCCATTAAAAGTCTTTTTGAAAACGAGACTCCTCCTCTCGAAGTCGTCAAATGGAAACTTATTTTTGAATTTCTCGAAGAATCCATTGACTCCTGCGAAAATGTCGCAAATATTTTAGAGGGAGTTGTCATGAAGCATGCTTAGCATTTCTTTGATCGTCGTTATTGTACTCGCTTTGACATTTGACTTTATCAATGGCTTCCATGATACGGCCAACTCCATCGCGACAACCGTATCGACACGTGTATTGACGCCCAGAGCCGCTATTTTCATGGCGGCCACGCTCAATTTCGCCGGCGCCCTTGCCAGCGACAAGGTTGCCAGGACCATTTCCAAGGGTCTTGTCGACGGCCATCTTGAACAATATGTCATTATGGCGGCCTTGCTGGCAGCCATCACCTGGAACCTTATCACCTGGATCATCGGCATACCCAGCAGCTCGTCCCATGCTCTGATCGGAGGACTGATCGGCGCCTCCATCGTCTACGCCATGAGCTTCGACAAGATCGTATGGAGCGGCGTCATGGACAAAGTCGTCATTCCATTGTTCACATCCCCGATGGTAGGTTTTCTGATCGGCTTCGCCCTTATGTGGTCTCTGTACCGCTTATTGTCGCCATTTTCCCACCGAGTCGTCAACGGCTGGTTTTCCAAAATCCAAATTTTATCCGCCATGCTGATGTCCTTTGCACATGGCAAGAATGACGCTCAAAAGTCTATGGGGATCATCACGCTCGCCCTTGTCAGCGCAGGCATGATCAGCGCAGATGCCGGCGTCCCGCTCTGGGTCAAGATTTCATGCGCCATCGCCATGGCGATCGGCACATCCGTCGGAGGCTGGAAAATCATTAAAACCATGGGGACGAGCATCACAAAGCTTGAACCGATCGGAGGCTTTGCCGCCCAGACCGGAGCAGCCCTCGTCATAGAATTCGCTTCGGAAATAGGCGCGCCGATCAGCACGACCCAGGTCATTTCCACGACCATCATGGGTGTCGGCGCCTCAAAACGCTTCTCTGCAGTCAAATGGATCATCGCAAAGAATATCATCTGGGCATGGGTCATCACGATCCCGTTCACGGCGCTGCTCGGCGCCGGCATTACGACTCTGCTCAAGCCTTTTTTCTAGAAATGCGGGCAGCATGCTTTCTTAGGTCCGGCGTATAGATACATTCGCGTGTCTATGCGCTTTTTTAAATTGATGTGTTTCAATATACCTCGTATGGGTATAATTTTAATAATTATGAATTCATGTAAATATATATCAAAAGGAGAACTTTCAATGAGCATTTATGTAGAAGCCCGCCGTTGCCCCCAAGACCACCGGTGCCCCGCCATCCGGTTCTGTCCGGTCGATGCCATCAGTCAGACAGGACATGACGCTCCGGTTGTTGACAATGAGAAGTGCATATCCTGCGGCAAGTGCTTCAGAGTATGCCCTTACGCCGCCTTTCAGGAACGCGAAAACTAATCCTGACTCGACCTATGCGCGATTCCGGTCAAACACCAGCTCTGTACGATTGACCGCTGGCTCAAGACTCTGATCAATTTGCTATCAGGGTCTTTTTTTGCCCATTTGTTTCCTTACGCGCACTATTAGTCGAATTATTTATTAAATTATAGTGCGTATTACGTATTGACAGCCGTGGGGCAATATGATATTCTACAGGCACTGTATACTTCACTTGGGACCAGGATTCGGAAACCCACTCGATCGTTGACGCGCAAAGAACACTGCTATCCACGGTCAAGGACATAATTCTGATCCGGGCATTGAAGTTGTACATTAAAAGCATCTCCGACCAGAAGAAATAATAAAAAGTAGCCATGGAGTCCATGGCTATTTTTTTCGCATGCTGTTTAAAACAAGTCCAATGATAGTATAATCATATTTAAGCGGATCGGCTTTACGTTGCCCGTCAAGAGTGTGGCAGCGAATGATCCGCTTTGTGAAAGGAGTGTGTACCAATGGCATTAAAAAGCGGAAAAGAATATATTGAAAGCCTGAAAAATCTTAAAATGAACGTCTACATGTTCGGCGACAAGGTTGAATCGCCTGTCGATCATCCGATCATCCGGCCTTCACTGAACGCAGTCGCTGTAACGTATGATCTGGCCCAGGATCCGATGTATCAGGATCTGACGACTGCAGTATCACATTTGTCCGGAGAAAGGATCAATCGTTTCAACCATATTTTCCAGAGTACGGAAGATCTTGTAAAAAAAGTCAAGCGGCAGAGAATGCTGGGCCAGAAAACAGCCTGCTGTTTCCAGCGCTGTGTTGGGCAGGACGCCTTCAACGCCGTCTACAGCACCTCCTTCGAAGTCGACGAGAAATACGGGACCGATTATCATCAGCGCTTTTTAAAATTTCTCCGGTACGCACAGGATGAGGATCTTGTCACCGATGGCGCCATGACCGATGTGAAAGGAGACAGAGGCTTGTCGCCAAGCAAGCAGGCAGATCCCGACATGTACCTGCGCGTCGTTGAACGCCGTCCGGACGGCATTGTCGTCAGAGGCTGCAAGGCCCATCAGACCGGTATCGTCAACTCCCACGAAGTGCTTTGCATGCCGACGATCGCCATGGAACCTGCGGACAAAGATTATGCAGTCTGCTTTTCCGTGCCAACCGATACCGAAGGCATTGTCATCATCTACGGAAGGCAATCCTGCGATACGAGGAAGATGGAAGGCGGAGACATCGATACAGGCAACAGCGCATACGGCGGCCATGAAGCTATGGTTATATTCGACGATGTATTCGTGCCTGCCGACAGGATCTTTCTGAATGGAGAAACAGAATTCGTCGGCATGCTGGTAGAGCGATTTGCCGGCCATCATCGCCCCAGTTATGCCTGCAAGGTGGGCGTCGGCGATGTTCTGATCGGCGCCGCGGCATTGGCGGCAGATTACAATGGCGTGCCGAAAGCCTCCCATATTAAAGACAAGCTGATTGAAATGACGCATTTGAATGAAACGATTTACTCTTCGGCATTGGCCTGCTCATATGAAGGCTTCCCGACGGCATCGGGCGCCTATCTGATCGACCTTATGCTGGCTAATGTCTGCAAGCAGAATGTCACGAGATTCCCCTACGAAATAGGTCGTCTTGCTGAAGACATCGCAGGCGGCCTGATGGTTACGATGCCTTCCGAAAAGGATTTCCGCAGCGAAGAGATCGGCCATTATGTGGACAAGTACCTGCGCGGCATTGATTCGGTCCCGACTGAATACCGTCTCAGAATACTCAGGCTCATCGAGAACCTGACTCTGGGCACCGGCGCCGTCGGTTACAGGACGGAATCCCTGCACGGGGCTGGTTCGCCGCAGGCGCAGAGGATCATGATCGCAAGGCTTGCCAATTTTGAGCACAAAAAAGAACTTGCAAAGGCCATCGCGAAAATCGAAACCAAATAGAACGCAGCACATTAAAAACCGCCCGGCCGATCAGCTTTCCAAAAAAGCGCTTTGGCCGGGCGTTTTATTTTTTCAATTGCTCATCAAGCCTGTATCTTTGAAGCCAGTTCTTTCCCGTATTCTCTGAATTTGGTCAACGCGGCCTCGTCGGGCTTCCACAGATCCCGCTTTCCATCGTCCATCAATTCGAAGCCCGCTTTCTCAAGCTCATCATTCAGGATTTTTGTCGATTCCCCGCTCCAGCCATAGCTTCCAAAAGCTGCCGCTTTCTTGTTCTTAAAGCCCATTCCCTTGATCATTTCAATGATCCCAGCCGCCGCGTACAATATGCCGCGGTTGCAGGTCGATGAACCGAAAATCAAAGCCTTGGATTTGAAAATCTCCGTTATGATATCGTTTTTATCGCCGTGCGAGCAATTGAAAAGCTTGACTGTCAGTTCCGGAGCCGCTTCCCTCACACCGTCCGCGATGGCCTCCGCCATAGATCTCGTCGCCCCCCACATGCTGTCATATATGATGCTAACTTGCTGTTCCTGATAGCTTTTCGCCCAAGCCATATACTGATTGACGATCTGCAGAGGATCCTCCCTCCAGATGACACCATGGCTCGGACAGATCATGTTCACAGGAACATCCAATCCCACGATTTCTTCGATCTTTTTGACAACAAGCGCGCTGAATGGCGTCAGAATATTGGCATAATATTTCAACGCCTCCTGATAAAGCTCGGCGCGGTCCACCTTGTCGTTATACATATGCTCGGAAGCATAATGCTGGCCGAAAGCGTCATTGCTGAACAGGATATTTTCGCCGGTCAAATAGCTCATCATGCTGTCCGGCCAATGCAGCATGGCCGCCTCGACGAAAACGATTTTGTTTTCACCAAGATCAAGGGTATCTCCTGTTTTGACCTCGACATAATTCCAGTTTTCATGATAATGGGCTTTCAGAAGCCGGGCGCCGTTCTTTGTACAGTAGATCGGAACGTCCGGAATCTCTTTCATGAGTTCAGGCAAAGCGCCGCTGTGATCCACCTCGGAGTGATTGACGATGATATAATCGATATCCTTTAAATCGATTTCCGATTTGAGCTTCGCAATAAATTCCTTTGCGAACGGCTGCCATACTGTGTCGATCAGAACGGTCCTGCGATCCCTGACCAGATATGAATTGTACGAGGATCCCCGATGGGTGGAATACTCGTCTCCATGAAATCGTTTCAGCTCCCAGTCGATTTTTCCGACCCAGGTCACTTTATCTGTGATTTTGAATGACATGATCATCTCTCCTCTTCACATTATTTTTCACGTTCGGTTCCGCCCCTCATAGGCAACGGGAATGAACGGCCCAAGTGGTTTCAGGTGCATTATTTTTACCCGCAGGCCACCGTCTCTAAACCTATAACTCTATTTCCTCCGGAATATCCGAATCATCGAAGATCCAAAGCTCCTCCTCATGCAATCCGTCTGAGATCTTTTCCAGGGATAGTTTCATATATTTCCCATATGCCGTTGCCGCCACTTCTCCGTTCTCCAGCAATATCTCGCCCGTACCCTCGAAAAGGCGTTTGCTGTTGACCGTGATCCGCGCCACTGCTTTCAGCTGCTGATCCAGCGGCAGGGGCTTTTTAAATTTAACCTTCAATTCGACTGTAACGCCCCATGTATCCGGCTCGTCGATCATAATGGCCCTGCCGATGGCTTCATCAAGCACCGCAGACGCGATGCCTCCGTGAAGCCTTCCGGGATAGCTTTGATGCTCCTCAAGGACATCAAATACGGCCACCAGCTCTTTGTTTTCCAGCTCGTAAAATCGGGTTTTAAGGCTGAACAAGCTGTCAAGCCCGCAAATCAGGCATTTACGGCTGTTGTTCTGTTTTTTCATAACTCTGTGCTTCATCTTTATATCTCCTGTCGATGCTCATGCTTGTAGAAAATCATAAAAAATATAGTATATTCAAAATTTATGTCTATGATTATATCATATATATATGTTATAATCTCTTTGCATCGAATTTTTGCTGATGTAGCTCACTAGGTAGAGCAGTTCACTCGTAATGAACAGGTAAGGAGTTCGACTCTCCTCATCAGCTCCAAACAAAGCCCTGTAACCAAACGGTTGCAGGGCTTTTGCTTTGAAGCGGAGAAGTAAGCGAGCAAATGACAAAACACAGGTGTTACAATTCCTGCAGACGTTCAATTTCAGTTCAGTTCGGCAGTCTCCGGGGCATGGTTCTGGCTGACGACAAGTCTCTCTTTGGAAGCCAGGATCGCCCTCGGTATTTTTTCTCCCAATGCATGCTTGATAAAAACGTCGACGATCTCGGGATCGAACTGGGTACCGGCATTTTTCCTGAGCTCCCTGATGGCGTCTTCTTTATTCATCGCCTTGCGGTAAGGCCTGTCCTGCGTCATGGCGTCGAATGCGTCAACAACTGTTATGATTCTGGATAGTATCGGGATGTCCGTTCCGGCCAGGCCCTGCGGGTAGCCTTTTCCGTCCCATCGCTCATGGTGGCAGAGTATGTATTCGGCTATAGGCGCCAGTTCACTGGAAACCGAAGCAATGCGGAACCCGATCTCAGGGTGCTTTTTCATTTCCGCCCACTCATCGTCCGAAAGAGGCCCCTCTTTGGCCAGAATCGCGCTGTCGATGCCGATTTTTCCGATATCGTGAAGTGTGGCGAGCAGCTCCAGATCATTGAATTGATCATCCGTAAGATCGAGGGCCCGCCCGACCCTGTTTGACAGCCTGACCAGCCTGTCGCCGTGCTCCTGGGTTTCATAGCTTTTTTCGGCCATCGTCGCTTTGATGGAAGTCATGATCGAGCTGTGCATGCTCTTTCTGTCCAGCAGCTTGTGCTTATACATGGCCTCCTCCGCCTCGCGAATAATGAAATCCATGTATTGCTCCGTCGTTGTCTTCGTCCCTGTGCCCAGCGATATGCTGACAAAGGAGAATTCACGTTCATTCTTCCTGTTGAATTCACTGCAGGCCTGATAGATCCTGCGGCAGATCTGCTGAGCAGTCTCCGCGGAGGTGCTGGGCAGCAGGATGCAGAATTCATCGCCGCCCGTTCGCGCTATGATATCCTCGCTTCTGCTGCACTGTCTCAGTATATTTGCCGTATCCGTCAGGAGATTGTCTCCCTCCGAATGTCCAAAAGCATCGTTGATCAGCTTGAGTCCGTTGATATCGCCCATGATCACGGAAAGCGGCAGCTGTCTTGACGTTTCCAGCCTGTTAAGCTCTTCCTCCAGGAAAAATCGGTTGTATAATCCCGTCAGCGCGTCATGATGGCTTAAATACACGATATCGGCTTCCTTCAGCTTCTCTGTTGTTATATCCATGACCACACCGAGGACCTTGACCAAGCCGCCGTTTATGTCGTGTTCGGGCTCTGCCTGAAACTTGAGTATCCGCGAAGAACCATCGTTGATCCTCGCGAACGGCAGCTCGATAGCCATGCAGCTGTTCCCTTTTATGATATCTGCCGAAGTTCTGTACAGAATGGAATAATCTTCAGGGCGAAGTAGTTTCTGCAGTTCCGAGTTTGCCATATAGCCCGGCTTATTTTCGATACCCAGTATTTTCATGGCTTCTTCCGAAAGCCATACCTTGTCGCTGTCAATCTCTATTTCCCAATTGCCCACATGGGCGATCGACTGGGCATTCAGCAGTCTCTTTTCGCTTCTTCTGAGCAGATCCTGCTCGCTCTGGATTTTATCCAGCATGCTGTTGATGGCCCTGCCCAGGATTGCGATCTCGTCTTTTCCGGAACTCTCAAGCCTCTCCACTGTCCCATTATTGATGTCCAGGTCGGCAATTTCTCTCGTGATGCGCCTGATCGGCCTGACGATGATATTGCCTATGACAATAACAAGTAAAGCGATCAACCCGATGATGAAAGCGGTATACAGGATTTGGAAATCCTTCATTTGGCCTTGTCCGTAATCAAAAATATCCCGATTCCTTGTATAGGTCAGAATAACCGGCAGAGTCCCGTCTTTTTCATTTAAAAGAATATGTCCTGTCAAATCGTTTTCCGCTTCGTTTCTTGTTGTTTTGGTCATATAACCGCTGCCCGTTCTTTCCACAAGCGCGCGCAGCACATCGATCTGCAGCTCTTCCTGGCCCGTTATCGAAACTTCACTGTCGATCACCCAGCCCAATTTTTCGAGAATGTCTTCATCGATCGCCCTGCCAAATATGAGGATGCCGTTTGGTTCCTGGGCTCCGTTGGAACTGGTAACAAGCGATGTCGCAATCAGATAATATTGGCTGCCTGCCTTCACGACGATCGTCTCTCCGTCATTTCCCATGTACATTGCCATATATTGCTCGATCAGCGCCAGCAATTCCGCCGGGGACTCTTCGAATCTTTGATGCTCCAGATCATAGTATAGGTCTGCAACCGCCTTGCCGTTTATATCGGCCATCATGAACAAGTTTATATCATTGTTGATAAAGGTTTCATCCGTAAAGTAGGCATCTTCGAAGTCCGGCGATGGCTGTTCTATATAATTGTAAGCATCGTCCCACCAGGCCCAGTCGCTTACAGCGCCTATATATTTGAGTTTTTTTTCCTCGAAATAGGATATGACGCCCTCGTTCATCAGAGTGATTTGATCGTCCTCCTGCTTGAGGAGGTACTTGTTGAAGAAAATGCCGAACAGAAGATTCCCGATCACGATCAGGATAAACAGCATCGATATGACCATGATCATGGTTTTATGTACGATTTTCAAAAGGCTGCGCCCCTTTCCAACTGGTCTCCAAAAACGATATTCCAAATGATATATCGGCTCTTTTTATTTTTTCTTTATTTCCAAAGGCATTAAGGATATAATTTATTTACAAAATAGCAGGCGATCCATATCTTATCCTGCGGGGCATCGATGCCATGAGAGCCAGTGGAATCATAACCGACATATGAATCTGAAATTGCAGATCGAAGCCCTGTCGAAATCCGAAGCGCTGGCTGAAACACTAAAAAATGCGGGTATCCAGTCCGATCCCGTGATTGCAGCCATATTTATTGATAAAATGCAAAGCGCCCAATATAGAAAGGATGTGTTCCTATGCAGTTTTGGTTTGTAATTTCACTCTTTTTCTCAGTTATCGTCGCTATTTTTGCCGTCCAGAATTCTGATGTCGTTAAAATCGACATGTTCTGGTATACCCGGGAGCTTTCCCAGTCGCTCATCATTCTCATATCGACGGCGTTCGGGGCCCTGATCACCATATTTCTCGGCCTCTTCAGCAAAATCAAGTCGAGCCTGAAAATCAGATCTTTGACCAATGATCTTAAGGCTGCCGAAAAAAAGATTGAATTGCTGAATAGCAGCGTCAAGTCGTATGAGCAGAAAGCGGCCGCCGCTTCCGAGGAAGCTTCGGCAGCTGCCGCCAAAACGGCCGAAGGCCCTGCCGAAGACAGCAGAGAAAACGATTCCGGCTCTGCCGGCATACCCGCCGAAAAAAATACGCCATACGGAAAATGATTCCCGGTCGACATAGCGGGTCGTTGATTTTTCTCCCGCCGGGTTATTATCTTGCCTGCTCCGAACAGACAATCGAAGCCTTTATGAATTCCCTGAATAAAGGCTGGGCTCTGTTCGGCCTCGATTTGAATTCCGGGTGATACTGAACGGCCGTAAACCATGGATGTTCTTTCAGTTCCACCGCTTCAACCAGCCTGCCGTCCGGAGACAGTCCTGACAACACCATTCCGGCCCGCTCGAATGCTTCACGAAAATCATTGTTGAATTCATAGCGGTGGCGATGCCTCTCATCAATAGACTCTGTCCGATAGGCTTTTTCCATATTTGTGCCGGGCCGGATCGAACAGGGATATGCGCCAAGCCTCATCGTACCGCCCTTGTCCGTGATATTTCTTTGATCCGGCATGATGCCAATGACCGGATCCGGTGTTTCCTCGTCGAATTCCGTAGAATTGGCGCTGTTCAGACCCAGCACATTTCTGGCGAACTCAATGACAGCCATCTGCATTCCGAGGCAAATACCCAGGAATGGAATTTTGTTTTCTCGCGCATAACGGATCGCTTCTATCTTGCCCTCTATCCCCCTGTTTCCAAAACCTCCGGGAACCAGGATCCCATGACATCCCGCCAATGCTTGGGCAACACTGTCGGATGCTATATCTTCTGAATCGACCCAAAGAATATTGACTTTCGCATTATTTTCTATTCCTGCGTGGAAAAGGGATTCTGCGACAGAAAGATACGCATCGTGAAGCTTGACATATTTCCCGACCAGCGCGATGCTGATCGGGCGGTCGCAGCTTTTGATCCCCGAAACCATACTACGCCACTCCGTCAGATCCGGCTCTCCGCAATCAAGACCAAGCTTTCGGCATACGGTATTCCCAAGTCCGCCTTCCTCGAGCATCAGCGGCGCTTCATACAGCGATGCCACATCCGTATTGTCGATGACGCACTCCGGGCTGACATTGCAGAACATTGCGATTTTTCTTTTCATACCTTCTTCTATCTTCTCGTCACATCTGCAGACCAGTATATCGGGCTGAATCCCGATCGACAGCAGCTCCTTGACAGAGTGCTGCGTCGGCTTCGATTTGTATTCAAGAGAACCCGGCACATAAGGAACCAGCGTCACATGGATGAACAGGCAGTTTTCACGGCCCTTTTCCAGCGACACCTGCCTGATCGATTCCAGGAACGGCTGGCTTTCAATGTCGCCGACTGTACCTCCGGTTTCAACGATGATCACATCGGCATCAGCGATGCTTGCCGCTGAATAGATATGACTCTTTATCTCATCGGTTATATGCGGAATGACCTGGACAGTCTGGCCCAGATATTCGCCTTTTCTTTCCTTATTCAATACATTCCAGTATACTTTCCCTGTTGTGATGTTGGATTTTACATTCAGATTTTCATCGATAAAACGTTCGTAATGGCCGAGATCCAGATCTGTCTCGGCGCCGTCTTCAGTGACGAATACTTCGCCATGCTGATATGGGCTCATGGTTC
>DIEM01000025.1 GCA_002418625.1 Firmicutes bacterium UBA5774
AGTCCGTTGCCTTACCGCTTGGCTATACCCCAACGTCAAAATCTATATGGGGTGGATAGTGGGACTCGAACCCACGCATGCAGGAGCCACAACCCTGTGTCTTAACCACTTGACTATACCCACCATATAAGGCGCGCTGAAAACAGCGGCGATGTTAAAAAATGGCGATCCGGATCGGGCTCGAACCGACGACCTCCAGCGTGACAGGCTGGCATTCTAACCAACTGAACTACCGGACCGCAAAATGGTGGGCACAATAGGGATCGAACCTATGACATCCTGCTTGTAAGGCAGGCGCTCTCCCATCTGAGCTATGCGCCCTTAAACGAGCGCTTTGCACCCATCTATAATATGGTAGCGGCGAGTGGAGTCGAACCACCGACCTTCCGGGTATGAACCGGACGCTCTAGCCAACTAAGCTACACCGCCACATATTTTGCAACGTGCCTGACAACTTCATCAAAGAAATCAGGGACACGTTGCATTAAAAATACTAACATTATGATCCTGTTATGTCAAGACATTTTCCGTCTTTATTTCGCCAAACGAGCTTTTTTCTTGAATGTAAAAGCAAATGCAATTTATGACTGCTGCGATTGCAGTTTGTCACGCAGTTTTTTATTACCAGCAGATCAGTCCTCCAGGATCTCGCCGTCCGTGCCGATCGTCACTATGCTCCATGGGATCATTTTACCGCTGGCGATGATGGCTCTTTTCGCTGCATTCTCAAGACCGCCGCAGCAAGGCACCTCCATCCTGACCACCGTCAGGCTCTTAAGATCGTTGTTTTCGAGGATCGCTGCAAGCTTTTCCGCATAATCCCCTTCATCCAGCTTCGGACATCCAATGATCGTAATCTTGTTTTTCATGAACTTCCTGTGGAAGTCCCCATAGGCAAAGGCGGCGCAGTCTGCAGCGATCAGAAGATTGGCGTCTTGATAATAGGCAGCCTTGACAGGCATGAGCTTTATCTGGCACGGCCACTGGCACAGCTGGGACGGCAGCTCCGCTGCCTCCGGCGCTTTTGCGGCAGGCGCCGCAGCTCCGGTTTGTTCTTTGACGGCCGATTCTACTTTTGGCTCGGCTCTATTGAAGGTCTTGGCCGCGGTTCCCGGGCATCCGCAGGCGAGAGGCGGCACGGCATTTATTTCCCTTTCCTCGAAGCTGATGGCATTGGTCGGACAGACCGGCAGGCAATTGCCGAGTCCGTCGCAATGGTCCTCCCTGAGCAGCTTTGCCTTTCCGTCGACCATTCCAATGGCTCCTTCCTTGCAGGCCTTTGCGCAGAGTCCGCAGCCTACGCACTTTTCTTCATCGATTTTTATTACTTTTTTAAGCATGTCGTACACCTCATATTTTTGCTGTTATTTGAAATACCCTTTTGATAGTCCCACTTTACATGATGGCAATATTAAAAACCGTTGCCCAGGCAACGGTTCAATGATTTTTTTCAAATTATAGTACTTATCATCTTTTAAATATTTTTTCAGGCGGCCCCGATCGTCGCATCTCCTCTCTCGATTCATTCCAGCCGCGCAGTGACGCAGTACTCGAATCCCTTGACATCATATGCGGCATCCGGTTCTTTGATGAATTCCACAACCTTGCCGGCACGCTCCGCCGCAACCTTTATATGGCAAAGAGCGATGCCGATGTCTATCTGGTTCATACGGCCGTATGCCATAGCCTTGAGCGGATTGAGAACCTGCCTGCCGACGCGGATGGCGCCGGCCGTGCCTGAAAAGAACCAGGGCTGCGTGTTCGAGGCGGATGGGGCGAGCCTGGCCGCTTCCAGTATGGATAAAATTGCGGGATCCTCCCTGTATCCGGGTATATTCGTCAGCTCCGCCAGCGGTTTTCTCCTGAATTCCGAAACAGCATAGCGATGGACCGGTACTGCGGGTGTTCCTGCAGCCATGACGATCACGAATTCCATATCGCCTGCCGCCTCCACATCCCGGCTTGGCTTTGTCATGCCTAGCCAGCAGCTGCCGATACCGCTTTGGGACAGCCTCAGATCCAACTGCTGCAGCATATAGCCGGTGTTCATCAGATACCCTTCGGCCGGCTCGGAATATGCCGCCAGATAATATGGAGCCGCGACGCCGAACAACGCGCTGCGGGCTTCTCCGGCTGCAAGGACGCGGTGTTCGGTCCTGATGGCCGGATCCAGCGGCTCAAGCTTTTGCAGAGCCTGACGGATCGATTCCGGTATGTGCGCGTCATTGCCTGTCATATCGTATTTGCGCACGGAACGCCGCATGAAAATCGTTTCATATATTGAATGGTCCGTCATGTTTTCCTCCAGATTTCAAACATTTCCCTCAAACACATACTTGAGGTTCTTGCGGGCAATCTCCGCCAGCTCATAGACCGCATCGACCGGAGTCGGCTGCTTGTCCATCATCCTGTATCTTGGAAAGAATCGGGTGATATGCAGCGGCAGTTCACGGTCGATCGAAGCCAGCCAGGCCGACAGTTCATCGATTTCATCAGTACTGTCGTTTTCGCCCGGGATGATCAGCGTCGTCACTTCGACATGGCAGCTGCCGGCGGCTGTTGCGATGGTTCTCTTGACGGCTTCAAGTTCTCCTCCGACACGTTTGTAGAAATAGGGCGAAAAACTTTTCAGATCGATGTTCATCGCATCGATATACGGAAGCAGCCTGGCAAGCGGTGCTTCATTGATGAATCCATTGGTCACGAGCACGTTTTTCAGATCCTTCAGACGAGCCAGCTTCGCGCAGTCAAGGACGTACTCGAAGCCGATAAGCGGCTCGTTATAGGTGTATGCGATGCCGATGTTGCCGGACGGGATCAGATCCAGCGCTTGGGCGACCAGCTCCTCCGGTTTTGTGTACACCGTGGCAACCGAAGTTTTGTCAGCCTGAGATATGGCATAATTCTGACAGAAACTGCAACGGAAATTGCAGCCGTAACTGCCAACCGACAATATCATCTTCCCCGGGAAGTAACGATAAAACGGTTTCTTTTCCACAGGATCCAGCGAAACCGATGTCAGCTCGCCATAGCTTTCGGCATACAATTTCCCTTTGATATTGGCCCTGACGTGGCATAGTCCCTTTCCGCCGTCCGGGATGTAACACCTGTGCGGGCACAAAGTGCACCGGACCTTTCTGTCATCCTTCTTTTCATAAAACATTGCCTCTTTCAATGGTGTCTCACCACCTCGAAACGCTCGATGCTGTAATTGGATCCAGGCGAAATGCCCGCCTTATGGAGCGCGATTTCCAACTGCTCCTCGACCGTATGGACATTTTCCAGATTCGGCAGCAGCAAGCCCTTTTTATGGCCGTTGTTGACGATGACGCCGTATTTCAATGCATCCAGCTCAGATCTGTCTCGGATCGGCTCCGGCTTCGACAGCACATCCACGCTGTAGACGATATCCTTGAGCTCATCGCCGGTCACGACCGGGAATCGAACGTCCCCCACACCCGCACTGACTGCGTTTTTAATGATTTCCTGCGCGATGCTTTCTTCTGTCGGCGCGATAGTCCCAATGCAGCCCCGCAGCCGTCCATGCTTTTTCAGCGAGACGAAAACGCCCGCCCTTTGAGCGGTCAACTCCTCCGGGAGATTTTCCGGCAAAGGAAGCGTCTTGCCATTTTTGACATAATATTCGAGTGAACTCCGGGCAAGCTTGACAAAAGGATCCTCTTTCCCTTTTATATCCGCCAGCTTGTCTTCCCTGACCTTCTGAAGCCTGTCAAGAAAATTCCGCTCATTATCGGCCGCGACCGGCTTATAGGCGCATATCGCGTATCCCACCCCGAACGGCCCTTCGTAGGAAAGCATATCCGCGTCGACCGAAAGCCTGTCGAGCGCTCCCGCCAAAATCACGAACGAACGCAGTCCGCATTCTCCAGCCGAGCTGCAAAAGCTCTCGTCCAGCGTGATGAATTTCATGAAATCGGCGGATTGCATCGCGCTGGTCAGATGCCTGTCAAAATCCGGGCCTTCCTTTGCGTAAGTATAAGGTCCGTCGTTGGAAAGCCTGTGGGACAGGTCGCCGCTGGCAATAATGACCGTCCTGCGCCCCAGCTTTTCCGCTGTCTTTCTGAGGCACATCCCAAAGCGATAATGCTCCTCAAGCGTCAACCCGGATGTCGATATCCGGACGAGATTGAAATGGCTCAATTGTTTTCCGATAAAATACAGCGGCACGATGACGCCGTGATCCAGTTCCCTGTCCTTTTCACCCAGCGTCCCCGCTGCGATCCCTTCCTCGGCGGCGGCTTCGGAAAGTCCGCTGATCATTTCCGTGTCATAGGGCGCGTCGACGATCACCTGCGGCGCGCCGAACCGGGACAAGCTGCCGCGGCCCTTGCTTCCCGGAGATATATGTATGTAGTCTGAATACATTATGGCATGAGGCGTGATGACGACAACAGTCTCCGGATCCTGAGATCCGATCCTTCTGGCGATCTCCTCATACGCATCGATGGTCCTCTGGATTTCCTTCTCTTTGCCCATCCCGACTTCCGGTATGACAACCGGCGGATGGGGAACGATGTAAGCACCAATTATTGACATGATGATCACTCCCTTTTTCCTATCAACCCCCAGTTTCTGTTTTCTTCATTATATACCTGTATTGCAAAAAAAAATGTAGATTTTTATAATTTCTGTACTACAATGAAGGTGTAAAACAAATTGTAAATCATTCCTGCCCGATGGGGCACCGTCTGAAAGTCTGGAGGCAGCGTCATGATGGATATCAGCAAAGGCAATACGATCATTTTTTCGGTCGATATGAACAATGGATTTGCCAGGGAAGGTCCCCTCTACAGCAAGCGCGTCGAGGCGCTCATCGCGCCGACGGCCGCTTTTCTGGCGGAAGCAAGGAATGCAGGCATTCCCGTCATAGCCTTTACGGACGCACATCAGGACGATTCCCTGGAATTCGGCGGCTACCCCCCTCATTGCCTGGACGGAACGGCCGAATCCGAAATTGTCGATGAATTGAAGCCCTATATCGACCGCATCATTAAAAAGAATTCAACAAACTGCTTTTTTGTTTACGACGGCCCTTATGAGCCGGATCACAACTATATCATCACCGGCTGCTGCACCGATATCTGCATCTATCAGTTTGCCGTCACGCTGCGGGCATATCTGAACCAGCACGATATCCGGGCCCGTGTCATCGTTCCGAGGGATCTAACGGACACCTATGATGCTCCCGGCCATGATGCCCTGATCCTGAACGACGTTTTTTTCAAGAGCATGGCCGACAACGGCATCGAGGTGCCGGCAAAGCTCCTGTGACAGCCTGTGACCCATAATTTAAAGGAGGTAACGGAATATGCGAAAAACATCACTATTCAGAGTGTCGGTTCTCGTGCTGACACTGTTGCTCGTATTGACCATGAGTGTCTTTGCCGGTCTTGGCAACGGCAACGGCCACTGGAAATGGAGCGGCGGCATACACGCAGCCGAGTTCGGCGGCGGTCACGGCTTTGACAAATGGTTTTACGGCGGCGCCGACCCCAATTACGTCTGGTCGGTTCATTATGAGCTTATCTCTGGAGATGTTGCCGATATTGATATCGACGATGAGGGCAGCGTCGACTACTATTACTTTGAAATCGACATCGATGGGAAATCTGACAATATCATCTTCAAAGCGACAGACGACACATTCGTTCTGGACCCGACCGACCCCGAGTTCCTTGACTTGGACGATATTGACGTGGAGGATCCTGTCATCCTGCTGATAGACAAGGATGCCGACTATATCGAAGGTGACGGCGACGATCCGGACATGACGGATGATGTGGCCGGATTCATTCTCAATGCGGACATCGGCGAGCTTGCTCTTTCAGTATTCGATAATACACTGACTGATATCGGCGGCGAACTGCAGCTCGATGTGACTTCCGGAACAGAGATCTGGGATCTCAATGACGACGATGATGACCTGACCGAGGAGGACGTCAGAAACACTGAAAGCCTTGCTTATTTCAGCGATACGAGCGGCGATGACCCGGTTGTGGCCGACGCGGAATTCATCCTCGTCCTGAACAGGACGCCCAAGGTCGCCAGGGAAAGCTTCAGCAACGGCGGATACAAATACATCCCTCTGCGTGCCGCGGCTTCCAGCTGCAAATATGAATGTCGCTGGATCTCTGCCGAGGACGGCATCCTGCTCACCCGGGGCGAAACGGAAATATTGATCAGGCTTGGCGATACCGAATACACGAAGGATGGCCATGACGGCGAATTCAGCGCCCCGCCGCTTTTGAAAAACGGCAAGACCTTTGTTCCAAAGGAAATCATTGAGATCATGGACAAAGCAGGAAAAATTTTATAGCGCAGCGTAAAAAATCAGTGGCCGTACTAAAAATCAGGCTCCGGAGATCCGGAGCCTATTTTTTTTCAGCCTGCCTCGAGTAATATTTCAGATAGTTCCAGCGCATGAGCCTGCATTCAAGCGCATTGATCGGCGGAGCGCCGCCCGCTGATTTCGCCGTGTTGAAGGCCTTGCAGCCCTTCTTGACGATCATCGCGACCGCCTCGGCGTCCTTTCGCGTCCCCCCGCAGCAGAATGCGCCGCGGCCGCGAACCAGCACGGCGTGCCTTCCGGACAAAGCCGATACAATAGCAGCGGCCGACTTTGCCGGCTGCTCGGGATCCCATTCGGCGCTCCGAAGGGAAACGCCGACGATCTGCGCCATGTCATCCAGCAGGGGCCTGATCGGGCTTTCTTCACGAGATGCCCTGGCGATATCATCTTCACTGACAAAAATAACATGCTCGATATCGGATCTCTTTTTATAAATTGCCTTGAAGACAATATTGAGCGGCACCTGTTGATAAGAAAGGCCAGCCTCTGCCAGAACATCCGCTTCCTCAGACCCCCGCCCGCTATGGAGCATGACCGGCGGCGCTCCGCCATCGGCAGGGCGTCCCGTCAACGCTGCGATATATTCTCCGCAGCGTTTTTCCAGATCCATAGCAGCCGAAAAAGCGTCCTCCATATCGATTCCCAGGCACAGCGCACCGTGATGCGCCATGATGATGGCGTTGCAATCGCTTTTTTCGAGCACCCTTTCCACACCTCTTCGCAGCTTCGCGCTGCCCGGCAGCCCGTAGGCCGCGCAGGTGAACCGATCCCTCGCGCCTTGGCCAAGCGCGCTGACCACGGATGCGTTCAACTGATGGGTATGTATCACAAAATTTATTTCCGGTTTGAGCCTGTATACTGCCGCGTGGATCCCCGTTTCGGAGGATGGCTTGTTCGGCCCGCTGTGTTTCAGGCTCCGCAAATCGACCGTTACGATGTCGGCGGCGCCAAGCGTACCGTAGGCTCGTCCGCTTGGCGTCACAGCAAACTGTGACGCGCTGATCCTGCAGCTCACATTTCCCCAGGTCCTCGCGATCAGTTCAGCCGCCGCCAGCCTTTTCCCTGCTTCAATAACAGAATTTTTTGCGATTTGTTCATCCATTGTTTCTTTCTCCCTGCAATCGATATAAAATAATTTTACCATTATTATCGCCCGGCGGCAAACAGAACCATCAACGCGCTAAACTTTTGACGGTTTTGTCCGATATATGTATATTGTTTATCCCAAGGTATGATTGTTCCGGGAGGGACATAAGGGCATGAAGCCTACCAATATTTGTTCGGAAATCGAAGCAAGACTCCAAATCGTCAGAAAACTGGGATCCATCTTATCCTGGGAAATTGACATTCCCGAAAACAGATTCACATATTATGATTCCGAATACGATTCTTGCTCCGGCGAGGCAGCACCTTCGTATGACTTGAACGAAGCACTCAGCAGATATCTGCAGCCCGGCTGCGCGGATAACGTCCGGCTTATGATCAGGGATGCCGTCAGGTCCGGCCGGATCGAAACCCAGGCTATCGATCTGCGCTTCCTCGACAGCACCGAGAAGCACTATCGTGTCAATGGCCGGACACTCATGGAGGAAGACGGCCGAGTCCTTATTGTCGGCTCGGCGCAGGATGTGACCGAATGGCAGTCTGCGGAGCGTGAAGCAAAAGAACGATTCAGATTTCTTGGCACGCTGCTCGATACAGTGTCCTACCCTGTTTATTACAAAGACACGGATCTCATCTACCGTCAGTGCAACAACGCGTTTGCTGAAAATATGGGCGTATCGAGGGATCGGATCATCGGATACACTATTTATGATATCATCAGCAAGGATCAGGCGGATCTCATCCATCAGCAGGACCTCGAGGTCCTGAAAAGGAAGACAAGCATGGATTTTCAAACCAGGCTGTTTTATGCCGGAAAACATCATGATCTCGTTTTCAGCAAAACTGTCGTCCCTGATTCCGAAGGAAATATCATAGGCCTTGTATGCATATTTTTTGAGATCACTGAAAAATTGAAGGTGCAAGCATTGTCAAGGCGCCTAGAGAAGATCAAGGATCTTGTCATGGCGGTCAATAATGCGATCATCGAAAAGTCAACCCTGGCCGAACTGTTCGAATTCATCATCGAGGAAACACTCAACGTCATGGATTATGCCGACTGCGGGGCGATATTGACGATTGAAGAAAACCATATGTTAAAAATGGCAGCATCGAAAGGCTATTCCCATTCAGATACCGGGAGCTTCCGCATATCCATCGAGGAGACCTTTCAATGGAAACTGACCGGCGGCAACATCGACAGCGTGATGATCATCAATGACCTTCATACGGCATTTGATCCGGTAATCACTGAATCCATGCTGCAATCCCAATATGGCGATCCGATCCTGTCGACGATCAGCTCGCCCATCATCCTATCGGGCAAGGTCTTCGGCTTCATCAATATCGACAGTACCCGAAACAACACCTTTAACGAAGATGACAGATACCTGATGGAATACCTCCGCGGACAGCTTGAAAATTCCATCGGAAAATTCCAGCTCTACGAAAGCATGATCTATCTTTCAAACCACGACCCACAGACGGATCTGTTCAATAGAAGATATTTCCGGGAAGCGCTGAATGCCGCCATCGAAAAAGGCCGGCGATATGGCGGCAATTTTCTGGTCGCATCGTTCGATATAGATGGGCTGAAAACCGTCAACGATTCCTTCGGGCATCTGGCCGGCGACGAACTGATCAGAAAATTCGCGATAGCTTTGAAAATGCGCTGCAGGAAAACCGATATCATCGCACGTACCGGCGGCGATGAATTCATTGCGATCATCTATCAGGCTGACGCCGCTGAAATGGGCCGGAAATTTGAATCGATGAAAAATTATTTTGAAATCAATCCGGTCAAATTCAATGAAAATAAGTTCATCTGCCGATTCAGTTTCGGTATCGCCGGTTTCCCGGAGGATGGAACGACCTACGACGAACTGATCAGCAGAGCGGATCTGCTGATGTATGCCGATAAATTCAAATGACAGATAGGGAAAGGCGCTGAAATGTATCCATACAGTACAATCGACCTGTCAAAATTGAAACTGATGCTTGCCGAAGACCTCGGTACGATCGTTTCGTGGGAATATGACATCGCCACGGACTGGATCGTGTTTTCACATGAAATTTTTGAGCAGGCGAACGTCATAGACCCAGCAGGCTACAGCCTTGATAAAGTATTGGCAAAATACGTGCACCCTGATGATATTCCGCGCTGCCGCAGCGGGTTTGACGCCGGCGTCCGGTCCGGCGCCATCGAAGGGCTTGAGATTCGTATCAGGCTCGAAAACGGCAGCTGCAGGGATATCCGGCTTGAAGGAAGCATGCTGGCCGATGACTGTGGAAGCGGAAGAATGGTCGGAGCGTTCCAGGATGTCACTGAACGGCGTACAAACCAGCGAAAAATCAACGACCGGCTACTGATACTCGATACGGTGCTCAATCACATTCCCAAACCGATCTTCTACCAGGATCTTTCCTTCAGATATCAGCATTGCAATAAAGCGTTCCTAGATTTCGCGGAGAAAGAGCAAGCGGAAATTACCGGCCGCGCAATATCGGACTTCGTCAGCGAGGAATTGGCGGCCATCAGCCTCCAATGCAACGAGAAACTTCTGGAGAGCCTGCAGAATCAGAGTTACCAGACGAAGTATTTCCGCCGTGACGGCTCTGTGCGTGATATCCGTGTCACCAAATCTACCGTAGCGGACAATCAGAACCATGTGATCGGCTTTGTCGGAGTGGTCGAGGATATGACTGAACTGCTTGTCGAAGATGAACGGCGTAAAAAACTTGCACAGATCAAGGATATCGTGCTTGAGATCAATAACGCGATCCTCGAAAAAACGGCCCTGGAGGATATATTCGAATTCGTGCTCGACAGGACCATCGATTCCATTGACGCCGCCGAGCTCGGAACTATTTCAATGTTGGATGAGCACGGCGTGCTGTCCTTCTCGTCATCAAGGGGCTATGATCCCAATGTTCTGAATGCTCTGAAGATACCGCTGAAAGAATGCTTCCAGTGGAAGGCTACGGGCGGAAATCTGAAAAAAACAATCATCATGAATCATTTGGAAACATTTGATTCGTTTATCGGTGTTGAGAATATCTATCATAAAAACATACAATCATCAATCAGCGCTCCGCTGATCCTCGAGGGTGAGCTGCTTGGATTCCTTGCGATCGACAGTACGAACGACGACGCATTTACCGAGGATGACGCCTATCTGGTCGAATACCTGCGCGGCCAGCTCGTCAACTCTATCAGCAGATTTCAGCTTTATGAAGGCATCGTTCACATGACGGACCACGATGCCCAGACAGGACTATATAACAGGCGCTATTTCGAGAACATATTTGATATGACCAGAGAACGGTGCCTTCGATACAACGAAGACTTTATGTTTGTCGTATTCGATTTGGACGGGCTGAAAAAAATCAATGACACGAAGGGACATCTTGCCGGGGACCATCTGATTCAATCCTTCGCGGAAGCATTGAGCGGCGAGCTGCGGGCGTCGGATATCCTTGCCAGGACCGGTGGAGACGAATTCGCGGCCATCCTGTTCCGCAGCGGATCGGATCAGGTCGTCAACCGTCTTGAATCACTCAAGGATCATCTCTCGGAGCATCCAGTTATATCTCAGGGTCAGGAGATCGTCTGCAGCTTCAGCTACGGTCTAGCCCGTTTCCCGCTCGAGGGAAGGACTTATGACGAATTAATGGAAATCGCGGACAACCGCATGTATCAGAATAAAGACAGGCCTAAAAGAAAATGATACCGGCGCCAATGGCGACTGCGAGCCCCGAATTGATCAGCACAAAATTTTTGACGGATGTCACGAATGTTTCGTCCTTTGTTTGCTTTTTCATGAAAACCGCGATATTGGCGTGAACCGGCAGCACGGCAGCCAGAACGGCCAGCGCTATAAGCGGCAGGGCCTCGAGAATCACCGCTGCGATGACAGCGGCCCCGCCGGCCGCATAAAGCAGTGTGTAGACCTTCAGCGCCTTTTCTCTTCCGATCATGATCGGCAATGTATATCTCCTGTTTTCCAAATCATCCTCCATGTCGCAAATATTGTTGGCCAGCATGATATTGGCGATACCGGTCATGGCCGGCATCGCCACAAGAAACAGAAGAAACGCTTCCGTCAGATCAAGCTCTCCTGCGAGCCGCCATCCTTCGATTGAAATGTAAGCGATCGTATCTCTTGCAACATGGATATGAACGGCCAGAAAAGGTATCACGAAGCCCATGAATCCTCCGGAAAAGATTTCACCGAAGGGTGTCCTCGATATGGACACAGGCCCGACGGAATATAAGACCGCAAATAAAAAAGAAGCTCCGCCGACGGCAAGGACCGTCAGGTCTGTTTGTAGAAACAGCAGGAAGCCAAACAGGACGGCGATTGAGAGCAAAACGGCGACGGCGGCTTTGACCGCCCCTTCCCCGAGTGAATCCCGAACGATCGCGTTATGGCTTTCGTATCCGAACCCATGTCTGACATAGGCTTTTTTATAATCCTGATAATTATTGATGGCTGTCGTCGCCATATCGATGGCCAGCAGCGAAATCAGCATCAGAAAAAAATTGAATGTGTCAAATGCATCGAATCGATAGACCGCATAACAGGTGCCTATCGCAAACGGTATCACGCTGGCGGCCTTGGTCTGTATTTCCACAAGTTTGAAAAAACTTCCGATCGTCATCTCTCTGATCCTTTCCGTTATCAAACCTCTTCGGTGTATTCCCGTTTCGGCTGTTTTTTCGCACTGAAAACCGGGTGGGCTTCAAGCAATATGAACAGTGATATGCCGATAGCCATGCCCCATGTGACGCCCTTGATAGCAATTATCGCAGCGACTACACCCGCGATGCCTGCGGCGGTTTTGCTGTTTTTCACCATGTCTATCGCAATATAGGAGCAGGCGAAGCCCTGGACGAGCAATGTCAGTCCCAATGCGATCGGAAGCACCGGCTTGCACAGGGATGCGACAGGCATCAGGCTTACGCAGATGGCCGCCGAGATCCTGAAGGAACCCATACTGCTGAAAATGGAGTCGACCGCTTTCCTTCCCTCTTTGTAGCGTTCACAGATGGCTATGGAAATGGCTGCCCAAAGCGGGCCGGACAGCGGTGTGAACGGGCAGGTCAGCGCAAGGGCCAGATTCCTGATGCCCGCGATGATATTGGACCTGTTGGAGTTGAAATCGATCTTTTCATCGGGCCTTGAATGCCCGGCCTCTTTCAATATGACATCCGCAGTGATTATTTCGCCGAACGCGATGATATAAACGGCGATCGCCATAGGCACCGCCGAAAGGAACATGGCCACCGTCGGAAAACCGATGCCGAACGGACTGTAATTCGCGAACATTTCTCCAAATCTGAAATCGATAAAGCCCCATTCGATTCTGGGTATCTCAAGCTCACCGACGATCGGGCCAACGATCATGGCGGCGACAAGTCCCGGAAGCATGCCGTACTTGCCGATCTCAAGGAATAGGTTGTTCTTGCTTTTGAGTATCTTGAACCTCATGGAAAACAGAATGAAAAACGTAATAAGCGCTCCGGCGGCTATCGAGACAGGATAGCTGGCTATGTGGCCGTCAGCGCCGAATTCCCTGTTGATGGCGGCGATGCCTGCACCAAGAAGAATTCCTGCCTTTAATGAATTGGGTATGACCTTGATCAGTCTGTGGGCCATCCCCGTCGCTCCCATTATAATGAAGATGAGCGACACCATGATCTGCAGCGCCATGAGCGCATGGACGGAATCCGGGCCGACCTCGTAGCCTGACAGATAGACAATCACCAAGGGCATTGCCGATGCGATCCAGCCCGGCACGACAGGGTCGCCGAGCGTCACATGAAGCAGGTTCAGAAACTCCGCAAACGCCACAAGCGTCAGCGCGACTTCATATGACATTCCGAGGGTTTCCTGAAGAAGCGGGATCGCCGAAAAGCCGACTGCAATCATAAGTATGGCCTGCAGCATCTCCGGCGCTTCAAGTCTGTAATGAATGAACGGCAGCCTGATTTTAAACAAGCCGAACGGTATATAGGGCTGTTCCTCTCCCTCGATCCTTCTTTTGATCAGCATGATGCTCCTCCAACTGCTATAAGCCCAATCGGCTTGCGCAGCAAAATGACTCCTGTAACATACGGGATTAATTATATCATTGCCCCGGCCCAGTAACAATCCCGGCTTTAATTGAAATGTTTGCTTTTTCGTGGTTGAATACGCCCGATACGGGTAAAAAAAACAGGACGACGCGTTGCGTCCCGTAAAATATGATATAATGGTTTCAATCAGAACCGGATGTATCATATGGATAAAAATTCAGATTCGAGGTGAAAATCATGTCATGTGAAAAAAGATTCTACAAATGCGCCATCTGCGGCAATCTTGTCGAAATGGTAAACTTCGGTGGCGGTGATCTTGTCTGCTGCGGCCAGAACATGGACCTGCTGACAGCCAATACCGTGGAAGCGTCAACTGAAAAGCACATCCCTGTTGTCACTGTTGAAAATGGCAAAGTGGCCGTCAAGGTCGGCAGCGTCACCCATCCTATGACTGTCGAGCATCATATAGAATGGATCTGCCTCTGCAGTGACAAGCAAAGCATGCTCAAATATCTAAAGCCGGGCGATGAGCCTGCGGTCGAGTTCTGCTTCGATGACCCGTCCGAAAGCGCCACGGTGTTTGCGTACTGCAATCTGCATGGGCTCTGGGCAGCCAATGTCTGAGCCTGCGAGCCGAATGGAGCAGACTCTAGTATTGATCAAGCCGGACGGGATCCGACGCCGCTTTGTCGGAGAAATCATCAGCCGATATGAAAATAATGATCTGGAAATAAGAAAAATGAAGCTGGTCGAACCCGATGAAAGCATACTCAGAGCACACTACGCGGAACATGCCGATCAGGCATTTTTCGTCGGCCTGCTGTCATTCATGATGTCCGGCGGCACGATTGCCATGATCCTTGCGGGTGATAACGCCATTGACCGCGTCCGGATTATCAACGGAAGCACCGATCCCAAAAAAGCGGACAAGGGCACGATAAGGGGCGACCTTGCCGAGGACATCAGCCATAATCTGGTCCACGGCTCCGACAGCTCTGAAAGCGCCGAAAGAGAGATCGCCATCTGGTTCGGCAACTGACCCGGATTTTAGGCGAATACCAATGAAAAAATAAACCGCCATCGTTGATCCTGTCATCGGTGGCGGTTTTATTTCCTGTAAACGGTCCCGGCGGCAATGCGTGCCGGGATTATTTGGTTTCCATCGTCGTCAGCAAAGCCGTCTTGGTGTACACTCTGGCTCCCATCTGGGAATCCAGCATGAAGAGGCCTTTTCCTTCGGAACCCATCGTCTTGAAACGATTGAGGTTCTTATTTGCCGTATCCTCCTCCTGGACCTGTTCGTCAACGAACCAGTTCAGGAATTGAACCGTCTTGTAATCCATTTCCTCATTGGCCGCTTTGACGATTTCATAAATGGAGCTTGTAATGAATTCCTCATGCTTGACCGTTCGCGCAAGAACGTCGGCTATATCGGCAAAATCACGGTCAGGCTTTTCCAATGCCTGAAGGACGGGGTCTCCACCTGTCTTCAGCAGATATTGGTACAGGATCAGCGCATGATCCCGCTCCTCGGCAGTCTGGACATAATACCACTGTGCAAAGCCATCAAGATTCTGGGCTGAAAACCATGCGGACATTGACAAGTAAAGAGTCGATGAGTAAAGCTCCTTTGTGATCTGGTCATTGATCATCTGTTCTATTCTTTTATTCAGCATATTATCCCTTCTTTCATCCGTTGAAATAATTGACAATATTAATTATACCCGTTTCACCGGGCTTTACGCGAAACGCCCCTGGATCCGCAGCTCAGGCCAGCTCACGCATCGCTTCGCCGAACATCCTTACCGCGAAATCAAGATCCTCCTTTGTATGGGAGGCCGAGACCTGGGTCCTGATCCTGGCTTTGTTCATCGGCACGACCGGGTAAAAGAAGCCTGTCACATAAACGCCCTTTTCGAGCAGCCGTGCCGACATCTTCTGGGCAAGCACCGCATCGCCCAGCATGATGGGCACGATCGGATGGATACTGTCGGCTATATCGAAGCCGGCTTTTTTCAATGCCAAGCGATAATGGGCCGTGTTGTCGAAAAGCCGATCGCGAAGTGCTGTGGAGGACGTGAGCATCTCAAGCACCTTGATCGTAGCAGACACGATGGAGGGCGCCAGCGTGTTTGAAAAAAGATAAGGCCTCGAGCGCTGCCGCAGCAGCTGTATGATTTCGCGCCTGCCGCTGATATAACCGCCGCTGGCGCCTCCCAGCGCCTTTCCAAGCGTGCCGGTCAGGATATCGATCCTGCCGGTGACGCCGCAATGCTCATGGGTCCCTCTTCCTGTCGTTCCCATGAATCCCGTCGCATGGCTGTCATCGACCATCACAAGCGCATCGTACCTGTCCGCCAGATCGCAGAGATCCTTGAGATTGGCCACAGATCCATCCATGGAAAACACTCCGTCCGTCACGATCAGGCGGAACCTGTTGCCGCGGGTCTCCCGCAGCCTTTCTTCCAGATCGGCCATGTCCCTGTTCCGGTATCTGTACCGCTCCGCCTTGCAAAGCCTTATGCCGTCAATGATGCTCGCGTGGTTCAGCTCGTCGCTGATCACCGCGTCCTCTTCGGACAGCAGGACCTCGAAAATCCCGCCGTTCGCGTCAAAGCAAGAGGAATAAAGGATCGTGTCCTCGGTTCCAAGGAATTCCGAAAGTCCTGCCTCCAGCTGCTTGTGGATCTCCTGCGTGCCGCAGATGAACCTGACGGAGGACAGGCCGTAACCCCATTTGTCAAAGCTCTCTCGTGCCGCTTTTTCGACATCCGGATCATTAGCAAGGCCAAGATAATTGTTTGCGCACATGTTGAGGATATTGTTCCTGCCCATGATATCGATCCGGGCTCCCTGGGGTCCCTGAAGGATGCGTTCCTCCTTCCAGAGGCCACTTTCCTTTATTTTCGCCAGCTCGGACTGATAAAAAGATATATTCCCGCTGTTCATTTCCGTCTCACCCCCAATTGAGTATGACTTTGCCTGAATTTCCGGATGCCATGATATCGAAGCCCTGCTGGAAATCCTTATAATCAAATCGATGTGTGATGACAGGTAAAATATCGAGCCCCGATTGAAGCATGACCGTCATTTTGTACCAGGTTTCGTACATCTCCCTGCCGTATATGCCCTTGATCGTGAGCCCGTTGAAAACGACCTTGTCCCAGTCGATTTGCGTTCCCGGGCTCTGGATGCCGAGCATCGCGATTTTTCCGCCGTGACACATATTATCGATCAGATCCGAAAAAGCCGAAGCATTTCCCGACATTTCAAGTCCGACATCGAATCCCTCCTTCATATCAAGCTTGGCGACTGCGTCGGTGATCGTCTCCCGGGTACTGTCGATGGCCAGCGTGGCTCCCATATTTCGAGCTATATCCAGCCGATAAGGATTGACGTCACTGATCACAACGTGCCTGGCTCCAGCATGCCTGGCCACGGCTGCGGCCATGATGCCGATGGGGCCGGCGCCGGTGATCATGACATCTTCACCGAGCACATTGAAAGCCAGCGCCGAGTGGACCGCATTGCCGAGCGGGTCGAAACAGCTCAGCACATCTGTCGGGATAGATGGATCGCAATGCCAGACATTGGTGACCGGGATGGAAAGATATTCCGCGAAGGCTCCCTGCCTGTTCACGCCGACGCCGCTCGTATGGGCGCACAGATGTCTCCTTCCGGCCAGGCAGTTTCTGCATCGTCCGCAGACCAGATGCCCTTCGCCGGACACGAGATCGCCTGTTTTAAAATCAAAAACATTGATGCCTACGGCTTCAACGGTTCCAACAAACTCGTGGCCGATGACCATGGGCGTCGGCACGGTTTTCCGGGCCCATTCGTTCCACTCGTAAATATGGATATCCGTCCCGCAGATCGATGTCTTAAGGATCTTGATCAGGACATCGTTGATACCGATCTCCGGCACAGGGACCTCCTCTATCCAGATACCCGGCTCCGGATATTTCTTGACCAGGGCTTTCATCATTCTAGGCATTGGCTGTCGCTCCTTTCCTTCCGGAGGCTCTCCTCCTTCAGCAGGCGCCCTTCTCTGAGGAGTTCCCTCAATTTGCCGGCGTCGCCCTTTTGGATCGCTTCTTTGTATTCATTCAGATGGCCGATATACAGTTCCAGTTCCTCTGTCAGATAATCGCTGTTCATCATGAATAGCGCCGTCCACAGATCCTCATTGAGCTTTGCCACCCGGGTCAGGTCCTGGAAGCTGCCGGCGCTGAAGCCTATTTCGCTTGAAAGCGCAGGACTCTTGACATATGCATTCGAAGCGATATGGGCCAATTGGGACGTAAATGCGATGTTGCGGTCGTGCTGTGCCGGCGTTGCGGTCACTACCATTCCAAAGCCCATTTCTCCGGCAAGGTTCGCGATCACATCCACAGCGGCCTCCGGTGTCCTGTCTGTGGGCGTGATGATAAAGCTGGCTCCTCTGAATATCGCGGCATCCGAATGGTC
The DNA here is from genome assembly GCA_002418625.1 of Firmicutes bacterium UBA5774. Classification (GTDB taxonomy): domain Bacteria; phylum Bacillota; class Clostridia; order Peptostreptococcales; family Anaerovoracaceae; genus UBA5774. Next base: position 18,018 of record DIEM01000025.1, read on the forward strand.
GTAGCCTGAAAATTCCCTGCCCGCCATAGGATGCGTTCCAAGATATATCACGCCGTGGTCCATCAGCAGTCCCTCCGCCTCAGCGACCGGAGCACGCTTGACGCCGCAGACGTCGCAAACGATGGCGCCCTTGCGGAAATCAGCGGCATGACCGCGCATGAAATCTATAGTCTGCTCCGGATGCAGGCAAACGAATATGATATCGGGCTTTCCGAGGTCCTTCGATTCCAGGATCCCGTCAATTGCCTTTTCCTGCAGGGCTTTTCCGGTCGCTGCCGGATCGATGTCGCGGCCTGAAACCCGATGTGCCGTATTCTCCTTGATCGCCTTGCTGATAGAGCCGCCGATCAGGCCAAGTCCAATAACACCTATTTCCATTATGCTCTCCTGTTTGTACCGCGGCGTATGCAGTCCCGACGAAATGCTGCCGCGGGTGATTATGAAATTGCTTGCTTGCGAGCCGTGATCAAAGCACCTTGTTCTCGTAGCCGCACAGCGCCTTCACATCCTTCATCACGACATCAAAATCGTCCGGAGTGATCGACTGGGCTCCATCGCACAAGGCAGCCTGCGGATTGTTGTGGACTTCTATGATAAGCCCGTCTGCGCCTGCGACGATGGCGGCTTTCGACAGCGGCCTGACAAGGAACGAGATGCCTGTCGCATGACTCGGATCCACGATCACAGGCAAGTTTGTAAGCTTTTTCAGCAGAGGCACCGCCGAAATATCAAGCGTATTGCGCGTTGCCGTCTCGAAAGTCCGGATACCGCGCTCGCAGAGAATCACATTGCTGTTTCCGCCGGCCAGAATGTATTCCGCGCTCATGAGCAATTCCTCAATTGAGCTTGACAGTCCTCGTTTCAAGAGAATCGGTTTGTCCGATCTGCCGAGCTGCCGCAGCATCTCGAAATTCTGCATGTTCCTGGCCCCGACCTGAATGATGTCAACATCGCTGTAAAGGTCCAGATAATTAAGGCTAATGAGCTCCGTGACAAGCGGAAGACCAGTCTCTTTCTTGGCTTCAAGCAATAAATCTATGCCCTCCGCCTTCAGTCCCTGAAAAGCATACGGGGAGGTCCTTGGCTTGAAGGCGCCCCCGCGGAGGAATTTGGCGCCAGACGCCTTGACGCGCATTGCGACCTCCATGATCTGATCATGGGATTCCACTGAACATGGACCGGCTATGACGCTGAATCGGCCGGCTCCGAAGCCGCCGTCACCGACAGCGATCATGGCGTCTTCCGCATGGAATTTCCTGTTTGCAAACTTGAACGGCTCCGATATCCTCTTGACATCCTCGACAAGCTCATTGGCTCGGATCAGGTCGATATCCAGGCTGACGGTATCGCCTACCAGCCCGATGATCGTCGTGGTCGCGCCCTGGCTGTAATGGATATCAAACCCCCTTTGCCTGAACTGTTCGATGAAGGCCTCTTCTTTTGCCTTATCATGATGCTGCTTTAAAATGATGATCATGTTTCTTCCTCCTTCTTTCTGTATTTTTATTAAACTTGAAATTTCATTATCGGGCGCACCCGGGTCCACCGGTGTTCGCGGGCATCAGAGCTCCCAGCGCAGCCTGTCAATCCGAATCCACATAGTTGCCAAGGAACCGGATCTCCTCCAGCTCATTGAACAGCATGCACAGGATCGAACGGATCTCCCTGCTGTCGACATGTCCGGTGATATCCATATAAAACCGGTATTCCCATGGCTTCTGCGGAAGCGGAAGCGACTGCAGATTGACGAGATTGATCCTGTAGTCCGCTGCGACAGACAATATATTGGAAAGCGAACCGCTTTCATGGGGCAGCGTGAAGCATAACGAAATACGGTTTGCCTCAGGCGCGATCATCGGCTGCTTTGTGACGGCAATGAATCGCGTTTTGTTGAAAACCGAATCATTGATATCCTGCTCGATGATCTGCAGCCCGTACAGCTCCGCCGACATGGCCGAAGCGATGGCCGCGTTGGCGGGATTGCCTTCCTGCGCTATCTTTTGGGCTGCGACGGATGTATTGATATCGGTCAGGGGCGTCCAGCCATGCTCCCGGATGTAATCGGCGCATTGTCCAAGCGCCTGAGGATGAGACAGCACACATTTAATGCCGCTGATTTCCGAACCTTTGACACCGAGCAGGCAGTGGCTGATCGGAAGCGCGAGGCTGTCGGAAATGTAAAGGCTGCGCTTCATGAGTCCCTCATAGACGTCAGCGACGATCCCCTCCGTCGTGTTGTAGATCGGCAGGACCCCCGCGTCGCAGGCGCCCTCCGCCACTGCCGCCATGACATTGTCGAAGTGGACCAGGCCCTCCATTTCAGCCTCAGGATACATCCTTGCCGCGGCGCTCTGCGTATATGATCCGGGCAGGCCGGCATAGGCCACTCTTGCGATATCGGTTCCGCGCACAATATCGGTGCCGATGATCTCCTCCGCCGACATCGTCTCGCTGAGTATCTCATATTGGCGTTCCCTGCTCTGCCGCATGATCGTCTTGTACAGCAGCCTGATTTTATGGGCGTTTTTTTCTCCGGCCATATCGATGACCTTTCGGATGATCGCCTCTTCCCTGTCAGGTCTGTAAATGCTTCCGCCGGTGTCGCGCTTCAGACCGGCGACTTCGGACACGATATCCATGCGTTCTTTATATAGCTCCACGATCTTCCGGTCGATCTCGTCGATCCTGCTGCGGAGGCCCTCAAGTTCGTTCATAGCCGAATGCCTCCAACATGATATCAGTGGCCGCGATGGCGGATACCGCCTCGATGACGGGCACCGCCCTGACCGCGATGCAGGGATCGTGTCTTCCGGGGACGGACAGTTCTTCCATAGTGCCGGTTTTGATATTTGCCGTGAGCTGCGGCTTCGCGATGGACGCGGTCGGCTTGAAGGCCGCCCTGAAGATGATCGGCGCGCCGGTCGTGATGCCTCCCAGGCAGCCGCCGCTGTTATTGGTTTCCGGACAGATCTTGTCGTCCTTGACGCAATATTTGTCATTGGCCTGGGAACCGAACATCCGGGCGATATTGAAGCCCTCTCCGAATTCCACTCCCTTCACGCCCGGAACGGCAAATACGATATCTGCAATCCTGCTTTCGACAGCATCGAACATCGGGCTTCCAAGTCCCGCGCGCATACCGGCAACGGCACACTCGACAACGCCTCCGACAGAATCGCCATCGGCTTTTCTTGCAAGGATCTCCGCCATGGCCCGCGCGCCTGCTTCTTCACTGATGAAAGGCAGTTCGCGGCCGGCCAGCCTGTCGAAGAATTCGCGATCCATGTGCCGGTTTTCAAAGCTGTCGTCTGATATCGCGCCTACGCTTTTAAGATGGGCTCCAATCATGACGCCATAGCCTTTGAGATAGAGCTTGCATAAGGCGCCGGCAAAGACGAGCGGCGCCGTCAGCCTGCCGGAAAAATGGCCGCCGCCCCGCAGGTCACTGTATCCCTTATAACGCTGCCTGCTGGTCAGATCCGCATGGGACGGCCGCGGCACGTCGGCAAGGTCCAAATAATCAGCGGAGCGGGTATTCGTATTCCGGATCATGCCGCATACTGGCGCCCCTGTCGTTGTTCCCTTATAAACGCCTGAAACGATCTCGCATTCATCGCTTTCCTTCCTTGGCGTCGCCAGTCTGCCCCCCGGCGCCCGCCTGGCCATTTCCAAGCGGATGAACTCCTCATCCACCGCTATGCCGGCCGGAAAACCGTCGATGACGATGCCGACACCTGCCCCGTGGGATTCGCCGAACACCGATATTTTTAAAATCCTACCCCATGTCGATCCCATGGATCACACCCCCCAATTTCTTATAATCTTCAAAAAAGTGCGGATAAGATTTGCTGACGCATTCATATCCTTTTATAGTAACTGGTGACGCGCACTTGGCTGCCGCCGTCGCGAGCGCCATGACGATGCGATGGTCTCCATGCCCGCCGGCTGTACCGCCTTCCAGAACATCCCTGCCTTTGATGATCAGTTCGTCACATTCCACACTGATCGCCGCGCCGATCGACGACAGCGCATCCGCTGTGGATTCAAGCCTGTCGCTCTCCTTGAAGCGCAGCCGGCCGGCATTCCATATGCGTGTCGAGCCCTCCGCGAACGCGGCGACGGCTGCCAGTACCGGCACGATATCCGGAATCTGGGCAGCATCGATCTCAATGCTTTTCAGATCTCCGGCACTGCACCTGATACTGCCATCCTGCTGCTCCCGGACCTCGGCGCCGAATTGCCTGAGCAGATCGACCACTGCTTTGTCTCCCTGTCTTGACACCATATCCATGCCAGAGACGGCGACATCGCCGCCGATGGCTCCGGCGCACAGCCAGAAAGCTGCCTGGGACCAGTCGCACTCTGCTGTGTAATCACGGGGGCCGTACTCCTGGCCTCCTTTTATATGATATGTATTCCCGATTTGTTCGACTTGGACTCCGAAGCTCTCCATGACGGATATCGTTATATCGACATAGGTCCTGGATTCGAACGGCTCCTCGACATGGATGGCCGAATCACCCGGACATAATGGGAGAGCGAGCAGCAGACCGGTGATATATTGGGAGCTGACAGCCCCTGATATCGTATAATTTCCGCTCCTCAGCCTTCCCTTGACGCCAAGCGGCAGGCTTTTCCCCTCTGGATGCGTCATCTCGACGCCATTATCCTTCAATACGTCGAAATATGTTCCGAGAGGCCGCTCCGGCAAGCGGCCGCCGCCTTCAAAGACAGCCTCCGCGCCCAGCGCCGCCGCGACAGGAATCATGAATCTCAATGTAGAGCCCGATTCCCCGCAGTGGAGCCTTGCAGGCCCTGACATACCGGCGGCTCCGCCTATCCCGCTGACGGCGATCGTATCGCCGTCAAATGCCGCAAAGGCTCCAAGGGCATTGAGTGTTCCCAGCGTGGCCTCGATATCGTCCGAAGAGATCACATTTCTGATCCGGCTTTCGCCGTTTGCCAGCGCGGCACAGATCAGCGCGCGATGCAGCACACTTTTCGACGGGATTCCAGGAATATTTCCTGTCAATGGTCTCGATTCGATCGTTATATCCATGTTTATTGACTCCCTTGCGTTGTTGCCGGAATTATCCGCTCTTCTAGCAGCGGCCTGATTCTGCTGACAGGGATCCTGCTGATCACTGCGTGCCCGATGCGCTCAAGCAAAATAAAATTTATATCATCACCGCTTTTTTTCTTGTCTGACAGAAGCGCCTCATAAATGTCGGCCGGGCTTTCGTCGGCGTCAGCCGGCAGCCCGAATTTACTGACAGCCTTCCGGACACGCTCCGATGTCCCTGCGGGCGTCACGCCCAGCGCTTCTCCAATGGCGGCCTCCCGGACCATGCCGATCGCGACGGCTTGACCATGAGTATATTTTGTATAATTCCCGCATTTTTCGATCGCATGGCCGATGGTATGGCCGAAATTCAGGATCATGCGTTCGCCTGTATCGCGCTCGTCATTGGACACGACCTGGTTTTTTATTTCGACGCACGTATGGATCAGCCCGATAAAGTCGATTTCACCGTCATCCTCCGCGAGACTTTCAAAGAGCTCCGCGTTCCGTATGAGTCCGTATTTCAAAGCCTCCGCCATACCGTCGGCGGTCGTTTCGGCTGACAGGGTCTTCAGGAACGACGGATCGATCAGAACTTTGACGGGCTGATTGAACATGCCCACCAGATTTTTACCAAATTCAAGGTCAACACCCGTTTTGCCGCCCACCGACGAATCTATTTGGGCAAGCAAGGTCGTCGGAACCTGGATATACGGCACACCGCGCATATAAGTCCCTGCCGCGAACCCGGCCATGTCGCCGACGACTCCGCCGCCGAGAGCGAACACAAGATCGCTTCTGGTCATGCCGTGGCGGTGAAGCGCTTCATAAATGCTGCTGACAGATTCGAGGCGCTTGTGCTCCTCTCCGGCCGGCAGAACAAGCATGTCTACGTCAAACCCCTCATTCCTGAGGGCTGACGCCATCTCATCGCCATATAGCGGATAGACGTTGCTGTCCGTGACGATGAAAGCCTTGCCGTCAAATCGAAGGTTTTTTGCATATGCACCGGCGCTTTTATAGTCGACGCCGATATATACATAATAGCTTCCGCTCGCGGCATTGACATGGACCAGCTTCACATGGCTTTCCCTGTGGCCGTGTCCGGCTTTGATACGGATATTTTTCATATGGTTCTCCCGATGGCCTCCGCCACTTTGCGCATTTTAGGCATCAGCTGCTCAAACTGTTCAGGCGTGATGGACTGAGGTCCGTCCGACAGCGCGTTTTTCGGATCCTGATGCACTTCTATCAATAGTCCGTCTGCACCGCAGGCTATGGCGGCCAAAGCAAGCGGCTCGACGAGATAAGACAGTCCGGACGCATGGGAAGGATCCACTACGACAGGGAGATGGCTCATCCTCTTGAGCAGCGGTATGGCGCTGACATCAAGCGTGTTGCGTGTCTGGGTCTCGAATGTCCTGATCCCTCGCTCGCAAAGAATGATCTGCTCGTTTCCCCCGCTCATAAGATATTCGGCGGACATCAGCAGTTCCTCTATCGTGTTTGAGAATCCCCGTTTCAGCAGGATCGGCTTTTTCAGCTGCCCGAGCAGCTTCAGCAGTTCAAAGTTCTGCATGTTCCTTGCGCCGACCTGGATGATGTCCACATAATCGTTAAAAAGTTCTATATAGGACGGATTGGTTATCTCGGAAACGACCGGCAATCCGGTTTCCCTCCTGGCAGAGTCCAGCAGCATCAGTCCTTCGGATTTCAGCCCCTGGAAAGCATATGGGGAGGTGCGCGGCTTGAACGCGCCTCCGCGAAGCATCGTCGCTCCGGTTTTTTGCACTTCCCTGGCGACCAGCAGGATCTGTTCCTGCGACTCCACTGAGCAGGGACCGGCAATGATTGGTATCTTCTTTTCGCCAAATCTGACACCATTGACATCTATCACGGTATCATCCGGATGGAATTTCCGGTTTGCCTTTTTATAAGGCTCCTGCACAAGGATCACTTTTTCGACGCATGGCATCATGCTCAGCGCATCCCTGTCCAGCCCTGACGTATCGCCGACGAGACCTATGACTGTCGTCTCATTTCCATAGATTGGATTGGCCGCAACGCCATGCTGCCCGACCCATTCCGTCAGCTCCATCACTTCTTCGTATGTAACTCCTTTTTTCAATACGATGATCATCTGTTCCACACCTTTCTACACTACAAGCTGCTGGCAGGATCGGTTCGCTCTTTTATTGTAATACAGCTTGCGCAAAAATACAAAAAAAGCTTGTCCCAATTCTTGGGGCGAAGCTTTCGTAAAAACTTATCCGCGGTACCACCCAACTTGCGGCAATAAGCCGCATCTCTGCCAGCGTACAAACATACACCTGCCTGTTAACGGTCGGCGGCCGGCATGGCCTACTATGAGGTTCAGTCATGCAACTCGCGAGGGAACTTCAAATACGACCTTTTCGCTGCCGTCTTTCCACCATCGACGGCTCTCTGCAGGATCCCTTCGGATCCCAGCCTTGCGCTGAGCTTAAATCGCACTCTACTTCCTCGGTCACAGTTTTGTTTATGATACCACCTGAAAAAAAATTTGTCAACGGCAAGATGATGAAAAACAAATCCGAAAGACCCCGGAAATTAATAAAAAATTGGGTTGATTTTATGATTCCTATTGGTTATAATAGTTTTCGTACCGTGCGGGCGATTAACTCAGTTGGTAGAGTGCCACCTCGACAAGGTGGAAGTCGTAGGTTCGAGTCCTGTATCGCCCACCATCATTCAGAAAATGCTTAAACGCATTTTCTTTTTTTATGCGTCCGAAAAATATCGGCAAAATAATTCCTTGTCCTTTACTATTGTGGGTATAATCATTACAGGCGATCCGTCAGCGGTCACCGCGCATGGAACGAAAGACAAAAATGAATTTAAAAATATATAAATGAAAGAAGGTCATCGAAATGTCATTGAAAATGATCGTACTGCGGGTGGACGGCATGTCCTGCAGCCATTGCGAAAATACCGTTACGAAAGCCGTTGAAGCACTTCCGGGCATCGACAGCGTTGATGTGAGCCTGAGTGAAAAAACTGTGACAGTGGAATTTGATCCTGATAAAGCCACAGTCGAAATGGTCACTGAGGCCATTGAAGAACAGGGTTACGATGTGAGAAAATGACCTGAAACTCCGGTCATTCTTTGACCTTCATATCCTTGCGCATCTGCTTCAGGCTCTTTTCGTTGATCCTGGAAACCTGCCGTTGGGAAACCCCCAGCTCGCGGGCGGTTTCTTCCTGCGTCATGCCCCGATAATAAAGCATTTCGATCACATCCTTCTGGATATCGGTCAGTTTATAAAGAAGCTGGCTGATCAGGAGTTTGTCCTCGACCGGCAGCGTGAAGCTTTCGTAGGATTTTGCCTTGATCTGCGACAGTTCCAGATGATTGAGATGGACAAGGCCTGCAGCCATGACGGGGGATAAGGCTTCAGGCTTGAGATTCAACTTGTCCGCCAGGTCCTCCGGAGATATCAGCGTATCCTTTTCCAATTGCTCGGATATGTAATCGTAGGCTTTCTCCTGATACTTCTCAAGATATTCCGGGTAATAATAATGGCGTTCCTTTCGGACATAATGGCGGATCTCCCCAATGATTCCATGGGACGCGTAGGTCACGAACTTGACGCCTCGGCTGCTGTCATATGAATTCAGAGCTTTCAGCAGGCCTTCGCAGCCGATCTGATAGAGATCGTCCAGTGACGATCCACCGCCATACAATCTGGCGAAATGATAGATCAGCCCTTCCGATGCGTTGATGATCTCCATGAGATGCTCTTCTTTTCGGTCTTCCAGATACTTTTCGACCGCATTCTGCAGCTTGTCAAAATCCTTTTTATCCATACTATCTCTTTGTCTCTCACCTTTCAGCCTGCAGCCGGTCCTTCCAGAAGAAAAACAGACTTTAAAAAAGCATATCGAACAAAATGAAAATCCTGTTGGCCTGCTCTCCTAATTATACAATCAAATCCCATGAAAATGCATAAAAATGTTTTTATCTTTAACAACGCCATGATTTTTTCCAGATCTCCCAAGTCCCGGCCAGAAATCTGCTCACGCATCCGGGCTTGAAGTCGTATGCCCATCGATCCGCTGCCGCGCGGCCGGTTTTCTCTCCGACAGATACAGTCCCGACAGGATCAGTATTGCCCCTGCTGCCGCGACCAGCGTGATCTTCTCTTGCAGCACCGTCGCCGATATAACGATCGTCATGACAGGTATCACATAGATATAGACACTCGTTTTAACTGCGCCGAGAACCTTTAACGCGTAATTCCAGGTCATGTAGCAGACAGCAGACGCTGCGAGACCCAAAAAAAGCATATTCAGAAGATTCGGCATGGATGCGAACCGTTCAAGCCCGGTTTCGAATCCAAAGAGCGGCAGCAGCGGCAGCATGAAGATCAATCCATAAAAGAACACCTTTTTTGTGACGAGAATATTGTCATAATTCTGATCGCTGATTTTCCTGATGATCAGGGAATAGACCGCCCACACGAAGGCACAGAGAACGGATAGTATATCCCCAAGCGGATTGAGCTCGAGCACAAAATTGCCATTGAAGCCGATCAGGGCAATACCGGTCATGGATACCGCAAAGCCGGCGAAAAATGAAGGCCGAAGTGTTTCCGTCTTCAGCAGGTAATGCGTGATAAGCGCTGTGAAAAGCGGCGAGACGGACATCAGCACCGCCGAGTTCGAGGCGAAAGTATACGTAAGCGCCGTATTCTGAAACAAATAGAAAATGCTGACGCCACAAATGCCGGCAGCCATGAACAACACTTCTTCACCTATGCTTCTGTATTTGATGAACCTGGGCCGGATGACCAGCAGCGCGATGTACCCCACTGCAAATCTGTAGAACATGATCTCGACCGGTGTGAAATCCTCCAGCAGGACCTTCGTCGACGCAAAAGTCGTTGCCCAGATGGATATCGTGAGGAGCGCCCCGAGATGTCCCAATTTAATTTGCTTGCTTGTCATGATTCCTCTACCTCTATTCAATGTCGGCGTCTGTCGAACAAGTAATTGCTGCCGGGCAGCGCTTTGACCGCTTTCTTCATCTCGGCGGCGAATTGAGCCACCTGAAGATGCGATTCGATGTCGTGGAATTGATTTGTGATCACTGCCAGCGAAATGGACATTATCGGATATTCGACCCGTTCGCCCCTTCG
>DIEM01000021.1:0-18939 GCA_002418625.1 Firmicutes bacterium UBA5774
AGCCATGAAGATGGAAAATGAAATTTTTTCACCGTTCAATGGAACGATCGACACGATTCAGGTTGCAAAAGGCGACGCGGTAAATGCCGGAGATGTATTACTTTCGCTGAAGTAACCTCCTAAAAATTTAAAAAAAGGAGGATATAAGATGCTCATTCAAACAATAAAAGAGTTTTTGCTGAGTACCGGCTTTGCCCATATGGATTTGAGAAGCGGGATCATGATTCTCGTTTCGCTTATATTCCTGTACCTGGCGATCAAAAAAGGATTCGAGCCGCTGCTGCTGGTGCCCATCGCATTCGGCATGCTGCTTTCAAATCTGCCGATAAGCGGTATTTTCTCGCCGCAGGAAGGCGAGACGGTTTACGGGCTGCTCTGGTATTTCTATCAGGGCGACCATCTGGGAATATTCCCGCCGATCATTTTCATGGGTGTCGGCGCTATGACGGACTTCGGTCCGCTGATCGCCAATCCCAAGGCGCTGCTGCTGGGAGCGGCCGCCCAGTTCGGCATATTCACGACCTTTATCGGAGCCATACTGCTCGGTTTTACAGCCCAGGAGGCTTCAGCCATCGGGATCATCGGCGGAGCCGACGGCCCGACGGCCATATTCATCGCAACGAAGCTGGCACCGCATCTGCTCGGAGCGATCGCTGTATCGGCATACTCCTATATGGCGCTTGTCCCGGTCATCCAGCCGCCCATCATGATGGCGCTGACGACCAAAAAGGAACGCATGATCCGCATGGCACAGCTTCGCGTGGTCAGCAAGACAGAAAAAATATTGTTCCCGATCATCGTGACCATCGTCGTTGTCCTGATACTGCCGCCGGCAGCGCCGCTCATCGGCATGCTGATGCTCGGAAACCTCTTCAAGGAGAGCGGCGTCACAGCGAGGCTGCACGACACGGCATCCAACGCGCTCGTCAATATCGTGACGATATTCCTCGGTATATCAGTTGGCGCGTCAGCCCAGGGACCGACATTCCTTGTGCCTGAAACACTTAAGGTATTGCTGCTGGGAGTCATTGCTTTTGCAATAGGAACTGCCGCAGGCGTGCTTCTCGGGAAACTAATGAATGTTCTGTCGGGCGGAAAGATCAATCCGCTGATTGGCGGAGCGGGGGTTTCGGCAGTACCGATGGCCTCCCGTGTGGCACAGGTCGTCGGGGCCCGTGAGGATCCCCAGAACTTTCTGCTCATGCATGCGATGGGCCCGAATGTCGCAGGTGTCATTGGCTCGGCTGTCTGTGCAGGGGTGTTCATATCGATGTTCTCAGGGTATTGATGACTGATCTATAACCGTAAAATAATATGAATATTGGAAAAGGCTGCCTCGAAATGGTTGGAAAAATCATGGAGAGACAGCCTTTTCTCAAGGGGAATCGATTTCAAGCGATAAAGCGGTTGAAAAAAACCGGCGTTGTAGTACAATGGAAATTACTTTACAGATCACGGAGGGCGGTCATGAGGAACACGATTCTTTGCATGCTGGTACGTGGCGGGAACGGCTTCGTTTCCGGTGAGGAAATGAGCAGGACGGCCGGGATCAGCAGGGCGGCGGTGTGGAAGCATATTGAAAGCCTTAAGAAAGACGGATATGAAATCGAATCCGTCACAAAGAAGGGATATCGGCTGGCAAACGGTCCGGAAATGATGGAGACGGTTTTTTATCGATTGCCCGATGACTGCCGCATTGGCAGAGAGCATGTCTATCTTGAAGAAATCGATTCAACAAGCACATATGCAAAGAAAGCATCGGACAGCATGCCGGACGGCGCCGTCATACTGGCAGACAGGCAGACGGCGGGAAGAGGCCGGCGGGGACGGCAATGGGATTCCGCTGCAGGCAAAGGCATCTGGATGTCGATTGTTTTCAAGCCTTCGATCCAAATGTCAGAAGCGGTCATGATGACGCAGATGGCCGGAGCGTCAGTATGCGACGCACTGCTGCGTCTCGGATATGAAGCGGCGATCAAGTGGCCCAATGATATCGTCATAGGCGGCAAAAAGGTCTGCGGCATTCTCGCTGAGATGGAAGGGGAGCCGGAGGGGCTCCATCACGTCATCGTCGGAATCGGCGTGAATGTGAACCATCAAGAGCAGGATTTTCCGGAAGAAATAAGAAATAAGGCGACGTCACTGATGCTGGTTTCGGGAAGGACTGCCTGTCGAAGCGATATCCTTATTGAAATATTGACTCGTCTGGATTATTATTATCAATGTATCGCGGAGCATCGAACCAATGAGATCATAGAATTTTGCAGAGAAAATTCCGCAACGCTTGGCAGGGAAGTCACAGTCATATCCGGAGACGGCAGCGTCACTGGAAAAGCAGTGGCGCTGACCGGAGCAGGCGGCCTGATCATCGAAGATACGGCGGGGCAAGCCATGGAAATCATTTCAGGCGAAGTGTCTGTCAGAGGCATCTATGGATATGTCTAGGCAAGTCAGCCGCGGTCAAGGTATTTATAATGCTATTGAATGAAGGAGTGAACCGATATGCTATTAGCTTTTGACGTTGGCAACACGAATATCGTACTGGGCGTGTTCAAAGATGGCGATCTGATTCAAAACTGGCGCGTAGAAACAGACAAGAATAAGAGCGCCGATGAGTATGGGATGCTGGTCAACCAATTTTTCACTTATGAAGGATTGGATACGAATGACGTGAAGGACATCATCATATCTACGGTCGTGCCCCCGATCGTCTACACATTGCAACATATGTCGATGAAGTATTTCAACAAGAGGGCGATCGTCGTCGGCCCCGGGGTCAGGACCGGCATGATCATAAAATACGACAACCCAAAGCAGGTGGGCTCTGACAGGATCGTCAACTCGGTGGCGGCATTCGCAAAATACGGCGGCCCGCTGATCATCGTCGATTTTGGTACGGCGACAACATTCTGCGCGGTTTCCGAGAAAGCAGAATATCTGGGCGGGACCATCGCTCCGGGCTTGAAAATCGCATCCGAGGCGCTTTTTGAAAAAACAGCGAAGCTGCCAAGAGTCGAGTTGGAAGAGCCCGGGCATGTGATCTGCAAAAATACCATCGAGAGCATGCAGTCCGGTCTGGTATATGGACATATGGGACTGGTTGAATACATCGTCAACAGGATGAAAAAGGAACTGTCTCCGGAAGATGGAGGCAAAAGGGTCAAGGTCATCGGGACTGGAGGCATGGCGACGCTGATCGCCGGCGGCATAGGCTGTATCGACGAAATCGACAAAATGCTGACATTGGAAGGCTTGCAGATCATTTATGAAAAAAACCGGCATGAGCCAAAAAAATCCGCAAGCTGCGATCCGGGGCTTTAGAACCGGCAGTGCCCGAATTGAAATGAAAGCGGTAATGAAATATGCCATTAAAAATTGAACCTGTAACAAAAAGGCTGCGCATCGGCGATGTCGCGCTGGACAATCCTTTCATATTGGCGCCGATGGCCGGCATTACCGACAGCCCCTTCAGGAGGCTGTGCAGGAGTTTTGGCTGCAGCCTGGCTTTTTCGGAGATGATCAGCGCCAAAGGCCTATACTATAATGACAGGTCCACGGAGAAGCTGCTGAGAATACATCAGGACGAAAAACCGGTGGCATACCAGATTTTTGGATCTGATCCGGATTGCATGGCGCTTGCGGCGAAAAAACTCGAATGCAGGGAAAATGTCATCATCGATATTAATATGGGCTGTCCCGTGCCGAAGGTCGTAAAGGGCGGAGACGGATCTGCGCTGATGACGGATCCGATTTTGGCTCGAAAAATCATCGAGGCTGTCGTCGGATCGACTGAAAAGCCGGTCACGGTCAAGATAAGACTGGGCTGGGACAGAAATTCCGTCAATGCGCTTGAAATAGCCAGGATCGCCGAGGGTTCGGGCGTCTCGGCCATCAGTGTGCATGGGCGGACACGGGAGCAGTTCTACAACGGGAGCGCAGACTGGTCCTATATTGCCAAAGTCAAGTCAAACATAGGCATTCCCGTTATCGGCAGCGGCGATGTCTTTTCAGCGGACGACGCCGTACGCATGCTGGAAGTGACGGGCTGCGACTTTGTCATGATTGCGAGAGGCGCGCTTGGAAATCCGTGGATATTCCGGGATTCGCTGGCAATCTGGCGTGGCGAAAAACGGCCGCCGGCGCCCGGACTTGCGGATAAATTGCCGGTCATCGTCAGCCAGCTTGATATGCTCATGGAAGAAAAAGGCGAGTATGCTGCCGTCAGGGAGATGAGAAAACACCTGGGATGGTACCTGAAAGGCTCGCGCGGAGCGGCGGAAGCGAGGCGGCGAGCCAACGGACTGGATCGGTATGAACAGGTCAGGACGCTCCTCGAGGATCTGGCTTCACATGTATGATGGAATATGTTTCGACGGTGGCCGGGCATGGACGGAATGGCTTTGAATAGTCCGGAATGCTTGACTTTTTAGGGAATTCGGTTTATAATATTGCGCATATAGGCGCGGTCCAAGGCACTCAAAAGCCCATCAGGCGCAGATAGAGAAGGAGATATCACAATGGCAGAAGGAATATTGTTAACCCGGGAAGGTTATGAGAAAATCGTGGCTGAACTCGAAGAATTGATCACGGTAAAGAGAAAAGAAGTTGCAGAGCGAATTAAGGAAGCGATTTCCTATGGAGATATTTCTGAAAACTCGGAGTATGATTCTGCCAAAAATGAACAGGCCGAGCTCGAGGAAAGAATCAATAAGCTTGAAAACATGGTCAGAATCGCGAAAATCATCGATGAAAACAGTATTTCATCTGATTTTGTGAATATTGGGCTCAAGGTCAAGGTCAAGAATCTGTCCAACAAGACCAAAGATATAATAGAATATACGATTGTCGGTTCCACGGAAGCAGATCCTTATGAAGGAAAAATTTCGAACGAATCGCTTGTCGGCAAAGCGCTCCTTGGCAAAAAAGTCAAAGACAAGGTGGAAATCGCGGTCCCTGACGGCGTCGTAAAATATGAAGTTATGGAAATAAGCAAATAAGATCATTCGAAGAAGGTGTGAATATGAGTACAGACCAGACAAATACGCAGCAACCCCAAACCGGCCCGGCTGAAGAGGCCAACCTGACTGAAGTGCTTCGCGTCAGGAGAGAGAAACTGGCTAAACTGCAGGAAATGGGCAGGAATCCTTTCGTCATCGAAAAGTGGGATGTCAAGGATTACAGCGGTGACATCAAGGAAAATTTTGACAGCATGGAAGGAAAAAGCGTTGTCGCTGCCGGAAGGATCATGGCAAAGCGCCAGATGGGCAAGGCTTCATTTATAGATATCCAGGACAAGCAGGGCAGGATACAATGCTATGTCAGGCAGGATGCCATCGGCGATGAGGAATATGACATATTCATCACCTATGATATCGGGGATATCGTCGGCATAATCGGCGAGGTTTTCAGGACAAAGCATGGGGAGATATCCATCAAGACGCAGAAGGTCGTTCTTTTGTCGAAATCCCTTCAAGTGCTTCCGGAAAAGTTCCATGGACTGAAGGACCAGGATATCCGCTATCGCCAGAGATATGTGGACCTGATCGTCAACCCGGAAGTGCGAAATACGTTTTACCTGCGTTCGAAAATGATCAAGGAAATCAAGAATTTCCTCGAGGACAGAGATTACCTCGAAGTCGATACACCGATCCTGACGACTATTGCCGGGGGCGCCAACGCAAGACCGTTCGTAACGCATCATAATACGCTCGACCTTGATATGAAGCTTCGCATTTCCAATGAGCTTTACCTTAAGAGACTGATCGTCGGCGGATTCGACCGCGTTTATGAAATGGGCAAGATGTTCAGGAACGAGGGCATGTCACCAAAGCATAATCCTGAGTTCACTTCGATGGAATTGTACCAGGCATATGCGGATTTTGACGATATGATGGAGCTTACTGAAAATCTGATCTCCACTGTCGCGCAGAAGGTGCTCGGCACTATGAAAATTGATTATCAGGGCAAGCAATTTGACCTTACGCCGCCCTGGAGGCGTCTCAAAATGGAAGACGCAGTCAAGGAATGGGTCGGAGAAGATTTTACACAGATCAATACGGATGAGGAAGCCAGAGCAATCGCTAAAAAGCATCATCTGGAGGACGCCGATAAGCTGACCAGGGGACTTGTCATCAATTCCCTTTTCGAAGCCTATTGCGAGGAGCATCTGATGCAGCCGACGTTCATCACGCATCACCCGGTCGACGTATCGCCGCTCGCTAAAAGGGATCCTGAGGATCCTAGAAGAACGAAGAGATTCGAAGCCTTCATCAACACATGGGAGGTGGCCAACGCGTTTTCGGAGCTGAATGATCCCATCGACCAGAAACAGCGCTTTATCGAGCAGCAGGCGCAGCTGGACAGCGGAGACGATGAAGCCCATCCAATGGATGAGGATTTTGTCAATGCGCTCGAGGTGGGACTGCCGCCGACCGGCGGGCTGGGGATCGGGATCGATAGGGTCATCATCCTGCTGACCAATTCTCCATCAATAAGAGATATCATTCTATTCCCGACGATGAAGCCGATAGACAGGTAGTACCAAAGAGATCCAAACGGGACGTGTCTTCTGTGCACGTCCTGTTTTCAGTTTTAAGGAGATGATGCAGAATATGAAAGATGTATTGGTCAAGGAACTATACGCAGCGCCCGAAGCGTTTGCAGACGGGGAAATCCGAGTAAGAGGCTGGGTCAGGACAAACAGGAATTCCAACAAGTTCGGATTCATAGAGCTTAATGATGGAAGCTTTTTCAAGTCGGTCCAAATCGTATATGAAGACAGTAAAATAGATAATTACGATGCCATATCCAAAGCGGGCGTGGCGGCTGCGCTATCCGTGACGGGTCGGCTTGAGCTGACCCCTTCGGCGCGGCAGCCATTTGAGATCAAGGCTGCATCTATACTGGTCGAGGCGGCATCCGATCCGGACTATCCGCTGCAGAAAAAAAGGCACAGCCTGGAATTCCTAAGGGAGATCGCCCATCTCAGACCGAGGAGCAATACGTTCTCGGCCGTTTTCCGCGTGCGCTCGCTTGTGGCCTTTGCGATCCACAAATTCTTTCAGGAGAAAGGCTTCGTCTATGTCCATACGCCGATCATCACGGGAAGCGACTGCGAGGGCGCCGGTGAAATGTTCCGCGTCACAACGCTGGACCTGATGGATCCGCCAAGGAATGAAGGCGGCAGGATCGATTACACGGAAGACTTTTTCGGCAAGGAAACGAGCCTGACAGTCAGTGGCCAGCTTGAAGCGGAGGCTTATGCGCTGGCATTCAGAAAAGTATATACATTCGGCCCGACCTTCAGGGCTGAGAATTCCAATACAGCCCGGCATGCATCCGAATTCTGGATGATCGAGCCGGAGGTCGCCTTTGCCGATATCAATGACAATATGGCTCTGGCTGAGGAAATGATCAAGTACATCATCAGCTACGTGCTGGAAAACGCACCGGAGGAAATGGTTTTTTTCAATGAGTTCATGGACAAGGGGCTTGCCGAAAGGCTCAAGTCCATAGTGTCATCGGATTTCGCCCGTGTGACTTATACCGAAGCTGTTGAGCTGCTTCAGAAATCCGGACGCGAATTCCAGTTTCCGGTCATTTGGGGCATCGACCTTCAGACGGAGCATGAGCGGTATCTGACGGAAGAGATCTATAAGAAGCCGGTGTTTGTCATCAATTACCCAAAAGGGATCAAGGCATTCTATATGAGAATGAACGATGATGGCGAGACCGTTGCCGCAATGGACCTTCTGGTGCCGGGCATCGGGGAGATCATCGGCGGCAGCCAGAGAGAAGAGCGATATGACAGGCTGGTGGAGCGCATGACCGAGAGCGGCCTTGATCCGGAGGATTACTGGTGGTATCTCGATCTTCGAAAGTACGGCGGTGCTGTCCATGCAGGCTACGGACTCGGCTTCGAGAGGATCATCATGTATATCACCGGAGTATCCAATATCCGCGACGTGCTGCCATTCCCAAGAACACCCAAGACTGCGGAATTTTAATCGGCCGTAGGCCGGAAGGTAGTGATAATGTGTTGATCACGGCAATCAGGACAGGATTTATAAAAGCGTTGAAAACGGCCTTCACATTGCTGAAGGTCGTTCTTCCCGTCTATGCCGCAGTCGTTGTGATTAGGCATTCGCCGGTGATGCCTTTTCTGGAGGATGTTTTTTCACCGGCCATGAGGTTTTTCAATCTGCCGGGTGAAGCGATCATCCCGCTCATAACAGGGGTATTTACCGATGAGTACGGCACGATAGCCGTTATGAACACATTGTCCTTTACATCCGCCGAGATCACCACAGTGGCGATGATGGTCCTGATTGCTCATACGATACCGGTCGAGGCGGCCATCGCACAGAAGATCGGGCTGAATGTCGCAAGATTCACTGTCTACAGAATCGTTATGGCGATACTGACCGGCATGCTGGTTGGCTGGCTGGGAGGTGTGTTTTCATGGTAGAGACACTTAAGGTTATCGGGCTTGATATCCTGAATGGATCCGTCAGCATCGTCTTCAGTTTTCTTAAGATCCTGATCCCGCTCATGATCATCGTTGAGATCCTTATAGTGTACAAGGTCATTGAAAAGCTCTCCGACAGGCTGCAGTTCATATCCAGGGCATTGAGAATACAAAAGCAGTCTATTTTTCCGCTGCTGGTCGGAGTGGTGATGGGAGTGACTTATGGTGCGGGAACGCTGATGGAGATCGGCAAGAACACGCCGATTCCGAAGAAGGATTTCGCGTTGATAGGCATATTCATATTCATATGCCACGGCATCATTGAGACGTCATTGATATTCTGGGTAGCGGGAGCGAATATCTGGGTGATTTCATTTGGGCGCCTTTTCCTCGCGTTCATCATCACTTTTATTGCGGCAAGGATACCGGCCATAGACCGTCTTGGAGATGCGGCGGGACCATCCGAAACGTCCCGTGAGCCTTAAGAATCGACCATGCATGCAAGCGCCGGAGGTAAAATACTTTTGCTATTTAAAAACCACAATGATATAATATCACTGCTACGTGAAAATTAAAATTAGGGAGGAAGCGTTCTATGAAAGGTTATGCTAGCGACAATATTAGAAACGTTGCACTTGTTGGACACGGAGGCTGTGGGAAAACGACCTTGATCGAAGCGGGACTGTTCGCGACGGGTGTCGTTAACAGAATGGGTAAAGTCGAAGACGGAAACACAGTTTCCGACTATGACAAAATGGAGATCGAAAAGGGATATTCCATCAGCACATCGGTCGCCCCTGTCGAATGGAAGAAAGCCAAGATCAACTTTATCGATACTCCGGGTTATTTTGACTTCATCGGGGAGGTCAACTCGGGGCTGCGTGCCTCTGAAGGCGCGGTCATCGTTGTCGATGCGTCCGCTGGCATTCAGGTCGGAACCGAAAAGGCCTGGAAATCCTGTAAACAGTATAGCATGCCAACCTTCTTCCTGATAAATAAGATAGATAAGGAAAACGTCGAAGTCGATCAGGTGATCTCGGATCTGCAGGCAAAATTCGGATCCTCTCTGGTGCAGCTCACTGATCCAATCGCCGACGATGTTAAAGAGGCCCTGATGGAAGCCATCGCTGAAAGCGATGAAGAGCTTCTCGAAAAATATTTTGCCGGTGAAGCGTTCACGGATGCTGAATTCAGCAACGGATTGCTGAAGGGCGTCGCGGCCGGCAATATCGTTCCCGTCATTACCGCTTCAGCGGCGGATGGAAGAGGCGTCAAGGAATTCATGGATATGCTCCTGAAATATGTGCCGCTTCCGAAGGATCACCCGGCATATAAGGCGACAGATGCGAAGGAAGAGGAAATCGAGGTCAAGTGCTTGGAGGCTGCGCCACTTTCCGCATTTGTGTTCAAAACGATCGCCGACCCGTTTGTTGGAAAGATTTCGATCATGAAAGTGATTTCCGGAAAGATCACAGCCGGAACCGAGGTATATAATTCAAAGACCGAAAAAAATGAAAAGATTGGCGCGATGTTCTATCTGCGTGGAAAGCATCAGGAAGAGACATCCTCGGCGGCGGCAGGCGATATCGTAGCCGTATCCAAGCTCCAGCATACGCAGACCGGAGATACACTCTGCGAGAAGGCACACAGCATCAAATATCCGGCGGTCGAGTTTCCGGAGCCATCCCTTTTCATGGCTGTCGAGCCCAAGGCGAAAGGCGATGAGGAAAAGATCAGTTCGGGACTCCATAAGCTCATGGAAGAAGATCCCTCATTCATAATGACGAGAAATACCGAAACCCATCAGACTCTGATCGGCGGTCAGGGCGACATCCAGATCGGCATCATCTGTGCGAAGCTGAAGGAAAAATTCGGCGTCGCCGTCAACATGGTCGATCAGAAGATCGCTTACAGGGAAACCATCAAGGGAAGCTCCGACGTGCAGGGCAAGCATAAAAAGCAATCAGGTGGGGCAGGGCAGTATGGCGACGTGCATATCAGATTCTCCCCTTCCCAGGAAGATTTTGAATTTGCTGAAGCCGTTGTCGGAGGCTCGGTGCCAAGACAATATATCCCGGCTGTCGAAAAAGGACTCAGAGAATGCCTTGAGAAGGGCGTTCTGGCAGGATTCCCCGTCGTTCACATCAAGGCGGTCCTGTATGATGGATCCTACCACGATGTCGACTCCAATGAAATGGCCTTCAAGGTCGCCGCTTCCCTGGCCTTCAAGAAAGGGATCGCGGAAGCGAAGCCGATACTTCTTGAGCCGATCATGCATGTCGAAATCGTCGTTCCCGATGAATACATGGGAGACATCATGGGCGACATGAACAAGAGAAGAGGCAAAATACTCGGCATGGAGCCCCAGGCCGGCGGTGAGCAGAAAGTCATGGCCGAAGCGCCGATGGCTGAAATGTTCAAGTACGCCATCATTCTGAGATCCATGACACAGGCTCGCGGTACCTTTACGATGAAATTCGACAGGTACGAGGAAGTGCCGATGCATCTGGCTGAAAGGATTATCTCCGAAGCCGCAGTGAAGCATGAAGATTAATTAGGCATGAGTTGAAACAAGGGGCTGCCTCGATGATATTGCAATCATTTTGAGGCGGCTCCTTTTGCTTTTTCAGCGCGCTTTCTATTTCTCCAATATTTAGCATATCTTTAGTTTTTTTTAAGTTTGTTTTAAGTTTAGCGGAATATACTGTATCCAATGAGGGCGGAAGCGTCCCCAAAAATTGCAAGGGAGGAATGAAAATGTCAAGACCTAAAATGTCTGGCAAGACAAAAGCAATCTGGACCTTATTGATTATCGGCTTCATGGCAATGGAATTTCCCGGCGTACTTTTCTTTCAGAAGGTTTCTGAACCCTTCATCTTTGGATTACCGTTCATCTATGGCTACATAATATGCATCTGGGTATATATGTGCGCCATACTGCTGTATGCCTACAGGACGAACTGGGGACAGAACGGAGGAGGTGAAAAATAATGGGAAATAATGTGACTGCATTATTGATCATTGGATTGTTTATGCTGATTCCGCTGGCCATGGGCGCCATTGCGAACAAAAAATCCATGCCGACTACAGAGGACTTTTTCGTTCAAGGCAGGGGAATGGGCTCGATTGCCGTATTCTTCACGGTTGCCGCCACCTGGTGGAGCGCGTTCGCGTTCATGGGCTCCAATGCGTATTTCTACCTCAAAGGCCCTTTGTATTGGACCGCTATCGCCTGGAATATCCTGTTCGGCGTATTGTATTTCCTTGTTGGGAAGAGGATCTGGCACTTCGGAAAGCTCAACGGCTACATTACCCCAAAAGATTTTTTCAAGCATCAGTACGGATCTGAAGCGCTTGGAAACATCGTTGCGATCGTCATGCTCGTGTTTACGCTGCCGTATCTGCAGATACAGCTGACAGGCGGCGCGTACCTGATCGAGGTCGCGTCAGGCGGCTTGATCCCGTTCAAGCTGGCGGCGCTGATGTTTTATCTGGTCATCATCATCTATGTCTGGTCCGGAGGACTCAGGGCAGTTGCCTGGACAGACATATTCTACGGCGTGCTGCTGTTTTTCGGCATGATCTACGGCGGTATCTATATCGCTAATCTGCTTGGCGGGCCGGCTGAAATGTTCCAGCAGCTTGCGGCAGCCAAACCAGAGAATCTAGTGCTGGCAGATGGCGCATGGATGGGTTGGCTGGCAATGTTCATTGTCACTCCTGTCGGAGCGTTCATGGGTCCCCAGCTGTGGACCAGATGCTATGCCGTCAAATCGGGCAGACTTTTCAACCTGATGCCGTTCCTGCTCGGATTTGCTGCAATCGCTTACGTCGGCTCCATGCTCGTCGGAAACTCCGCGGTCATACTTGAGCCTACGATCGAACAGGCGGACAAGGTGCTGCCTGTCATCCTGTTCAAATACGCGCCATTTGTACTTGCTTCTCTGATCATCGCCTGCGGCGCCGCTGCGGCAATGTCGACGGCGAATTCCCAGATCCACTCCATGTCCGCGATCTATACGGTTGATATCCACAGAACATATATCAACAAGAACATGTCGGAACGCGGCCTTGTGTGGGTCGGAAGATGGTGCATCCTGGTGCTTTCCGCAGTCGCTTATGTCATGGCCTTGTATGTGCCTGGCCTGCTGGTCACCATCGGACTCGTGGCGCTGGCCGGTACCGGACAGGTGCTGATCCCTACGGTTGGCGCGCTGTTCTGGAAGAGATCGACGACTGCAGGAGCCATTGCCGGACTGGTTGCCGGCGTATTCTTCCTGTGCCTGTTCACTTTCGTTCCGGGATCCACTCCAGGACCATTCGCGGCAGGCGGAGGCGGTCTGCTGTCCCTGATCCTCAATCTGATCGTCTTTATCGTGGTCAGCCTGGTCACCAAGCCCAGACCTCAGGCGCTCATGGATGAGATCGACAAGCAATATGATGAATTTTATACACTGAAAGGCTGATGCCAGGCATAAAAGACGAATAATAAAAGCATGCTTCTCCATATTCCTGATGGAACAATGGAGAAGCATGCTTTTTGATGGAGGTACAGGCTCCGGCGATCCGAATCAGCCTTCAAGCAGCTTATGGTTGAATTTATAGCCGACACCGCGGATACTCAGAATATACTTGGGGTTGTCGGGATTGGATTCGATTTTTTTTCTGAGATTGCTGATATAGACCATGACGGTCTTGGAATCCCCTTCAAGCGCATTGGTTTTCCAGGCAAGTTCGAACAGCTGATCCATGCTGTAGATACGTTTGGGGCTTTTGATCAGAATCTGCAAAATATCGAATTCTTTTGCGGTAAGTGTCACTGAACGGCCATCGGCCAGAATCTCCCGGTTGGCGAGATTGACGGTCAGGCCGGGCATTTCGTAGATACATCGCGACAGGTCGTTTTCTTCAGAGATCCGGCTTCTGCGAAGATGAGCCTTTATCCTGGCAATCAATTCCCCCGGGAGGAAAGGCTTTGTCATATAATCATCACCGCCCACGGACAGCGCTATGATCTTGTCGATTTCCTCGGATTTGCAGCTCAGGAACAGCACGGGTGCATTCGAAGCGGAACGGATCTTCAGGCAAAGCTCGATGCCTTCAATATCCGGAAGCATCACATCCAAAATGATCAAATCGACATTGTTTTCGGACAGGACATCCATAGCTTCCCGCCCGCAATATGCCGACAGAGGACAGAAGCCCTCCTTGAGCAGGTAGGATCGGATCAGTTCATTGATTTCCTTTTCATCATCTACTATCAGAATTTTTTCTCCGGGCATATTGGACCTCCTTAATCGTTATAGACCGGTATGGTGAAAGTCAGCGTGCTGCCTTTGCCAAGGTGGCTTTTTACGTGTATCGTCCCGTTGTGGGCGTCAATGATCTCCTTTGAAAGCGTCAGGCCGAGGCCGCTTCCGGCGGGCGTGCCGGAGCTGGCACTGCCTTGGGCGCGGTAAAAACGGGAAAAAATATTTGGAAGATCCTCAGGGGAGATGCCGGCGCCATTATCAGACACGCTGATATAGATGCTGTTTTTTGTTTTATCCAGGCCGCATCTTACAAATATTTTCCCGTTCTTCTGGGAGTATTTAATGGAATTGAAAAGAATATTGCTGAAGACCTGATCGATCCTTTCGGGATCGGCAATGATGCTGATGTTGGCAAGCTTGGAGCGGTCGATCGAGGAGCTCAGCCGAAGGCCTGCATTTTTGACGTCGAGGCTGTATTTACCGATCAGCCGGAGCGCGAGCTCCGCCGGATCCAATTCCATGAATTCGAAGGAAAATTGTTTTGTTTCAAGCTTTGACAGCTGAAAGAGATCCTGTATGAGGGTTTCCAACGTCAAAGCCTTTGAAAAGATTGTGTTGATGGCCGCTTGCTTTTCTTTTTCGTCCGATATCGTGCCATCCTTGATGGCGTTTATATATCCTAAAATCGATGTGACTGGCGTTTTGAGTTCATGGGAGACATAGGACAACAGCCGTTGGCGTGCCTGTTTTGATTGTATCAGCTCATTCTCGACTGTTTTCATCAAAGTGACGTCCCGGATGGAGCCCTCGATGGCCACGGGCACGCCATAGTCATAAATGACGGAATTGTTGAATTCCATCCATCTGATCGTGCCGTCTTTATGATACCATTTGAATACTTTTGGATCATCACCGTCCTGATTCGGGTCGAATATCGTCTTGATCTGGTCATGCTGATCCGGCTCGGTGATCTCTATATACAACCTGGGATTATTATAGAATTCCTTCGGCGCATAGCCGGTGACCTTTTCCGCCGAAGGGCTGATATAGGTCAGCGACGGGAACGGCTGCAGCTGGTAGTAGAATATGATATCCGCCGCATTTTCTGCTATGACCTTGAAAAGTCTTTCCGCTTCGGCGGCGGTATTGTTCATCTTCTGGACATAAATGATCAGGATACAGAAATTGAGGCTATTTGATAAAACGATCTCCAATAAATAGAATGATCCGGTATCGGTATAGAGCGTCTCGAAGATCGACAGGCTTGCCTTGCTCAGGCCCCACAGCACAAAGATGATGATGGCAAGGCCTTTTTCAAAGTCGGCGATATCCCAGTATTTGAGAATAATGTAACAGAGCGAGAATGTCATGATCACCTGGTAAAGCGATATTGGAAGGAATATGCCGTAAAGGTCGAATCCGTAAACAATGCCGATGACGTTCCATATGATCAAATAAAGGGAGAACCGGATCCAGTATCCGGGGATCTTCCTGTGCATGAACGCATAGCCGCCGAAAAGCAGAAAAAGGATGTTGAGCATATCAAAGGCTTTCCGGATCTCAAGCAGCGTCCCGGAGCCCGTATTTATGTACTGGATCAGAAACATGAGGCTGAATGAATAAAGGACCCAGCACAGCCCCCAATACTGTATGAAGCGTTCCTGG
Source organism: Firmicutes bacterium UBA5774 (assembly GCA_002418625.1). Classification (GTDB taxonomy): domain Bacteria; phylum Bacillota; class Clostridia; order Peptostreptococcales; family Anaerovoracaceae; genus UBA5774. The sequence continues at coordinate 15,385 of DIEM01000021.1, forward strand.
CTGCGCACGAACATATAGAGATACGCGAGCGATATAAGGAAGGTGAAGACTGTAAAACTGGTTAAAAGAGAAGGAAGATACATAGGCACCTCTTCAAGAAGTTTGATTGTGGCATTTTAGGTTCCGTTTTGTTATAATGACTTCAGCAGACAAGTGGGCCGTCTTTACAGACATTATACACCAGAATCAGTGAATGAGGAATAATGTGACAAGTATTACGATCGTGCTATTGATCATCTTTGCATTTACTTTTGTGCCTCTTGTGATCGCGGAATTCGCAAGGACGGAAGCGCTGCCGACAGCCGAGGATTTCTTTCTCCAGGGCCGCAGCATGTCCACGCTCGTTTCGTTTTTCACGGTATACGCAACGTGGGTGAGTTCCTTTGCCTTCATGGGTTCCAGCGGTTATTTCTTCTCGCGCGGGCCGGTGTATCTGACGGCGCTTGCCTGGAACATCCTTTTCGGCATCTTGTTTATGGTTGTCGGAAAAAGACTTTGGATCTATGGAAAAACCAATAAGTATATTACCCCGACGGACTTTTTCAACGACATGTACGGCTCTCGGACCTTGAGTATCCTGATCACGCTGGTCATGATCCTGTTCACGATCCCGTATCTCCAGATACAGCTTTCCGCAGGCGCATACCTGATCGAGATCGCGTCCCAGGGCATGATCCCGTGGCGCATAAGCGGATTGGTCTTTTATCTTGTCATCATTATATATTTATGGGCGGGCGGACTGCGCGCCGTGGCATGGGCCGATATCTTCTATGGCGTTCTGGTCTTTTCCGGCATGCTGTTCTGCGGATTCTACTTGGCGGATAAGGCGGGCGGGATCGCGTATTTGTTCAGCACGGCACACGAGGGCGACAGCGGACGCTTTGTCCTGGGAGATACTTTAAGCGGCAGCGGGGCGATGCTCTGGCTGTCGATGTTCATTACCGTTCCGATCGGCGCGCTGATGGGACCCCAGATGTGGCTCAGGATGTTCGCAGTCGGTAAAAAAAGGACATTTTCCATCATGCCTTTATTGATCAGTTTTACGGCGATCGAATATCTCGGCGCGATTCTTTCGGGCAGTGCGGCCATCCTGCTGGTGCCGAGCGCAAGTGCGCCGGATACGGTCATACCGATGATGCTCGTCGAATACGCTCCTCCGGTATTGGCGGCGATCCTTTTCTGTTGCATAGCCGCGGCGGCTTTATCGACTGCGAATGCACAGATCCATGCCATTGCGGCCATTTATGCCATTGATGTGCATAAGAGGTATATCGACCCGGGCATGTCGGAGCGCAAGGTGGTATCAGCGGGGAAATGGGCTATTCTGGTTTTCTCGGCACTGGCTTACCTCATGCTTTTAAAGACGCCGTCCTTGATCATCGAAACAGGTATTATCGCGCTGGGCGGGACGGCGCAGATCATCGTGCCGCTGGCAGGAGCCTTTTTTTGGGGGAAGTCGCATCCGACCGGAGCCATAGCCGGCCTGTTGGCGGGAATTGCGACTGTGCTTTGCGCGACTTTCCTGCTGCAAATCGATTCTTCTTATGGATGCCTGTTTGGACTCGGAATAAATATTGCGATTTTCGTGTCCGTCAGTATGCTGATGCCGCAAAACAATGAAGTGCGCGCAAGGATTATCAATAACAGGCTGATTTTCAGCCGAGACAACTGAGCCTTACAATTCAATCGATGGAGGGCATACGAATATGAAGAACGTTATACTCAGGACCGAAAATCTCTCGAAAAGTTATCAAATGGGCGAAATCGAGGTCAAAGCGCTGGTCAACACGTCCTTTGAGGTATATGAGGGGGAATTCATGGTGATACTCGGTCCCAGCGGCTCGGGCAAGAGTACGCTGCTGAATCTGCTCGGAGGCATGGACACGCCAAGCAGCGGACACATATTCATGCGCGGCGACGAAATCACCGATTATTCGGAAAAACAGCTGACTGAATACAGAAGGGGCAAAGTGGGATTCGTATTTCAGTTTTACAATATCATGGCAAGCCTGACGGCGGAGGAAAATGTCGAACTGGCGACTGAGATCGCCGACGACCCCCTGGATATTAGTGAAGTTATGAATGATGTCGGACTCGGCGAACGGCGAAACCATTTCCCGTCGCAGCTCAGCGGCGGGGAGCAGCAGCGCGTATCCATCGCCAGGGCTGTTGCGAAGAATCCGGACATTCTGCTTTGCGATGAGCCGACGGGCGCCCTCGATTACGCGAGCGGTGTCTCAATCCTGGTGCTTCTCAAAAAAGTCAACCGGGAACTGGGAAAGACCGTTGTTGTCATCACGCATAACATAGCCATCGCCGATATGGCAGACCGCGTAATCAGGATGCGGAGCGGAGAAATAACGGAGATCCATGACAACGCGGAGCCACTGCCGCCGGAAAGGATCATGTGGTAATGAAAAAAACGACATTGATGCTGCTCAGGATGATCACGATATCAAAAGGACAGTATATAGCTGTATTGGCCATAATAATCACGGGCTTGACCGTGTTCACATCCATGAATATGGCGGCGATCAACCTCAAATCCACATTGCAGACGTATTATGAACAAAACAATTTTGCCGACATCTTTGTCGAAGCGATGAAGATCCCGCGGCAGGAGATCTATAAGTTGTCTGAAATGGACGGCATAAAGGAAATCCAGGGACGGGTCGTCTATAAAGTTCCGTTTGTGAGCGATGATGAGGATGAGCGGGTCACGGTGCAGATCATATCCATTCCCGAAAAGAATGACGGCATCAATCGCCTGACGATGATCTCGGGCACTTATATAGGCGAATCGGATAAGGAAGCGCTTGTGCTGCAGCAATTCGCCGATGCGCGGGATATAAAGCCCGGAGATACGATCAGGGTGCAGATGAATGGAACCGTATACTCTTTAGAGATTGCGGGCATCGCCGCCAGCCCGGAATATATTTATCTGATGTCGGACGAACAGGCCATCATGCCGGATCCGGAAGGCTTCGGGGCGGTCTTCGTTTCCGAGAAGCTGGCCCAGGAGGCTTTTGGGCTTCGTGGGAGCTACAATGGCCTGTCGATCACGGCATCCGACGGCACAAACATTGAAACGCTCTCGGATGAACTGGAGGACGAGCTTGAGCCGTTCGGTCTCGAGCGTGTCGTCAAGAAGGAGAACCAGCTCAGCAACAGCGTCATTGCAGAGGAAATAAAGCAGCTGGAGCGCATGTCCAATTCGCTTCCCATCGTATTCATTATTGTTGCCGCTGTCATGCTGACCATGATGATCAGCAGGATGGTCAAGAAGGATCGGCTCAAAGTCGGCGCAATGAAGGGACTTGGCTATTCAAACCGGCAGGTGGTGACCCATTATGCCCTGTATGCCCTGGGAGCGGGGATCATCGGCGGATTGGCAGGCTCGGTCCTTGGGATGCTTTTGGCAGGCTTCATGACCCAGCTGTATCTGGAATTTTTTAATATACCGCTGCTTAAAGTGGAATTTTTTATTGAATATGTGTTTCTGGCGATCCTGCTGTCATCGTTCTTTTGCATAGCGGCGGGAATCATCGGCGCCAC
>DIEM01000021.1:18961-46457 GCA_002418625.1 Firmicutes bacterium UBA5774
GCATAAAGGTAAACGGATCTTCCTCGAACGGATCAGTTTTTTTTGGAAGCATTCCTCTTTCAGCTGGAAAATGGTGTATAGAAATATATTCAGAAACAAGCGGCGCACAGCGTTCGTCATATCAGGCGTAGTCGTAACATATGGCATGATGCTGTTCACCTTCACGATGCCTGACGTCGTCGAACAGTTCACGACAAAATACTATAAGGAATTCCAGAAGATGGATTACAATATTTCATTCATCAGGCCTATGAACAAGGATGCTGTCGGCGACCTCTTCGGAAGTGTCGAAGTCGACTATGCCGAAGGTCGCATTGAATATCCTTTTGAGATCCATCATGGTTCAAAAAGCAAGGCGGTGCCGGTCATCGGACTCCCGAGGGATACGATTTTTTACGATTTCAAGGATACCAAAGGCCGCGGCGTTCAGATCCCTGAAGAGGGAATGCTGGTCACAGAAAATCTCGCAGGGATCCTTGATGTGGAAGTCGGCGATACGGTCAGGGTCGAAACATTTATTCCGAACAAAGAGGATACCTATATCTGCGTTAGTGGTATAATTAAGCAGACTCTCGGAATGAACGCCTATATGGATCTCGAATACATGGACGGGCTGCTACTGGAAGAAAATGCCATCAATGGCGTCTACCTGGACTCTGAAGATCCGGAAATCATCAGGAAGCTTCTAACAGCGTCCAATATCAGCTCAGTCATGTCTCCCAAAGATGTGGAGGCTTCGTTCAACGAATACATGGATATGACTAATTACTCGATACTTGTAATGCTTATATTTTCAGGCATTCTGGGCGCGGCTGTCGTATATAACTCCACCATCATCAGCCTGGGAGAAAGAGAGATGGAATTTTCCTCGCTGCGCATCATGGGCTTCAGCAAAGTGGAGATATTCATGATATTATTGAAAGAAAACAATATACTCACTTTGCTCGGCATATTGCTTGGGATACCATTGGGCACGGCGCTGACGCTGTACAGCTCTACAATATACAGCACGGAAATGTACACGTTCTATATGACCCCCACACTGAACGCAGGCATCAACGCGGCATTGGCAACGCTGTTTTTCGTTGTGCTGGCTCAACTGGCAACGTACAAAAAGATCAGAGGCCTGGATTTCATTCAAGCCCTTAAAAACAGAGTCTCTTGAGGAGGTGGAACAATGGATAGGAAAAAGAAGACTAAAAAATGGAGAATTTTAGCAGCAGCAGCCGCAGTGATCCTTGTCGCCGCGATGGTGATCCCCCAGCTTATGAAGCTTCCGGAGGTCGAGACTGCGACGGTGGAAAAGAAGGATATTGTTCGCCTGGTCAAAGAGACCGGATCGGTCGAGGCGGCGCAGACTATTGTCATTACAGCGAAATCAGCCATGGAAGTCAAAAAATTCGATTTTACCGAGGGCGGTGTCGTCAAGGCCGGGGACGTCATCTTGAGGACCGATACGACGGCGGCTCAGTTGACGATCAAGAGCATGGAATATGAAGCGGCAGCGCTCAGCGTCCAGTATCAGCAGGCAAAGACTACCGCTGACCAGAATAAGACCCTGTATGAACAGGGAGTGATCAGCAAAGACGAGTACGCCCAATCTGCGTCCGTGGCGAAGCAATTGTCCTCGCAGCTTACGGCGCTTCGTTATTCCATCGACAGTATGCGTGAGACCGTAGATGACGGAGGCGTCACATCGCCCATCAATGGAACGGTGACCGAGATTTTCGCGAAGGCTGGAGAGCAGGTCCAGCCCGGCAGTGCGATCATGGAAATTTCAGACCTAAGCAACCGGTATGTGAAGGTCAATTTGATATCTGACGACGCTGATCTCGTGAAAACCGGAAGCAAGGCAGTCGTCTACAATGAGGATTCCGGCTTCAGGAATGAGGCGGCAATCGTTCGAAAAGTCTATTTAAAAGCATTTGAACAGGTTTCGGATCTTGGGATCGCTCAAAAACGGGTAACGGTGGAAATCGATCTTGGAGACATCAATGACGTGAGGCTCGGCAGCGATGTCGACGTTGAAATTGTGGTCGACAGCAGGGAGAACGTGCTGTCGATGTCTGAAAAAGCAGCCTTTGAAATAGAACGGGGCGTTTATAATGTCTATGTGATCGAAAACGGCTCCATCGTGACCAGGACCGTTGAAATCGGATTGAAGGGCGAAGATGATTGGGAAGTCGTATCAGGGCTGGCGGAAGGCGACGTTGTCGTCCTTTCTCCGGACAACGATATTGAGGACGGCATGAAGGTTAAAGTCAAGCAGGTATCGGAAGGTGGGCAATGAGTAAGAGAAGCCAAGTGGTGTTCGTTTGCCAGGAATGCGGTTATGAAAGCCCGAAATGGATAGGACAGTGTATCTGCGGCAAATGGAACACGATGGTAGAGGAAAAGGCGGCTTCAGGCAATTCGGACAGCAGAAGGCGCACTGGAGCAGAAACGGCGAAGGCGGTCAAAATATTGGATGTCAGGTCGGGGAACCAGGATCGTCTGGATACGGGAATTCCGGAGTTGAATCGCGTATTGGGCGGAGGCCTCGTCAAGGGTTCCCTGACATTGATTTCCGGAGAGCCGGGCATCGGCAAATCGACGATCATTATCCAAACGGCCGCAAAACTGGCGGAACGCTACGGAAAAGTACTATATGTGACGGGTGAAGAGTCTGAGGAACAGATAAAAATAAGGGCGGACCGGGTCTGCGTTACTCAGCCCGGAGAACTCTATCTTCTCGCGGAGACAAACATTGAAGCGATTTTTGAAGTTGAAGCGTTATTAAAGCCTTCATTTTTAGTCATCGATTCCATTCAGACCATGTATTCCGGCGAGATCACGTCGGCACCCGGCAGTGTTTCCCAGGTCAGAGTCTGTACGAACGAGCTCATGCGGGTCGGCAAGACGAAAGGCATACCCGTGTTTATAGTCGCCCATGTTACCAAGAGCGGCGATCTTGCCGGACCGAAAATCATCGAGCATCTGGTTGATTGCGTCTTGAATTTTACCGGGGAGCGTGACCAGGAATTCAGGATCCTGCGTGCGTACAAGAACAGATTCGGCACAACCAGTGAGATAGGTGCTTTCGAAATGAAAGAGGAAGGGCTTGTCGGCCTTGAGAATCTTTCGGGGAATTTCCTGGAGGGCATGGACCACGAAACGGAAGGCTCCATGGCAACGGCGGTCTATGAGGGAACCAGGCCCCTGATGATGGAGGTCCAGGCTTTGACTGCGGCGACAAACATCGGCTTTGCGCGAAGGGCTGCGATCGGAGTCGATTCCGGCAGGCTCAACATGATCATCGCGGTGCTCGACAGAAAGGCCGGTGTTTCGCTGATCAATCAGGATGTCTATGTCAATATCGTCGGTGGCTTGAAGCCGGAAGGCACTTCGACGGATCTGGCGGTTGCCCTCGCGATTTATTCGGCCGGAAAAGGCGTCAGGGGAGCGGAAAAAACTCTCGCGATCGGAGAGATCGGATTGACGGGAGATCTTCGAACAATCCAGAATGCGGAACGGATCATCCGGGAGGCGGCAAGGCTCGGTTTTAAAAAAGTGATCCTGCCCGGGAAAAACGCGGACAAGATCGCCGAAGTGCCTCCCGGCATTAAACTTGCGGGAGTCCGCAACGTCCGGGAGGCAATTACAGAGCAGTTTGGCAGGCAGGACCGCTGATGTTCTATCTTTCGCGGGTCATGATCTTCTTCAGGTTGGCGAATCTGGGAAGGCCGTCTTCTTTAACCAGTCCGGTCTCGCCCTGGATCAGCGGCAGAGCGTAATCGATGAACGGCTGCAGCATGCCGTTTCCGGATTCGTTGATCCATTCGCGCGGGACTTTTTTCTCGAGATTGGCGACGTCGGCAAGATCGACGAGTTTCGTCAGACATTCGTAATCTTTTCCGGGCGCTCTTTTAAAAGCGACCATTTTGTCTGTGGCGCCTTCAAGGGCAGCCAGCAGGGCGGCCTTGCCGGCCAGATAAGCTTCTTCGATATCTGTCCCGGATGCGAGGTGGGCCGCGCAGCGCTGGATCAGGCTGAATTCGATGCCCCTGACCTTCGCGTCGATTTTCGTATTGGCAAAGCCGGCAAGACTTGAGGCGAGTCCGCCCATGCGGGCATGGCCGAACGCGTCCGTCCCCTTTGAAAGGTCGTTGAAATATGCGGAAACATATGTGCCGTCCTTGTCCTTGATCCCTTCGGAAACAGCCACGAGAACATCGCCGTTCTTCTCGTAGAGCCTGGTGACATCGGCGATGAAGTCGGCAAGATCAAAAGGCAATTCGGGCAGATAGATCAGATCCGGCCCCATGCCTTTATAGGATGCAAGCGCAGAGGCGGCGGTCAGCCAGCCGGCATTCCGTCCCATGATCTCCAGGACCGTTATGGAGCCGGTGTCGTAGACCTTGGCGTCGCGATAGATCTCCATGCAGGAGGTCGCTATATATTTGGCGGCGCTGCCATAACCTGGGCAATGGTCGGTGTTGGCCAGGTCATTGTCGATGGTCTTTGGGATTCCCATGACACGGCATTCATAACCGTGCTGCAGCAGATAGGCGCTGATTTTACTGCAGGTATCCATGGAATCGTTGCCGCCGTTATAGAAAAAGTAACGGATATCGTATTTTGTGAAAATATCCAAAATGCGTTTGTAATCCGTGTCGTCCACAAGAAAATCCCTGAGCTTGTAACGGCAGGTGCCGAGAACGGATGAAGGTGTATATTTCATAAAAGCCAGCTCCGCGGGGTCCTCAAGCGTCATGTCATATATACGGTCGTTCAGCACGCCCTTGATCCCGTGGGCGGCTCCGTAGACTTTTGTAATGTGGTCGGAAGCCAGCGCAGCCTCGATACAGCCCAGGGCGCTGGCGTTGAGGACCGATGTCGGGCCGCCGGACTGGCCGATCAGGCAGGCTCCTGAAAGTTTTTCAGTCATGGTGATTCCTCCTTATTGACGATTGGCGCGGATCCCGGTTTTTCTCAGTGACCCGCAATTAATCAGAAAGATTATCGGAAAATAATTTTATCATGTATTTTCTCATTATGCAATGGAGTCCGGGGGGCAGCAGCGCCTGAATTTCAGACAAATATTTTTGTTGACACTGTATTTTTGTTATGATAAACTGAACAATTGTTATCTTGACATATTCAAGCCTCATGCTCTATACTAGTATTTATAGGAGGGCACTGAGATGTTTACTATAGGGGATAAAGTAGTATATCCGATGCACGGAGCCGGCATCATCGAGGGGATCGAGGAAAAGAAGATCCTTGGCGAGAGCAGGCGGTATTATATACTGAAGGTGCCGTTTGGCGATATGAAAATAATGATACCGGTCAGCAACACGGAAGATGTCGGCGTCAGGAATATCGTTTCGGAAGATGAACTCGGACCCGTGATAGAACTTCTCGGCTGTAAGGTTTCAGCCATGTCCGACAACTGGAACAAGAGGTACCGGGAAAACATGGAAAAGCTCAAGACCGGTGATATTGAAGAGGTGGCGGAGGTCGTGAGGAACCTTATGCTTACCGACAGGGAAAAGAGGCTGTCCACCGGCGAGCGCAAGATGCTTTCAAATGCAAAGCAGATACTCATCAGCGAAATGATCCTCGTTAGCAGGATCGATCAGAATGAAGCGAACAAAATCATAAATGAAGCTGTTTTTAAATAGCTTTTTTATAATGCTCATTACTAGAAATAAGGAAAATCATTTATGAAGAAAGGAGGTGAAGAAATGCTAAAAAAACTGTTAAGGGTCATATTGACGATTGCTGGTGCGCTTTTTGGATATGGCGTTTTTTTATTTATCAATTTTTTGCTGGCGGGGCCGGCTTTGGGAATAAATATTGAATTGACAGGAACAGACAGGATCGCCGCGGTGATCCTTTGTTGCACTGTTTTCGGACTCATATTTTATTTTTTGGCGCCATTTATAAGAAGGCGCGGTATGAAGGTAGCCAAGAATATCGAAGGCGATCTTCAGAAAGTGCCGTCCAATGACATGCTGACCGGGACGTTCGGGCTGATCCTCGGCCTGGTCATCGCCTTTTTTATCAGCCAGCTATTGAATACGATCCAATTCCTTTATATAGGACCGATCCTGTCGGTGTTCACCTATATTTTCATGGGCTATCTTGGCGTTTCGCTCGGCTTGAAAAAAGGCAGCGACATATTGCCGACACTTGCCAATGCAAGGAAAATGAGCTCGGGCGGAAAGTCGAAGTCAAAGAGTCTCGACGCTACGCCCAAAATCCTTGACACCAGCGTCATCATTGACGGACGCATTGCGGACATCATGAAGACCGGATTCATAGAGGGCAGCATCGTGATCCCGGAGTTTGTACTTGTGGAGCTTCGCCATGTGGCGGATTCCTCGGACGGGCTGAAGAGAAACCGCGGAAGGCGGGGACTTGATGTGCTAAACAAGATACAGAAGGAATACGGTATCGAGATTTACAATACTGCCGCCGAAAAGGCGCTTGAAGAGATACCCGAAGTGGATGTCAAGCTGCTCAAGCTGGCGCAGATCATGAATGCGAAGGTTGTGACGAACGATTACAACCTGAATAAGGTTGCCGTGATAAAAGGTGTTGAAGTCCTGAATATAAACGAGCTGGCCAATGCTCTCAAGCCGGTGGTGCTGCCGGGTGAGGACATGCAGATATTCCTGGTCAAGGAAGGCAAGGAGAATAATCAGGCCATCGCCTATCTGGATGACGGCACGATGATCGTCGTCGAAGACGGCAAACGATTCATCGGCGACACGATCGATGTCACCGTTACGAGCGTCCTTCAGACGTCCGCGGGGCGGATGATATTTGCAAAGCCAAAAAAATAAATTTTGGAGCAGGCCATGTATAAAGGTCAAAGAACAGCCGCGATCATCGCGGCGGCCGGATCAGGAACCAGGATGGGCGGCGCGGTCAACAAGCAATTCATGTCGATCGGCGCCATGCCTGTATTGGCACGTGCCGTGAAAGCGTTCTGCGACAATGCTAAAATCGACGACGTCTATATTGTGGTCCGCGCGGCTGATGCCGAATCATGCCGCAGCGAGATCGTTGAGCGCTATCGCTTCGACAAGGTCAGGAAAATATTAGCCGGTGGAGACCAGCGCCAGGATTCGGTCCATAATGCTCTCAAGGAGCTGGATCCGAATACGGCGCTGGTTTTGGTCCATGACGGGGCAAGGCCTCTTGTAAGCGGCGGGACGATCGACGATGTGGTCGCGGCGTGCAGTGAGCATGGTGCCGCGGCTGCCGGAGTGCCCGTCAAAGATACGATCAAGGTCGTATCGGGAAAATTCATTGCGGGAACGCCGGACAGGACGTCTCTTGTGTCGATCCAGACGCCCCAGGGCTTCAGGAAGGATTTGCTGGACCGTGCGTTTCAAAAGGCGTATGAAGATGACTTTTACGGGACGGACGAGACGGTTCTGCTTGAAAGGATCGATGAAAAAGTATATATTGTTATGGGTGAATACAGCAACATCAAAATCACGACGCCGGAAGACATCGCGATTTGCGGGGCTTTGCTCGGAATACACCCGGAAGGTGATGCTGGAGGGAAGATCATGCGTGTCGGAACGGGGTACGATGTGCACGCTTTTGCGGAGCACAGGAAACTGATTCTGGGCGGAGTGGAGATCCCGTTTGAAAAGGGCCTGTTAGGCCATTCCGACGCGGACGTGCTGCTTCACGCCATCATGGATGCGCTGCTGGGCGCCTGCGCTCTGGCGGACATCGGCAGATATTTTCCGGATACCGATGAAAACTACAGGGGGATCTCGAGTCTGGTGCTGTTGGAAAAAGTCGGAGACCTGATCGGCAGTGAGGGCTATGAGATCTGCAACATCGATGCGACCGTGATTGCGGAACGGCCGAAGATCGCCCCATACATACACCAGATGATCAAGCATATCGCTGAGGTGCTGAAAATATCGGAAGACAAGGTCAATATCAAGGGAACGACGACGGAAGGACTTGGCTTCTGCGGCCGCGGAGAAGGGATAGCCGCACAGGCGGTCGTGGCGGTTGAATTATAGGATCGGACAAACAGACACATAGATAAAAAATATACACGGAGGACAGCTCAATGAAATTATCCAGAATGCATATCCATACCCTGCGCGAAGTCCCAAATGAAGCGGAAATCGCCAGCCATATCCTGCTGCTCAGAGCGGGAATGATTCGAAAACTCGTCTCAGGCGTTTACGGATTCATGCCTCTCGGCTTCAGAAGCATCAGAAAGATCGAGCAGATCGTCAGGGAGGAAATGGACGCTAAAAGCGGACAGGAGATCCTGATGTCGGCAATACAGCCGGCGGAGCTATGGCAGGAATCGGGCAGATGGTATGCCTACGGACCGGAGCTGTTCCGATTGAAGGATAGAAACGGCAGGGACTTCTGCCTCGGGCCGACACATGAGGAAATATTCACCGATATCGTCAGGAACGAGGTCAATTCCCACAGACAGCTGCCGCTCAACATCTATCAGATACAAACAAAGTACAGGGATGAGAAAAGGCCCCGTTTCGGCCTCATGAGAAGCAGGGAGTTCATTATGAAGGATGCCTATTCCTTTGACAAGGATCAGGCGGGACTCGATAAAAGCTATGAAGATATGTACGACGCGTATACAAAGATATTCACAAGATGCGGGCTGACATTCAGGGCGGTCGAAGCAGACACCGGAGCGATCGGCGGCAGCAATTCCCACGAATTCACCGCGGTTTCCGATGTTGGCGAAAGCCAGATCGCTTACTGCGAAGCCTGTGAGTTTGCCGCGACGACTGAGCGGGCCGAATTCGTGGACGATCTGCCCGTTATGGAGGAGATGCTTCCGGTGCAGGATGTGATGACGCCAGGAACGAAGACGATCGCGGATGTTGCGGATTATCTGGGCATCGATGTGAAGAGTACGATCAAGGCGTTGCTTTTCAAGGCCGAGGATAAATACGTCGCTGCTTTTGTTCGGGGTGACAGGGAACTGAACCAGATCAAGCTGGTCAATGCCCTCAACGTGCCGGAGCATGTGCTGGAATTTGCCGACGAGGCCGCCATGAATGCGGCGACGGGCTGTGTCGGCGGATACACAGGTCCTGTCGGGCTGAATAATTGTATAATCGTTGTCGATAGTGAGCTGACCGGCATGAAAAATCTGGTTGCCGGTGCGAACAAGGAGAATTATCATACGAAAAATGTCAATTACGGCCGCGACTATACAGGTCAAATTGTCACAGATATCAAGATGGTCAAGGAAGGCGACAAATGTCCGAAGTGTCATGAACCCTTGCAGATAGCCAGAGGGATCGAGGTTGGACAGGTCTTCAAGCTTGGAACAAAATACAGCGATTCCATGAAGGCCTATTACAGGGATGAGGCCATGAACGAAAAGGCCATCGTCATGGGCTGCTACGGCATCGGGATCTCAAGGACGCTTGCAGCCGTCGTCGAGCAGCATCATGATGAAAACGGCATTATCTGGCCGATTTCGGTCGCGCCGTATCATGCCATCGTGACTGTCGTCAGCATTAACGACGAGACACAGATGAAGATGGCTGAAGACATTTATGCGCAGCTCGTGGAAGCGGGCGTGGAGGCCCTGATGGACGACAGGGATGAAAGACCGGGTGTCAAGTTCAAGGACGCTGATCTTATCGGAGTGCCGATCCGCATCACCGTCGGGAAAAAAGCCGCCGACGGGATCGTCGAGTACAAGCTGAGGCGCGAAAGGGACATTGTCTTAATGCCGGCGGAAGAAGCTGTCAGGAAGGCCATCGGCCTTGTGAAAGCTGAAAAATAGGGATCCGGCCGGAGCACACGTTTTACTGGCGGCATCGGGACGCGACAACAGCCGGCTAAAAGCGGCAGGGCGGGCCGGTGCCGCTTTTATCGAGGAACAAGAATGGAATTTATTTTTTATGTCGAATTGATAGGAACGGTAGCATTCGCCATATCCGGCGCTTTGGCAGCCATTGAGAAGGATCTGGATTATTACGGCATCGCCTTCCTTGCGATCATCACTGCCGTTGGCGGCGGGATCATCCGCGATGTGCTGATCAACAGATCGCTCCCCGTTGCGCTTGAGGATCCGGTCTATGTGGTCGTCAGCCTGGTGTCGGCCGCATGTGTGATCATATTTTACAGCAGGATCAAGCGGTACAAGAATATGCTGCAGTTTTTTGATGCGATCGGACTTGCGGCGTTTACCGCTATCGGCGCTGAGGTCGCTATAAGGAACGAAATCGAGCTTCCCTTCGTCATTCTGACGCTGGCGCTGCTCACGGGCACGGGCGGTGGCGTGCTTCGGGACGTGTTCATAAGGGAGATCCCGTTTGTTTTCCGCAAGGAAATCTATGCTGCCGCGTCTATAGCCGGCAGCCTTGTCTTTATCCTGCTGCTGCAATTCCAGGGCAATGCGGCGGCGCTTTACGCATCTTTTGCCGTCACGCTGGCCATCAGGCTTATTTCGATCAAAAAAGATCTGCATTTGAAACGTGTCGATAGAACTGGAGCCGAAAATGACCACACTGAATGATTACAATGAAGGGCTGAAAGATGGGATGCCGGTCGTATTCGGCTATATTCCGGTGGGATTCGCTTTTGGTGTGACAGCCGCCGCGGGGGGCATTCCCCCATGGATCGTGGTGCTGATCTCGCTGTCCAATTTTACTTCAGCCGGTCAGCTTATGGGCGCGACACTCATTATTGCCGGCGCCTCCATCTTTGAAATCACAATCACAACGCTGATCATCAATATACGATATGTCATCATGTCCATGTCATTTTCACAACGTATCAAACCCAATATGCCGATCCCTGAAAAGATGGTCGGCGCCTTCGCAATAACGGACGAGATCTTCACCATCGCCTCTCTCAGGAAAGGCGAGGTCAGCTTTAAATACGTATCCGGCCTCGTGACCGGGCCTTACGTTGCCTGGTCCTTCGGAACGTTTCTCGGCGCATACGTGACTGATCTTCTGCCTATGGCCATCCGGGAGTCGATGGGGATCGCGCTGTATGCAATGTTCATGGCCCTGATCATACCGGCCGCAAGGGAATCGCGGGCGGTGACACTGGTGGCGGGACTCGCGGTCCTGTTTGCGTCCCTGTTCAGGATATTGCCTGACTTCAGCGGACCTTCGGCCGGCTATGTGATCATTATATGCACTATTGCCGCGGCAGCCGCAGGTGCATGGTTTTTTCCTGTTTCAAAGGAGGTGCAATCATGAGTACTCCTGCCATGCTTCTGGCAGTGGCATCCATGGCGGCGGTCACCTTCCTGCCGAGGTTTGTGCCGCTTGCATTGTTCAACAGGCGCATCCAATCGGTCTACCTGCGTTCGTTTCTGCATTATATCCCGTTCGCGGTGCTGGGCTCAATGGTATTCCCGGGGATCCTTTTTTCGGTTCCGGATATGAACGCAGCGATAGCCGGGTCGGCGGCGGCTTTGATCCTCGCCTTTTTCAACAGGGGCATCATGACGGTTTCCGTGTGTGCTGTCATCATTGTCTATTCCTATGGAGCGTTGTTTTTATGAATATTTATTTGCAGCTTTTCCTGACTTTTTTAAAGGTCGGGACATTTACCTTCGGCGGGGGGCTCGCTATGCTTCCGGTCATAAAGAACGAAACGGTGAACATGCGCGGATGGGTCGACGAGCAGGAAATAACGGATTGCTTCGCCATAGCCCAATCCCTGCCGGGAGTATTGGCCGTCAACGCCGCAATATATATCGGGCACAAGGTCAGGGGAATCCCGGGAGCATGCTGTGCCGCGATAGGCGTCATTCTTCCCGCTTTTGTGTCGATTGTGCTGATATTGATTTTTTTGGAGCAGTTCACGGAAAACGCATATATATACGGTGCTTTTGAAGGAATCAAGGCAGTTACCGTCGGTATGATCCTCGTGACGGTGATCAGCATGGCGAGGAAGGCAATCAAGGGATGGCTGGAGATTCTGATTGCCATAGTATCTTTTGCCATGATCGTCGTTTTTCAGATCAGCGCCGTTTGGGCTGTCATTTTCGGCGGATTGGCCGGATTTGCGGCATATAAATTTAAAAGGAGGGCCTGATCATGGGAATTGCGATGCTCAAGCTTTTTGTCCTGTTTTTCAGGATCGGCCTTTTCAGTTTTGGCGGTGGTTACGTTATGCTGCCGTTGATATTCCAGGGAATACAGGAATTCGGCTTCATGAGCGCCAGCGAATTTTCGGATCTGGTGGCCTTGTCCCAAATGACTCCGGGGCCGATCGCGATCAACGCGGCGACTTATGTCGGTTATGGATATGCCGGGATCCCGGGGGCGATCGCGGCTTCCGTCGGCGTCGCGCTGCCATCGCTGATCCTTGTGGTCACAGTCGCTCATTTCCTGAATAAATTCAAGCAGAGCCAAGGACTTTCCGCGGTTCTTGAGGGCATTCGGCCTGCGACGGTAGGTCTTTTGGCATCGGCGGTCATTTTTTTATCCGAAACATCCATTTTCACCGCTGAAGCGTTCAGCAGGATCGCCCTCATCGATCCTTTATCCTGTGTCAATCCGGCTCAGGTTTTCTTTTTCCTTATCGCATGTCTTATTTTTATCAGATTCAAGTTCAATCCGATCTTCATGACGATCGCGGCAGGTGTTGCCGGAGCGCTCATAATAAGATAAAATAGTAATCAGCAAATCTGAGAGGGGGTTGTTCGGATATGTGGATCGGCGGTGTCAGGGTCGTCATATTGGACGAGGAGAACAGGATACTCATGGTCAGGCAGTTTCATGAGGGCAGGGATTTCTGGCTCGTGCCAGGCGGCGGTATCGAGCAGGGAGAAACGTCTATTGCGGCGGCTGAGCGTGAAGTACGGGAAGAGACAGGTCTTGAGATCAAGGTCGGAAAGCTCATCTGGCATGTTGAAGAGGTTTCCGGGGCGCGCGGCATGCGTTTTGTCAATTTTTTCCTCGCCGACATCATCGGAGGAGAGCTCAGGTTGGGATCCGATCCGGAATTCGGCGAAGACGGCCAGGTCCTGAGAGAAGTCGCTTTTATGACGAAGGAGGAAATCCGGGCACTGCCGGAGGTCTATCCGGCATCGCTGCGCGATGAGGTCTGGGAGATCATTGAAAAAGGAAAGAACGATCATCCCGTCTACAAAATCAAATAGCATTACGGTTATAAGCAAATTTCTATTCTAAGCGTTTCGTAGGAGAATCCTTCTATTTTCCAGCAGGAGATAGCGGGCGAAATTGAAACGTCCGGATCGGCGACAGCCAATTTGCTGTCAGGCCTGCAGGGGAAAGGATTTATACGGAGGGAACCATATCTGATGGACACAAGCCAATACGTCACTTGCATCGGAGGCGCCAACCTGGATCATAAGTTCATCGCGGAGGCGGATATCATCCCGGGCACATCCAATCCAGTCCGATCGAAATCGGCTTTTGGAGGAGTGGTGCGAAATGTTGCTGAAAACCTGGGAAAACTGGGCCTCAACGTATCACTGATGACGCTGGTCGGGATGGATCCATCCGGAGAACTGATCCTTCAGGACTGTAAAAAAACGATGAATGTTTTCGCCACGGAAAGGTTATCCGCGGAAAATACCGGCAGCTATTACGCGATCATCGGACGAGACGGTGATATGCTTGTCGGTTATGCAGATATGGCGATCTGTGACAATATGGACCGGCAGTGGATCCTGGTTCACAAGGGACATCTTCGTCTGGGCAGATGGCTTATCGCTGATTGCAACATCACCCGGGAAGCAATGGAAGAACTGGTATCGATATCAGTGGCAGAAGACAAATCACTTGCGGTGATCGGAGTCTCCGCGCCCAAAATGGAAAATCTGCCAGAGGATGCAGCCGGTATTGAGATCATCATTTGCAATCGTGACGAGAGCCAGGCGTATTTCAAGACAGAGGAAACGGATATCTCGAAATTGTGCGGGTTATGGCTTGGTGCAGGAGTCGGGCGGGCGGTTGTAACAGCCGGACGTGAAGGCTTTGCGTTTGGGGACAGTTTTTCAGGCATTCAGAAGCAAGCGGTTCGATTTATCGATCCTGAAAGAATTGTCGATGTGACGGGAGCAGGGGATGCTTTCAGCGCAGGTGTTCTTTTTGGGCTGATCAACGGAGAGACCCTCATGAAGTCCGTGCGCTATGGCGCAGTCAATTCCACTCTGACCATTCAAAGCCCGAATTCCGTCAGGCCGGATCTGACAAAGTCAAAGTTGATTGAAGAGGAAAAAAACTATGGAAAAATTTAACCGATTTATGGATGTCAATACAGAAGTGGCGGAAGCGCTGGCAACGAACAAGCCGGTGGTTGCCTTGGAATCGACGATCATCTCACACGGGATGCCATATCCGCAAAATGTTGAAATGGCCAACAAGGTCGAGGGGATCATACGCAAGTATGGGGCTGTTCCGGCAACGATCGCGATCATCGATGGAAGGGTCAAGATCGGTTTGACGCCGGATGATTTGGAGGTCCTCGCAAGGGCAGAAAATGTCGAGAAGATCTCGCGCCGGGACCTTGCCGCGATTATAGCGAAGAAAGGACTGGGAGCGACGACAGTGGCAACGACTATGATCCTGTCGGAAATGGCCGGCATCCATTTCTTTGTCACCGGCGGAATCGGCGGTGTTCATCGCGGATATGAAGAAATGATGGACGTCTCGGCGGATCTGGAAGAGCTTGCCATGACGAATGTAACAGTCATTTGTGCCGGGGCAAAGGCGATCCTTGATCTGCCAAGGACGATGGAATATCTGGAGACGAAGGGAGTGCCCGTCGTTGGTTACCGGACGGATAACCTTCCGGCCTTCTATACGAGGACCAGCAATATCAGTCTGAACCTGCGGGCCGATACGGCAACGGAGCTGGCGGAGCTGGTATATACCAAGGATCTGCTGGGCCTTAAGGGAGGCGTTCTTGTAGCGAATCCCATCCCTGAAGAACACTCGCTTGATGCCTCCTATATCAACGGGATCATCGATCAAGCCATCGCGGATAGCGCTCGGGAAGGCGTTCGCGGTAAAGATGCAACGCCGTACCTGCTGGCGAAGATCGTTGAACGGACAGAAGGAAAGAGCCTGGAGGCCAATCTTGCATTAGTATACAACAATGCAAAAGTCGGGGCTCAAATCGCAGTTGAGTACACAAGGCTTGCCGAGCGATAGACCGGTATGAGGCGGTGTCTGAAATGAAAAATACCCGGCGAATATTGCTCACGGTAAAAAGGATGGTGGAGAAACAATGACCCAGCTGTTCGCTTTGCTGGCATCGTATCTGCTGATCCCCATTCTGATCCGAAGGAAGGTCAAACTGAGTCATACGCTGTTGATAACCGCTGTTTGCCTCGGCGTATTGTCCGGAATCGGAATTGATTCGCTGAAAGAAATTTTCACAGGGCTTTGGACCAATCCGTCTTCCCTGAATACGATTCTTGTGGTTGCAATGGTGAGCATCCTTGGCGGACTGATGAATCATTACGGCCTTCTCGGACGGATCGTGGCATCGCTTCAGGCTATCACACAAAGCAAAAAAATATCCATGGTGGCCATCCCGGCGCTGATTGGGGTGCTCATCATTCCCGGCGGCGCAATGCTTTCGGCGCCCTTTGTCGACTCCATCGGACAGGAGGTCGGAATGAAGCCGGCCCGCAGGGCGGCGGTCAATCTGGTATTTCGACATCTGGCCATGTTCCTGATGCCTTATTCCACGTCGCTGCTGGTCGTTGGCGCAGCCTTGCCGCAGATCGACATCTATAAGATGATCAGCCTTAATCTGGCCATGGTCGTGTCCATGCTGGCCATAGGGAATTATCTGCTTATGCGGGATGTCCCGGGAAAGAAAGCGACACCCGGGGATGGACGGCAAGCTCGCTTGTTCAAGCTTGTACCGGAATTGCTTCTCTACAGTTCTCCCATTTATATTTGTGTTCTGATCAACCTGATTTTCGGCTGGCCTTTTTCGCTGGCGATGGTTGCCAGTCTGGGGGCTGTTTTCCTGCTCAGTGACAAACGGGATTTTTTAAAGGTTTGCATCAAGTCCTTCAACGGCAATGTTGTTTTGATTGTCGCCGTTGTCCTGATCATGAAGGATATCATTCTGAATATGGAAGGCTTGATGGCGTTGCTACGAAGCCTTTTCAGCCTCGGTAACGGCACCGTTACCGCTGTGGCCGTGATTTTTCTGACATCGCTGCTGATCGGCTACGCGACAGGCTACAGCGTGGCAGCTCTGGCCGTGACGCTGCCAATGATTTCGGAGCTGGGAGCTTCGCTGCCCATGCTGCATGTGTTTGCATATTTTGCCTTCGGCAGCTCCTTCGTCGGTTATTTCTTCTCTCCGCTCCATCTATGCCAGGCCTTCACGCTTCAGATCATGGGAGTCACCACCAGCGAGCTCTATCGGGAATACAAGCGTTATGCGCCGCTGCTGCTGATCGCCCTGCTGACCTCCGGAATCCTGATGATCGCGATCGCATCCCGGTTGTAGTTCCTGGAACATTATTCCTTATTGAAGATATATGCTGCGAAAATGGCGGTGACAGGTACTGCAAAGAGGATCCCCATACTGCCGACGACGGCCTGTACGACTTCGACGGCAATCATTTCAAGATTGAAAAGATAAAGAACGTTTCGATTATATGCTGTCAGCAGCAGGACCATTGCGAGCGAGCCGCCGATATAGGCTAGAATGAGCGTGTTGGTCATGGTTCCGATGGCATCCTTCCCGATATTCATGCCGGATTTCAGCATTCTTGAAAAGGATTTTTTCTGCATATGGGCCGACAGCTCGTTCATGGCGGAGGCGATAGACATCGCCACGTCCATGATGGCTCCAAGCGATCCAATGACGACTCCGCCCCAGATCACGGCCTGAAGATCGATGGGGACGCCGGTCTCGAGATAGGCTAGGAAGGTGTAGTCTTCATCGATAAGACCGGTGATATGCAGCAGATTGTTCATGATGACGGCCAGGATGCCGGCGACAGCTACGCCGCCGATATTGCCAAGGATGGCGCAAAGGGTTTTCTTATTCATGCCATTGAGCAGGATCAGGCTGACCAGTATGATGAAAATACAGTTGATGATCGTTGACACATAAATATTATACCCCTTCAGGATCGAAGGGATATAGACCAGAAAGATGGCGGAGGCAGTGAATATGAGCGACAGGATCGTGGCAAACCCTTTGGATCTGCCGATCAGGACGATCAGCAGCAGGAAGGCAAGGCAGAGGCCGATGAGGTAGTTGCTGCGATTGTGCTCTATAAATATCCACTGGTTGACAGAACTGTCCATTCCGGAGTTGTCGGCGACAATGATGTTGTCTCCTTCCTCGACTTCTTTGGGCGGATTCATATACATGCTGTCGATAAGCTGGGTGGCGTCGGCGGATTCGCCTTTGTACGGGCCGCCGGTGAACTCAATCGAGAAAGGAATCACTTTATTTTCGATCGAGCCCGCACCATCGTCGATGCTGATCGTTTCGGTGATTGTTTCTCCGACGAGGGTCACCTTTGCTTTGTAAAAATCCATGTCGGATTGCCCCTCGGAATCTGACGAGCATATTTTATGGCCGGCCAACGTGAAGGCCACGGCGATCAGTATCACGAGAAGATAAACGAATATTGCCTTCTGGTTTTTTCTGTTCATTTGATTCTATCCTTTTCAGTCCATTGGTCGGCAGATGTCACAACTGGCGTCCGCTAAATCGTTTCCGGCTCCTTGAACTCATAGTCGAACAGTTCGACACTCATCGATGAAATCACTTGATTTTCAACCGGCTTGTCCTGAAACGCGGTCTTTACGGAAGCGATCCTGTCGACCTCTTCGATCCCTTCAATGACTTTGCCGAACGCGGCGTATTGACCATCCAAATGCTTTGAATCTTCATGCATGATGAAAAATTGGGATCCGGCTGAATTCGGGCTGGCTGACCGGGCCATAGAGATGACGCCGCGGCTGTGCTTGAGATCGTTCTTGAAGCCGTTGGCGGAAAATTCACCCGGGATGCTGTAACCAGGATTTCCCATTCCGGTCCCGTTCGGACATCCGCCCTGGATCATGAATCCGGGAATGACTCTGTGAAAAATCAAGCCGTTGTAGAAATCCTTCCTGACAAGCGATATGAAATTATCAACCGTTTTAGGCGCGATCTCCGGATATAGCTCGACCTTTATCGTGTTTCCGCTTTCCATCATAATTGTGACTATTGGATTACTCATAAGACACCATCCTCCTGATTTCTTTTTTTATTATTATTCTAATTTGATTCTTCATGCTAGTAAAGCATAATAAAGAATTTGCGGATGATTTCTTCGCAAAATCATTGTTTGCC
The DNA here is from genome assembly GCA_002418625.1 of Firmicutes bacterium UBA5774. Classification (GTDB taxonomy): domain Bacteria; phylum Bacillota; class Clostridia; order Peptostreptococcales; family Anaerovoracaceae; genus UBA5774. The sequence continues at coordinate 37,289 of DIEM01000021.1, forward strand.
AACCCCGGCATCTATCCGGGAGCGTCGGCTGACTCGCGGAAATTTGGGCAAACCGTCTTATCGAGCCCGGGCCGGGATTAAAGTTTGACTTTCATGTAATAATATTGTAATATATTGTAGTAAAATTATTATCAAAGGAGGGAACCATCAAAAATCATTTGTTTATTCAGAGAGGTAGTTTATGAACATAAAAGACGATTTTAGATCAGACAAAGCATTTGATATGTTGATCAAATACAAGTCGGAGATTTGCATAAAATTAAATAGAATCGAAAAGAGAATCAAGATCGCCATCGGCGGCGCAGTGGCCGGAATCGTTGTCATTGCTGCAGCTGTAGCACTCACATCCGCATCGGCCGTCTATACCGTGGCAATTGACGGCAGCCAGGCCGGTTATATCGACGATCCGGAAATGATCACGGAAATAGTTGAAACGACCAAGGCGGAATTGATGGAAGCCAGTGGAGCGTCGGAAATAATTTTCGACAGCACTAAAGTAACTTGCACAAAAGCAAAAGCAGACAAGAAAAATGTGGAGCTGCTCTCCGACGAGGAACTTGCGGAGGCAATCTCGGATCCGATATACTACAGTGCCAACGCATGGGCTATCAAGGTCGATGGCGTCAGCATCGCGGCCGCATGCTCCGAAGAGGAAGCCAATGACATCATCGAAGAGCTGAAAACGGCGTACCAGAAAGAAGGCACGGAGCTGATCAGCGCCACTTTCAAAGAAGCGGTGACGGTTGAACAGGAAGAAGCGACGCTCGATCTGCTCATGGATGCCGAAACCGCCGCGCAGTATATATTGACGGGAAACAAGGAAAACAAGACGTATACGGTCAAGGACGGCGACACCTTATGGGATATCGCGCATGAAAGCAGCATGAGCACGGACGAGCTCATAGCCGCCAATCCCGGATTCGTTCCGGACAAGCTCAAAATCGGCCAGATCCTCAATATGGTAGAGATCAAGCCTTATGTCAATGTCATCACTGTCGAAAAAGTCGCTGAAAGCAAGAAAGTCGATTACAAAACTGTTTATGAGAATACAAACGCTTTATATAAAGGCGAGGTCAAAGTGAAATCCGCTGGGGTGTACGGCGAAGAAAAGGTTGTCTCGGAAGTCGTGAAGGAAAACGGCGTCTGGGTCTCGACCAAGGTCCTCAGCGCGGAGGTTGTCTCTGAGCCGGTGACACAGATTGCCCTCAAGGGAACGAAATCCTTATCCACTTTCGTCGGATCAGGGCAATTGGCTACGCCACTTTCGGGAGCGATTTCCTCGGGCTTCGGCTCCAGAGGGGGAGGCAGGCATACCGGAATCGATATCCCGGCGTCAAAGGGAACTGCGATCAAGGCTGCCGACGCTGGAGTCGTCACATATGTCGGTACATATTATGCGTACGGCAAGCTTGTCAAGATCAATCATGGCAAAGGGGTCGAAACATGGTATGCGCACTGTAACGGTTATAATGTTTCAGTCGGAGACATCGTCGAAAAAGGCCAGGTCATAGCCTATGTGGGAAACACGGGAAGAACGACCGGATATCATTTGCACTTCGAGGTGCGCATCGGCGGGACTCCGGTCAATCCGGTAAACTACCTGTAGACTGGCGCATTTAAGAAATATAATTTTTGATGGTCAAAGGGCGGGTTTTTATACCCGCCTATATCAAATCCAGGACAATTTATCTGCTATTTAAACATTGAAGCATTGGAGAAAATGAACATGGATAAAAAAGTCAGAGTGAGATTCGCTCCGAGCCCGACGGGTTTTGTGCATATCGGCAGCCTTCGCACGGCGTTGTATAATTATCTTTTTGCAAGGAAGCATGGCGGAGACTATATTTTAAGGATCGAGGATACTGACCGTACAAGGCTTGTGGAAGGCGCCATCGAGAATATGCTCGAGATTTTTGACTGGGCGGGGATCCACAATGACGAGGGCGTCAGGACCGAAAATGGCAAAGTCGTTCAGCATGGAGCATTCGGCCCCTATATACAGTCGGAAAGGCTTGAGATTTACCAAAAATATATAGATGAGCTGCTCGAAAAAGATAAAGCGTATTATTGCTTCTGTTCCAGGGAAAGGATCGAAAGGGTCAAGGAGGAGCAGATGGCCAGGGGGGATACGCCCAAATACGACGGTTTCTGCCGCGGCATTCCACTGGCGGAAGCCAGGCGCAGGGCGGCTTCCGGTGAACCATATGTCATCCGCCTCAAATTCCCGGAGAATACGGATATCAGCTTCGAGGATATCGTCAGGGGAAGAGTCACAGTCAATACCAACGATCTGGATGATCAGGTGCTGATGAAGACGGATGGTTTCCCGACCTATCATTTTGCAGTGGTCGTAGACGACCATCTCATGGAGATCACACATGTCATCAGAGGCGAAGAGTGGGTCATTTCAACTCCCAAGCATGTTTTTCTTTTCGAGGCGTTCGGGTGGGAGGCTCCGCGCTTTGTCCACCTTCCGAACATCCTGAACAAGCAGCGCAAAAAACTCAGCAAGCGTCATGATGATGTGGCCGCCTATGATTTTCGCAACAAAGGCTATTTGCCGGAGGGGCTCATCAATTACCTTGCATTGGTCGGATGGAGCCCTGACAGCGAACAGGAAATCTTCTCGATGGAAGAGCTGACGCAGCATTTTTCCCTCGAGCGCATATCCAGAAGCGGCGGGATATTCGACGTCGATAAATTGAACTATATCAATAGCCATTACATGAAGACCTGCGATCTCGACGTATTGACAGAACTCGCTGTGCCCCATCTTGCGGCGGCCGGCTATATTGCCGAAGAGGAAATGGCGGATCAGGCAAAACGGGATTGGGTCAAGGGCGTTGTCACGCTTCTGCGTGACAGGATATCCCACATGTCGGAGATCAGGGACGAGGCGGGAATCTTTTTCAAGACAACCTATGAGGTTGTAGGCGAGGAGTCGAAGGCCGCTCTAGGCGTGGCTCATTTGCCGCAGCTTCTGGATGTTCTTGAACGCAAGGTCAGGGCAGCGGACAGCATTGGTGATGACTTTGGCAAGGCAACACTTAAAGAGATCCAGTCGGAAACCGGTTTCAAGGGAAAGGATCTGTTCATGCCCGTCAGGACGGCGCTGATCGGGGAGGCCCACGGACCGGACCTTGGTTTGACGTTGAAGGTTTTGGGTAAAGAAAACGTGCTGTCCAGGATCGCGTATGCGCGTACCCTGATCGGCAATAAATAGCAGCATCTCAGGGATTCGACTATTTACCGGTATATCAGGCAATGGCAGCGAGGGAGCTTAAATGGCATTCTATAAAGAAATCAAAGAAGATATCGATGCGGTCCTTACCCGGGACCCGGCGGCGCGAAACGCTTTCGAGGTTTTGCTGTGCTATCCCGGTGTCTGGGCGCTGATTTGGCATAAACTGGCCCATTGGCTCTATAAGAGGGATATCAAGCTGTTGGCTCGTATCATATCTCAAGGCTCGAGATTTCTGACCGGCATCGAGATCCACCCGGGCGCAACGATCGGCAAGCGATGCTTCATCGACCATGGCATGGCTGTCGTGATCGGAGAGACGGCAGAGATCGGCAATGATGTGACGATCTATCAGGCTGTGACGCTGGGCGGCACTGGAAAGGACGTCGGAAAAAGACACCCGACCATCGGCAATAATGTTGTGATCAGCACCGGCGCCAAAGTACTCGGGCCCTTCAAGGTCGGCGACAATTCTAAAATAGGCGCCGGTTCCGTCGTCCTGGCGGAGGTGCCGCCCAACTGTACCGTTGTGGGCGTGCCGGGCAAGATCGTCCGCCGGGGCAATCAAAAGACGGACGAGATGGACCAGATCGACATGCCGGACCCGATCGCTGTCGAACTGGAATGCCTGAGAAGGCGTATCGTAGCGCTCGAAAGCAAATTCAGGGATATTGGAGGACACGATGAAGATCTATAATACACTCACGAGAAAAAAAGAAGAATTCGTACCAATTGATAAAGACGAGATCAAGATCTATGTCTGCGGCCCGACGGTATACAATTATTTTCATATTGGAAATGCAAGGCCTTTTGTTGTATTCGACACGTTGAGGCGTTATTTGGAATATCGCGGCAATAATGTCCGCTTTGTGCAGAATTTTACTGATGTGGATGACAAGATCATTGCTAAGGCCCGTGAAGAGAAGCTTCCGGCAGGGGAAGTCAGCGAAAAATACATCGCCGAATATTACAGGGACGCGGAAGCCCTCAATGTCAGGAAGGCTTCGGTCCACCCGAAGGTAACAGAAAATATGGATGAGATCATCGCTTTCATCAAGCGGCTGATCGACAAGGGATATGCTTATGCGACCGATGGCGATGTGTATTTCAGCACTAGAAAATTCAGCGGCTACGGCAAATTGTCCAGGCAGAATCCGGACGAGCTTGAAGCCGGGGCGCGTATCGAAGTCGAAGAAAAAAAAGAGGACCCGATGGATTTCGCTCTTTGGAAAGCCCAAAAGACCGACGATGAGCTGGCATGGGATTCTCCATGGGGCAAGGGCCGTCCGGGCTGGCATATCGAATGCTCCGTCATGGCGACCAAATTCCTCGGCAAAACCATCGACATCCATGCGGGCGGACAGGATCTGACATTCCCCCATCACGAAAATGAGATCGCCCAGTCCGAGGCAGCCAATGACAGCCAGTTCGCGAACTACTGGATGCATAATGGCTATATCACGATTGACAATGAGAAAATGTCCAAATCCAAGGGCAACTTCTTTACGGTCCGGGACATTCTGAAGGACTATGACGGGGAGGTCATCAGATTTTTCCTGCTATCCGGCCATTACAGGGGGCCCATCAACTTCAGCAGAGATCTGATGGAACAGGCAAGGAACGGTCTGGCCCGAATGATCACTGCCAAGAACAATCTGAAATATCTGATCGCCAATTCGACCGGCGCCCTGAGCGATGAAGAGTCGGAACGCCTGACGCTGCTCTCGAAATACAAGGACAGGTTCATTGACGCCATGGAGGACGACCTGAACACGGCGGACGCCATCAGCGCGATCTTTGAATTGATCAAGTCGATCAATACATATACGAAGGACGGCGCGTCGAAGGAATTTGCAGAAGCCGCACTAAAGCTTCTCGCTGAGCTGACCGAAGTCCTGGGACTTTTGAAAGACAAGGAAGAGGAAGACATCGATCCGGAAATAAAGCAGCTGATCGAGGAACGCCAGCAGGCGCGCAAAGACAGAAACTTCGCAAGATCGGACGAGATCAGGGATCTGCTGAAGGAAAGAGGCGTCGGCCTCGAGGATACGCCTCAGGGAATCAGGATCGTCAAGTTTTAGCAGGGAGCGTTTAAAAGAATGGCAGAAAACATTTTTAAATCTACCAATACGACAGCGCTGGCGTTTATCGGAGATGCGGTCTATGAAGTCAGCGTCCGCGATCATGTCATGCGATCCGGGGTCATCCGGGCAGACGGCTTGCACAAGGCGGCCGTGAAGTATGTCCGGGCCGAATCCCAGGCCAGGGCATTGAAGGCGCTGATAGAAGGTTTGACCGAGGATGAAACGACACTCGTGAAAAGGGCAAGGAACAGGAGAATCACTTCCAAGCCAAAAAATGCGGATCCTGTAGATTATAAGATGGCAACGGCGTTTGAAGCGCTGATAGGAGCGCTTTATATGGACGGAAGGAGCCATCGCATGGAAGAGATCATTCAATTGGCGATTTCTGCCATAGACAGCCCGACGGCATGACCGGCAACGGCAGGGCATATTTGGATCGCATCCAGGATCCGGAGCGGAGAACAAGCGGAAATGACAAAAAGAAGCAAAGAGAAAGAAGTAAAAAAAAAGAAGGTCAGGGAGCCACTGAGCAACAGGGATAAATCGATGATCATCGTCACAATCGTGCTGGTGATCATATTGATTGCCAAGTCCCTGTTTTTTGATGAAGTGAGAAATCTGACCGAGGACGAAGCAATATTCAAGGAATTTGTCAGATATTCTGTAGAGCAGGAGTATGACGGAGCGCTGGAAGCCTCCGGAATCATCCAGTACAGGATATTCGACATCTACATGGTCAATCCTGATGAAACGAGCCTGCTGCGCTATGAGGATCCGGATACGGGCATGATGGTTGAAAAAACAATGGATGGACGTTATAACGCAAGAGTACGGAAAGTCTTTCTATGGGTGCTGCCGATCAAAGAGTTTTCCGTGACCAGCAAGATCGCTGAATAGTGGAGGTGTTTCCGTGAGCAAGGCAGATGTCATTTTCGTGAATATGTGCAGGGATATCCTGGACAACGGCTATTCGTCAGACGGGGAAGCGGTCCGGGCCAGATGGGAGGATGGAACTCCGGCCCATACACTTAAGCGCTTTGCTGTCATAAGCAGGTATGACCTTTCGGAGGAATTTCCGGCGCTGACTTTAAGGCCGACCAATATCAAGGCCGCTATCGATGAGCTGCTCTGGATCTGGCAGAAGAAATCCAGCAATGTCAAGGATCTCAACAGCAGGATCTGGGATGCATGGGCTGATGAAAACGGTTCCATAGGCAAGGCGTACGGTTATCAGCTGGGCGTGAGGCACAAATATGCCGAAGGGGAGTTCGACCAGGTGGACCGTGTTCTGTTCGATTTAAAAAACAATCCATACAGCAGGAGGATCATGACCAATATTTATGTGCATCGGGATCTTCACGAGATGAATCTTTATCCATGCGCCTATAGCATGACATTCAATGTCACCGGAAACAAGCTGAACGGCCTGTTGAACCAGCGCTCCCAGGACACGCTGGTCGCCAACAACTGGAATGTGGTGCAGTATTCGATCCTGGTCCATATGCTGGCGCAGGTCAACGGCCTTGAGGCCGGGGAATTCGTCCATGTGATTGCAGATGCCCATATCTATGACCGCCACGTCCCGCTGGTCCGCGAATTGATCGCCAGACCGCAATATGAGGCGCCAAAGCTGACGATCAACCCAGCCATCAGGAATTTCTACGACTTCAGGGTCGAGGATTTCATCGTCGAAAATTATCAGGCCGGTCCGCAAATCAAAAGCATTCCGGTCGCAGTATGATAAATGGGGGAAACCATGAAAGCAATCGTCGTTGTTGACAGGAATTGGGGGATCGGATGCCAGGGAAAGCTGCTGGCCCATCTTCCCGAAGACCTGAAATATTTCAAGCAGAAGACACTGGGAAAAGTCGTTGTGATGGGGCGCGAAACACTGGAATCGTTCCCCAGTCAAAAGCCGCTTTCCGGAAGGACCAATATCGTCCTGTCCGGAAACGAGTGCTATGAGGCTGACTGCCCTGTTTGCCATTCGATGGACAATGCCATGGATGTCCTTGACGAGTATTCAGAGGACGATATTTTTGTCATCGGCGGCGGACAGATCTACAGTCTGTTTTTGCCCTATTGCTCCGAGGTTTTCGTCACAAAGATCGATGAAGTTTATCCTGCCGACAGATATTTTGAAAATCTGGACAAATCAGATGAATGGATCATGACGGAGGAGAGCGACGAACGGCAACATGAGGGTGTCCGCTATCGATTTACCAAGTATGTCAGAGCTGATTAAAGGGAGACAAACATATGGATAGTGAAAACACGAGTATCATCACAGGAAGGAACCCTGTCCTCGAAGCGCTTAAAAGCGGCCGTGAGATCGATAAGCTGATCGTCATGAGGGATGCCGAGGGCTCCATCATTAAAATCATCGGTGCGGCAAAGGACAGAAGGATACCGATCCATTATACCGACAAGGCAAGCATAGACAGGATATGCGGCGGCCGCGCCCATCAGGGAGTAGCCGCCTATATTTCACCCTATGCGTACTGTGAGGTCGAAGACATCATCACGAGGGCCGCAGTCAAGGGCGATGATCTTTTCGTGATCCTTCTTGACGGTATTGAGGATCCCCATAATTTCGGGGCGATCATCCGTACGGCTAACGCTGCGGGGGCACATGGCGTCATCATCCCCAAGAGGCGGGCGGCGGGCATCACTGATACTGTCGTCAAGGCATCCGCCGGTGCCGTAGAGTATACGCCTGTCGCGAGAGTTTCGAATATCGTTCAGACGATCGAAAAGCTCAAGGCCATGGGAGTATGGACTTACGCAGTCGACATGGATGGGCAGAATTGCTTTAAAACCGATCTCAAAGGCAGGATCGCGCTGGTAATAGGCGGCGAAGGGGAAGGAATCAGCAGGCTGGCTGCGGAAAAATGCGATCACAGGGTCTCGATCCCCATGATGGGTGAGATCACGTCTTTAAACGCATCGAACGCGGCGGCGGTCCTGATGTATGAAGTCTGCAGGCAGCGGAATCTGTAATGGGACGGCAGGATAATGATATTCAGGGCCTCGGTCCGGAAAGGTGACTCATGGCGGATAAACCGGTCGACATCGAAAAGTTGGATACGAAGTTTGCTGAAGAGGAGCTGGTACGAATGGCCCAGACCGGAGACGCCTATGCGGAAGAGTTTCTGATCTGGAAATACAAGGAGCTGGTCAAGAACCGCGCGCATCTTTATTTTATCGCGGGCGCCGATCGGGATGATATTATCCAAGAGGGCATGATCGGAATTTTCAAGGCTATCCGTGATTTTGACGAGCGTCGTCAGGCTTCATTCAGGACATTCGCCGAAATCTGCATAACTCGCCAGATTATTACAGCGATCAAGCGTGCAACGCGATTGAAGCACGGGCCGCTGAACACGTATATTTCCCTGAGCAAATCCGTTTCAGAGGAAGATCCGCAAAAGACGCTGGGAGAGACCCTTGCGTCCAGCAGCGACACGGATCCGGAATCCCTTTTATTACTGAAAGAGGAGATCGCCTATATCGAGGCCAACGGCTCGGATATTTTCAGCGCGCTGGAGTGGAAGGTATGGACCGGGTATCTGCAGGGCAAGAATTATATTGAAATCGCGGAGGAAACCGGTAAAACGCCGAAATCCGTCGACAATGCCATTCAGAGGATCAAGAAAAAGCTTGAATTATATTTGTCGAAGTGAACAGGGATGGATTTTTCAGGGCAAGACAGTAAAAATAATATGATATGAATGCCGGGCGCCAAATGATGAAAAATATTGACATTGCCCAGGTAAACATAGTAAAATATGAAACGATGTAGTGCTGATGTAGCTCAGTAGGTAGAGCACTTCCTTGGTAAGGA
>DIEM01000049.1 GCA_002418625.1 Firmicutes bacterium UBA5774
ATGCAGGATACGCTGGCCACGATGACGACATCGCGGCGCTCGGCCAGAGCCGCAGTGGCGGAGTGGCGCATCTTCTCGATCTCGTCATTGATGTCGGAGTCCTTTTCGATATAGGTATCCGTCGAAGGCACATACGCCTCAGGCTGATAATAATCATAGTAGCTGACAAAATATTCGACGGCGTTCTGCGGGAAGAATTCCTTGAATTCTCCGCAAAGCTGGGCCGCCAGCGTTTTGTTGTGGGAAATCACGAGCGTCGGCTTCTGGACCCGCTCAATGACATTGGCCATCGTGAAGGTCTTTCCGGAGCCTGTGACGCCAAGCAGCGTCTGGTACTTGTCGCCGCACAGCACGCCGCTGGCAAGCTGCTCCACCGCCTGAGGCTGGTCTCCCATCATCTTATAATCCGATACGATCTTGAATTCGCCCATCAGCGGCACATCCCTTCACTAGGATTTCGCGCGGCGCCGTCTCCATGCTGCCATCGTCCGCGCGTACAGGATCGACAGCGGCACGGCTGTCGCGAATATTACGGCCAGAGCAACGAGCATCCGGTCGATGACACCCGTCACGCCAAGACGCGCCGACAGGCTTTCGGCGGCGATGATCGCAAGGGGGTGGGACAAATATATGTAATAGGATCCATCGCTGATGGCAATCAGCAGGCGTCCCAAGGCCGAGGGCTTCTCCTGAGGCCTGCCGCCGCCGGTCGCCCGGCAGACGGCGCCGGCACATATATAGTAAAATATGCAGGCGATCGCGCTGAAAATCAGGAACGCATAAGCATCCGGCAGGAAACGGTATCCTATGCCAAGGACCTGCGCCTCATAAAACTGGAAAGCATACAGAGCGCCGGTCCCAATGAACGCAGCTCCGAACAGCAGCTGATATTTCTTGATGAACAAGACGGCTTCCTCCAGATATTTACCCAAATAACAGCCCATTAAATAATATGTCAGATAAGTCAGGAAGCATCGGCCCATATATTCGGCCGGCAAATACTGGATCGCCAGCATGTTGATGATGATCGCCGCAGGCAGTGCGTTCAGCGGACGCAGCCGCTCGGAAACACTTCTGAAAAACCCGAAAAGCAAATAAAACTGAATGATGATCACCACGAAATAAAGATGGTAGATCATTTTCCCGGATACCGCCCCAGCCAGGAAATCCATCGGTGAAGCCTCGTATGCGCCATTCATGACATAATAGCCATAATAAATCGCGCACCAGAATAAATACGGCAGGAGGATCTTCATGATCCTTTTTTTCAGGAATTCCATATAACGGAATTCTCCATTTCTGTATACATAACAGAGCGATACGCCGCTGGCGAAAATGAACATCGGCACCGATGGCTTGGCAAAACGGTTGACCGCGACCAGCACTTCGGCAGATATGCCCGCTCCGAGCGTCACTACCGGGGTAGCCGTCACATGGATCAGGATCACCATGACCGCGGCGGCAGCCTTATATATATCCAGTTCAATAATGCGTTTCATGCGACATCCAATCTACAGGACGCCCTCGTCCCGATGTGCGAATTTATTGGCGCCGGCCTGCGGCACGGACATATTCTATCATATTATTTGCGCCTGTTCAATAATATCAGAACATACGTTCTTTGTAAAGTGGATTTCCAATGAAATCGGCTTATTTGCACATATATCATATTCATTTTGCATGAACGTGCCGGATTTTTTTCGGCAAACCCGCGGTTGACAATTTATTATTCGCCATTCCTTCCGCCACGGACCCATTTATTGGAACGCGGCCCCCGCGCCATACATCCGGAACCGCCTGAAAGCTTATAAATACAATATACAACAGCACTGCTCCGATTGACAATCCTGTGCAAATCTGATATCTTATTATTTAAGTCGCCCCAAAATCATATAGCGCTTAATCCGGCCTTCCGGAGCGGGAGAACCATTTCCCGGGGTGAATCCGAGCCATTCGGAGGGGCACTCTTCAGTCCCAACCCGTCAGCTAATCTCGCAAGCGTTGGAGAGCCTCCAGTCAGGATCCATTGATTTCTTTGTATCTTCTGTTGACTCTTCTGTGATATTGCTATATCTGCAATATTGTTAATTTTGGCAATATTGTCTTTAAATATTTTTGACAGGAGGGGGTTGCGTATGAAACACAATCCGACGCACAAGATCAAAACCATGCTCCCGGGCAAGCCGGAAGCCGGACAGGCCGGCAGCATCGCGGCGCCTGCGAGACCAAAAAAAGAGGCTCCGCGCGTCAACGCCGAAAAAATCCGCGAAACGGAAGCCGCTTTCATAAGAAGCATGTCCAAAACCGTGATCGCCAACAATTCCATCGATGATTCATTATACGGAAAATTCGACGTCAAACGGGGCCTTCGGGATTCCAACGGCGCGGGGGTCATCGTCGGACTGACGCAGATCGGCGATGTACAGGGTTACGAGGTCAACGAGAAGAATGAAAAGGTGGCCGTCGACGGCAAGCTGTTCTACAGAGGCATCGATGTCGAGGATCTGGTCAATAATTGTCTCGCCGAAGACCGTTACGGCTACGAAGAGACCAGCTACCTGCTTCTTTTCGGCTCCCTGCCCACGGCTGAGCAACTCGTAGCTTACAACAAGGTACTGGGACTCAGGAGAGAGCTTCCGGTCGGATTCGCCCGCGACATGATCCTGACGGCGCCGAGCCCTGACATCATGAACAAGCTGGCGCGAAGCGTCCTGGCTCTATACTCCTATGATGACAATCCTGACGATATTTCCATCGACAATGTGCTGAGGCAATCCATCAATCTGATCGCCTATCTGCCGTCGCTCATCGCTTACGGCTACCAGGCGAAACAGACTTATTACAATAACCAGAGTCTTCATCTGCATTATCCGGATCCGAAGCTCAGCACCGCTGAAAACATCCTCAGGCTGATCAGGCCGACAGGTGAATATACGGATCTCGAGGCGAAATTGCTCGATATTTCGATGATATTGCATGCCGAGCATGGCGGAGGCAACAACTCCTCGTTCACGACACATGTCGTTTCATCGACCGGCACCGACACTTATTCGGCCATCGCCGCGGCAGTGGGTTCGCTGAAGGGCCCCAAGCACGGCGGAGCAAACATCGAAGTCATCGAGATGATGGCCGACATCAAGGCCAACGTCAAGGATATCACGAATTATAATGAAGTCGAGCAATATCTCATCCGGATCCTGAAGGGCGAAGCGAACGACAGATCCGGCCTGATCTACGGACTCGGCCATGCCGTCTACACGATTTCGGATCCGCGCGCCATCCTGCTGAAGGGCATGGCCCGCAAGCTGGCCGAATCGGAAGGCCTCATGGACGATTTCATGCTCTATGACTATATCGAAAATCATGCGCCGGGATTATTCCAGGAAATCAAAAAAACCACCAAGGCCATGCCGGCCAATGTCGATCTCTATTCAGGCTTTGTCTACAATGCGCTGAACATTCCGATCGATATCTCCACACCGGTCTTCGCCGCTTCCAGGATATCGGGCTGGTGCGCCCACAGGATCGAGGAGCTGACAGCCGGCGGCAGGATCATGCGCCCGGCTTACAAATGCGTGCAGCCACGCATCGAATATGTCCCGATCGCTGTCAGAAAAGAGAATGAACAGCCAAAAAAGAAAAACGGCGTCAAATCTCCGACATTGAAAAAATAAAGGTTCTATAATCAAAAAGGCCGTTTCGTCACAGAATTTTGGATTCTATGGTGAAACGGCCTTTTCTATAACATCTCTTTTATGTGTACCCCGGCTATCCGCTTGTCAGCAGATGCGCGGCAATCCTTCTCCATAAAGCACATCCACGGTCCTTCGTCCTCCAATGGCCGTCAGCATCGAAACGCCCCTGCCCCCGGCCGCCCGTCCGATCAGCGCCGCTCCGCCGCCGTTTACGGTGGCTCTTATTGCGGCCAGGGCCTTTTCCGCATCCTCTCCGGCAACAACGACAAGAACCTTTCCTTCATTGGCCATGTACATGGGATCGAGGCCGAGAATGTTGCTGAATCCGCTGACCTCGTCGCTGACCGGCAGCGCCGTCTCTTCGATCTCAATGGCGCAGCCGGAAGTATCGGCAAGCTCGTTCAGGATCGTCCCAAGACCTCCGCGCGTCACGTCACGCATCGCCCTGATCCGGACATCCGCCGCGAACAGCGCGTCCATGATATCGTTGAGCGGCGCGCAGTCGCTGGCAATGTTGTTTTCGATCTTCATGCGCGCGCTGAGAATGCAGGCGTGGTGATCTCCGAGATTGCCGGAAAGGATGAGCGCATCGCCGTCCCTGCAGTTGGAGGCGCTGATGTCACGCCCTTCAGGGATTTGTCCGATGCCGGACGTATTTATATACAGGCCGCCGCTGCCTTCGACGACCTTCGTGTCGCCTGCGACGATCCTGATGCCGGCTTCATCGGCCGCTTTTTTCATCGATATGACTATTTTTTCGAGTTCATCGATCTCAAGTCCCTCTTCAAGAATGAAGCCGGCGGTCAGATAAAGAGGGATCGCCCCCATGACCAGCAGATCGTTGACAGTGCCGCAGACGGCCAATTTTCCGATGTCGCCGCCGTTGAAAAAAATCGGCGTCACGACGAACGAATCCGTGCTGAAGGCGATCCTTCCATTCACGGTTAAAACCGCCGCGTCCTCCATCCGGTCAAGGATGCTATTGGAAAAATGCTTGGCGAAAACCGCCTCCATCAGTTCCGCGGAAGCTTTACCGCCGCTTCCGTGTGACATGTTTATTTTCATTTGGCACCTCCGCGATTTTTATACCAGATTCCGCACGCGCCTTCGGCGGACACCATGCAGGGTCCATAAGGCGCCGTCGGCGTGCAGGTCGAAGCGAACATCGGACATTCGTCCGGATCCGCCCTGCCGATAATGACTTCTCCGCATCGGCAGGCTTCATTCAATTCCATATCCCGGTCCAGACCGCGGCTTCCGCCGTCAAACGCGCCATAGGCCTGCCTGATATACAATCCGGAATTCGGAATGATCCCGAGGCCGCGCCACATGGCAGGTCCCGGCTCGAAATATTTGTCAATGATATCCCGGGCTTTTTTATTCCCTTCGGTCCGGACGACATTGCCGTACAGATTATGGACCTTGCCGTCATTTTCCTGCAGCTGCCGGACGATGTCATAGATCACCGCAAGGATGTGCTCAGGCTCGAAGCCCGCCACCACGAACGGTTTCCTGTATTTTTGCGCAAGTCCTTCATAAGCGCTGCTCCCGACAATCACGCTCACATGGCCCGGGCAGATAAATCCGCCGATATCGGGCTCCGTTCGGCAGATCCAGTCCAGCGGCGGTATGATCGTCTTGAGTGCCGTAAGAAGACGGATATTCGCAATGCCCGCCGCCAGTGCCTCCTCGATGACAAGCGCGTATGTCGGGACTGTGGTTTCAAAGCCGACGGCAGCAATGACATAGGTGGTCTTCGGATCCGATTTGGCTCTTTCCACGACTTCCGACGGTGAGTACATGAGCTCTACCCTGGCGCCTTCACCCTTGATTTGGGAAAGGCTGCCTCCGGTTCCCGGAACCTTCATCATATCGCCAAACGTAACCAGGACATGATCCGGTGTCAGGGCATATTCCATGCATTTGTCGATGTAGGCAGTCGGCGTGACACACACGGGACACCCGGGTCCCGATATCAGCCTGATCCTGCTCGATATGACACTGCGGATGCCGCTCTTGAAAATGCTCGCGGTATGTGTTCCGCACACCTCCATGATCTTGATTTCAGGGCCGTCATATTCCTTCAGATATCTTATGATCTCCTTAAGATCCATTTCTTCGCCTCCAGCTCTATATGCCGATCTCTTCAAGCTCCCTGAAAAGATCCATGAGTTCCTCCGCCTTTGATTTTTCCATGACTTCCAGCGCGCAGCCCGCATGGACCAGCACATAATCACCCGCTTTCGCGTTGACAAGCTGCAGATTCACATCGACGATATTGCCGCTGAAATCGACTTTTCCTTTTCCTCCGTCCAGGCTGATCACCTTTCCGGGCATAGCAATGCACATATGTTCCTCCTCATTTCCCGGCTGCCAGATAACGCATGCCCAGATATGCCTGGCCCAGGCATATCCCGCCGTCATTCGGTCCGACCGAGATATTGTAATAAACGCCGAAGCCTGATTTCCTCAGCAATTCGAGTGTTCTTTCCATCAAAATCCTGTTTTGAAAAACGCCTCCGGTCAGGGCGATATCCCCGACCTGACGTTCATCCCTGACCCTTTCGCAGATATGCAGGATCATCTTGGACACCGCTTCGTGAAAGCCCAGGGCGATGCGCTCCCGGTCAGCCTCACTGCGTACGGCTTCCGCGATAGCCTCAAAGACCGGCCGCGCCGATATCCGCAAGTCCCCGTTGATGTCGAATGCCATTGCAGCAGGCTTCAAACCTTTCTTCAAGGCTTCCGCCGCCGCGTTCTCAAGCATGATGGCGCATTCGCCTTCATATCGGTTCATATCCTGTATTCCCGACAGCGCGGCCACTCCGTCAAACAGCCTGCCCATGCTGGAGCTGCTGATGGTGTTGATCCCGCTCACCAGGGCCGCCTTGACCAGGGGGGATCTCGGATCGCCGTCCATCTGCTTCATCCCGAAGGCATGAAGGTAGCTCATGGCCGATTTCCAGCCGTCCCTCATCGAAGCGTCTCCTCCGATCATCCGGACATAATCAAGATGGGCTGTGCGCTCAAATCCGGTTCCCTCGCACAAAAGAAACTCTCCGCCCCATATGGCACCGTCCGTTCCATAGCCGGTGCCGTCAAAGCTGACGCCCAGCACCTGTCCGGAAAGATCGTGCTCAGCCATGACGGACGCAACATGGGCGTGGTGGTGCTGGATTTTTAAAAGTTCAATTCCTGATCCGGCATTCTGCGCCGCGGCATATTTTTCAGCAAAGGCTGTCGTATAATAGCGCGGATGCATGTCGCAGACCGCCAATCCGGGTTCTATCCTGAAAAGCGCTTTCATTCGCTCTACATTGTCATTATATATGATTTCGGCCTCCCGGCTGTCCAGGTCGCCGAAGTATTGGCTCACATAAGCAAACGGCCCTTTCGTCAGGCAAAAGGAAGCCTTCAGCTGGCCGCCCGCGGCAAAGACCATGTCCGACGCGGTCAGCGCCCCAGCGGACAGATGCACCGGCACCGGGGCATAGCCCTTGGACCTGCGTATCATCTGCGGCTGCCCGTCTATGACGCGAACGACAGAATCGTCGAGACGGATGCGTATGTCCCTGTCATTATAGAGGATCGCAGTCTCGGGGCATTCCATGCCGGCCTTTTGAAGCCGGCACTTTCGTTCGGAAAGGGCTTCGTCCATTTCCGCGTCATCGATGATGATGGGCTGATCCGTCAGATTGGCACTGGTCATGATCAGCGGGCCGCAGAGATCAGTCAGCAGATACTGTATGCCCATCGAAGGCAGGAAAGCGCCGATGAACCGGCTGGTCCTGCAGACCTCGGGAGACATNNGTCCGGGTTTTGTTCAAGCAGAACGATGGGCCTGGCGCCGGATATCAGCAATTCTTCCTCTTCCCACGCCGCATGGCAGTACTGGCGTATCTGCTCCATATCACTGAACATGACGGCAAACGGCTTATCCTCCCTGCCTTTAAGGATGCGCAGCTCCCTGACCGCCTTGTCGATGAATGGGCTGCAGACGAAATTATAGCCGCCCGTCGCCTTGAACGCCAGTATCCCGCCTCGCAGGATCAGTTCTGCAGCACTGACGAGCGCTGCTTCCGAAGACGCCCTGCCGCCGTCCGAAACAATACCGGCTAAAGACGCATACTTGTTGTAGGGCCCGCAATCATGGCAGGAAATAGTCTGTGCATGGTATCGCCGGTCGCTCATGTCCCGATATTGGCTTTCACAGACGGGGCACATCTCAAAATCGGCCATCGCCGTGTTTGCACGGTCGTAAGGAATTCGGTCGATGATCGAGTAGCGCGGGCCGCAGACCATACAGCTGATATATGAATGCCTGTAGCGCTGATCACCGGCGTCCCGCAATTCTCTGAGACAGTCCGGACAGATGGCAAGATCCGCGGGTATCATGGCCGCTTCGTCATCACCGCTGCCGCTGTCGAGAATCGAAAAGCCCTCAAATGAGATCAGGGGCAGTTCGTCTGTCTTTATATGGACGATTTCAGCGGGCAGGGGTTTTTTAGCCTTGAGATCCGCAACAAAGCCTTCGATCCTGTCCGCGGTGTCCGTCAATGTGATCTCGACCAGGCCCCCCAGATTCCGGACCTCTCCGTGAATGCCGGCTTCATTAGCCAGCCTGGCCACGAATGGCCTGAAGCCGACGCCCTGAACGATTCCCCATAATTTTATGCGCTTCGTGATCAGTTTCCCGATTTTATTCGTATCCATTCCGCTACTGCGTCGAAACCTTCCCCGGTCTTTCCGGAAACCTTGAATACGGGCACATCGCCGTTCAGCGCCCGCACGCCTTTCATGAAGAACTCTTCGTCGAAGTCTATGAACGGCATCAGATCCACCTTGTTCAGTATGATGACATCCGCCTTTTCAAACGCCAGCGGATATTTATACGGCTTGTCGCTGCCGTCCGTTACGGAAACGATCAGCATTCTGATATGCTCTCCGATCGAGAACTCGGCAGGGCAGACCAGATTGCCGATGTTTTCAATGAAAAGGACTCCCTTTTCCTTAAACTGTATATTCCGGACCGCATTATGGATCAGCGGCGCATCCAGATGGCACGCACCGAAGGTATTGATCTGGAACGTGTCGATCCCGAGGCTTCGGAGGTCCACCGTGTCGATGTCCGATTCGATATCCCCTTCGATGACATAGGGCTTGAGCCCCTTCAGATTTTTGATGATTTGTTTGAGCGTCGTCGTCTTGCCGATGCCTGGCGCGCCCATGACATTGATGGCAAAAATACCCAGTTCCGTCATATCCTCGTTGACATGCTCGGCGATATGGTCGTTTTCAGCATGGATATTCTCCATGACATTCACTTTTAAAACATCATGCATGCTTGTTCCTCCTTTTATTTTTCAATTTCTATCGTTTCAATATAAAATTCCTTGCCGATTTCCGTCGGTCCTCCAGCACCCCCGCAGGCAGGGCATTCAAACGAAAAAAGGATCCGCTCGAATAACTCGCCGCAGTCCGCGCATTTCAGCTTGGGCCGGACGCGTTCGATCTCGATGGCAGCCTTGTCGCATACGGTGCCCTCCGACATCACGTCGAAATACATCTGGATGGATTCGCCAATAAAGCCGGAATAATCCCCTACGACCAGTTTTACCTTCGTGACTCTGGACGCGCCGACATCTCTGGCATGCTTTTCAGCTATTTTAATGATCTGCTCAGTGATCGGATATTCATGCATCTGTTGTTGTTTTCCTTTCATTCAAGGTCGCGATAATAACACCCGCGACGATCAGCAGCCCTCCGGCAAAGAAGTTAACCGTAAGCCTTTCACCGAGACACAGCCAGCCCAGCACCGCGCCGACCACCGGCTGCAGAAAAAGAAACAGCGAGCCCGCTCCCGCGCTCATGAGCTCAAGGCCCTTGTTCCAGAGAAAAAAAGCCACTGCTGTTGCCATGATACCCACATAGAGTATTCCGGAAACAATGGACGGATCCGACAGGACCATATCTGTATGCCGCAATTCCAGCAGCATGAACGGCGTTGTCATGAGCAGCGCGATGAAAATGGCACTCGCAGTGATCTCCAGTGACGAAAGACGCTCTGAGGCGACTTTGACATAAACCGAGAGCAGCGCCCACGATACGGCGGCGCCGACCAGGATCAGCGTCCCTTTGAAATAATCCCCCTCGGTCGGAACCCATCCGATAACGGTCACGACACCGGCCATCGCGAGCACCAGCGACAGGATTTTTTTCCATGTGGCCGGTTCATTCAAAATGATCCTGGCGAATACGACAACAAAAGCCGGCGTAGCTGAAGTGATCAATGCCCCCGTATGGGCGTCTGACAGCTTTGTTCCGAAAAACTGCATCGCTATGGATCCGAAATAGCCGATAAAAGCGATCCAGACAAGCAGCCGCCAGTCCGTGCGCAATCTTGCAGCCATGGATCCCTTTGCTTCCTTTCGGCCATAATAAGCCAGCGCCGATATCAGCAGAATTGACGCGATTGCATATCTCAGCCACATGAGGCTCATTGGCGGCACATAATCAAGTATATATTTGCTGACGACGTACATGCCGCCCCATATGGCGGCCGCAAGCGCCAGGCAGACCGCTCCGTAAAGATTTTTACTCAAGTTCGTTCCTCTTAATATCACATCAGGCCTGCAAGCTGATATTTCTTCCTGCAGGCCTGATACAACGATTTTGAATTTTATGCGAGCGGCGCTTCGGCGGCGGCTTCGGCAGCCGGGATCGCTTCAGCCTTCGGCGCGGCCGGCTTGGCCGCTTCCGCCTTCTTAAAGACATCCCTTTCCTTCACGGTCGTCGATGGACTGTAGGAATTCTTCATATAAAGACAATTCTTGGGGCAATACTCGACGCAGCAGTTGCATTGTATGCACTGAAGCCTTGAAATGCTCCATTCCTTGGCTTTTCTGTTGACTTCGATGGCATTCGTCGGGCATTTCTTGCTGCAGATGCCGCAAAGCACGCAGGCATCCATATCCACTTCGATGTGCCCTCTGGTCTTTTCGCCATATACTCTTGGGATCACGGGATACATCAGCGTAGCCGGCTTGCTGAACAAGCTTCTCATGATCATTTTTCCGATTTTAAATACTCCCATATTCGCCGCCTACCTTTCCGTACAGCTGATACAAGGATCGATCGACAGGATGATCACGGGAACATCCGCAAGATCGCAGCCCTTGAGGCAATGAAGCAGCGGCGGGATGTTGGCGAAGGTCGGCGTCCTGACTCTTGCTCTTTCGAGGAATTTGGTGCCGATGCCCTTGGTATAGTAAATAACCTCACCGCGCGGCTGTTCCAGTCTTTCAAAGTTTTCCGTCCTTGGGACGTCGGTGACCGGTACGGATACATCACCGTCCGGAATTTTGCCGACCGCCTGTCTGATCAGGTCGAAAGCCTGATAGACCTCGCCGATGCGGACGACGGTTCTGGCATAGCAGTCTCCGGCAGTCTCAACGACCGGTTTGAAATCCAGCTCGTCATATGCTGAATAGCCTAACAGCCTCATATCCTGATACAATCCGCTGCCTCGTCCCATAGGGCCGCAAGCTCCTAGATCGTGGGCTTCCTGCGCATTCATGACACCAACGCCGACCATCCTGGTCTTGACCGTATAGTCCTCAATGAATACATCGGTGACCTCCCTAAGCTCAGCTTCCATGTCATCAATGGATTTTACGATGGACTGCAGCGTTTGGTTGTCCATGTCCCTGCGGACGCCTCCGACCTTGCAGACAGAGAAAATGACCCTGCCGCCCGTCGTCGCTTCAAATATGTCAAGGATCTTTTCTCTCATCCTCCAGGTATGCATGAACAGGCTTTCGAATCCAAAGCTGTCCGCCAGGAGCCCCAGCCACAGCAGATGGCTGTGGACCCTTGAAAGCTCGGCCCAGACGACTCTGAGATATTCGGCCCTTCTGGGTATCTGAAGCTTCATGCCGTTTTCGATCGACTGGCAGTAGCCCATGCCGTGCATGAAGCTGCAAATGCCGCAGATCCTTTCGGCCACATAGACATATTCAGTGAATTCCTTTTTTTCCACCAGTTTTTCAAGACCTCTGTGTATGAACCCTATTGAAGGGATCGCTTCGACAACGGTCTCGTCCTCCATGACCAGATCCAGATGGATCGGCTCCGGCAGGACAGGATGCTGGGGACCGAAAGGAATAATAGTTTGCTTACTCATTCTGACTACCTTCCTTTCTTAGTTTTTCGGATTCCAAGGGGTCTTTTCTGATAATTTGTAAAGATTGCCCTGGAAATCCAATACGAGATTTGTTATTTTGATGCCGAACAGATCCTTCATTTCATTTTCATAAAGAAATGCCGGGAAGAAGATGTTGCTGATGCTCATGATCTCTTCATCTTCAGCGATCGTCATTCTAAGGTTCAGCATGTCGTGATCCTTGTCGAAGGAATAGCTCAGTTCAAAGCCGTTCACCTTCGTCGCGCAGATCTGGACCAGCCTGTAGCCTTCGTCTTTTAATTTTTGAGCCTTTTCAAGCAATTCGGCAGGCTCAATGCCGATAATGTTTTGTTTTTCGAACATTTCTGCCTCCTACTTCTTTTCCATGGCCGCACGTTTTTCGGCCAGCACGCCAAGTCCCTGGACGACGCCATCGATAATGGCTTCAGGTCTGGCTGCGCAGCCGGGCACATAGACATCGACAGGTATGACCATGTCGGTGCCGCCCTGAACGTTATAGCACTCCGCAAATATACCGCCTGATGTCGCGCAGATACCTACGGCAATCACGACCTTGGGTTCGGGCATCTGGTCGTAGATCTGCTTGACGACGGGTTTGTTCTGTTCATTGATGGCTCCTGTTACCAGAAATACATCCGCATGCTTCGGATTGCCGGTATTGATGATTCCGAATCTCTCAATATCGTACATCGGTGTAAGGCATGCCAGTACTTCTATATCGCAGCCATTGCAGCTGGATCCGTCATAATGGATGATCCATGGAGATTTTGTTACATATGACATCTTTTACACCTCTTTTTACACTAAGAAATACAGGACCAGCATATTGACGAAGCCAAACGTCGCCGCGATGATCCATGAGGAGTTGATTGCCAGCTGCCATTTGACCCTGGCTTCATTGTTGTCAATGAAGATTTCCAGGAAATAGATGGCCAGGCAGATCAATACCGCGAGCACCGGGCTCCAGCCTACATTCCACGCGAAGAAAATATAGACAAAGCCAAGCAGGAATATATTCTCATACCAGTGAGCGATCTCGATCAATCCAAGGGTCTTGCCTGAGAATTCGGTCGTCAGGCCTTTGACCAGCTCCTGATGCGCATGATGGGACATGCTCAGGTCGAATGGTGATTTCCTGAGCTTGATCGTCAGAATATACACAAATCCGATGAATATGCCCGGCAGATAGACGATCGCCGGTCCGGAAGCGGAAACAGCATCATAGATATTGAAGCTTCCATTGACCATATAGAATCCGATAGCCGTGATCAGCACCATCGGCTCATAAGCCATCATCTGAAGCAATTCCCTTTCGGCGCCGATCTGGGCGTACGGGGAATTGGAGGAGAAAGCCGCAACGATCAGGAACACGCTGGCAAGCGTCAGGATAAAGATGATCAGCAGCAGGTCCCCGCCGGCGAAGAAGAAGCATCCGGTAATGATGATGAATATCAGGAAGCAGGTAATATAGAAATCCTGAGCTTTATTGACCGTGATACCTTCCTTTTCAAAAAGCTTGAATACATCGTAGAATGGCTGCAGGATCGGCGGGCCGAATCTTCCCTGCATCCTTGCAGTGATCCTGCGGTCGATACCGGCCAGGATGCCGCCGGCGATTGGCGCTAAAATCAAATAGGCAACGACTGCTGCGATGATATAAGTAAGCCTGTCCATTTACAGCACCCCCCCTAATAATATCGATAATACGGCGATAATGATGGCCGCCGTCGACGTGACACCGATGACATTCATCCTTTTCTCACCGAAATAGCTCTCCATGTACCAGTTCCTGAGACCGACGTTGAGCGTGCGGCCGATGGATCCGTTGAATGTAAGGTCATCCCCGGCATTGACGCCGGCCATATAGATCGGGACGATCTTCTTGCTTGTCTTGCCGTAGCCGACGACCACCAGCAATATTACCAGGGCCAGCATAGCCGCCATGATGTACAAATTGCCTGAAGAAATGGCCAGCGCGGATACAGAAGCATATATCATCTGCAGGTACGGAACGACCATGAACGCCGATACGACCGGGAATACCAGGCAAAGCAGCACTGTCAGAATCGAAAGAGTCGAAAGGACCGTCAATTCTTCCTTGTGAACCTTGCTTTCAACATTTTCCTGCCTTGCCATGATCGCCATGATCTTGCCGAGCCATTTGGTCCAGAAGAACAAAGTGGCTGCGCTTCCAAACACGATGAACATGACGAGGAAAATATTGCCAGAATCGACAAACGCCTTCATGGCTGCCCATTTTGAGATCAGCATCCCGAAAGGAGCCAGGAACATGCCGCAGATACCCACGATCATAAAACTTGCGATCTTAGGCATCCTGCTGAACAGTCCGTCCATATCCTCGATGTCCCGGCTGCCGATATTGTGCTCGGCAGTTCCGACGCAAAGGAACAGGAGAGATTTCGCTACCGCGTGGAAGATGATCAGCATGATCGCCGCCCATACCGCCGCGACGCTGCCGATACCGGCGCACGCTACGATCAGGCCGAGATTCGCGACCGTCGAATAAGCCAGCACTCTTTTCGCGTTGCTCTGGTTGATCGCGATAAAGGAAGCCAGCATGAAGGTGATGCCGCCGACCATCATGACCATGATGCCTGCCGGATTGAGTCCAAGCACAGGCGACAGCTTGACGATCAGATAGACGCCCGCTTTAACCATGGTGGAGGAATGGAGCAGTGCCGAGACCGGTGTCGGTGCGACCATGGCGCCAAGCAGCCAGCTTGAGAACGGCATCTGCGCGGCTTTCGTGAGCCCTGCAAAAGCAAGGAGTGTAACTGGTATGACGACGCTGTAGCCCATCACGCCGATCGCGAGCATCTGATTGAGCTCGACCGTCTGATAGTATACGCCAAGGAATACGATCGCCAAGGCAAAGCCGACCCCGCCCAGCAGGTTCATCCACAACGCTCTGAACGCGTTGTCCGTGGCTTCCTTTGTCCTCGTGAATCCAATCAGCAGGAAGGAACAAAGCGTGGTGATCTCCCAGAAGAAATACAGCCATATCAGGTTGTTCGAGAATACGATCCCGAACATCGCCGAAAGGAACAGGAATAATAGGAAGAAGAATAGCGGCCTTCTGTCAGGCTGCTCATGGTGATGGTGCTGGAAGTCCTTCATATAACCAAGCGCATAAACGCAGATCAGACTTCCGATGATGCCGATGATCAATGCCATTATGATGGAAAATTGATCGACAAATAAATCGTTCTGAACTTCAATGTGATGTCCCACACGAAATTCGAACCAGACCATGATCGGCGCTTGAATGGCTACAAGGACTGAAACCAGGTACTTTTTGTACTTGACGCCCAGTGCGAAAATGAAGATCGCGAGTCCAACTTCTATGGCAAAAATGCCATAGGTGACTGCTTCACTCTCAAATTCGAAAAAGTCGCCGTTAGTACCAAAGTACTGCCAGGCAAGGTAGATGGATCCTGCCGCCGTCACTGCCGCGGCAGCTTTGACGACCAATCCCCTTGCTGAGTCAGCCTTGAGAACCAAAAGAGCAAACGCGATCACTAATGGGAATAAGATCAGAAAAAATAATGTGCTCAATTTAATCCTCCTCTTTCTGTTGATTCGTCGCAGATGCTCAATTTTGAGACTTATCCTGCTGAAACAATTTATATTTTAAAAAAATATACCAAAAGTTATTATAAGCCCATAAATCAGGCTTGACAAGGTAAATATGCGCATATCATGAATTTACAGAATATTGCGCGCATTAATTGCGAAACCGATTTATCATTTGAAATTTCAACATTCAAGGCTGCTGAAACACATAAGCTGCCATTAAACAAAATGGACTTTCGATCGGCTTCCCATCAAATCATCCGGGTACCTCCGGGCTGATTCCTTATATATATGAAGAACACCGAACGTATCACAATTGCGACAAATGCCTATAATAACATATTCTAACTTAAAAGAAGCAAGTCCTATGCCAAAATACCGTCATATGACAGACATACTTAAATATAAAAAAGAATCAGGCCGGGCGCACAAAAACTGCGGACGAATTCGCACTCGTCCGCAGAAAAATATTATAACCTATTTTATTCTTCCGGGAGTCTCTCTCCAGGGTTTGACAACGAACCGCTATTTGCCGGCTGATCCCGCATTGACTTCCGGATAAGCGCCTTTTTTCGGCTCGATCTTCTTTGCGACAAAGAATAGAACAACACCTAAGATCGCCGATACGACGGTGGCTGTCTGGATCCAGGACAGCATCGTGTCAAGGAATCCTTCTATGCCATAGACCTCAAGATACCAGTCGTTGCCCCAGTCACCCTCGAACCATGGCAGGAAGAGGGTTCCGATGAAGCCCATAACAGCCAGTACGATGAACATGAAGCTCATTCTCCTTGTGTCACCGACGGCCAGGCCGGTCTTTGAATTGACCGGGTAAGCGACTGCATTCTTTTTAGCCAGTCCGCCGTATCTCTTTTTCCATATGAGATACAGAACCGGTCCGGAAATGATGCCAACCATGCCACCGATGAAATAATCGGTGCCGTTGATGAAGAACGCGATGAACGCGATGAAAATCGGTACGATGCAGATCAGGCAGAGGAATGCGTAGCCTCCGGGGATCTTGAACTTGAAATCCTCTTTCGGGATCCTCTTCCTGAGGATCATCGCCGAAATGAAGATCATAATGTAAGCTGAAACGAGAAGGAATACATCGATGACGACAACGACCTCGAAAGCGAAATTGCAGAGGATCAGGTTGACGATACCGACGGAAAGCACGGATACATACGGAACGCCATGCTTCTTGTCACATTTGACCAGGATCGGCGGCGCCAGGTTGTCTTCCGCAAGCGCGAAAAATCCTCTGGAACCGGAGGCGATGTATGTATTGTATATAGAGCACTGGGCCAGGACCGCGACTATGACGAAGAACAAGCCGAAGGCAGGGCCCCAGTAGGTGGTGACGACATCCGCGTAGCCAACCACGTCCCCTTCCGTCCCCCAGTCCTCCCACATGCCCATGGAGGCCAGTCCGGCCATCGTAGGCAGGATATAGACCAGCATGATCAGCGGCACTGTGATCAGCGTCGCTTTAGGAATGACCTGCGGATTGGAGATCTCTCCTGCTACCGTGGACATGGATTCATATCCCGAATACATCCACATGCCAATTGCGATGCCCATGCCTACATAATAAACCCAGTCAGCAAATGGGATGCCGGACAGACCCATGATATCGCCATCCGCCGTAAATGGAATGAACGGATTCTGGGTCCAGTTGGTGAAGCCGACGATGGCGACCATGCCGAACGCCACGATGACCAATATGGACAGGATGGTGGACACGATGCCGACATCCCGTACGCCTCGAATATTTATATACGTAAAGATAATAATAATGGCAGCCTTCACTCCGAATTCGGCAACGCCGTCAAGGCCGAACTCGCCTGCCAGATAGCCTCCGGCAAGAATAACGTAAAGCGTGTTATCGATATAAATGGATATGGTTCTCCACCAGCCTGCCTGGAACCCCCAGAATTCTCCCAGAGCCTCCTGCACCCATTTGTAATATCCGCCCTCTTGAGGCCTGGCAGATCCCAGTTCCGCGGCAACCAGACCCAAAGGTGTGCTCCATAGGAACGGAAGCACGATCAGCATGACCAGCGTCAATCCGGGGCCGGACTCAGGTATCATTTCCTCAATGCCGTATGCCCCTGCGGCGCAAAGGCAGAAAATCATGAATACGACAGTCGAAGTCTTCATTTCATGCTTTTTCAGGCCCACGCTTTCGGTGTCCATCTTGGCGCCTTTAGCAACATCACTCATTATGTTTTTACCTCCTTTGTTCTTTGATCGAATGCATGATACTACATCGTAATTCTATTCTAATTCGCAGCCATGCCTTTTTCAATTGAATTTGGAATATTCAGCCAACTGCAATGGCAATTAAGCAATAAAGTTACGATTATACAGCTTATTAATAAGCTTTTCCATGCGCTCCTGCATGCTCCCTCCTTTTATCGCGCTTTTCCCATTCTAAATAATTTGACTTCCCCGCGCAATGATCCGCTTGCTTAATAAATGTCATTAGTTTGCTTGATAGCAATGCAAAAAACAGCCGCCTGATGATTTCCAGGCTGCTGTTTATCGATTTTCCTGTATTCAGTTGTCAGATCCGGGGACAAAATCGTTCATTGCACGATCGGTTCCACAGCAAATCCGGAATGCGCTCACAGCTCCCTGCGGCCCTCCATAGCTTTGGAGAGTGTGACTTCGTCCGCATATTCCAGGTCACCGCCGACCGGAACACCGTGGGCGATCCTGGTCACCTTGATGCCGGATGGCTTGATCAGCCTTGCCGCATACATGGCCGTCGCCTCTCCCTCGATATTTGGATTCGTAGCCATGATGATCTCCCTGACGTCATTCTGCTGCAGTCTGATTATCAGCTGTTTCAAGTTGATATCGTCCGGGCCTATGCCGTCGATCGGCGATATCGCTCCATGCAGTACATGATAAAGGCCGTTGAATTCCTTGATCCGCTCCATGGCGCTGACGTCCCTCGGACTTTCGACCACGCAAATAAGGCCGCGGTCCCTTGATTCGTCGCTGCAGATCCTGCACGGGTCCGTATCAGTCAGGTTGCCGCAGACGGAACAGTATTTCATATTTTTCTTCGCGTCCGTCATGGCTTCGGCCAGCGCCGCAACATCTTTCCCGTCCATCGACAGAATGTGAAAAGCTAGCCGCTGGGCGCTTTTCCCGCCGACGCCCGGAAGCTTTGACAATTCATTGATCAATTTTGTCAGGGGTTTTGCGTAGTATTTCATCTTGCCTCCAGTAACGATGCGGCCGTCGAATGTCTTACAGGAGTCCGGGTATCGACAATCCGCCGGTCAGCTTGCCCATTTCACTCTGTGATATCTCTTCGATCTGCCTCAGCGCTTCATTGGCGGCCACCATCACAAGATCCTCCAGCATTTCCACATCATCGGGATCCACGACCTCCGGCTTTATCTTGATCGATACGATCTCCTTCTTGCCGTTGACAGTCACGCTGATCGCGCCGCCGCCTGCAGTCGCTTCGATCTCTTTCTTTTCCAGCTCCGCCTGGACCTCTTCCATTTGTCTCTGCATGGCCTGCATCTGCTGCATCTGCTTCTGCATATTAGCCTGCCCGCCGCCGCCCGGTTTTTTGCCGGCTCTCATTCCTTTTCCCATTACAAACCTCCCCAATTCTACTCTATGATATCGATGGCTATTCCGAGGCGTTTCTGCGCTTCCTCGGCTATTTCCTCAATGGATTTTTCTTCTTCATGTTTCTTTTTCTCTTCAAGCACGCTGCATTCCATTCTCAGCATTTTGCCAAGATGCTTTTCGACCAGTTTTTCCAGCGCCTTCCTGTTTCTTTCGACAAATTCCGCAGCGAGGCCGCTGGTGGCCTCCACATAGAAGTGCTTGTGGTCGATGCCCTTAAGCCGCGTGCCTGCGCGCATCAGATTGAAACTGCCCTTTTCCGCTTCCGCATCTTCAAATATATTATGCCAGAGCGACGCGGGATCGATATGCGGCATTTCCGGCGTCGGCTCAGCCAGATGTGGATCTGCGAACGGGACATTCTGCGCTGCGGATGGCTCTGTTTTCACTGCGGACGGCTCTTCTTTCCCTGAAGCCGCGGCCGGCTCCTTCGGAGCGGCGGCCGCAATGTCGCGGCTGTTTGGATCGGCCGGCCGCTCATTTGTAGCGCCTGCCTGCGCCTTCGGACTTTTTTCAGGTCTGGCAGACGCTGCTACCGCTCCGGACAACACGCCGCGAGCCACTGCTTTTTCAAGCGCCGCTATTCTTGCGCCGAAAGCATCCGAGGACTGATCCATGGCAGGCGAGGACAGCCGGACGATCGCCAGCTCGAGAAGCGTTCTCGGCTGAGTGGACCACTTGGCCTCCGCCGCCGTCCTGGACAGCTCCATGATGGCATTATTGATGAATTCAATGGACGTTTCATCGCCCTGTGCCTTGATGCGCTCTATGTTCTCCATGGACATATTCAATATGCCTTCGGGATTTTTGACGTATTTTGTCATCATCAGATTCCTGAGATGATAGATCCAGTCTCTTAGAAACTGCTTGGGATCCTTGCCGTCGGCCATGATCCGGTCCGTAAGCGTCAGCGCCGCCGCAGTTTCCGAACGGAGGATCATTTCCGTCATCTCGATGAACGCCTCTTCACCGGCTGTCCCTAATATATCCGCGACGTCGCTCCTTCCGATCTTTTTCGTCCCGGAGGACGTGCATTGATCCAGAATACTGAGCCCATCGCGCACCGATCCGTCTGAATTGGCGGCAATAAGCGCCAATGCGCTTTCCTCCGCCTCGACACCGATCTCGTCGCAGATCCTCTTCATGCTCAGGATCATTTCCTTCTCCGGGATCCTTCTGAAATCAAGGCGCAGGCATCTTGATAGGATCGTCGCCGGCAGCTTCTGAACCTCGGTTGTCGCAAGGACGAACATGACATGACTGGGCGGCTCCTCAAGCGTCTTCAGCAGCGCATTGAAAGCCCCCGACGACAGCATGTGGACCTCATCGATGATATAGACCTTGCAGCGGCCTGAAGCCGGCGGATACTTGACGCTTTCACGCAGCTCCCTGACATTGTCCACGCCGTTGTTGGAGGCCGCGTCGATCTCGATAACATCCATGAAAATACCTTTCTGGATGCTTACGCAGTTCGCGCAAACGCCGCAGGGCCTGTGCCCCGGATCCGCAAGGCAGTTGACGCCTTTGGCCAGGATCCTTGCCGTCGACGTTTTTCCCGTTCCCCTCGTCCCGCAGAACAAATAGGCGTGGCCGGTCTGCCCTGTCCTGATCTGGTTTTGAAGGATCTTCACGATATGCCCCTGTCCGACAAGGGCGTCGAAGGTCTCCGGTCTGAAATTTCTATAAAGAGCCTGGTACATGGCTGATCTCCTATCAAATGAAAGAATTGCCCTTGGGCAGAGCTTCGTACGGCAATGAAAAAGGCTGATCTGCGGCACATAAGAAAACCCGCTTATCGCTGCTTCCTTCCGGACCTGACGAGGTTCACAGACTCTTATTGCGCAGGACCCAGTCCACGCCCATACGAAGCTGCCCAAGGGCAATTCATTTTGGCGGAGAGAGCGGGACTCGAACCCGCGGGCCTGTTACGGCTTACACGCTTTCCAGGCGTGCCCCTTAGCCACTCGGTCATCTCTCCATGAATGATTGTATTTTCAACGTTATACGGTTTTTTTCAGACAAAATTTCCATCATCAGGGAATCCGTTCTGCAAATCCGTCGAGTTCAATAATACTATATGTCATCAATAAAAACAAGGTGCCAAAATATTATTTTCCGCATTTGTTGATGATATTCAGGACGCGAAAGTCGATTTGAACATCCTCCCTGCTTCTGCAATTGTCTAAAATAAGGGACAACAATTCCCCATAGCCCTTTGTCCAGCGTGAGACTGCTATTTTATCACGATCCGAGCATATTCCGACAGTCTCCGTCACGAGGGAGCCTCCCGACAGCTTCTTGATCTCCGCGACCTGGTCCCATTTGATATAGGTGCTTTTCAGCAGGCTCCTCAATGCCAGCCCTTCGTCCCCGACATCGTAAAAAGTAAAAATGCTGTCTATTATTGCAGCGATGAATACAATGAAGCAGCATGCATAAATAACGACCGTCGCCATATCAGGGATCGTTTTCAACGATCCCGCAGCAAAGTAAACCATGGTCACCGCCACAAAGACCAAGGCCAGATGAACCTGTATCTTGTATCTGAATCTCCTGCTCATATAATCTCCTTTTTTTCAATAATGTTGTGTTGCTTTCAAAACGGGACTGTGTTATATTATACCTGTCTAGGGTATATTTTGAAGAATTGAATTGTTCCCTTGCTGCAATTGATTTCAACCCTGATACAATTATCAGAAAGAAGGTATGAATTATGGAATATTTGATTGCGGGCATAGGCGCCCTGCTGGTTTTCGCCTTTCTCTATCCTAAAATCATGGTCGGGATGGATAAGAACATCACCAACGTCACAGGCGCTGAAGCCTCTGATATCATTGGAAGCACAAAGGATCTGGCGATATTGGACGTCAGGACCCATGGAGAATTCCAGATGGGCCACATACCCGGCGCCAAAATCATGCCCGTTACCGAGATCGGCTCAAGGATCGGCGAGTTATCCAAGTACAAAAACAGGCCTCTGCTTGTATACTGCGCTTCAGGCAGCAGAAGCCCGAAGGCTGTACTGCTGCTTTCCAGAAATAGCTTTGGGCCAATCTATCATATGAACCGCGGCCTGAACGGATGGCCGGGCGCCCTGAAGCGATAAAGCGCATCCCGATCGCACATCTATTCGGTCTGTTCGCCCAGCCTGCCTGCGCCCTATTTCAGGGATGCCCGAACCGCTTCCAGCATGCCGTCCTTGTCGATGACATCCTTGTGCAGGACCGGTTTATCTTCAAGGCCCTGCAGACCGGCCGGGATCCTGACTGCAGTCGCGTCGTGGATCGCCCTGATATAGGCAAATCCGTCCTTCTCCTCCTCAAGCCCGAGGGCGAAGGCGACGCTGTCCGCGAATTTATAGGCGCTGGCTGTCGATGCAATGACTGCCGGAGTCTCGTCACCCGTAGCCGCCTTATAGTCCTGATAAACCTTATAGGCCACCGCCGTATGGGTATCCATGAGATATTTGTCCGAGCGGTACAGCTTGCTGATGGCATTCAAGGTCGCCGCTTCGTCTGCAAATCCGCCGTAAAAATCTTCGAGACCTTTTCTGACAGTGTCGCTGACGCTGTATTTTTTTTCTTTATCGAGTCCCGCCATCAAAGCCGCGATCTCTTCGCCGTTGCCTCCGCTCAGATGATAGAGCAGGCGTTCCAGATTGCTGGAAATCAGAATATCCATCGAAGGCGTGTTGGTCGTATAAAAATTCCTGTCGGTATCGTAGACCCCGCTGGCGATGAAATCGGCAAGCACCTTGTTTTTATTGGAGGCACAGATGAATTTCCGGATCGGGATCCCCATCCTCGAAGCATAGTACGCCGCCAGGATATTGCCGAAGTTCCCTGTCGGGACCGCGACGTTGATTGGGTCGCCTTCCCTGACAGCGCCTTTTTCAAGCAATCGCGCATATGAATAGACATAATAGGCGACCTGAGGGACGAGCCGTCCAATGTTGATCGAATTAGCGGACGAAAGCCTGTAACCCTTCGCTGCCAGCTCTTCCGCAAAATCGGCGTCGCCGAATATCTTCTTCACACCGGTCTGGGCATCGTCAAAATTGCCTTTGATGCCGAATACATGGGTGTTCGCGCCCTCCTGGGTCGTCATCTGCCTTTCCTGGACCTGGCTGACGCCCTCGATCGGATAAAATACGATGATTTCCGTATCCTCCACATCGGCGAAGCCTGCCAATGCCGCCTTACCCGTATCGCCGGACGTGGCTGTCAGGATCGCGATCTTTTTCTCTTCCTTTTCAAGCGCCATCGCCGTCGTCAGCAGATGCGGCAGGATCGACAGCGCCATGTCCTTGAAAGCGGCCGTGCTGCCGTGATACAGCTCCAGGAAATATGCTCCGCCGGCCTTGACCATCGGCACAATTTCCGGATCCTCAAATTTATCGTCATAAGCCCTGTCGATGCAGGCCTTCAGCTCCTGTTCAGGATAGTCTGTCAGGAATTGGGACAATACGATGCCTGCGATTTCCCGGTAGCTCTTCCCGACGAGCGCAGCCGTACTGACCGGCAGCTCCGGAAACGATTCGGGAACATACAATCCTTTATCCGCGGCGATGCCCCGAATGATTGCCTGAGCCGAATCCATGAGGCCGGCTCCGCCTCTCGTGCTTTTATATTTCATACTGTTACCTGCCTTGCTATTTCAGAAATTCGGTGGTTATCCGTCCGAGTATGGTCATTCCCTTGACGATTTTTTCCTCCGTCATGTTCGAGAAATTGACCCTCATTTCGTTATTCTTCGCGTTGTCCGGATAAAAGGACCCGCCCGGCACAAAAGCGACGTTCTCTTTCAGCGCAAGAGCAAGAAGCTCCCGCGCGTCTTTTCCCGCCGGCAGCGAAAGCCACAGGAAGAGGCCGCCTTCCGGAACATCGAACTCTACCGTGTCCGGAAATTCCTTTCTGACGATTTCCATCATCAAGTCGCGTCTTGATTTGTAAAGCAATGTTATTTTCCGTATATGCGCGTCATAATCATAATGCTGCATGTAATACACCATCTGTCGCTGGGCGATGGCCGAGCTGGAGAGGTCCACATTGGTCTTAAGCAGCAGGAATTTCTCGATGATGCGCTTATGCGCGCAGATCCAGGCCACCCGGAGCCCGGGACAGAATGTTTTTGAAAACGTTCCGCAATAAACGACCTGGCCGAGTGTATCATAGGCTATCAGAGGCTTCTTGAGCGTATCGCCGAATGTCAGCTCCGCGTATGCAGCATCCTCCAGGACCGGTATGTCATATTCGGAGATGAACTCGACGAATTCTTTTCTGCGCTTGTCGGACCAGCAGCGGCTGGTAGGGTTCTGGTAATCGGGTATCACATAGATCAGCTTGACCCTGTCTCCATATTTTTCGATCGATTGTCTGAGCGCCTCGATCTCAATGCCATCCTTGTCTGTCGGAACCGCGATCAATTCAGCCTCATAGGCTTTGAGCGCATTGAGCGCGCCAAGATATGACGGTGTCTCAAAGAGTATGACGTCCCCTTCGTCTATGAACAGCATGCCGCTCATGTCCAGCGCCTGCTGGGATCCGCTTGTGATGATGATCTCGTCCTTTGTCATATCCATGCCGAACAGCCGGTCCATCCTTGCGGCGATCTCTTCCCTTAGAGGGTTGTATCCGCTGGCGGAACTGTAGCTGAGCGCTTCCTTGCCTTCCTCATCCAGCACCCTGACAAAGGATTCCTTGATTTCGTCGATAGGGTAAGTTTCCGGCGACGGAAAGCCTCCGGAAAAAGAGATGATGTCCGGCGCTTCTGCCAGCTCCATAAGGCTCAGAAGCTCTTTATCCTCCATTTTATAGATCCTGTGCGCAAATCTCATATCAGTATCCCTGCCTTTCTATTGCATGCTTTCGCCTAAAGATCCCAGCTGCCCAGATACTTCCGCTGCTCCGGCGTCAATTCGTCTATTTGTATCCCCCAGGCCTCAAGCTTCCTCTGCGCTACCATCCGGTCTATTTCATCCGTGACCTTGATCACCTTGTTCTCGAGTTTGCCTCTGCTGTTGAGCACATAAAGTGCGCTCATGCATTGGACGGCGAAGCTCATGTCCATGATTTCCGCCGGATGGCCGTCGGCGGCGGCGATATTGACGAGTCTTCCCTCTCCGATAACGCAAAGCCACCTGCCGTTCGGCATTTTATAGCCCATGACGTTGCGCCGCATCTCCTTTTTTTCCACCGCTATTTTCTCAATAGCCTCCATATCGACTTCAACATTGAAATGACCGGCATTCGTCAGTATCGCCCCATCTTTCATCTTAAGCATGTGTTCCGTCGTGATGATCCTGTCGCAGCCCGTGGCAGTGACGAAAATGTCTCCATATTCTGCGGCCTGCGCCATCGGCATCACTTCGAAGCCATCCATGACGGCTTCAATGGCACGGACCGGATCGATCTCGGTGACGATGACCCTGGCCGCCAGGCCTTGCGCCCGCATGGCGATCCCCCTGCTGCACCAGCCATATCCCCCTACAACGACACGCTTGCCTGCGATGATCAGGTTTGTGTTTCTCATGATGCTGTCCCAGACCGATTGGCCTGTTCCGTATCTGTTGTCGAAAAGATGCTTGCACTGGGCGTCGTTGACCGCCACCATCGGCATCCTGAGAGCGCCGTCCCTTTCCATGGCTCTAAGGCGAATCACGCCGGTCGTCGTTTCCTCGCAGCCACCCCAGATATCGGGCAGCAGATCCGTGCGCTTCGTATGCAGCATGTTGACCAGATCGCCGCCATCGTCGATGATGATGTTCGGGCCGTGGTCCAGCGCCATTTCGATATGGCGGTCGTATTCCTCCGCCGTCGCCCCGTGCCAGGCAAAAACCTTCATGCCTCCCGCCGCCAGCGCCGCCGCCACATCGTCCTGCGTGGAAAGAACATTGCTTCCGGTGACGGACATGTCAGCGCCGCCAACCGCCAATACTTCGCATAAATACGCTGTCTTGGCTTCGAGATGGACGGATAGCGTGACCTTGACGCCCGCGAATGGCTTTTCTTTTATAAATTGCGCTTCCAGCCCGGAGAGGTTCGGCATATTCCTCTTGACCCAGTCGATTTTCTGCCTGCCTGACGGCGCTAGCCCTATATCCCTGATTTCATATCTTTCCATCTTTCACCTCCGGCCATGTCAGGCCGACCTATTCGAAATTTTATTTTTTTCATGTCGAATGCGTTGTTCCAAATAACGCCGTATATTTCTTTATATCATAAATCCATATTAAAATAAAGGAAAAACCGCAAGCTTCTTTGATCCTCACGCTGGCCCGATCCGGCATCCTGTGCTATACTACCCCCATGAATATTATTTTCGTATCGGAAAAAGCGAACCCCATATTACTGGACTATCTGGCACTTCAGGGCCTCGTCGTGACGGTCGGCGCGATCGCGAAAACAGATCCTGCCGTATCATCACACCCGGACATCTGCATGTGCAGGATCGGAGACCGCCTCATCATGGCGCCGGCTTTCCTTTCCGCAGCCTCTGCAACGGAGGCCGGCCGAACCGTGATCATCCGGGACCCCCGGTTCAGCGTCGGAGATACATCGCCCTACGGCGCCTACCCCGGCGACATCCCTTACAATGCCGCCTGCTTCGGCCGTTTTTTCATGCACAGCCTCAAGCATACCGACCCGGCAGTGCTTCAACATGCCGCCGAAAAAAGCCGNNGCTATACGAAATGCAACACCGTTATTGTCGATGACAGCAGCATCATCACATCTGACAGGGGCATCGCGCTGGCAGCCGGAAGGCACGGCATTGATGTGCTGGAAATCGCGCCCGGTCACGTCCGGCTCGATGGCCACCCTTGCGGCTTCCTCGGCGGCGCCTCTGTCAGGATCGGCAGCCAGGTCGTATTCAACGGAGATCTGTCGCGCCATCCCGATTTTGAAGCCATCTGCGGTTTCATCGCCCTCCGGGGCCTTCAAACGCTATTCTTTGAAGAATACACGCTTGAGGATATCGGATCGGTCATCGTACTTTAGGAGTTTTATAATGAAAAAGCATGCCATCATTCCTGTATTCCTGCCTCATGAAGGTTGCCCGAACGACTGTGTTTTCTGCAACCAGAAGGTTATCACCGCAAGGCCCGGACTTCCTGAGCCGGCGGCATTCAGAACCATGGTCGACACTTATCTCGAAACTATCTCCGGAAGAGGCATCGAAACAGTCGAAATCGCTTTTTTCGGCGGCAGCTTCACAGGCATGCCGGATGCGGTCCAGAATACATATCTTGAAATTGCCGGAATATACAAGAGCCGCGGCTCGATCGGCAAGATCCGCCTCTCGACGCGCCCCGATTATATCGACGACCGGATCCTTGAGAATCTCAGGTCGCATTCTGTCGATATCATTGAGCTTGGCGTCCAGTCACTGGACGATACGGTCCTGCGGCTTTCCAACCGCGGTCATGACTGCGCTGCAGTCTATGAAAGCGCCGCGCTGATCAAATCATATGGCTTCGAGCTTGGCATCCAGCTGATGATAGGCCTTCCGGGAGATTCCCGGGAAAAATGCGTGGCATCGGCGGAAAAAGCCGCGGCAATCGGGCCTTCCATCGCCAGGATCTACCCGACCGTCATCCTTCGCGGCACTGAATTGGAGCAAATGTACATCAACGGGGACTACCGTCCGCTGGACCAGGACGAGGCGATCGTCACAGCCAAGGCTATGTGCCTCATCCTTCGGAAAGCCGGTGTCAATGTGATACGCATCGGCCTTAAAAGCAGCGACTTCATCGCCGAAGGCCGGGAGGCCCTCGGCGGCACTTATCATCCGGCCTTCAGACAGCTTGTTGAAAGCGAGATCGTAAAAGATATTTTAGAGGCGCAGCTCAATGGCCTGCTGGCCGAACTCACCTCAAATCCGGGCGAGTTCTCCTCCGTCTTCCATGAAAGCCCCCCTCGCCGAATATGCTTCATGGGCGACAGCGACAGCCTTTCCGACATGATCGGCCACAAAAAAAGCAACCGGCTGTATTTCGAACAGAAATACAGCCCTATGGAATTCACCTTCAAAACGGACACTTCGCTTGAAAAAGGTTCTTTTCGAACAATGGCGCTTTAGCCCTATTCAGTGCGTCTTGCTCGCCTTGAGCAATTCGTCCGCTCCGTGGACGATCAGTTCCGACAATTCTATGACCTGGATCCATTTGTACGGGATCTCGAGACTGCCCAGCAGCGCGCCCATGATATTTCCGCAGACAGCCGCCGTCGAGTCGCTGTCCCCGCCATGATTCGCGGCAAGGCATACGGCTTCCCTGAAATCGTTCCTGTGTTTCAGCGCCGCGTAAACGGCAATCGCGATGGTTTCTTCGCCGACCCATCCCTCTCCGAGCGATATCAGGCTCTGATACGGATCCGTCGGCTGTTCGGCCAGCTCCACGGCCTTTTCGACAAGTGCCAAAACTTCCTCGTGCCCATGATGCTTCTTTAGTTCTTCCAGCCCCGCCAGCACTGCCGCTTTGAGGTCCGCACCGCCGGTGATGCTTGCGATGATGAAGGCGAATAAGCCCGCAGCCAGATAACCGGATGGGTGCCCGTGGGTGATCGCTCCGCTTTCGCAGCCGATCGTGAACGCCTTGGCCGGATCCTTCGAAAAGTAAAGGCCGATGGGGGCCGCCCGCATGACTGCGCCGCAGCCCTTGCTGTCATTGATCTTGTTTTTCATCGTGCCGTATTTGCCGTTGATGCTGCCCGCAAGCGACGACAGGCAGGTCTTCCCTGGAGCCCTGCGCGCATAAAGCTCCTCCCATTTGAGGATCTCGCCCTTCAGCAGGAATTCATATCCCTTCTCCGCAAAGCTTCCGGTCTGAGTATAGAGCCATTTCTGATATGCATAGAAAAGACACGGGATGTAGCTGTAGATCCCTTTGGTCTTCGCCTTGGAATCCGCCCAGAGAAGCCCGTCGGTCGTAAAGACCGTCATCTGCGTATCATCTGAAATCAGTGCTTTGCCTGTTGATTCGTCGCAAATGGGATCCCGGATGCCTTTTTCGCCGTATTGCTCGCGGATCTCCTTATCAGACAGGAATTCCACTGTATACCCCAAAGCGTCTCCAACAGCTCCGCCAAGCAGGCAGCCGCGATAATATGCCTTGCTTCTTCTCATGATTCGAAGTCCTCCTATTTGAAATCCATGCCTCTCTGCCAATCATTCAGGCGTTTCTGCCTGTCTTTATAATCCGGCATCATCCGGCCCACGATCTGCCAGAAACGTTTCGAATGATTCATTTCGATAAGGTGGGCGAGTTCATGCACAACCACGTAATCCGCCAGTTCCGGCGGCGCCAATATGAGTCTGTAGGCAAAATTGATCGTTCCCTTGGAGGTGCAGGATCCCCATCTGGTCAGGGCGCTGCTGATTTTGATCTCCCTGTACCGGACGCCCATGATCGCCGCATAGTGATCCGCCCGCTGCGTCAGCCATGCCCCGGCTTTTGCTTTGCATTCCCGGATCTGCTCCTCCGTAAGTTGGAGCCGCAGGCACTCCGACATCCTTTTCTGCATGCTTTCGACCGTGCTGCGGATCCATGCCTGCTTTGACTGCACATAGCGGTCGATCATCGCCCTGCTTGCCGTGTGCGGTGCCCTGACGACCACACTGCCATCTCTTCCGACAGTGATCGCCACTGTCTTTCGCATCGAGCGCACCAGTTGATATTCCGTCATGCGTTCCTCCTATTTGACGCCCAATTCCTTGCGTGCCGCCCAAAAAGCCCGGTCAGGCTTGATCACCAGAACATCGACCGGTCCTCCGACAGTTTTGTACCTGAGCTGGAACCGCATCGTATCGATGGTGGTCCTGACGGCATAGACGGCAAAGTCGATGGCGTCCTGCAGCGTGAAATAGCCCCAGGCCACTTTGCTGCCGGGGAGCTTTATGTATTCCTCTTCCTTTTTTGAATAGACATTCGTAAAAAAGCGGCCCATGACGTCGCCCTCGCCGGCCCATGTTGCACCCTGCAGGTTCTTGTTGACAAACGTCTTTTTTTTGCCCTGCATGCGGATATTCCATACCTGCTGCTCCATTTTCCCCTCGTCCTTTTTATATCCCGCAACGAGAAACTGGCTCTGGGGGATCGGCTCAAACTTGCCGAAATGATCCAGCAGCAGATCCGGCACCTGATCGACAGTCACATCCTCCGTGATCCGCTCACGGATAAAGGATTCGATATAGCCGCCGATCGGCGCCCCTTCAATGTCCGCCGCACCGCAGACGGATATCCCGATATTGTTCGGCGTCAGGAAAGTCTTATAAGTAGTGTCCGAATAATGGATCCCCATTTGGCCGGGGGCGTCTTCCTTGTCCGCCTGCTTGCGGCTGAAGGTCGTCCGGCTGTCGCTGGCCATGACGATCCCCTCTCTGACATAAATCGTTATCAAAAATGACATGGCGTTCCTCCCGGTCTATTCTGCAAACGGCTTGCTGGCGTCGATATGGCCCATGAGGCTTTCGACGATCTCGCCGTCCACGAGAAACTGGACCTGCGCCACGTCCGCAAAGCTTCCCTTCAGTGTCTTGACGATCTGGCTGATCAGGAATCCTTCCTGTGTGGAGCTGCCGTTCAGATTTTCGGCGCTCAGATCGACATACGCCGTATCGCCGTCAATATAAACATCATTGAATGTTATTTCCTGTAGGATCATCGTGCCGTACCCTTCCTTGTCCGGAACGGTCTTCAGCGCCTCAAGCGCCGCCCTTGGACCGGTGCCAGGCTCCGCCTCGATCACGGCGGTTTCCGGCGGCATCAGCCGCTCAAGGCTTTCGTCGCCTGTGACCACATATTCTTCATTCACGAAATACAGGCTGACCTGAAATTCTTCCAGTACCGGCGTTTCCGGCGGCTCTGCAGGTGTTTCCGCGGGCTGGCCGGCGCAGGCGGCAAACCCCGCTGCGGCCAGGATCATCATTATTGCGCATATTGCCGCTGACATTGCTTTCTTCATTGTCCTTATCCTCCCTGATTATTTCTCAATGGATTTCGTTTCCATGCGAGACATCCCGCCAAGCAAGGCAACGGCTTCTTCTTTATACCGCATCGATGCAAAAGCGCAAAAAAGAAAGCTCCTTAAAAGCTCCACATCCCCATGGAAAGGCTGTCCGCCGCAGCTTTCCGGCGATCCGTCCCGCTCCGGCGGTTTCGTTTTTGAGGCTTCCGGACTTGCCTCCGGACAACGGGCCCTGTTCTTTTCCTCCAGCATGATCAGATAACAGCTTTCATAGGTTATGCCGGCCATATCGATGAAATCGTACATTTTCCGGATCTCCTGCATTCCCAGGACCGGTTTGAGATGGTAGACGATCAGCATCTGCAAAATATGCTGCCGGGTATATTTTTTCCCTGCCACATCGCGAATGAGGTTTTCCCTGCTGTAATTGTTGATCATGGCCTTTGTCATCGGCTTTTCCGCATAGCCGGGCAATTTTCTTTCAAGAA
Source organism: Firmicutes bacterium UBA5774 (assembly GCA_002418625.1). Classification (GTDB taxonomy): domain Bacteria; phylum Bacillota; class Clostridia; order Peptostreptococcales; family Anaerovoracaceae; genus UBA5774. Next base: position 31,601 of record DIEM01000049.1, read on the forward strand.
GCATTGAAACCTGGTCGAGGTAGAGATCTATTCCAGGTATGTCCGACGGAAGCATTTCGCCTCGTACTACCGCCGCTTCTTCATTTGTTTTGACCAATGCCATCAAGTGCCGTTTCCTTCCGCTTCTCATCATATCCCAAGGGTGGAGAAGCCTTCCCTATATGTATATATACTACCATAAAATTTCCAAAAATAAAATCAATATATACTTGAATCGGAATCCATCGTTTGATATAATGCATTACATAGTAATCATTACCACGTTATGCTGTGCGTATAATATTTTATGCGATCCAGTTGATCGGCAGATGCGGCCTCATGCCTTAAGCCTGCCGGAAAGGCAGAACCGATGAAAACCAACCATGCCGGGCCCGGCGCGTCCCTTGAGCCAAAAGAACTGGTCAGCAGCATGAGCCATCTCGCCGGAGCGCTTTGCGCCTCGGGCGGCGCCATATTCCTTATCATAAAAGGGGTCTCAGACCGGGTGTCGACGCTTCAGCTGGCCGCCTTGCTGATATTCGCCTGTTCAATGGCCGCGCTCTATGTCGCAAGCGGCGTCTACCATCTTTCAAAGGCCCGGGGCCATCTGGCCACAGCCCTGCGCAAGTTGGATCATGCGATGATCTATGTCCTGATTGCCGGCAGCTATACGCCGATCTGCTTCTTTTACCTGCCGCTGAAAAAGGCAGCCGCCTTCGCCTTAGTGATCTGGCTCATCGCTGCTGCCGGCATCCTCGTGAAAATGTTCTGCATCGATACGCCGAACTGGGTCAGCGCATCGCTCTACATCCTGATGGGATGGGCTGTCGTCGTCGATTTTCACTCATTCTGGATCGTCGACCCCTACGGCATGGCACTGATCGCCGCCGGCGGCCTCGCGTATACGGCCGGAGGCATTATTTACGCGTTCAAGCGTCCGAATCTGGCATCATTTTTCGGCTTCCACGAGTTATTCCATATATTCGTCCTGATCGGAAGCTTTCTCCATTTCACCGCAGTGTTTTTCTTCATGGCCTGAACAGGCCGCCGTCAGCCTTCCTCCTCCAAAATCTTCTCCATGATGACGACATTGATGCGCCTGCCGTCCAGCAGGCCATGCTCCATATAGATCCCGACTTCCCGGAACCCAAGCGATTTATAGAGCCTGCGCCCGGCATCATTGAAATCAAAGGCGTGAAGGACGATTTTGTGGAATCCCTGCTGCCGCGCTGTCGAAACCACGAAATCCAGCAGCTTTAAGCCAAAGCCCTTTCCTCTGTAATCGCGGGCTATGTAGATCGACAGATCTGCAACGCCGCTGTAGCAGCATCTGGCGTTGAATGGATTGAGCGAGGCCCATCCCCGGACATGCCGCGTCGCGTCTTCGATCACAGCCACCTTGTACTGGAACGCCCTGTTTACGAACCATTCCTCCATTTCCTCCACAGACCGCAGACGGGTCTCGAGTGTGGCGGTGCGATCCTCGATGCCTTGATTAAAAATTTTTGTTATTGCGGCGATGTCGTCCTCGCGCGCAAGTCTTAATCGAAAATCATCCATTGCATTTCCCCCCCGCAATTCTTTTACAAAGCAATTCCATTCACGCCGGCCCGTGCCTCAGTCCATACTCTCAAGCGCGACGGCGACCAGCGGGATCACCTGCTTCTTTCGTGATACGATCCCCGGCAGATAGGCTTTGCCGTCCACGACCGGAATTCCAAAAGCCTTTTCGACAAGTCCCGTTTCTTCTCCGGCGCACAGCACTAAAGAGCCCTCTTCAAGAATATCCGTGGCAAAGAGCATCAAAAGATCGTAATTCTTCTGCATGCAAAGCTTTTCCATGTAATCGGCGATCTCCCCGCCGATCTCCCTGACACTGTCAAAATCCACCGTGAAAATCTGGCTCATGCCTATATTGAGGCTGTCAAATGCATACTCCTTGAAATCCTGATGGAATATCTCGTCGGTGCTCCGGCCCTGAAGGGACGATCCCTCCTTGAACATTTGGGCGGCGAAGCTGTCAAGGTCTGATATCCCGGCGATATCCGAAAGCCTGCCCGCCGTCTTCCTGTCCAGTTCCGTGCAGGTCGGCGACCTGAATTTGATCGTATCCGATAGAATGGCCGCACACAGTATTCCCGCGATCCTCGGCTCCATAGGATGCCCCGAGGCAAAATACTTTTCAGCGACAATTGTCGCCGTGCTTCCCAAGGGCTCGCTTTGAACATAGATCGGATGCATCGTCTGGATGTCCCCCAGCCGATGATGGTCGATGATCTCAAGGATTTCCGCCTGCTCGATGCCGTTGACTGCCTGGGCAAGCTCGTTATGATCGAGCAATATGACTTTCTTCTTCTTTTTTGTGATCAGATGGTATCTCGATACGAACCCCCTGATCCTGTTATTGTCGTCGACGACCGGATAACTTCTGTATCTTGTCTTGAGCATTTTCTCCTGAATGTCGTCAACATAATCGTGCCGGTTGAATTTGACGATATCCCGGCTCTTCATGATGGCGCCGGCCGGCATGCTGAGATTTATCAGTCTGGCTGTTGTAAATGTGTCGTATGGTGTAAGCAGAATCACGCTGCCGGCATCTGCCGCATGCTTCAGGATCTTCTCCTCCGGCCTCACGCCGCAGGTAATGATCACACAATTTGCTCCGGCTTCCAATGCTTTAGACTGACTGTCGCCGCGGTTGCCGGTGATCACAATGTCCCCGCGGCCGATATATTCGCTCATCTCTTCCGGATCCGTCGCCGCAATAACGATTTTCCCCGATGTATGAAAATCTTCAGCGCTTCCGCAGATGATGGTGCCGTTCAGCGTTTCAGCGATGCTGGCCAGCGTCGTTCCGGTAGAGGCGATATTGTTGCTTTCATGTGCTTCTATATATTCATCCGTGATATCCGACACGCTCAGGATCCCAAGAAGGCATGATTCCTCGTCTACAACCGGTACTGCCTTGACGCTGTTTCTTTTCATGATTTCCCAGGTGGTCTTGACCGAAGTGCCCGGCAGCACCGGATACGCTTCGTCGATCGACAGATCCGATATCTGCGTTCTGACCGTTGAAAGGTATTCCGGCTTGTCCACATCGAAATATTTCAAGACAAAAGCCGTCTCACGGCTGATGTTTCCAAGTCTTCTGGGCACAGCCAAAAATCCGCCGGCCTTTTTCAGCTCCGCATACGCGATCGCCGAACAGATTGAATCCGTATCCGGATTCTTATGCCCCATGACATATATGGTTTCGCTCATCTATTGTCACCCGGCTGCAGCTTGTTGTCGTATCCGACGACGACGGCCGTTCCTGATGCGGTGACCATCAGCATATTGTTGGCCTGCCCCAGCACTTCATAATCCACATCCACACCGACGACGGCGTTGGCCCCCATCGAAAACGCCCTGCTCTCCATTTCGTGCAGCGCATGGTTTCGCGCCTCGATCAGTTCCCCTTCATAGGATCCGGATCTTCCGCCAAAGAAATTGGTCAATCCGGCAGCGATATCTTTAATGACATCCACGCCGGATATCACTTCCCCGAATACGATCCCCTTGTATTCCAATATGGCTTTTCCTTCTACGGTCGGTGTCGTTGTGATGATCATGATTTTTCCTCCTTGATGATTTTTTGATAGCTTTCAGGATCCGTGTCCCCTTCTGTGCTGAAAATCAGCACAGTGGAATCCTCTCCCAATCCAAGACCCGTTCTTAGTTCCTCATAATTCTTTTCCTTCATGATCAGTTCAATGGCTCCTGCTCCCACTGCTCCAGATTCCCCTGAAACGACGGCTGCGTCTTTTCCCTTGGGCCAGGCCAAAAGCCGCATGCCCATTCTTGCCGTTTCATCATCACATGAAAGAAATGCAGAAGCATGATCCCGCAGTATGCCGAAGGTGACCGCATTGGCCTCGCCGCAGGCAAGTCCCGCCATGATCGTATCGAGCCCGCCTTTTACGGCATGGGGCTTCCCATCGCCCTTCAGCATCGATTCGTAAATGCAGGCGGCGGCGGCGGCTTCCATTATGACCGCCTTAGGGTGCCCTTCACCGAATCTGCTGACCATATAGCCCAGAACGCCGCCGGCCATCGAGCCGACGCCGGCCTGCAGAAACACATGCGTCGCCTGCGGCAGGCCCTGTTCCGCAATCTGGCTGAACGCTTCGTCCGCCATCGTCATGTATCCCAATGTTATGGCGTTCGGGATATCCTCGTAGCCCTCCCATGCGGTGTCCTGGACTGGCGTCCATCCGTTCTCCTCCGCCTTTTCATAAGCATATCTGACTGCGTCGTCATAATTCATATCCAAAATCTCGACGGCTGCGCCAAATTCCCTGATCGCATCGAATCTGAACCGTGAGGCGCCCTTTGGCATGTATACGGCCGCATTGCATCCGATCATCCTCGCGGCCCAGGCGACGCCTCTGCCGTGATTGCCGTCCGTCGCGGTCACAAAGGTCATGCCGGCGATCCGGTCCCTGACCCGTGGCGCCAGCAGATCGGGCAAGGACACCTCTGCATCAAGGCCGGCCCTGCGAGCCGCTGCTGCCGCCACAGCATAAATGCCGCCAAGTCCTTTGAAAGCATTGAGGCCAAAACGGCGGGATTCATCTTTTACCAGCACCTTGGCCACGCCAAGATCCTTCGCTAAGCTTTCAAGGGATATCAGCGGCGTCGGCTCGTATCCCGGCACCGACCGGTGAAAACGCCGGACTGCTTCAATGCCGGCTCCGGTTATGAACGCCGGAAGTGCTCCTCCTGGCGGCTTCTGCAGAAAATATTCGATCATCGCGCACCTCACTTCAGATATCATTACCAATATGCCATTTCATTATCATTTCCAGCTGCCCAACGACTGATTCCAGATGAAATTTTCCGTTGAACATTTGTTCAATATTTACATAGCCAAGCTTCGCGATTATTCATTTTTCAACGATATCACAGCGCAGCACACTGTCCTGCATGGATTTCAGTTTTGCCATATCCATTTCCTCGACACCGTCGAGCACATACGGCATGCCCATGGCTTCATATTTGGAAACGCCCATGGTATGATAAGGCAGCAGCTCGACTTTTTTGATATTGCTGAATGAAAATATCTCCTGCTTCAACTTTTTTACATGCTCTTCGCTGTCGGTCAGGCCGGGCACCACGACATGCTTGATCCAGATGGCGCTGTTCATCTTAAGCAGCGCTTTTTTAAATTCATAATAGAAGCTGATGTCGAGGCCCGTGATCCTGTGATACTGCTCGGGATCCTCATGCTTGATATCCAATATGACCAGATCGCAAAAGGACAGGATCTCGTCATAAACGCCATAGCCGACGCCAGCGGTATCAAGCGTTGTATGGATGCCCCTCGCCTTGCATTCTTTAAGGCATCCCAGCAGGAATTCAGGCTGCATCAGCGGCTCACCCCCTGAGAAGGTCACGCCGCCAAGCTCTCCATAGTAAGGCTTGTAGCGTTCCACGATGCGCGCGACCTCCTGCGGAGTGATTTCATAGCCTCCGCCGATTTTCCACATGTCCGGGTTATGGCAATAGACGCATCGGAGCCGGCAGCCCTGAAAAAAAACGATCGTCCTGATCCCGGGCCCGTCCAGTGCCCCCATTGTTTCGATAGTATTGATCCTTCCCATGGTTCCGCTCCTTTCATCCTAGATTTTATCGTGAAATGAACGATGTATGATCTCCATCTGCTGTTCCCGCGTCAGTCTGTTGAAATTGACAGCATATCCTGATACGCGGACCGTCAGGGACGGATAATTGTCGGGATTTTCCACCGCATCCAGAAGCATCTCCCTGTCCATGACATTGACATTGAGATGATGCCCCTTCTGCAAGAAATATCCGTCCATGATGGACACAAGATTATCGATCCTGTGCCGCTCCACCTTCCCTATCGCATTCGGTATGATCGTAAATGTATTTGAAATGCCGTCTTCGCAGACATTTTTATACTGTATTTTAGCCACGGAATTCAGGGATGCCAGCAGGCCGTTCCTGTCACGCCCGTGCAGCGGATTGGCTCCCGGCGCGAAGGGCTCTCCGGATTTTCGGCCGTCCGGCGTGGCGCCTGTCTTTTTACCGTAGACAACATTGGATGTGATGGTCAAAACGGACAGCGTATGCCTGGCCCCCCGGTACGCCGGAGTCTTGCGAAGCTCGGTGATGAATTTCTCCACCACCTCCTCGGCGATCAGGTCCACCCGGTCGTCGTCATTGCCGAATTGGGGATATTCACCTTCGATGATGAAGTCGACGGCGATCCCGTCCTTTCTGACGGGCCTTACCTTCGCGTATTTTATGGCGCTGAGGGAATCGGCCACGATGGAAAGCCCCGCCACGCCAAATGCCATATAGCGTCCGCAGTTCGTGTCATGGAGCGCCATCATGCCGGCTTCGTAGGCATATTTGTCGTGCATGAAATGAATGACGTTCATCGTACTGACATACAGCTCCGCCACCTTTTCCATCACTCTGTCGAAATTCCAAACGACCTTGTCGTAATTTAGCACTTCGTCGAGATCCGGCTCGATGCCGTCAATGACCTTGACATGCTTCATTTCGTCGACGCCGCCGTTGATGGCGTAAAGCAGCGACTTGGCCAGATTGCATCGCGCGCCGAAAAGCTGCATTTCCTTACCTTCCCTCATGGCTGAGATACAGCAGGCGATGCAGTAGTCATCCCCGTACATCGGCCGCATGATGTCGTCGTTTTCGTATTGGATCGATGACGTCAGGATCGATGTCCTGGCGCAGAATTTTTTAAAATTCTCCGGCAGGTCTTTTGCCCAGAGAATCGTGATGTTTGGTTCCGGCCCCGCCGACAGGTTGTAAAGCGTGTGGATGAATCGGTACGAAGTCCTGGTGACCATCGTGCGCCCATCGAGACCCATACCGCCGATAACTTCGGTGACCCAGGCCGGATCACCTGCAAAAAGCTCGTTATAGTCGGCCGTCCGAAGATGCCTGACCATCCTGAGCTTAATGACGAACTGGTCGATGATCTCCTGCGCGGCTGTTTCGGTCAGTATGCCTTGATCGATGTCCCTCTCAAAGTATATGTCGAGAAAAGCCGTATCCCTTCCCAGGGACATGGCGGCGCCGTTGTTTTCCTTGATGGCGGCCAGATAGCCGAAATACAGGAACTGGACCGCCTCGGTTGCATCCTTCGCGGGACGGGAAATATCGTATCCGTATTTTGCGGCCATGCTCTTCATTTTATGAAGCGCCCGGATCTGTGCAGTGATCTCCTCGCGCAGCCGAATGGAATCCTCAAGTCTTGGGTTGGCGGTCTCCCTGAAATCCTTCTCCTTTTGGCTGATCAGGAAATCAACGCCATACAGCGGGATGCGCCGGTAATCCCCGACGATCCTGCCTCGGCCGTACGCATCCGGAAGTCCGGTCAGGAGTCCGACGCTTCGGGCGTTTTTCATTTCCTCCGTGTAAGCGTCGAATACACCCTGGTTATGCGTCTTGGCATATTCTGAAAATATGGTGATCAGATTGTTGGGCACGTCATGGCCATACTCGTGCATGGCATTTTCCACCATGCGGATACCGCCATAGGGGTTGATGATCCTCTTGAAGGGCGCATCCGTCTGTAAACCGAAAACGACCTCATTGTCCCGATCGATGTAGCCGGGCTCAAAGTTGTCGATACCGGCTATATGATTGATGTCAATGCCAAGGATGCCTTTCTTGATTTCCTGTTTCTGAAGCTCGCTGACGATGTCGAATACCCTTTTCGTTCTTTCGGTAGGCCCTGTCAGAAAATCGTCGGTCCCCAAATAAGGCGTATAATTGAGCCCGATAAACTCCCGGACGTCGATCTGCTCCGTCCATTTTCCTTCTTTAAATCCATTCCACTCTGCTTTCATTCCTGTCCTCCTGTGCGCCGGTCCGGCTTTATTGCGATCCCGTCAATGCTGCTCCTTTTTCAAGGGCTCGTGCGTTGATCGGAAGAAGATGGTGCTTTGATGCCGGCCAGACCTGTTCAAGGATCCTTATGACCGACTTAGTATCGATGATCGGGTCCGCTGCCAGCAGCGCGCCCAGCATGATCATGTTCGCGACCTTAACATTTCCCATTTCCACGGCCATCTGCGATGCGTCGATATAATGAGCCGTTACATCATCGCGTTCGCATTTTCGGGTAATCAGGGAAAGATTCGCGAAAATCAAGCCTCCCGGCCTGACCATTTTTTCAAACTTGTCCAAAGACGGCTCATTCATTGCGACCAGAATATCCGGTTCGGATACCATCGGCGAGCTGATGGGCTTATCCGACACACATACACTGCAGTTTGCGGTCCCTCCGCGCATTTCGGGCCCGTAGGAAGGGATCCAGGATACTTCCCGGCCTTCGCTCGCTCCGCAGTATGCGATGACCTGTCCCATGGACAGCACCCCCTGACCGCCGAAGCCGGCCATGATCAATTGCCTCAGCATGACCTCAACCCCTTTCCAAAGGCGCCGCCGGATTTCCTGCAATCTCACGGACATCCTTGAACACGCCCAGCGGAAAGACCGGAAGCATATTCCGCTCGATCCATGCGCCGCAGTCCACAGGCTTGATCCCCCAGTTTGTCGGACATGCCGACAGCACCTCGACAAGGGAAAACCCGACTCCGTCGATTTGTTTTTGGAAAGCCTTCTTAATGGCTTTTTTAGCCTCTTTGACCCTCGCCGGGTCATAGACGGCGACACGCTGAATAAATTTCGTGCCTTCCTGTGTCGCCAGCATTTCGCTGATCCTGACCGGATAGCCTTGTATTGCAGAATCCCTGCCGTCCGGTGTCGTCGTGGTTTTTTGCCCCACCAGCGTCGTCGGCGCCATTTGGCCGCCCGTCATCCCGAATGTGGCGTTATTGACGAAGATGACCGTGATGTTTTCGCCTCTCGCCGCCGCATGCACAATCTCGCAGGTCCCGATGGCCGCGAGGTCGCCGTCGCCCTGATATGTGAATACGATATGGTCCGGCCTGACCCGCTTGACGCCTGTCGCTACGGCCGGCGCGCGGCCATGCGCGCTTTGGACTCCATC
>DIEM01000064.1 GCA_002418625.1 Firmicutes bacterium UBA5774
GGACGAGTTTGGCATTAAGAGCGGAGAATACACCATCGATGTTGAAAAAATTCAGCAGAGGAAAAACGGCGTCGTAACGCAGCTGCGCAACGGCGTCGAGCATCTGCTCAAGGGAAACGGCATCGAAACAATAGCAGGGAAAGCAGAATTTAAAGACGCCAATACGCTGATTGTCAAATTGCAGGACGGAACAGAGAGGGAAATAACCGGAAAGAATATCATCATCGCGACTGGATCGGTTCCGACGATCCCGGATATTCCGGGAATCCATCTGAAAAATGTTATTACAACGGATGTATTGCTCGAGTTTGATCATGTGCCGGAGAGCATGGCCGTGATTGGCGGCGGAACGGTCGGTGTTGAATTTGCAGGCATTTTCAGTGCTATGGGCACCAAAGTATCAGTTGTAATCAAATATCCGATGGTACTTCGAAAGCTCGATACAGAAATGATCAAGCGACTGACAGCGACCTTTAAAAGCAAGGGGATAGATATTGTCGGCAAAGTAAAGGTGCAGCGAATCGAGCAGAAGGGCGACATTTTATCTGTTGTTGTTCTTGATGAAGCGGGGCAGGAAGGATGTGTCGATGCCGAAACAGTTTTATTGTCCATTGGCAGAAGACCACTGACAGAAGGCCTTAATCTCGATAGAATAGGCGTCGATTATGACAGCAAAGGCATAAAATACGGGGAAAGCTATCAGACGAACATTAAAAATATTTACGCCATCGGCGACGTTACGGGCGAATGGATGCTTGCCCATGTGGCTTCTGAGCAAGGCATCATTGCGGTGGAATCGATCATGGGTGTGGGAGGTCATAGAGAGCTTGGGGCGGTCCCTAACTGTGTCTTCTCATTCCCTGAAATAGCCACCACCGGACTGACAGAAGAAGAACTGAAAGAAGCTGGCGTGGATTACAAAGTCGGCAAATTCCTTTTCGCGGCAAATGGAAAAGCGTTATCGCTTGGCGAAAAGGATGGATTTGTCAAAATCATTACTACAATGGATGATCAAATTATCGGTGTGCATATTCTTGGGGCACATGCATCGGATCTTATACATGAAGGCGTTCTTGCCATCAATCAGAAACTGAAGATAAAAGATATCCTTCACACGATCCATGCCCATCCGACGCTCGGGGAATGCTTTTCTGAGGCAGCCATGGCTGTGAATGACATCTCCATACACTCAGCTCCGAAGAAGAAATAAGCTCTAAATTGCTATAAGGAGGTTTTATTATGGAAAATGACAGGACCCGGAACCCTTTCGATCTACGCGACTGGCTGAAAAAAGCCGATGAGATGGGTCAGCTGCGTATCGCAAACGGTGCGGACCTAAAATATGAAATTGGGACGATAACTGAAATCAACGCAGCAAAGGCAGGGCCGGCAATCATCTTTGACCAGATTTCAGGATATCCGGAGGGATACAGGATACTGACCGGATCGATGCTGAATGCTGAGACGTTCGGTATGACATTGGGTATTGATGGCACTATGGGGAATATTGAGCTGGTGGATCGCGTTGCTGAAATACTGAGAAATGTGGCCACCGAATCAAAAAATTATCCGATGGAGTATGTCGAAGACGGACCGGTGATGGAGAATAAGCTGGTCGGAGACGATGTCGACCTGAATGCGATTCCGGTTCCTTTGTGGCATGAATTGGATGGCGGGGCATACATGGGAACAGGTACATGGCAAGTACATCAGGATCCGGACACAGGTTGGGTGAATCTCGGGACATACCGGGTCCAGCGTTTTGGAAAAAACATTGCCGGCAATTATATTTCACCGGGGCATCACGGGCATATCATCCGCCAAAAGTATTGGGATCGTGGAGAGCCATGCCCTGTAGTAATGTGTTTTGGAGCCCATCCGCTTTTTTATCTGATGGGATCCTCCGATGTGCCATCTGGCGTGGACGAGTTGACCTGGGCAGGTGCTATTGCAGGAAAGCGCGTACCGGTCATCAAAGGTCCGGTGACGGGACTGCCGATACCTGCGGATTGCGAAATCGCGGTTGAAGGCTACGCTTATCCCGATGGAACCATGTTGGAAGGGCCTTTTGGCGAATTTACCGGATATTATGGCGGAGGGGAAAAACAGGAGCATGTAGTGCAGGTTAAGGCTCTATATTTCAGAAACCAGCCAATCCTGCTCGGATCACCGCCAAACAGGCCGCCGAATGATATGTCCTATCAGTTTACCGTCATGCGGTCGGCGGCTATCAAGGAGGCCCTGAGCAAGGCTGGTGTGCCGGATGTAAAGTCGGTTTGGGTAGCGGAAGCTGGTGGCGGCAGAATGTGGATCGTGACCAGCATCAAGCAACGCTACGCGGGGCATGCGGCGCAGGCCGCGGCAATCGCCTGCAACTGTCAGGCCGGGGCGTTAATGTCGAAGTATTCGATCGTGGTAGATGATGATATCGATCCGTCTAAAATGGACGAGGTGATTTGGGCAATCTGCACCAGAACAAATCCGGTGGATGATATCGATATTTTAAGACAGTGCTGGAGCAACCCGCTGGAGACGATGATAACCACCGAAGACAAACGTGAAGGGAAGCTTTATATAAGCAAGGCCATCATCAACGCATGCAGACCCTATCACAAGATCCACGAATTCGCGCCGGTTTCACAGTCTTCAGAGAAGCTGTTAAAAGAAACCCTGGACAAATGGGGATTTTTATTCAAGTAGGCAAGGTAAGGAGAACCCTTATCATATCGTTATACTCCAGCACCAGGAGGTTATTGCTGACAGACACCCTGGTGCTGGGGATATTTTAATTCATAATGAAGCATACTTGGCGAGCTAAGAGAGGAGGATCTGAATGGAAAAGAAAAGGTTGATAATTGGCATGACTGGCGCCACAGGACAAATTTATGGTGTTCGGATGCTTGAAATTCTAAAAGAAATCGAAGATGTCGAAACCCACCTGATCATGTCTGATTGGGCGCGAAAAACACTGGCTATCGAAACAGACCTCGATTGCGAATATGTTGAAGGCCTCGCAGATCATGTCTATGGATTCAATGATTTGGAGGCTCCGATTTCCAGCGGTTCGTTCCCTTGCTTTGGCATGATTATTCTGCCTTGCAGCATCAAGACCATGTCTGCCATTGCAAATTCATTCAGCATCAATCTGATGATCAGGGCTGCGGACGTGACGCTAAAGGAACGCCGGCCATTGGTCTTATGTGTCAGAGAATGTCCTCTTCATGTGGGCCATCTGAGGCTGATGAGCCAGGTCGCGGAAACCGGCGCTGTCATTTTTCCGCCGATGCCCTCTTTTTACACAAGGCCGCAGACCATCGACGACATCGTGACTCAGACAGTCTGCAGAATTCTGGACCAATGCGGGATAGAAAGTAGTCGTATAAAAAGATGGGGGTGACAACCAATGTACGAATCGACATTCATAATTGAAGGGAAGCCGGTCACGGTCGTTGCTGTCAATATGGGTTTGGACTTGAGCATTTCGGTCAGCGGCGGAGATCGTCCGCATATCGGCGCGGTGGCGCTGGCCATATCCCGGCCAAGCTTGTCGGATTCAGACCGTACAAGTGCCACCACATCCGTCCTGGCCATTACAGGGCATAAGGAGGACGAGCTGGCAAAGATGATTGCGCATGGACTTGCATCCAGCCTTTCATGCAATGTGTCGGTCAGTTGCGGCATCCACATGAACAAGATCAACCCGGACATTCTGACGATACTCCAAAAGCAGGTCGAATTGGAAATAATGAGAATCGGTATATGGTACGAAGCATTACAATAAATTCATTGAAAATTGTCTTGAAGAAGCACCATCTATCCCTGTGTATTGTTATTTAATCAAGCTATGATATAATTTGTTCAAGGTAATTTTTAAATAAACCGAATGAAACAATTGGAATTCTATATAATGGGAGGATTGAGAATGACCGAGCAGGATTATAAAACCCACCTGAATGACTGGATATGTTTCAACCAAGAAGGAATTATCGGGAAGAATGTCCGTCATATCATAGCAGAATCCTGGAAACGCAGCAAGGCAGCATTACACGGCGATGCGGAGTGTCGCGCCTTTATAGTGGAGCCATCGGTTTGGGTAGAGACTCTGCGTAACAATACAGATCTTCGCCATGCCGCCAAAGTTGTCATGAATCAGGTCCTACCAATGGTGCAGGATTTTATCGAGATGATGATCCTGACCGACACAATGGGAAATATTATAGAAGTGATTGGAGAAGCTGATCTGCTAAAGAGGATGGATAATGATATGGCGATAAAGGCTGGTTATAACTTCACAGAAGCTTCTGTGGGAACCACAGCCCTTGGGTTGACATTAAGAGACCAGAAACCCCACCAGGTATTTGGCTCGGAGCATTACTGCCGCACGCTGGCCTCATTCACCACATCTGCAATGCCTGTATTTGACGATACAGGTATCGTCATCGGGAATCTTTGCTTTATTCAATCAAACAAATTGATCTACAAAAATACAATGGCCACACTTGAAGCCACAGCGCTTTTCATACAGAAACAATTTGAAATGGAAGAATCCAGTGATATGATCAATTCTCTTTTGGATGGTCCAAATGAATTGATCGTTTGTGACAAGGGCTTTGTTGTGCGCCGTGTTACGCGCAGCGCGGAAGCTTCATTACAAATTGATGCGCGGGACATTCTTTACAAGGATATCCGTATTTTTTTTCATGATATAGATTTTACAAAAGTTACCGGAAAAAATTCAGGCACTTTTTATTCGGAGCAGCGATTTACCTTCCAAAAACGCCATGATAAGGTTTTTTTATCGATTGCGCCCATCATTATTCATAAAATTAAAACGATTGGCTATATTGTGACGCTGAGGCATGACGATCTGACGGAAGAGATGACAAAAGCCAACAACTCGTACTACCTGTATCATTTTGAAGATATTATCAGTAATAACGTAAAAATGCTTAAAACGATCGAATATGCCAAAAGAATGGCGGCAACAAACTGTTCGATTCTTTTGGAGGGAGATAGCGGCACGGGAAAGGAACTCTTCGCCCAGTCGATCCATAATGCCAGCAATAGATTAAATGGGCCTTTTGTCGCCATCAATTGCGCGTCGCTTCCCAAAGAACTCGTTGAAAGTGAGCTTTTCGGGTATGAAAAGGGGACTTTTACCGGCGCGCTTACCAAAGGGAAAAAAGGCAAGTTCGAAATGGCGGATAAAGGAACGATATTCTTGGACGAAGTAGGCGAGCTTCCTTTGGAGACCCAGGCCAAGCTCCTGCGATTCCTGGATAACAGCCTCATATCAAGAATTGGCAGTGAATTGGAAAAGAAAATCGATGTTCGAGTGATTGCGGCAACGAACCGATCCTTGTCCGTTGATGTGGAGCAAGGACATTTCCGCGCGGATCTTTTTTATAGACTGAATGTGATAGGCGTCACTCTGCCATCGCTAAATGAACGTGCTGATGATATTGAACTTCTTGTCAGGCATTTTATTAAAAAAATGAACAAGGAAAACGGAATCAAAAAGTCTGCCAGCAAAGAGTTTGTGGATGTCATGAAGCGAGCTGTCTGGAAGGGAAACGTGAGAGAGCTTCAGAACATTGTCGCCAGAGCCTATTATTATTCCGAGGATGATGTGATAGGACTTGGAGACTTGCCGGAAAAAATGGAGCTCAGAGAAGCCGCGCCAATTTTTCAGATAGATGCTGGGATACGACCGTTAAAAGAAATTGAAAAAGAAGCTATTATTGCCTCGATAATGGATGCCGGCGGGAACATACTCGAAGCAGCAAAGAAATTGAAAATGAGCAAGTCAACCATTTACAGGAAAATCGAAAAGTATGGTATAACGTTACCTGATTCAAAGCATAAGTAATCAAGACTATTCCTGAATATCGAGAGAAGGCTAAGGTGGGGGTTTCCCCCACCTTTATTTGTGTTGTACTTAAGTTTTGGCCTAGTTCTATATTGGCACTGGAAACCTGGAATAGTGCCAAAATGATTCGCTTCATGAAAAAATAAATACGAAAACCCTGAAAAAACATGTTCGGAACGCAGGCATGAAAATTGCTGTACTAAATTTAAATATCATTTGATGTCAGAATATTGAAAAAATAAACCGGGGAGGAGGAACGTTTTCCGTTGGTCAAGGATCCAAAAATTTGAACGTATTATGAAATGGAGGAGTATCGGATAATGAAAGATATTAAAAAAACATTATGCGCTGTTACACTGGTGACTTTCCTGGCAGGAACCACAGGATGCGCAGGTAAAGATCAGAGTGTTGAAAATGTTGATATTAATAAGATTAACAAACTCGACGGTGGGAATTACAATATAGTTTTCATCACAACAGATCAGGAAAGATATTTCGAACAATTTCCGGAAGGGTCAGCTTATAAAGCAAGGGAATTGATGCAGCAAATGGGAACAACCTTTGAAAAAGCGTATATTTGCTCCAATGTTTCGTCTGCATCGCGCTCGGTCATCTATACAGGAAGACATATCACGGAAACAGAATTGCATGATAATATAACGGAACCGCAACAGGATGCAATGAATCCTGAAATTCCGACTGTAGGCGATATGATGAGGGAAATGGGCTATTATTCAGCATATAAAGGAAAAGCACATCTCAGACATTTCACGACCACTACTGAGGATGGCGTCCCTATCCAAACCCAAGGCGAGATGGAGCAGTATGGATTTTCTGACTGGAATCCCGATGGGGATTATCATGGACGCCCATTGGAAGGATACCGGAAGGACCCGATCATCGTGGCCTCGTCTGTCAATTGGCTTAGGCATAAAGGCACCGCGATGAATGCAGATGGAACGCCGTTTTTTCTTGCGATTAATCTGAACAATCCGCATGATGTGATGTTTTTCAATGTGGATCCTATAGGAACAGATGTCAGGGATAATGGGAAAACACTCTTGCCTATTTTTAGAGCGCCGCAGGACAATCTTTACACCAAGACCTATCCCGACGCACCGCTCCCGGCCAGCAATATGGCTGAAGAAAGTGTAGAAGGAAGACCTGAAAATTACGCTGAGTATAGTGCTGTGGATGAGCTTTGGTTCGGCCTGGCGCCAAACACAAAAGAAGAATGGGATCGTTACAAAGATTACTACTACAATTGCATCCAGGATAATGACGATCAATTGATGAATATTCTGGCCGAATTAGAGAATCTCAACATGATGGACAACACGATCATCGTTTTTACGTCGGATCATGGGGATATGCAGGGAAGCCATAATCTGCGGGGCAAAGGTGGCTTTGTTTATGAGAACAACATTCATGTACCGCTTACCATCGTTCACCCTGATTATCCGGGCGGACAAAAAGTTAATTCAGTTGTTTCTTTGTTGGACCTGGCACCGACCTTTGTGGATTTTACAACAGCCGATACTGCAGCAAAACAGGCGGTAATCAAGGATCTGAAAGGGAAAAGTTTAGTCCCGCTATTATCGAAGCCTGATGCTGAACTTAATGCAATTAGGCCTGCGGCGCTATATGCATTTAGTATGCTTGAAATGATGGATGGTGAGGGAGAATATGTCACAGTTCCGGATGAGGAACTTGGTTTCCCAAGAACCATCGGCTACAAGATCGATTTGAACCACAGGGGAGTCGTTAGGGGAATATTTGACGGACAATATAAATTTGCGCGTTATTTCGCACCTAACAATTTCAATACTCCGACAACCATCGAGGAATTATATGCAAACAATGATGTCGAGCTGTTCGATCTGAGCGCAGATCCTGATGAAATGGTCAATCTTGCTGCTGACAAAGAAGCAAACGCAGACCTGATCATGGCCATGAACGCCAAGATGAATGAGCTGATCTCCTCTGAAATAGGTGTGGATAACGGGAAAGAATATGCGAACATCCCCATTGAAGGTGGACTGGCAAGCATGGATAAAGGTAAATAAACGTGGTTTGCCGAAGTTATGCCATTTTATGCAAGCCGGCGGGCGCAAGTTGCAATATACAATGTGATTACTGCTTTTACCTCGAAAAGAAAAAATTGTTGGCCCAACCGGCGGCTGGCATTATGAGCAAAAGTGTGCTGGAACGATTCATATCACAGTATCTGGAGATAAACACCTGTGATGAAGTGGAATTTGTATGGCAAGGCGGGGAGCCGACATTGTGCGGAATTGACTTTTACAAAATGGTTGTTTCCCTGCAAAAGGAATATGGTAATGGCAGAAAAATATTAAACATTCTTCAGACGAATGGTACATTGCTGACTGACGCTTGGTGCGAATTCCTGGCTGAAAATGACTTTCTCGTGGGCATTAGTGTTGACGGGCCGGAGGGGATGCATAATGCATATCGGCATGATTCAAACGGGAGAAAGGTGTTTTCAAAGGTGATGCATGGAATCGAGCTTATGAGAAAATATAGAGTCTCATATAATACAATCACCGTGCTGAACAATGAAAACGTCTCTCACCCTGAAGAAGTGTATGATTTTCTTAAGAAGATAGGGAACGGTTATATGCAGTTCATACCCATGGTGGAAAGGATGCCGGCAATATTCGAAGAAGAGCAAGGCATGATCTGGTCCGAACCGCCGGGGACACTGGGTTATTCGGGCAGGAAGATCATGAGCCCCATGAGCATTACCCCCAAGCAATTCGGAGATTTCTATATAGCGGTATTTGAGAAATGGCTAAAGGAAGATATTGGAAAGCAAGTAGTCCAGTTCTTCGAAGCGACCTTGGGAAATCATTTGGGAAAGCCTCCCGGGATGTGTGCTTTTGAGCGAGTTTGTGGACATGCCGGCGCCCTCGAGCATAACGGCGATTTGTATTCTTGCGATCACTTTGTCTATCCAAGGTATCTTCTCGGCAATATCTTTGATATGCCGCTGTGGGATCTGATGGAAAAAAATAGGGATTTCGGCATATCAAAAGCGCTCAATCTGCCAAAGAAGTGCATCGACTGCGAGGTAGGCTATTTATGTAATGGCGGATGCATAAAGCATAGGTTCTGCATGACTGAAGATAATGAAAAGGGGTTAAACTATCTTTGCGAAGGATATTATGCGTTTTTCACGCATACATTACCGCATTTTCAAAGGATGCGGCAATCAATCCTACAGGGAGAGGAGCCGGCAGGCGAATTTAAAGAACAGATTTAGACTTTCTACCACAGATCATACAGGCTGCCTTGATTTTAAGGCAGCCTGTTCTTATGTCATGCACAGTCGAAGCTAGGTAAATTGCTTTAGTCTCATTTTGGGAATAAAATGGCTGTTATCCCAGAAGGAAACTGAATTTATTGGTTTAACACAATAAAAAGCTTGATTATTCAACGTTCTGCTATTTGGCATGTAAATTGCTTTAGTTAAGTATGACGGCACATAATAATGTGCTGCATATTATTTTTAAGCAAAGGCGGCAATAAATTGAACACATTGCCTCAAGTAGGAAGGAGAACAGAAATGGCTACAATCATCATAATGCCAAAATTAGGACTGACTATGGAGGAAGGTACGATACAGAAATGGCACAAGCAGGTTGGAGATGAAGTGACAGCAGGCGAACCTCTTTTTGATGTCGAAACTGACAAGCTGACCAATGAAATCGAAGCAACTGAAAGTGGAATACTCAGAAAAATCATTATTGATGAGGGAGAAACCGTTGCAGTGCTGGAACCGGTTGGAATTATTGGCACTGCAGACGAACTTATATAGGCATAGGGGGTATCGTGATGACGAGAGAGATCGAAGCGAAAGGAATTCGCAAAATAATAGCAGAGCGCATGCTTGTGAGTTGGCACACATCACCGAGAGTGTCCTATTCAGTTTCTGCAGATACAACGAATTTGAAGCAATATCGTGAGGAACTCAACTTGAAATATATGGCTGATGGGATCAAAGTCACCTACAATCATATCCTAATGAAAATCTGCAGTGTGGTGTTGAAAGAATTCCCATATGCCAATTCAAGCTTTGACGGCCGGATCATCACAGTTCATGATGACGTTAATATAGGCCTGGCTGTATCAGTTGAAAATGGATTGATGGTTCCGAATGTTAAAAAAGTTCAGGATAAATCTGTGGCAGAGGTTGTTTTGGAAACCGATCGAATAATTCAGGGAGCCAAAACCATGAAACTGAAATATGACGACATGGCAGGCGGAACATTCACGATAACCAATCTTGGCATGTTTGGCGTCGAAAGTTTCTCTCCGATAATCAATCAGCCAGAGTTGGCGATTCTGGGAGTCAACGCCATTATTGACAAACCAGTGGTGCTGAACGGTGAGATCGTGATTCGGCCGATGATGACCTTGAATCTTGTTGCAGACCATCGTGTCGTTGATGGAGTATATGCAGCGAAGATCCTGGCTGGAATAAAAAGGCTAATAGAAAATCCTGAAATGATGGCATGGAAATAAGAGAGGACGGACTGAGTGCATGAAAAAATTGATACGTATAAACATGAATGTTGTCAGTGCGGTTTCGGAATCAGTTCCTGATTCCTATGATATGTTGGGCGGAAAAAGTCTTACATCAAGAATCGTTTTTGATGAAGTGGATCCTCTCTGCGACCCTTTAGGACCTTATAATAAATTAGTGGTCGCACCGGGTCTTCTTGGCGGAACACAGGTGCCCTGCTCCGGAAGGCTTTCTGTGGGCGGTAAAAGCCCAATGACAGGAGGAATCAAGGAGAGCAACGCGGGAGGAACGGCAGCCCGGGCTTTGGCAAAGCTGGGGGTCAAGGCAATCATCCTTGAAGGCAAGTCAGAATCAGGGCAGTGGTGGGTTCTCAAAATTTCATCCGATAGTGTAGCGCTGCTGCCGGCGGATGATCTGATCGGAAAAGGAAATTACGAGACGGTTCGTCTGCTTCGAGAACGCTTCGGCCCAAAATGCGCTGTCATGTCAATCGGACAGGCCGGAGAGCAGGGCATGGCAGCTGCATCCATTGCGGTCAGCACCTCGGAAGGATATGCATCCAGACATTGCGGGCGCGGTGGAATGGGCGCAGTCATGGGGTCGAAAGGCATCAAGGCGATTGTCATAGATGACAGCAACGCAACTGAAAAAGACGCCCTATGTGAAATCGCAGATGAAGCCGAATTTAGAAGCGCTTGCAAAGAATGGAGCAAAGAGCTGATTGCAACGAAATCATTACTGACGAATCTGGGAACCACTGGTGTTTTGGGGATCGTCAACAAATTGGGTTCTCTTCCGACTCAAAATTTCAGGAGAGGGCAATTTGAATTTTCAGAGGAAATATGCGGAGAAAAACTAAAGGCAACCGTACTTGAAAGAGGGGGGAAAACTGGGCACGCATGTTCCGCGGGTTGCGTCATCCGCTGCTCCAATATATATAAGGATCGTGACGGAGAATATCTGACTTCGGGACTTGAATATGAGACAATTGTTTTAATGGGATCAAACTTGCTGATTCACGATCTCGATGTAATAGCGACACTGGATAGAATGTGTGATGATTTTGGACTTGATACCATTGACACTGGAGGAGCTATTGGAGTTGCAATGGAAGCTGGACTTCTTCCATTCGGCGATGGAGAAAAGGCAATATTGCTTTTATCAGAAGTCGGCAAGGGCAGTATTATTGGAAAAGTTATAGGTCAAGGGGCCCTTCTTACTGCGAAAGTGCTGAATGTTACCCATGTGGCTTCTTCCAAGGGGCAGCAATTGGCGGGCTATGATCCAAGGGGATTTAAAGGAACAGGCGTTGCATATGCGACCAGCCCAATGGGAGGGGATCATACAGCGGGCAATATGCTTCCAGGCAGAGGCGCGTGGCGGGGAATAGAGATGAACAGCCAAAAGGAAAACCAGATCATGGCGTCTGTCGATGTTCAGTATATGACCGCAGCCCTTGACTCGTTGGGGCTCTGCATTTTTACCGGCCCAGTACCTGAATCAATGAAATGGATTGCAAAAATTATGACCTTCGCATTTGGCAGAACCTTCAGTGCGCGTGATGTCGTTCAGCTTGGCATCGAAAATATAAATACTGAAATTGAATTTAATAAAAGAGCTGGAATTAAAAATAGTACCCATCGTATGTCTGAATTCATTTACAAAGAACCTTTGATGCCAAATGGATTTATATTTGATTTGGATAAAAGGGAAGTTGAAGAAGCTTTGGAACTGGAAAATGGTTATGTATACGGCAATGGATTTTTGGAAACGTACAGTTCTGTCGAACTGGAATAGGCAGAAATTGATAGATGGACAGGTGGTTCTTTTGAATGTCAAGATAACAATTCATAGTCATATTAAAAATTGTATAAATTTTGAAGGCGATTCAGTTTCGATGGAGATTGAGAAGCCTTGTTCTGTTGAGGAACTCGCGTTAAGAATTGGGATTCCCTCCAAGGAAATCGGATTTTATTGTATTGATCAGAAAATTAAGCCGAAAGATACCTTAGTGAATGACGGCGATACCATAGAATTTTATCCACACATTGAAGGTGGATGATCAGATACGGCGAAATGGAGGAGCTCAAATGATTTCTCAAATTCAAAAGCATAGATACGTATTGGGATTTCTTTGCATGATGGTAACAAATTTATGCTATGGATTTATGCCGGCAATTACCCAGAAGGCATTTTCTGCGGGCATCTCACCGCAAACGCTGTTGCTGGATCGTTTTATTGTGGCCCTTTTGCTTATCTGGGGATATATTTATTTTGCAAAAAAAGATTTTAAAGTAGATGTATCATCAGCGGGCTGGCAAATCGGGGTTTTAGGACTTCTTAATTTTGGCGTCATAGTATTTTTGACCGAATCTTATAAATGGCTCCCTGGTTCAATTGCATCACTATTGGTTTTCACATATGTCAGTTTTGTTATAGTTTTAGAAATCCTTATCCGGCGTGCTCAGGCAGACATGAAAAAAATCAGTTGTTTGCTTATGTCATTCGTAGGATTAATTCTAGTTATCTATAAATCAGGCGGGGAAATCAGATGGCAAGGTATCGTATTTGCGATGCTGACGGCAACATGCTACGCTTTCTATTCTATTGGGCTGGGAGGGCGAAAAATAGCGGGGATCAATTCTATTTCATTAGCAGGATGGATCATGCTAATATTGACGCTGTTAAATTTAATCAGGTGCGGTATAAGTGGAGAGCCATTCTTCATTAGCAATACGACGCAATTGATTTATGTCCTTATCCTTGGGTTCTTCTGCTCATTTCTCGGCCCCCTTTGTATCATTGCAGCAATCAAATTTATTGGCTCTGGGAATGCGGCAATTAATAACACTCTGGAACCTGTGATTGCTTATCTTGTTGGAGTTATGCTGATGGGGGAACTTGTTGAAATAAAAGCTATTATTGGTGGCATAATTATTTTGCTGTCAATTATTATTTTAAATTTGAATTTCAAAAAAAGCAAAGCTAAGGTTCTTGATGATATTAGGTTCGATCCTGATATTAAATAATAGCAACAATAATGAAAGATAGAGAGAAAACGCAAATGAATACTAAGACAAATTTCGGAGAACTTTTTAAACTCGGCCTTCACGACATTCGCTTTAATAAAAACAACCTGACATCTGCATTAACTGCAATTATTTTTGCAGTTGCCGGTGCAATTCCGATTTTTACATCTGTTGCAATGAATGCAGGGCTTGGAGAGCAAGAAACATCATCGATTGTTATGGCAGGAATGGGTATTGGGGGGGTTATCAGCATACTTCTCAGTATTTACTTTAAGCAACCAATTTATTTGGCGCCATCAATTACTTCGGTTGTCGTTCTGGGCCCATTATTTGAACGCTTTAGCCTATCGGAAATGGTATTTGGATATTTAATGGCAGCAGTCATTATTTTCGCAATTGGTTATAGCGGGCTGATGGGAAAAATAAGCCGAATATTGCCGCTGCCAATCGTCATGGGAATGGTCGCCGGGGTTTTTATGGTTTATGGACTTAAGCTAATAGAATCTGTTCAAATTGCTGCACTTGGAGGCGGCTTGACAGTGGCTGCTTTTTTCATAGCTCCTTCGCTGTCAAAAAAAATACCGCCTCAGGCGGTTGCGCTTCTTACTGGAATTATTGTAACATTTACACTATTCCCAATCAAAACAGTAGAAGATCATGCCTATAAATTGACGTTGCCTTCATTTATTCTTCCAGCCATCCATCTTGATGTCATAGCAATGGTCAGCCTGCCTCTGGTAATCATGACTATTGCAGATATATTCAAAGGCTATGGTGTGCTGAAAGCAAATGATTATGAGATATCTCTGAACACTGTTACAACTTTTTGCGGTATAGGATCGTTTCTTTCAGCCTTTGGCCTTGGGCATCCGATGGCTCTCGCGGGACCGGCCATCGCAATAATATCCGGCAAGGATGGAGGCCCGCGAGAATATCGTTATGCAGCAGCTGTAATGTTCTCGGCGGTCGTTACATTAACGGTATTGATGGCGGGAGTGGTTACGACATTTTTAATGTCCTTGCCGATGGCGATTATCAGTATTATTTGTGGACTGGCAATGTTGGGTCTCTTTACAAGCGCTTTGGAAGTTGCTTTTGGTTCCGGCCAGTTTCAAATTGGCGCTTTTGTGGCATTTTTAGTTGGATTATCGAAATTGAGTCTTTTTGGCATAGGCGCTCCGGTATGGGCCATTGTTTTCGGCATTATGGCATCTTATTTGATGGAACGTAGTTGCTTTGAAGTATATAAATTATCAATTGGCAGGAGCCTGGAAAATGAAGCAATATCTTAAGCGAACCTACTTATGTGATGCAGGGGTCATTATTGCAGATTCTCTGCGTAAATTGCTTATTGATTGCTTTTGTGTTGAAAAAATGGCTTTTATAGGCACTTGGACTCTTCGGTTATGGAGAACATCAAATCAGGGCAGCCGTCTTTTGACATGATATAATTCTTAGCAATTTAATAATTTTTAAATATGATAGGACTGCCATTTTTTAGATTTGGCATGGATGATAATTACAAGATGAAAAAAATCAGATAAAAGGGAGATGATCTTGAATGCATAAAGAGTTTAGTATGTTTTATAAACAAATCGGCGTCTACATAATGGTAATAATTCTGATATTTTACATATTAGATTTTGTCTCTAAGATGTCGATTGGCTGAAATCAAATCAGCTGCTGCTGCTGCAATGAAAGGGGGATACAGTTGATGTTTGAATAGCTTTTGTGTTTAGATTGGGTGGTAAAACTATGCATGACCTGAAAATTATCAATGTTGCAAATTGTGGTGTTCTTATAAAGACTAAATCCACAAACATTTTAGTTGATGGTTTGAATTCGGAAACGGAACATTTTGATGGCATCGATTCCAAAAGTTTACATGATATGATGGCATGCATTGAACCGTTCGAACGAATCGATCACTTGCTTTTCACCCATGGTCATCAAGATCATTACGATTATAAAGTTATGAAGAGCTATTTAGAGAAAAACAAGATTCAGGGATTATTCTTGCCAAAAGGTGCATTGAAAGACGCGACTGATTTGATTCAGTTAATAGAGAGAAAAGACATAGAATTTATAGAACCCCAATATGATATTCATGTAAATAAAGAATGGGTCGTTGGGGATGCTGTGATAACGTATTTTTGCACGATCCATTCAGGAGAAGCGTATAAAGAAATACCACATTTCGCTTTCTTGATTACGGTAGAAGGACAAAAGATATACTTTTCTGGAGATTCCGATTTCACGACAGACGATCAAGTTCAAAGGCTAATGAATGTTGATATAGATATTGCATTCTATAATCCATACCATTTGAATACAATTTCCGGACGCGAAATCATAAGGGAAGTGAACGCAAGGAGAAATTTCATATATCATATCCCTTCAGAGGGAAAAGATGTATTCAGAATAAGAAAGCAAGCCATGCAGGATATTGTGAAATATCGAAGTGAACTTCCAACACTGGATCTGATTCTTTCACAGCTTTTGGAACTAAATAATATGGTACCGTGTGCTGCAAAGAAGTGACAAAAAAAGGGGCTCAGGTTTGCATGCACATTCAAACAAATTTCGCAGGCAAGAACTTCATATGTCAGCGAAGCTATTTCAAAGTATGTTGTAACTACGCCAGATCAGCTTAAAAAATCCCTGACAGGGGATCGTGGTTCAGAATTTGCTGACCATAAGCGGTTCGCCGTGGCAAGTGGGATACCGGTATATTTTTGCGATCCGCAAAGTCCTTGGCAACGCGGTAGCAATGAAAATACCAACGGGTTACTCCGCCAGTACTTGTCCCGGGGGCAGAACTTTTTTCAATACTCTCAGGAAGATCTGGACGCTATAGCCTTGCAACTAAACACAAGGCCTCGCAAAACCTTAGGATTTCGAACACCAGCGGCTGTATTAGAAGAAGTGTTGCGCTGACTCGTTGAATTCAAGCGCTGCTTTTTTTAAGAAGTCATTTTCCTTTTCCGGTTCTGCATTCTTTTGGCGGAGTTTTCGCACATCAAGCATAAGATCATATTCGGTTTTGGCTTCATCATTGTTTTGGCATTCTTCACGGTAATTGCGAATCCAGTTTGAAAGGGTAGCATGGGATGCACCATACTCAGTCGCAAGGCTTGCGATGGTACGACCATCCTGGAGGTGCTTCTGCACAACTTTTTTCTTGGTTTCTTCGGTAAAACGCTACATAATATATTCTCCTTTTCTAATAGATAATATAATCCATTAGATAGGGATGTTACAAGTTCAATATACCATTAAAAGAAGACGTATGCATTCCTATCTTGGTTATTTAAGTCCAAAGCAATTCCTCGGAAGCTATTTGAGCAAAATTGCTGCATAATAGCTGGTCGGGTACACATACCGAAACAAATTTCTGATTCCGCAAAAAATGTAATAGGCCAGCATCAATTTTAGATTTTACACAGATTCTGGGATAGTCCCCTTCCGCTTTTCTGTTACTTTATTCGGCTTTTCTCATTATGATACCAACCCGTCTCATAATGAGAATAAGGCTGAATTTAAAAGTTTATTAATTCGATCTTGTGGGCAAAACAAGCAAAAAACTATATGGCATAATTCTTGCTAATTATTATTTTGAATTTATATTAATAGCGTTATTGAATATTTTATGAATTCAACTTCTTGTGTTTATTAATGCTTGATGTAGAAGTTTACTAATAACATAAGAAGTTAGAAAGTAATAACTAAATATTCGTTCTCCGAGCTCTGACGCCTGTGGCAAATGCTATGGCTACGAGACCGGGTTTATCTGGAAACGGATAAGCCTCCCATACTTGGAAAGGAGAAGGCAAGGCACTATGACTATATTAGTTGAGATTTCAGTTTACTGATATGGTTTTGGTATATTAGTATTGCTAATGCAAACTATGCCTGTCCTCTTCAAGGGCAGGTTTTTTATTATTTACAGAAATAGGGATCGAAACAGAAAATCCAATAGTTGGCATGTCGATTGAATATGACTAGCTGATCGTAACCACTGTATTTTGAAAAACGGGAGAGAAATTAAATTTGCGGTATAAGTTTATAAAAGGTGGTGAGGTTTAATTATTCGGTCATTTCTTTAGTAAGAACAAAAGTAGCTAAAGCTACACGAAGAAAGGATAATAAATTATGAAATTAAGGAAAATGTGGTTGAACATTAATCAAGTGGATCGCATGGTTGTTTGTGATCCGGAAAATGATTCCCTAGCAGAAGTATTACGTAGAATAGGGTTAACTAGCGTTAAAGTGGGATGTGGGACCGGTGTATGTGGAGCATGTTCTATTATTTATAATGGCAAGGTAATTCGTTCTTGCATGAAAAAGATGAAAACAGTTGAAGAATATTGCGAAATTATTACACTTGAAGGAATTGGAACTCCTAATAATTTGCATCCGCTACAAGTTGCATGGATGAATTGCGGAGCGGTTCAGTGCGGCTTCTGCACACCAGGTTTCATTGTTTCTGCATATGCATTATTATGTAAAAATGAAAATCCTACTCGTGAAGAAGTTCGTGCTTGGTTTCAAAAAAATCGTAACATATGTAGATGTACGGGATACAAGCAATTAGTAGATGCTGTTATGGCCGCTGCGAAAGTTATTCGTGGAGAGTGTCAGATTGAAGATATAACGTATAAGCTTCCCGGAGACAAAGAATATTATGGCAAGCCACTTGTCCGCCCTGCAGCTCTTGCAAAGGTAACTGGACTTGCTGATTATGGTGAAGATATGGCTCAAAAAATGCCAAATGAGACGCTTCATGTGGCAATTGTTCAACCCAAAATAGCACACCATGCAAAGATTTTAAACATTAATAAATCTGAAGCGGAATGTATGGATGGTGTTATAAAAATTATTACACACAAAGATATAACTGCAAATGGTGGTACTAATATACTGTTCGAGGCTAATTTACATGAAAGAAGTACCGTTTCAAGACCAAGTCGTGAGATTTTATGTTCTGATAAAATATTTCGATATGGGGATGTTGTAGCGTTGGTAATTGCAGAAACAAAAGGAATAGCACATGCTGCTGCAGCTAAAGTTAAAGTTGAAATCGAAAAACTTC
This sequence comes from Firmicutes bacterium UBA5774, assembly GCA_002418625.1. Taxonomy (GTDB): domain Bacteria; phylum Bacillota; class Clostridia; order Peptostreptococcales; family Anaerovoracaceae; genus UBA5774. The sequence goes on from DIEM01000064.1 coordinate 18,537, forward strand.
CGGAATACACAAACTTTTTAGAGGCAGTTATGCCTGATTCGTTACGTATCCATGAAGATACACCAAATATATTCTGCATGCAACCAATTTTAAAGGGAGATGCACTTAAAGATCCGTATGGGGTAGAAAGAATTATTGAGAATTCTCCATTTGTTGCAGAGGGAAGTTTCTATTCTTCTCGTGAACCTCATTTGTCAATTGAAGGGTGTACTGCGCAGGCATACTTTGACGAGGAAGGATACTTAACCTTCCAAAGCAAATCGCAAGGCCTTGCTGACTCAATTGGACAAATTGGAGATTCGCTAGGTATTCCTAGTGATAAGATTCGAGTAATTGATAACTTTAATGGCGCAAGTTTCGGATGGTCCACAGATTCTGGCGACCTTGCCATGTTAGGGGCTGCCACAGTTGCAGTTAATAGACCGTGTGCTCTCTCTATGTCTTATGAAGAACATCAGCATTACAGTGGAAAACGTTGCCCATGCTACTCAAATGGTCGAATCGCGTGTGATGAAAATGGGAAGATAACGGCACTTGAATATGATTGTGGATTAGACCATGGTGCATATTCGTGGGGTGGCGATTTGGTTGTTCAAAGAACAGCATATTTCGCATTCTTCCCTTATTACTCTCCACACGTTGCAGGGCTTTCTCGTATAGCAAATACTAACCATAATTTTGGTGTTGCATATCGATCATTTGGATCACCACAAGCTTATACAATGTCTGAAGCACTTATGGATATGCTAGCTGAGAAAGCGGGATATGATCCTTTTGAATTTAGATGGAGAAATATAGCCAGAGAGGGAGACACCACTAATGCAGGTTACCCTTATATCGATTATCCTATGGAAGAAATAATGAATAAAATGAGACCTTATTATGAAAAAGCGGTTGCTGAAGTAAAAGCAACTGATACGCCAGAAAAACGTAGAGGTGTAGGCTTAGCTTGGGCAGGTTTTAATGTTAGTACAGGGGGTATTGATGAAGCTTCTGTAGCGATAGAATTAGCTCCTGACAACAAAATTATTAAATACGACACTTGGCAGGATATGGGTCAAGGTGGAGATATTGGTTCATTAATGGTGACACTGGAAGCATTAAAACCTATGGGAGTAACACCGGATCGTATTAGGCTTATTCAAAACGATTCGAAGATATGCCCTGACAGTGGGGTATCAGCAGCAAGCCGACAACATTATATGACTGGTAATGCTACTAAAATTGCTGCAGATAAACTAATGGAATCTATGCGTAAACCAGACGGCACGTATCGAACTTATGATGAGATGGTAGCGGAAGGTATTGAAACAAAATATGAAGGAAAATATTCTGCTGCAGACCCATCATTAACACGACTTGACCCTAACACCGGCATAGGAAATCCATGGCCTGCATATATGTATGGTTTGAATCTAGCTGAGGTAGAAGTAGATATTGTAACTGGCAAAACAAAGGTTCTGAAATATGTATGTATTTATGATGTTGGTAAGGTAGGTAATTCCCAAGCTTTAGATGGTCAGGCGTACGGGGGTATTTCGCATAGTATAGGATTTGCATTAACTGAAGATTATGACGATGTTGAAAAACATACTAATATAGCTACAAGTGGTGCTCCTACTATAGAAGAAATTCCTGATGAAATTATACTTGTTGCTTGTGAAAATCCAAGAAAAGAAGGTCCTTTTGGATCTAGTGGAGCCTCTGAGATATTCCAATGTTCAGGACACGTTGCTGTTCTTAACGCAATTTACAATGCTTGTGGTGTACGTATTTTTGATATACCGGCAAAACCTGAAAAAGTTAAAGCAGGCTTAGATATACTGGCTGGTGGTGGAAAGATTGAAATACCACAAAAGTATTTTTTGGGTTCTGATTTATACGAAGAACTGGAGAGCATTAAAGAGAATCCTGTTGTATTTCTTGGCAATGATATGTTTAATGCGCTCGTTGAGTTATCTGATTCAGAAAAGCGTTTTGGGATGTAATTATTACTAAGACAAATTTCCCGGGCACGATAGTTTGAATGCTATTGCGCCTGGGAAATAAAATTCGGAGGAATCATGATGGAAACAAGAGAAGTTATAAACAAATGTTTACAGGATCAACAGGCACCCTGCGTAATTGCATGTCCGTTTCGCTTAGATATTAGGGCTTTTATAGAAAAATTACAACGGGGCAATTTTGATGCTGCCTATAAAATATATCGTGATTCAGTCGGATTCCCAAGCATCGTGTCTTCCCTATGTGAGGAACCATGTAAAACAAAATGTGTTAGAAATGTAAAAGACGGCGCAATATCCATTCGCCTTCTAGAAGAGGCTATCGTGAGTTGCGCTGAAAAAACCAAACCTAATAGCTATAATATGTCAAATAAAAAGATACGAATAGCAATAATAGGAGCAGGTGTTAGCGGCCTAGCATGTGCTTTAAGACTGTGTCAAAAAAAATATGAAGTTACTATATATGAGAAGACAAATAGGATAGGTGGTCATCTGTGGAATATAATGCCATCTCAATTATTTCTTGCTGATATTGAAAAGCAGTTTATGCATGAGAAATATTTGATTTATTTAAATAAAGAAATAAAAAATATTGATGAACTAGATTTTACAGCAATATATATTGCTACCGGAGCAGGTGGCGCAAATTTTGATATAAATTTTAGAGAGGAAAAAGACTTTAAAAATACAAAGGTTGGTGTCTTTTGTGGTGGTTCACTTCTAGGAAGTAACAGTGTTGAAGCTATAGCTGATGGCCTCAATGTTGCTTCTGCTATCGAGCGTTATATAAAGACTGGTAATATAGATATTAATGACAAAATTAATGAAACGTGCTTTGAGATATTACCCGAGATGTTCAATTATTCTCAACCAATAATTCCTTCGGATGGTGATGGATATAATAGGGAAGAGGCTATAACTGAGGCACTTCGTTGTTTAAAATGCAGGTGTAATGCTTGCATTCAGAATTGTGATTTAATGAGAATTTATCAAAAATATCCTAAAGAAATTGCTAATGAGATTGAAATTACAACAGGCCCTGAAACTCGATCTGGAAAAGGCATCATTGGAAACCGTTTTATTGCTTCATGCAATCAATGTGGCCTTTGTAAAGAAATCTGTCCTGAAGATATTGATGTTGGCAACCTTCTGATTACAAGCCATCGTCTCTTGAAATGCAACGGGAAAATGCCCTGGGCATTTCATGATTTTTGGTTAAGGGATATGGCGTTTTCAAATAGTTCAATGTCACAATTGGCGCGTATTCCTAAAGGATATAAACAGAGTTCTTTAATGTTTTTCCCAGGATGTCAGCTAGGTGCTTCAAATCCTTTGTATGTAAAAAAAAGTTATGGTTGGCTACTTGAACACCAACCCAACACTGCAATTTTTTTGAATTGTTGTGGAGCACCTGCAGAGTGGGCAGGCGATGAAAAACTTCATAAAGAAGTAATAGACAAAATACGTGATTCATGGGAATCTCTTGGAAGACCTACAGCTGTATTTGCTTGTCCTACATGCAAGCAAAAATTTTCACAATACATCCCGGAAATAAAGGGTGTATTTCTATATGATTTGCTTTTGAAATGGAAAAAAACTACAGTATTGAATGGATTCAATGCTGTAGTTTCTATTTTTGACCCTTGTTCAAGCAGGGAAGAGCCTGACTTACAGCAAACAATTCGCCAAATTGTAGAAAAATCAGGTTTCAAACTGAAGCCGTTACAAATGGAAGGAAAATTCGCACAATGTTGCAGTTGGGGCGGCCAAGTATCAATAGCAAATCCTAATTATATAAAAAAAGTTATAGAATCAAGAATTATGCAGAATGAATATCCATACATTACATACTGTATAAATTGCAGAGATACTTTTGCACGAGTAAAAAAACCTGTATTTCATATACTGGATTTATTATTTACAGTAAATGATATGAATCATATGCCGCCTACTATCACTGAAAGACGCCACAATCGTATGATTCTTAAAACGCAAATGCTAAATGAATTTTGGGGGGGAGAAATAATAATGCAAAATACTGAAAATAAAATCGGCCTCCGAATTCCTCTCCATCTTAAACAGAAACTAAACAATGATTTTATTTTAGAAACCGATATTGTAAATGTGGTTGAATATTGTGAAAGTAGTGGAAGGAAAGTATCGGATTGTGCTTCAGGTCATTTCTTTGGACATTTAAAAATTGGTAATATAACTTATTGGGTTGAATACTACTCCTGTGACATTGGTTTTGAATTGGTGAATGCTTACAGTCATCGAATGAGCATTGAGGAGGATAAATAAATGCAAGAGAATAAAGAAATAATATGTTATAAATGTCAAAAGGAATTGGTAATGGAAAAAGTGAATTTTAGCTACTTAGGCCATAATTTTCACGCTGATATATTGAAATGCCCTGTATGTGGCGAGGTATATATATCAGAAGCACTTGTCAGAGGGCGTATGACTGAAGTCGAAATGTTGATGGAAGATAAATAATATAAATATGTTCTGCTATGAATAGTTTTAATATGTAATCACTAATTTTTCTGACTAATTAAGTGTAGCCGATACCAAAAATGTTAAATAAATATAAATTACATGAAATCTTTGTTTGATTAAGGTGGTGTTTTATTTGGAAGATTACAAGGAGAAATTATTTAGGTACCGACTAGAAGGATATTGCTGTTCTGAAATGCTTTTACAGTTGGGCTTAGACGAAAAGGAAACTGAAAATCCTGATTTGATTAATGCTATAAAAGGATTATGTGGTGGACTGCATACAGGGTTATTATGCGGAGCTTTAAGTGGTGCGGCATGTTTGTTATCTTTTTTTGAACCAGAAAAAGCATCATATATGATACCGGCGTTGGTTGAATGGTTTAAAGAATGTTTTGGTTCCTATAACTGTGGTGAAATTATAGGCGATGAACCGATCAGTAAAGTAGAAAAATGTCCGGTTATTGTAGCAAAAACATATGAAAAGGTGAAGGAATTACTAGAGGAAAATCAATAGAAAGCATATGTCAATGACCTTATTCCCTGTAGAAAACCATCGACTAAGTTAGTCCGAATGATATTTGTGGGTCTCCCCGAAGTGTTTCCGGATCCAATGTTAAAAATCAATCTCTTAAATTGCACTGCGGCGAAAAATCATCAGTGGGTTTATGTTGCCATATGCATAGGATGAAAGGAGCACCCTATCCATATTGGTCGCGCCATTATATGATCCAAGTATGATAAAAAACGGAGAACATCTTGATGAATTAATTGATAATAAAATCATTGAGAATGTTAAAAGAGATCGATATTATAATAGTAAAGAAAATGATTTAATTAATAGCGACCTTCATTATAGATTTCATTCTTTGGATTTCAATAACAATAAATTGGTTCCAAATTCTGTTATTGATTTCAAACATTATTTTACATTGAATGTTGATTACCTTCTCAATAGTCGAGAAAAAAGATTATGCAAGTTACAACCAATATTTTGTGAGCAAGTTAGCCGGAAATTTGCAAATTATTTATCAAGGGTCGCAATTCCTGATGCATAGCACCCAAAATATTAACTGTTTTACAATTAACAGATTCCATTTTTATTATTAAGGTGTAGCATATCAAAACAAGTTAATCTATAAAATTAGCTGCAAACATATCAACGAAACATTTTCTCTCTATTGTGAGTGTTAGAAAACAGATCGTCACTCAATAATCTTTGATACAAATAAAAAAAGGATATTGGAAATATATTGTTATTGATACTGTAGGTTGAAGTTTTTCTTCCGCATAAATGTTGTTATAAAAGACCAGATCGGCCCTCCGCAACCACAAAAATTTCAGTAGGCATAAGCCTACTGTTTTTTTATGCGTGCTGAGATTTTTGTCAATGACCAGGCAGGATTTGAACCGGAGGGGTCGCAGGGGAGGATATCCTCCCTCCCATGTTTCGATCAGAGCATTGAGGCCAGAGATCGCTGGCGTCCCTCCGCGCGCCCCGATTCACCCTTTTCAATAAAATGATGACACTTACCATTAAAAAGATTATGATAAAGGCATAAGGGGGGATTGTCATGAACCTCAAGACTTGGCAAAAGAACATTCTATCTGCCATTGTCATTGCGGGAGCAGGATTCATTCTTTTCAATCTGGCTTTCGTGTTGGCAGCACTTGTTATTAAGGCTTCCATAAGCATTATGGGATTGCCGGAGAATGCTGCTCCGCCGATTGAGGCCAGGATAGTTTTCTTGATTATTGTAATCCTGATTTCATGGCTGATTCTTAAATCAAAGTTGAATGATCTGATTAAAGCAGGATTTTTATCTATGCCTTTAATGGTCATCCTAATTATGATTGGCATCAGCTTATATCAGCAGCCAATGTGGATGACTGGTTTGATAGGAGCAGCGATTGTAGGAGCTTTGATTGTATATATCAAAAGGAAAAAACTATCTTGGTACTATTATTTTTCGACCATATTTGTCGCTGTACTGGCGCTTTGCGTCATGATTTTTCGCATTGACATATAAAACCATAAATAACAAAATGGGCCTTCTCGAATGAGAAGGCCGCATTGTATCAATTTATGTCACATTGGCCACAAGAAGTAAAATAGGGCTTTTCGAAAGAGAAGTCCTGTTTTACTTTTTGTCATTAAGGCAGGATTTGAACCGGAGGGGTCGTAGGGGAGGAAATCCTCCCCCGTATAGAAATGGCCCAACTGCTATAATTGTCGTATCCGTGCCTATAGACAATAAATCAAAGATTGATGTTACTCTTGACAAATATATAGAACGAATGTATATTCAAAAAAGTGTATAATATTGGTAAGACATTGATTTCATAAGGTTTTCAATCTATAATCAAATATTTTTATAAGTAAGAATAAAAAATTTATCAATAGATAGATATAATTTCATGATCGGGGGTGCGGACAAAAACCTGGACAGTACCTGTACCCAATTCAGTCTCGGAAGCTTATCGTTGAGCATTTTACATAGAAACGCCAAACAGGGAGGGGATTTCCGCTCTCTATTTGGCGTTTACTACTTATTTCGTATTTTTGCTAAATTATCTATTGACTTACCTTAGCAGGTTTGACATAGAATCATATTTATTCGTAAATTGATTTTATTCCTTAATAAATCATTAATTTTAATCTGTCATAATATTCTGATAGGGTTAAAATATGATTTATTTTTTATCGAAATAAGCTGCAGCCTCTATTCTCCACCTTAATTCCTCCGGATCACTCGTTTCGTCTAGGACCAACCCGTGCGGACATGGTTCCGTCGTGTCAGTTTTTACAGTAACATAAGTGGCATATCCTTCCCCCTTAATAACACTGGATATCTCTTCATAAAGATCGATATGCATTGTTATTGATGATCGCCCAAATCTAACTGCAGTCGCGCGGAAAGAAATGATATCCGTATCAAGAATTTTTTTATTAAACGCAAATCTATGTGTATCGACGTAGAGGACACCTTTTCTATCTCCATATGTCAGCATCGCACCGACTACACCAGCCTCCGTAAACCAACTTGTAGCCACAGGGGCATACAATCCTCTGAAAATATTCAAATCTCTTTCTGCATGTATGTGCATAACACTATACGTCTTCATGTCCAACCCTCCTCGGATTATAATTTAGCAAGGGAAATCAAGGATTCTGAACGCTACCAGGATGACATACTTTTTAGATTAACTTTTTCGTATTCAGTGACAACATAATGAACACTCGCCCTGGTATCAGTTATCACCGAACCTAATGTCATCATTACTTTGATTCTAGAATGAAGATTCCCATCCTTGTCATGGTTCTGCCTCCAGTCTATAATCCAAATTTCAAGTTAGTCTAAGCGGCACTTATTAATGCTTGCGGTGCCGGTGGCCGGTAGCCAAGGGCACTGTGAGGTCTTATCGTGTTGTATTCCAGAATCCATCTTTTCGTCAATACCTCCACTTCAAACATTGTATCAAACATTTCAACATTAAGATACTCATCTCTCATCTTGCTGTTGAAACTTTCGCAGTAGCCGTTCTCCCAAGAGCTTCCCGGCTCAATGAATGCGGTGGTCACGTCAACCATTTTCAGCCATATCCTGAGCCTCTTTGCAGTAAATTCAGTGCCATTGTCGCTTCTGATATAGCAGGGTGATCCTCTCATAATGAAAAGATCCGCAAGTATTTTGATAATATCGGTATGCTGCCATCTTTTCCTTGGTATGCTGGCAAGGCATTCTCTCGAATATTCATCAATAATATTGAGCCATCTGACCTTTCTGCCGGTTGCAAGTCTATCCTCGACATAGCGGTGATCCACTGGTAGCCATACCTGCTGTAATTCGCTGCAAACTCTATGATCCTGGCAGTTATCTCATTCTCATCTGTCCGTTTGACCGGTATATATCTGGCGCTGCTGCGGCATACGCTTAGCGCCCGGCAAGCCCTCCACTGGGATAGTCCGTATTCTCTGCTTACGCTTTCAACGGCTATTTTTCTCTTTTTCGGGCTTAGTATTTTCCCTCCGCCACATCCTTTAATATTGCTTTATCAAGGCTAAGCTCACCGACCAGCTTCTTCAGTCTCACGTTTTCCTTTTCAAGCTCCTTCAGCCGTTTGGCGTCACATGAATTCATTCCGCCATATTGCTTCCGCCAACGATAATAGGTTTGCTCCGTCATCCCGATGTGCCTTGCAGCCTCTCCAATTGTTTTACCTTGGCTGCAGAGCACCTCGACCTCTCGCAAATGGACAATGATCTGCTCTATAGTTACTTTGTCTTTTTCATCTTTTTTCACTCCTTTTAAGCCAGTTTATCATCTTTTTTTCTAACTTAAAATACGGTTCAAATCTGTGGGGGCATGCCAGTGGTTCAAGTCCTGTCCGAAGACATATTTCCAGAAAAACTTCAGCAGGTAAAACGGTTAGTTGGATCTGATATTTCCGGCAGATATCGACTTTCGGTTTGCCGGAATTGTAGAGTTGGAGAAGCTGGCTTTTGAACTCCTCGCTGAAGCTCTGTTTTACCTTCTTTTCGTTCATGATAATTTCTCCTTTTTCGAATATATCATGAAACTAACTTTTCTGTATATCTAAGTGCAGCCAATTCAAATCGGTTTGGCTAAGGTATAAACTATGCAGCAAATTCGATTGCAGGGAGTTCATAAACTTGCTTTCTATTTATATTTGTCACAAAATAGTGAAAATTCTGACAGAGGCATTGCTTTCCCTTGTAAAGAATGATAACATTTTTTTATAGACTGAAAATTTAGAGTCATAAAGTTCATGGCATTTGATTATTTGTGTTCAAGCTTGCCGGGACAGTTGGTTAAAAACAGCAAGTCGTTCATGATTGAGACTCCGATTTACAAAAATCAGGTCACGGAGGAAATAGGAATGAGCAACAAAATTGCGGGTATCGTGATAAAAAGCAATGCAGTGTTTGACGGCACGGGTGAGAAACCGTTTAAGGGCGGTATAGCAATCGGCGGAAATAAAATCATAGCCGTTAAGCCGGGGAATGAAATAGATGAATACATAACGGAAAGTACTAAAACTTACGGATATGAAAACTGCCTGGTCATGTCGGGATTCAATGACTCCCATACGCATATCTCCTTCGGCAGTTTTTTAATGGATGAAGATTTTTGCCGGAATATTGAAGACTGTAAGAGTCTGGAAGAATGCCTGGCAGACATGAAAGAATTTGCGGATACGCACCCGGACAACGATTGGGTGTTCGGACACCACTTCTACCAGCTGGCCTGGGAAAACCCGGTAATGCCTTCAAGACACGATATTGACAACATAATACCCGACAGGCCGGTAGTCTTGCAGCATATGGATTTTCATACATTGGTGGCAAACAGCAAAGCCATGGAAGAACGAGGTATAACAAAGGACACCCCCAATCCCTTTGGCGGAATCATAGAAAAGAACGCCGAAGGAGAATTGACTGGAAGGTTTTATGACCATGCGACATTTTTGTTTACTAAGCCGATCTACACGCCTTCGGAGGATGTGTATAAAAAAGTATTCCGGAAATTCATGAACAAGACAGCGATGCTCGGAGTCACTTCCATAACAGAACTATACCCCAACGGAGTGGGATGCGATGATGTCTACGCATATTACAAGCAGTTGGATGAAGAAGGAGAAATGAAGATAAGGCTCAGTTTTTTCCCTGAGCTGAATGATTTTGATGTAAACACATACAATCAAATCGTAAATCAATATCATTCCGACAAGGTGGCGTGCAAAGGGGTGAAGCAGCTCATAGACGGGGTATCGACCACATACACCGCTTATCTGATTGAGCCGTACACCGACAACCCGTCCACATGCGGCCAAACGTCAATTCCCGAAGCGGATCTCAGAAGAGATATTATGAGGGTTTGTGAGGCGGGAGTCGCTGCAAGGCTGCATGCAATAGGGGACGGTGCAGTGCGATTTGGTTTGGATGCTATCGAAGACGGAATGAAAAAATATGGAAACCGGGGAGTGAGACACGGCCTGGAACACCTGGAAAATGTCGACCCAGATGACCTGTCCAGGTTTAAAGAGCTTGGTGTGGTGGCGAATATGCAACCCATGCACTGCGTTTTCGACCCGGTCGGCAGTGAGCATCTTTTGGGAAAGAAGCGTTGTGAATTGGCATGGCCTATGAAATCCATCCTTAATGCAGGTGGGGTTCTGGCTCTCGGTACAGACTTTCCCATCGTAGGGCTGGAGCCTTTGGAAGAAGTGTTCGCAGCAGTGGAAAGAACAAAGCTTGACGGGTATCCGGAAGGCGGGTGGATTCCCAAGGAGAAACTCAGTATGGCAGAGACATTGAGGGCTTACACCTATGGTTCGGCATACTCGACGGGAAGCGAAGAGAAGGTGGGAACTCTGGCGGACGGTATGCTGGCGGATGTTATTGTAATAGACAGGAATCTGTTTGACATTCCGCCCAAAGAGATACTTGAAGCAAAAGTAATTTTGACAATTTTTGATGGTAAGGAAATATACAGCGATAGTATTGAGTAATACGAAAAAAAGGACGCAGCCAATTTGGCAGTATTTGTTTGGACTTCTTCATTTAAATGGGGAAGGATAGACAATCATCAAATAAGGAGGTGGAAATGGGATCGATTCGTTGCGCTAAATCAGTTTTTAATTGAAAGGAGCTGGATGAATTATGGAAGAAGTCGTTTCGTACGGGTTTTTGTCAGCAGTGCCAATTATAGTTCTGATTATCGGAATTATCGTTACCAAAAAAATGGCGGAAATGCTTATAGTAGCAGTAATTGTCGCCTCGATAATCCTTTATAAAGGTGATTTTTTCAGCGGAGCTATAGGTCTACTCTATACATGTCTGCAAGGAGGCATGTTCCAATTTTTGTTCCTAATCCTTATTTTCTGCGGACCGATGATCGTTCTGAGCGAAAAATCGGGGTCACTTCTCGGATTTTCTCATATCGTTTCCAAATATGCCACAACGAAGCGTAGAGCACTTGTATCGACATGGATTTTAGGTGTTATTGTATTTATCGATGATTACCTTAATGCTTTGGCAGTAGCCTCCTCGATGAAAAAAATAACTGACGAGCTGGGTATTCCGAGAGAGCATCTTGCTTATACGGTGAACTCTACCGGGTCTTGCGTCTGTGTAATTGTACCTTTCACAAGCTGGGCAGCATTTGGCATAAGCACCATTTCTGAGTACGATTTGGGATTCAACGATTATGTCTCTGCGATTCCGTACATGTTTTATCCGTGGGCAGCAGTAATCATAAGCTTGCTTATGGCACTGGGCGTCTTCCCCAAGATTGGACCAATTAAAAAAGCGTATCAGAGAGTGGCAGAAGGAGGGGATGTTACCATCCCGAAGGATCCCAAAGGCGCAACAGCAATCGTCTCAATGGAAAGCTCAACCGATGTTAAGCCGAGCAGTCCGTGGAACTTTATCTTACCTATGGTGGCTTTGGTTGGAGGCATGATATATTTCAATAATGATTTGATTCATGGACTTATAGCAGCGATCGTATGCCAGTTAGTTTTGTATATACCACAAAAGTTGATGACACTAACTCAGTTCATGAACAATATTCTCGAAGGCGTAACAAGCATGGCAAATTTGATATTTGTTGTGGTGTTAGCATTCTCAGTGGCGGCGGCAAATGATGAGCTGGGATTTTCACCGTATATGATTGGCGTCTTCACGGAATTTATAACGCCTGCCATACTTCCTGCGTTGACATTCCTGCTATGCGCCTTCATTGCTTTCACCTCGGGCAGTTTCTGGGCGTTGATCGTTATCGGGACGCCGGTATTCGTGCCTCTGGCATTAGGCGTTGGCATCCCTCCGGGAATTCTGCTTGCCGGCATCATGTCAGGAACAGCACTCGGAAGCCAATTCTGCTTCTATTCGGATGCTATATTCATGACAGCTGCAGGAACAGGCGTACCTAACGTGACGCAAGTCAGGGTAGCGGCCCCCTATGTAATTATAGGAACGGTTGTTGCGACAATTGCGTTCCTAATCGTTGGATTTGCAATCGTGTAGCAAAGAAAAATGATAAAGAGATGCCTTAATGCTACTGCTTTAAGGCATCTCTCTCTAACAGCCAAGGGAGCAGCGATCTCTGTCCCCGGGGAATGAAGATTATACCGGATCTCCGATTTGCTATAAAATAAAAGGAGGTAGATGCTATGCTGGATCTAATTGTAAAAAATGCAGTGGTGCTGACAATGAAGGGAAAAGGCATAGGGCTCATTCAGGACGGTGCCGTGGGTATCAAAGGCAGTACGATTTCATGCGTAGATGATTCCACGACACTTACAAAGATGTATGATGCGAAACGAACCATCGATGCTTCCGGCAAAATTTTGATGCCCGGATTGATTAATGCCCATTGCCATTCATATTACGGCACTTTGACCAGAGGTGTGCTTACCGATCTCGAATTTTTCCTGGAACAGGGACTTGCCGCTTACATGGAAACCATGGATATAAATAAGCAGATCATAAGTTGCAAAGCCTTCCTTCTCGAAGGAATCAAGACAGGAACCACAACCTACGGGGACCTGGGAAACAATTATGATATTTTGGCAAGCATTCATGAAGAGATGGGCGTACGGGCCAGACTTTCCGAGAGCATGAGAGAGATGCCCTGGAATATCAGCGAATTGCTTGGCGGCGAGTATGTGTTTGACAGAAAATATGCCGAGCCGAGCATTAAGGTCATGAACATGCTCCTCGACAAATACGGTACCGACCCCAACGACAGAATCAGTGCAATGGTCTCATTCCAAGCGTTGGACTATGTTACGGATCAGTTGGTTTTAGAATTGAAAGAGGTTGCCAGAAATCACAAGGCAATGATACATACCCATCTGGCCCAATCGACCTATGAGTGTGACCAGGTGGAAAAGCGCTTTGGGATGCGGCCTGTGGACATGTTTGAAAAGCTGGGTATTCTAAATGAGAACACTCTTGCAGCTCATCTTGTTTACAACACTAAAGCGGAAAATGAGAAAGCGGCTAAAAGCGGCTTGAACTTTGTAAGCTGCCCTAATTCGTGGGGAGAAGTGGGGTGCATCCCGCCCATGGCACAATATCTCTACCACAACGGCTCGGTAGGCATGGGGTCCGATGAAGCTTCATATACAGGGGTAAGCGCTTTCTTTGATATGAAGTCCGGTCATCTCAGCGCAAATGTGGATGCATTTAACAATCATGTGCCCAATGTGCCGCTGAGCATGGTTTTAAGAGCCCATACAGTGGGATCTGCAAAGGTTCTGGGAATGGAAAAACAGATAGGCAGCCTGGAGCCGGGGAAAAAGGCTGACATGATTATTATTAATCCGAATGTAATCAATATGCTTCCTATTCTCATCAGCCCGCTGACAAATATCCCTCAAAACCTCGTATGTACGGCGATGGGTAATGAGGTTGAAACTGTTATCATCGATGGAAAAATCGTCATGGAAGACCGTCTAGTGAAAACAGCGGATGAAGGGAAAATCATGAGGGAAACCCAAGCCGCAGCTGAAGAGGCAGCCAAGGATGCTGCTGCATACTATAAAAAGCTACCAGAGGCAGAAGTTTTAATCAGGCAAAGATGGTTCGAGGAGACGTAAAGTAAATGAAGGGGGAGGTCTATTGTGAAAACAGATATCATATTGAAGAGTAAGAACATCTTCACAAGCAGGACGGATACACCTGTATCCGGAGGGGTCGCAGTGACCGGAAACAAGATAGCGGCTGTACTGACGGATGAGGAGTTATTAGACTGGAGCGCTGACAAAGTTCTCGATTATGGGGAAAAATTGATTATGCCCGGATTTGTAGACGCGCACGTGCACTATTTTATGGGCGCTATGGCGGCAAGTGACCATTGGACAACGGAGCCAACAGGATCCAAGTCAGAGGCGGATTGCGTTGAGATCATGAAGAAGTTTGAGAAGTCCCATCCGGATGAAAAGAGGCTTGTAGGACTGGGATGGTTTCCTGCCGCATGGGGTGACGCACCGTTGCCGTCGAAGAAATCGCTGGATGAAGCTTTCCCCGATAAGCCGGTATATATGTTCGCTGCGGATTTTCATACTTTATGGACAAACAGCAAGGGGCTGGAAGAATCGGGAATCACACCTGATATGAAGCCTCGAAGCGGGAGCGTGGAAGTCGATGATAACGGCGAAATGACGGGAATTGTCATGGAGCCCGACGCATATATGCCTGCCATGTATATGGCACAGTCCTTTGACGATGCGACAATGAAAGAAATAAACATGGGTTTTTTGAAACACATAGCATCCTGTGGTATCACATCTCTTAGTGAAATTTCCTATGAACCATATACGGAGAAAGTGCTGGCTAAGTATAAATCATTAAAAGCGCTGGAAAAGGAAGGCTTATTGACAACCAGAGTACATCTTTATACGGAATTTGTGGGACATACGGATTTCACAACAGCCCTGGAATGGCAGAAGGAGTTAGACTCGGAGAAGGTTCGGCTAAGTGGTGTGAAGGCTCTTGTGGACGGCGTCTGTTCAACCTATACCGGGATGCTTCTGGAGCCATACAGTGATATGCCTGATACCGCAGGAATTGGAGTACCCTTTGCGCCAAGAGAAGAAATCGAAAAAAGCGTTATTGCGGCCAACAAGGCGGGATTACCGGTGAGATTGCATAGTATCGCCGACGGCTCCGTTCGATTGGCGCTGGACGTGTTCGAAGCATCGTTAAAAGCTAACGGCAAGCATGGGTTGCCGAATACCATCGAACACATCGAGCACATTCATCCGGATGATGTCCCAAGATTTGCGGAGTTGGATGTGATCGCCTCCATGCAGCCGTTTCATCTGATTCTGGATGAAAACGAAAAGCCAGTCAGAGTGGGGCCGGAGCGGGCGAAACTGGAATGGCCTCATAGAACACTGCTGGATGCAGGGGCCAAACTGGCCTTTGGTACAGACTATCCGGTAGTGGATTTTAATCCTTATCCGACAATTCATGCTGCGGTAACGCGCTGTTTCAGTGACGGGAGCCCGGCAAGCGTCAACCCGGAAGAGTGTGTGACTCTTGCGGAGACTTTAAAGGCCTATACTGCCGGAGGTGCGGCAGCTTATAACCGAGATGACATAGGAACCTTGGAAGAAGGCAAGCTGGCTGATATTATTATTGTCGACAGAAATCTCTTTGATATTCCTGCAGCCGAGATCTTGCAATGCAGCACCGTGTTGACCATGTTCGACGGAAAGATTGTTTACGAGAAATAGAGATGGCATTTATGAAAAAATTGAGATGATTCTATTTAAGCCTGGGAACAGCAGTATTGCTGTTCCTTGGACTATCTCTATTTTTTTCTTTTGCATTGGGAGCGTGTTTGCGGGAAAGCTGGCAGAAAAGATCATTATCAGAGTTATTTTCTTTTTATGTCACATCGGCCACAAAAGCCATTATTCCAGCATCTTTTGGAAATGGGCAACAGTCCTATCTTCCATCTCTTCGATCATGACAATTTTATAGCCGAACATCGGATAATAATTTACCTTATCAAAGGCTAATGCGGATTTCAACATTATTTGCCGATAATTCCTGCTGTGTGCTATTTTTTCAACCTCGTCCATCATTTCATGTGAATATCCTTTTCCTTGATATTCGGGCTTGATAGCGATTACATCAAGATACAGATACTCCTTTTTTAAGAGTAAAACAAGCACCCCTATAGTTTTGCCATCAAGTTCTGCTATTATCACCTCTTCGTTATTAATAAAGGAATAATAGTCTTCTCGTATCGGGGGCGGCGTAAAACCCATTTTTATCGCATATCCTGAAAAGGCAGAAGTGACGCAGTCCAATACCGATTGAAAATCCTCTTTTGCAGCTTTCCTAAATTCCATTCCGACCACTCCTTTAAATTGTAAAGTTAATGCCGTATCTATTATAATTTTATTTTTTGATGATTGTCAACGCGGACTATTGAAAAATGAAGCCTTCTCGAATACGGGCGTAAAGACTCTTCAAGTACACATATATCTTTTAATTGCCGATTCCGAAAAAAGTATAAATGTCCACTATTTTGTGTATAATATAAAAGTAAAGAGAGGTGTTTCCCATGGGTGATAAAAGCATCAAGAAAGAGAAGAAAAAGCCGAAGGCCAAGAAAACTGCCACTGTCCCGCCGATCATAGCGTCAGTTGTGAAAAAACCTGAAGAAACTAAGTAGTGGCAACTGGTGAATCATAGTAAGCTGAAGTTCAGGATCCGGATGATAGTTTGATTGCCATCCGGATTTTTCATTCACAGTAAAATCATGAATGTGTATGCGGTGTTGCTTTTTTATTGGATGGAGCACAGCAAGAGGAGAAAAATGTTATTTGAAAAACTGAATCTTATCGCGCCTATAAGAGAGGCGCTGAAAAAAGAAGGGTATACCATCCCGACGGATATACAGAGGCAGGCCATCCCGCCACTGCTTGAAGGGCGGGATATCGTGGGTTGCGCTCAGACCGGCACCGGCAAGACCGCAGCCTTCGCCATCCCCATACTGCAAAGGCTGTATGAAGAGCAGGGGGCTGCAGGACATGTCAAAACTGCCGGCCAGAAGGATACGAAACCGATCCGGGCGCTTATATTGTCCCCGACCAGGGAGCTGGCTCTCCAGATCAGTGAAAGCTTTTCGGCCTACGGCCGCTATGCCGGTCTGAAAAACACGGTCATATTCGGAGGCGTGGGCCAGAAATCCCAGACGGACACCTTGAAAAAGGGAGTCGATATCCTGGTCGCGACTCCGGGAAGGCTGCTGGACCTGATGAACCAGAAATTCATAGACTTGAGCCACATTGAAATCCTGGTGCTGGATGAAGCTGACCGCATGCTGGACATGGGAATGGTCAATGACGTGAAGAAAGTCATCGCTCATTTGCCCGGGAATCGGCAGACCATGCTCTTTTCCGCCACCATGCCGCCGGAGATCTCAAAGCTGGCGGATTCGATTCTCAAAGAACCGGTGAAGGTGGCGGTGACGCCTATTTCTTCGACTATTGATATCATTGAGCAGTCGGTATATTTTGTCGGCAAGAAGGACAAGAAATCCCTGCTGATTCATCTGCTGAAAGACAAGTCTGTAGCGTCGGCCCTGGTGTTTTCAAGAACGAAGCACGGTGCGGACAAGATCATCAAGGACCTTGCAAAGGCAGGAGTGGAGGCCCAGGCCATCCACGGCAACAAATCCCAGGGGGCCAGACAGCTGGCGCTGAACAATTTCAAGGCGAAAAAGACCAGAGTGCTTGTTGCGACAGATATTGCGGCAAGAGGCATCGATGTGGAGGAATTGTCCCATGTGATCAATTACGACCTGCCTAATATTCCTGAAACCTATGTGCACCGCATTGGCCGTACGGGAAGAGCCGGTGCCGGAGGCGCCGCCATATCCTTCTGCGATGCTGACGAAAAACCATATCTCAAGGACATTCAGAAACTCATCTCCAAATCCATACCCGTTGTCGAAGACCACCCATTTCCGCTGGGTTTGACGGAACCTTCGGAAAATGCTGCACCGCAGAAAGTTTCGGCTCCGAAACAGAGGACATACGGTTACTTCAGGGGGAACAGGCGAAAGTGATTCGGCAAGAGTTATCCGGCTTGGATATCGAGTAATGCGGCGTGACCCTGTCCTCTGATATTTCAAATGCTTATTTTCGGGTATAATAACAAAATCAAGCATGATCATCCTGACCGGCAATGACGGTCAGGCAAAAAATAAAATCAGGCGGAGGCGCGCTTGAATAGGCTGTATCGCTCGTGAACCGGAGGAATGAAGATGAAGTTCAAGTCAAAATTCACACGCAAACGAATAATCATCGGGATGATTGTCATTGTCGCCATCGTGGCGGCGGCAGCCGCCTTGAATATGCAGATGGGCGCCCCGGGCAGCCTGGACGGCTCGAGGGATTATACTGTGCTTGCTGCATCGACGCTCACGGACAGCATCAGCGTGACTGGCACGATCGAGAGCATGGATTCCGAAAACGTCTATACCACTGTCAATTATCCAGTGGAGAGCATTTCGGCCGAACTCGGCGATAACGTCAGCGCGGGAGACATATTGGCCGTATTGGATACGGACGCCCTGGTCAAGGATATCCAGCAGGCGCGCTATAATACTTCAGAGGCGGAGGCTGCCGCTGCCATCCAGCTG
This sequence comes from Firmicutes bacterium UBA5774, assembly GCA_002418625.1. Taxonomy (GTDB): domain Bacteria; phylum Bacillota; class Clostridia; order Peptostreptococcales; family Anaerovoracaceae; genus UBA5774. The sequence continues at coordinate 37,231 of DIEM01000064.1, forward strand.
GATAATGCGCGACGCGCCTATGAAATCGGCAAGTTCTCTTTCGAATTGGGCGAGATTTCCAAAACCGATCTTGAGCGAATTGAAAACGACCTGAAAATAGCGCAGGCAAATTCCGCCAATAAAAGTGCCCGAACAAATCTGGCTAAGCTTGAAAGCCAGCTTCGGGATTCAGTCATCAAGGCGCCGATCAGCGGGACGGTGACCATGGTCAATGCCACAGTCGGCACTCCGGCTTCCGGTATTCTTTTTGTTATCGAAAACATTGAGGATCTGAAAGTGAAGACTGGGATCAAAGAGTTTGACGTATCCGCTGTCAAGGTTGGGCAGGCCGTTACCATCAAAACCGACGGCACCGGTGAGAGGCTTTTGAACGGCAAGGTCCTCAGCATTGCGCCGGCTGCCGTCAAAAGCGCAGCAGGCGAGACGGTTTCATCCAGCGATGTGGAATTTGAAACCTATGTTTCCTTGACGGATAAGGATGCGGCACTGAAGATCGGCATGAACGCCAGAATGAGCATTATTCTCGCGGAAAAAGAGAACGTCTTTGCAGTGCCTTATGATGCGGTTGCTGAAAAGGACGACGGTTCGAAAGTCGTCTTCGCGGCGGAAAAGCAGGGTTCCAAATATATTGCCGGGGAGATTCCGGTGGAAACCGGTCTTGAGACTGATTTTTTTGTTGAAATCGCGGGGACCGGACTTCGCGACGGTCTTTATATCGTAAGCGGCGCGGACAGCCTGGAGGCAGGGGATCCGGTCGTTCTGAGGGATGCCCCGTCCGGGCTGCAGGAGCAGAAATGAACAGGGAATGCATTATCGAAATGAAAGGCATCGTGAAGGACTTCTTTATCGGAACGGATCACGAGCTGCATATCATTAAAAATATAGATCTTAAAATAATCAAGGGCGAGTTTGTCTCCGTGATCGGCATCTCGGGCTCCGGAAAGACGACCCTGATGAACATCATCGGCGCGCTGGACAGGCCGACCGCCGGCACGTACGTGCTGGACGGGATTCCGATATCCGACATGTCGGACAACGAGCTCTCGGATATCCGGAATCGAAAGATCGGATTCGTTTTTCAGACATTCAATCTGATACCCAGAAATACCGCCTTGAAAAACATTGAACTTCCGATGCTTTATGCCGGAATGGATAAAAAGAAGAGAACCGAAAGAGCGCGGGAGCTGCTGGATCTCGTCGGGATCGGAGACCGCATGGATCATATGCCCAGCGAGCTTTCCGGCGGAGAAAAACAGCGCGTTGCCATAGCCAGGGCACTGGCCAATGATCCGGCTATTATTCTGGCGGATGAGCCCACTGGCTCCCTGGATTCCCAGACGGGCCATCTTGTAATGGACCTGTTCCACAAGATCCATAAGGCCGAGGGCAAGACCATTATACTTATCACTCATAATAAAGACCTGGCTGCGGAAACCCAGCGCATCATCTCACTTAAAGACGGCGTCATCACCGGCATGAAATGCAATACTGCAGGCTATGAACGCAAAATGGCGGAGGGGGAAGGACTGTGTTTCTAAAGGAAAATATCGCGCTGGCCATGGCCGGTCTGAGAGCCAATAAAATGCGCTCCCTGCTGACCATGCTCGGGATCATCATCGGCATATCCTCCGTCATAGCCATCGTTACCGTTGGGAATTCGCTTACAGCATCGTTCAAGACGACGATGGAGGGCTTTGGCGCAAGCAACATCATTGTTTTTGTGCGGGAAAAAGGCGACAGCATGGGTTCCGAAGGCGGCCCGCCTTCTTTCACCGGCAGCAGCGCGGTGATGCCTGAGGAGAGCGACCTTCTATCCTATGAACAGATCCGGGATTTTGAAGATTATTTCAAGGACCGCATCAATACTATCGGCCTTTCTCAAAGCACGGGCTCCGCCAAAGTCCAGGACGGCCATCTTTATGCCAATGTCAGCATCAATGGCACAAACGAAGGCTATCAGTATACCAGCAATGTCAAAATGCTCCAGGGGCGTTACATTTCAGACAGCGATATGAAAGGGAGCCGCAGGGTTGCCGTCGTATCGGACCAGCTGGCTGCCAACATGTTTCCGGGCCAGCCTGAAGTCATTGGCAGGGAAATCAAGGTTTATGGAGCAGAAACCATCGACACGTATTCAATCATCGGCGTTTATAAATATGAGGCTTCTGCCTTCGGCCCTCCGACCGCTTCCGACAGGGACACCCGGACGGAGCTGTTCATTCCGGTCAGCGTCGCGAAAGCCACATCGTCAAATAAAAATTACCAGAGTTTTACAGTAACGGCCAAAATCGATGTGGATACGGCAAAATTCACGGAGGATATCGAAGCATACCTGAATAAATTATATGTGAACAATATCAAATGGGAAGCCGGCGCCATGAACATGGAAAGCACCATTTCCACCATGACGGATTTTCTGAACAATCTATCCATTGCCGTTGCTGTCATTGCAGCCATCTCCCTGCTGGTCGGCGGCATCGGCGTCATGAATATCATGCTGGTATCCGTGACCGAACGTACCCGGGAGATCGGCACAAGGAAAGCGCTGGGTGCCAGAAACGCCTATATCAGGATTCAGTTCATCGTTGAATCAGTCATCATCTGTGCGATAGGAGGCGTCATCGGCATCGTTTTGGGACTGATCATGGGCGCCATCGGCTCTTCGCTGCTTGACACCGAGCCGGTCTTTTCGCTGTCCATCATTTTAACAAGCGTCAGCTTCTCCATGGCAATCGGTGTCTTTTTCGGCTATTATCCGGCAGGCAAGGCTGCAAAGCTTGATCCCATCGAAGCGCTCCGGTATGAGTGAAAACACTTTGAAATATACGTATTCCCGCAGGCGTGAGCTATTTTCAGAAAGGTAAAAATGTCAAAAAGGAATTTGATCATTATCGCAATTATTATAGTCGCCTTAGCTGCGGCTCTATTTGCATTGCTTCCGGGAGCCATGTCAAAATATAATTTCACAAAGGGGATCGAGGCCATCAACAGCGGTGATTATGAGGAAGCGATCATTTATCTTCAAAAAAGCGATAGCAGCGATGCCGAAGAAATCATCGCATCGGCCAGACACCATCAAAAGGCGCTCGCAGCGTATGAAGCCGGCGATTATGTCGATTCATATACAGAAGCCGGTTCGGTGGCGGAATCGTACCCTCAATATGCCGCTGTACAGAAGCTATATAATAATGCGCTGAATTATGTAAAAGGCATGGAGGCATTCAATCGCGGCGAGTATAAGGAAGCTGTCAATTATCTTCAAAAAAGCGATAGCAGCGACGCCGTGGAAATGGTTGAATCGATCAAACGCCATCAGGAGGCGATGGCATCGTATGAAGACGGCAATTATCGTGAAGCATATATTGAAGCGGGACTGGTGCCGGAATCATATCCGCTATATAATGAAGTTCAAGAGCTATACAATGATGCACTGAAGCAGATGGTCGCTGAGAATCTTATGGATGCAAAAAAATATTTTGCCGACGAAAAATATATGGAGGCCTATAAGCGCCTGGGTGCGGTTCTGAAATACGACCCCCAAAATAGCGAGGCCCTGCTATTGAAGGATATATATTTTACAAAATCCGAGGAAATGAAGGCTAAAATCGAACTGATGGGTCGATTTTTAACGGATAGCAATAGTATCAGCCAGCGTAAAATGGTCAATATCGACGAATGGAATGAAGCCGGATATACGGGCAAGGGGCTGACGATCCTTCATGATGATACCGGCGATACATCCCACAGCAAAGCCTGCGCCTCCATCATACAGACAATACTTCCCGATGCGACGGTCATCAGAGGGAACATCAGCGGGAAATCCAACGGCGCAGGCGTCTATGAAGCCAACATCAGCCGGTATGATACAGATGAAATGCTTCCCTTTGATGAAGCAATAATAAAATGGAATATTTCAATGATCAATAATTCCACAGACGGCGGAGATGACGACAACGATTCGGGTTGGGCTGTTTTCATGAGTGAGAGGATCAAACGGTATAATCTTGTTTGCACGGGCGCGGCAGGGAACAGGGGCGGCATGACGAATCCATTTCAAGGGGCGTTCATCATTGTCGGCAGTGTCGCCTGGAACGGCGGGGATCCTCAGAAGTACGGGGCAAGCGGAGATGCGATCGATTTTTCGATGTTCACCGGATATCAGCCCGGAACCAGCTTTGCAAGTCCTTTTCTCTGCGGAATGGCCGGCCTTTTAAAAAGTAAGGATCCGACCATTACTCAAGACTGGGTGTACCAATATTTCAAGGAAAATTCCATGCACCTTGGAACTGACGGAAAAAATCCCGATTATGGCTGGGGGCTTCCGATTATGGGCAGCCCGACAGGATTGCGCTGAAGGACTTCAAGGTTGGGACAGATTCAGGCATCGGCATCAAGGCAAAAGAATCCCCGATCGTTCTTGATTATCAAATGAGGATAAGATCATGCCGCTCGAAATAATACGAAACGATATAACCAAAGTCCATACCGACGCCATCGTCAATGCCGCCAATCCGGAATTGTCAGGCGGCGGCGGTGTCGATGAAGCGATCCATAGGGCTGCCGGCCCGGAGCTGCTTGCCGAATGTCAAAAGCTTGGCGGCTGCGGGATCGGGGAAGCCAGGATCACAAAAGGATACAAGCTGCCGGCGAAATATGTGATCCATACGGTCGGCCCGGTCTGGCGCGGCGGCAGCGGCAACGAGGAACAGCTGCTTGCCGGCTGCTATAAAAGCGCCCTCGAACTCGCAAAGGACTATAAGCTCGAGAGCGTCGCCTTTCCGCTGATATCGTCGGGCACTTTCGTATATCCGAAGGATAAGGCTCTGAAAACTGCAATTTCAGTCATAGGGGATTTTCTTCTCGGCAATGATATGACGGTTTATTTGGTCGTGTATGACAAGACCGCATTCGCCCTTTCTGAAAAGCTTTTCTTTTCCATATCCCAGTATATTGACGACAGATATACAGATGAGCATCGGTATTGCCGGTATAATCGTATCGAGAACAGTCTCAATGTGGAGCAATATCCAAGGAACGAACAGATCCGGTATACCGTGGAAGAATCCATCGCCTTTGAAAAGCCCAGTCGCAGCCTGGACGAGGTCATCCAGCACCTTGATGAATCATTTTCCCAGATGCTGCTGCGTCTGATCGACGAAAAAGGCATGACGGATGCGGAGACATATAAAAGAGCCAACATTGATAGGAAATTGTTTTCCAAAATACGTAACGACATCAATTACAGGCCGGGTAAATCGACGGCGATCGCGTTTGCCATCGCGCTCAGGCTGAATCTCGATGAGACCAGGGACCTGTTGCTCAAGGCAGGCTTTGCGCTTTCCGGCAGCAGCAAGTTTGACATCATCATCCAGTACTTCCTGGAAGAAGGCAACTATAATATTTTTGAGATCAATGAGGCTTTATTTGCCTTCGATCAGAATCTGCTTGGGATGTGATCCGCCGGTCGGATATTTGTCGCCTGCCATGCGACCGAAAGGAGCTTTCGGAGTGTTATCCTGATATCACAAAGGATGATAGGAGGGTATCACAATGAAAAAGGGTTTAACGGAGCTGGTATTCATTCTGGACAGAAGCGGATCGATGTGCGGTCTCGAAAGCGACACCATCGGCGGCTACAACTCCCTGCTGGACAAACAGAGGCAGGAGACAGGAGAAGCGGTCATAACCACTGTGCTGTTTGATGACAAGTATGAATTGCTGCATGACCGGATCAATATTCGGGGGATCGCGCCGATAACCGAAAAAGAGTATTATGTGCGGGGCAGTACTGCGTTGCTGGATGCAGTCGGCAAAACCATCCGAAAAATCAGCAGCGTCCAGAAGCATACAGCCGAAAGCGAACGCGCCGAGCACGTCCTGTTTGTCATTACCACTGATGGCATGGAAAATGCGAGCTGTGAATTCAGCTATGAGAAAGTACGCCATATGATCGAGCATGAGAAGAACAAGTATGGCTGGGAGTTCATCTTTCTTGGCGCAAACATCGACGCCGCTGAAACAGCTGAAATGTTTGGCATAAATAAAGACAGAGCAGCAAATTTCAATGCCGATCGTGAAGGGACATTGCTGAATTACGAAGTAATCAGTGAGACGGTGAGCTGCCTGCGCGCCAGCCGCCCGATATCGGAAAACTGGAAAAAACGTATCGACGAAGATTATAAAGCACGCAAAGCATGAGATCCAACGCGCGTGGATCCATCGAATTCCCGGAGGGCGGAACAATTGACCAGAATCATTTGTCCCGCCCTCATTCAATTATTTATGAACGACGAAGATGATATTTCCTGTATTAACATTTTTGTTGATTGGGAGTATAGTGATTGTAATAAGGTATTGGTTTGTCAAAATCTGCGGAGCGGAAGCGGCAACAGCGGCTGCAAGCGAAGCGGGGCATATGGTTTAGGAGGGATTCTTATGAAAAAGATCTTGATTCCTGTAGATGGATCCGAATATTCGAGCAGGGCCATCGAGAAAGGAAAGGAAATCGCGGCGGCCTTCAACAGCGAGGTCGTTATATTCCATGTCATTCCGTTCCATATCACCACCGCGCGCAGGATCCATATCGACGCCCACGATACTGAGGACGAGTACCGCGCTGCATCGGAAGCATTGCTGAAGAAGGCCAAAGGGCAGTTCGGAAGTCAAGCCGGAAAAGTCAAGATTGCCAGCGTAGAAGGGGATGCCGCTAAGGCTATTGTCGATTATGCGGAGGAGAACGGCTGCGATCTGATCATCATGGGGTCTCATGGGCTGGGCGCTGTCATCAACCGGTTCCTGACCGGAAGCGTCACGACAAAAGTACTGCATAATACCAAGATCACCGTCATGGTCGTGCAATAGACTGTGTAAATCATTCATAGGCAATCATATGTCGACAAGCGGCTGCGTCATGGCACTAATCATGGGGCGCCGTTTTTTGTTCTGTCCCCAATCTATAATCCAAATATCAAGGCAGCCTAGGCGGCACTCATTATTGCTTGCGATGCGGGCGTTCAAAGATGGCTGCAGCCCATGATGCTTTCCAATGTTACGCACTCTTTGAAAGGGCTGAGAGAAATGCTGACTGTGTTCACCAAACGGATAAGAGCGCTTTCTCATTTCGGATACTGTAAATCACCTTACCAATCCATATACATTTCCCTGGCAATACACTAAAATAGATATTATCCGGCAGTGAAGCGGCCAAAATAGCGTATAACATATCCGGCCCTTTGCAAGCGGTCATTACGGTGAATAGAGGTGTTTCAAAAATGACGAATAATAGACCGGCTCCATTAAGAATACCTGAACTACAGGTGGAAAAGCTTTTTTATCTAGAGGCGGCGTGCGAACCGATCATCCCGATCGGCGACATCGGTACGGCAGACCTGAATATTTACCCGATTTTAGGCGGGTATTTCGAAGGTGAAAAGCTGCGCGGCGAAATCATGAAATTTGGCGCGGACTGGAATTTCATGGATAAGGACAGAGTCGACGTGATGGATACAAGATATCTTCTGAAGACGGATGACGGTGCTTATATATCAATCTGGACAAACGGCCGCTATCTGAACAGCATCGAGCAGGACCAGGCGCTGGACAGGGGAGAATTCGTCGATCCAGATAAATATTATTTCAGGCAGCACCTCTTCTTCCAGACCGGCGCTGAGAAATACAAATGGCTCAACGGCATCATCGCCTTTGCGGTCATGGGGATCAAGCAGACCGGAGAAATCTGCTATCAGGCTTACATGGTGAAATAGCTGAGGAGAAAAGGATCATGAAATCAGGCTTCCCTTTCCATCAACTTCCGCGCAAATGCCCTCGAACGCGCGTCTTTATCATCTGACATGAAGACGGATCGATAGCCCGGATCCCTTTCGGCCAGCATGCCGGCAAATTTCAACTGAGAGTGCCGGCAATACCGTTTGATGCCTTCTTCAAACAAATCAGCGCCGTTTTCCGGTCTGTATCCGCAGGTCGCGATGACCGCCAGCTTCTTGCCGGCCCAAAGGGAAGGCCCTTTCTCATCGCCATAATATTTGTTCATCCCATATACCAGACGGTCCAGTATCGCTTTCATTGGAGGCGTGCAGTACCATGAATAAATTGGTGTAGCAAGTAAAATGACATCGCAGGCGTATATTTTGTCAAATATCTCCTGTGCATCATCGTCAAGCGGACACCCGAAAACCGTCCAGTCCTTCTGGCAGCTCCGGCAGGCGATGCAGGGCCTGATATGCTTGTCATAAAGCCAAAACAAATCGTACGCATCTTTAGTTCGCCCGATCTCTTCTAAAAACGGCTGAAGCAATTGAGACGTATTTCCGTTTTTTCGCGGGCTTCCCATTAAAATGCAATATTTCATAAAACACCTCCACTTCTTCGGGGGCTGATTTCTTCCATGATGATAGTATCAAATTATCGGCATTTATTCAATTATAGCTTTTTTCAAATCGAGTGCATGGTTTCCATTGATGGCATATGTTGATAGCCTGCTGTCTGCGCCAACGATTCGGGAAATATATTTCATAAGACGAAAAGTTTTGCCTTTATAGGATTATTTTTTTTTGTTCCAATCGCAATTTTCCAAAATAACTTGTGAAGAAAATCTTGTGCCGCCAAACGCAGGCAGAAATCAACACGTTGAAAAATGAACATTCATTAACAGAAGGTTTGTTCTATTCGAAATTATCTGAAAAAATATCTCGTTTTGACGGCTTTGGCAGCATACTTGCTTAATAAAAAAATGATATTGTCAACTTCTATTATGAATGATACAATGCATGAAAATAAATTAAATGGTTAAAAATTAGACGAAGTCTGAGGAGCGGAACAAAATTTGCGCTGACGGATTTTTTATACCCTCTGTATGAAAAACTGACCCCAAAATGGCAGTTGATCAATAATAGAAATGAATATCTCATACAAAGGAGGCGAGAAATGGCAATCGAACTGATTATCAAAATCAAGGAGATGGAGGAGCAGGCCGAACAGGTCGTCAGGAAAAGCCTGACTGACGCCAAAAAGATGGCGGCGGATGCCGAAAAAGAAGCATCCCGCATACTGGAGGAGGCGCAGCGTGAGGCCGACGAGCTCTACCGGAACAGACTGGATGAAGCTGGAAGGGAAGCCTTGGCGGTGTATGAAGACATCCTTCGTTCAGCCAGGGAGGAATGCGGTCTCCTCGCTGCCGCGGCAGAACAGAATATGGCAGAAGCAGTTGCTGCCGTATACAGAAAGGTTGTGAGCTGAGGTGTCGATCGCACGTATGAAAAAGCTGTCCGTCGTCGGCCATGCTTCTGTAAGGCGGGAACTGATGCTCAGGCTCATGGAACTCGGAGTAGTTGAAATCGCATCGCAGGAGGACAAGCTGTCTGCTGAAAGCCAGTGGAAAGAATTGGTCAAGGGCGTCAGCCGTGAGGGCGACGTTGTCCGGTTTGAAAACTGGATCGGAAGAGTGAAGCAGGTACTGGATGCCATCGAGAAGCATTGTGAAATCAAGTCTCCGATGCTGAAGACGCGCAAGCAGGTGAGCATTGGGAGATTTGAGGAAGTGCTTCAGGACAGGAATGCCGTAGAGCAAAAGGTCTACGATCTCCTCTCCCATCTCGGGAACCTTTCCAAACTGCAGGCGTCTCATAACAAGGTAGAGACGACACGGCTGTCACTTCTGCCATGGAAGGATCTCGACATACCTCTCGAGACACGAGGCACTGGATCGACAGACCTGATCATAGGCGCCATACCTGTACTGGCCAGTCAACAGGACCTTGCCGCTTCGATCATGGAAAAGGCGGAGCGGACGTTGATGCAATCATTGGGACAGGATGCGGAACAGCAGTATCTCCTGCTGATATGCCTGAAAGAAGACAGGGCCATCGTGGACGATGCTTTGAAATCTTTCAGCTTCAACAGATTTCAGCCCGGAGACATGGAAGGGACGGCAGAGGAGAATATCCGTCAATGCGAGGAGCAGCTGAAGCAGCTCGAAGAAAAGAAGCATCTGATCATTGAAACCATCCGGCGCTTTAAGGAGTATCAGGAACAGTTCCAGTTTTTTCATGACGATTTGATCCTGCACCGGAATCTGGCATTGATCAAGAGCCGGCTGCTTGCCACACGCGAGACCTTCTTCATGGAGGGATGGCTGCCGCGGGCAGCGGCGGAAAAGGTGGAAGCCGTGCTCGCGGAAAAGGAATGCTACTGGGAGATGCGTGATCCGGAAAAAGACGAGGCGCACCCTGTGCTTCTCATGAACAATCCATTGTCAAGTCCGTTTGAAGCGATCACCAGGCTATATGCTCTGCCGGATTCCCGCGCGATCGATGCGACGCCGTTCTTTGCGCTGTCCTATGCCATCTTTTTCGGCATGATGCTCAGCGATGCTGCTTATGGATTGATCCTGACTGTCGCAACCTTCGTGATCCTCAAGAAATTCAAGCCGGAAGGCATGACGGAAAAGATGATGAAGATGTTCTTTTATTGCGGTATCTCCACAATTTTCTGGGGCTTGATGTTTGGAGGATTTTTCGGAGACCTCGTAACGGTTGTCGCGAAAACCTTCTTCGACGCCGATGTGGCAATCAAGCCGCTATGGTTCAACCCGATGGAGGATCCGATGAAGCTGCTGATGTTCTCGCTGCTTCTTGGAGGGATCCATCTGTTCGTCGGTATGGGTTTGCATGCATATATGGCCATCCGCGACGGGCGGCCCCTGGATGCATTCTTTGACACCGGACTGTGGTACATCCTGCTGATCGGGCTCGTGCTCCTTATTGCCGGTGTTGCTTCCCCTATCGGACAATGGATGTCCATTGCAGGAGCTGCAGGGATCCTGCTGACGGGCGGACGCCATAACAAAGGGCTTGGGAAACTCGTCGGCGGACTGGGAAGCCTTTACGGCATAACCGGATATCTGTCGGACGTGCTCTCCTATTCCAGGCTTCTGGCGCTGGGACTTGCCACAGGCGTCATAGCGTCAGTCGTCAATACGCTGGGCTCTCTGGCCGGAGGCGGGATCACTGGATTGATCCTGTTCATTATCGCTTTTACGATCGGGCACAGTTACAATATCGCCATCAATGCCCTGGGGTCCTTCGTTCACTCCTGCAGATTGCAGTATGTGGAGTTTTTCGGTAAATTTTACGCGAGTGGCGGAGAATCCTTTGAACCTTTTCATGAAAACACAAAATATATTCAAATTATCAGGGAGGAAAATAGATGAACACAGAAGCTGTAAATTTACTATTCAACGGAGGCTTTTTAGCCATTCTGGGCGCCGCGGCCGCAGCACTGGCCGGAATCGGAAGTGCGATGGGCGTCGGTATCGCAGGACAGGCGGCTTCCGGCATCGTTGCCGAGGATCCGAAGAAATTCGGACAGGCACTCTTGCTTCAGGCTCTGCCGGGCACGCAAGGCATCTATGGCCTGCTGATCGCTTTTATCATTCTTCAGAAGATCGGATTGCTGGGTGGAGGAACTTTAATGGATCTGACCACAGTGCAAGGAGCCTCGCTGTTTGCAGCGGCTTTGCCGATCGGCCTGGTCGGCATATTCTCCGGTATCGCGCAGGGCAAGGCCGCTGCGTCGGCTATCATGCTGATCTCCAAGAGACCAGAAGAAATCGCAAAGGGCATGGTCTATACAGCCATGGTCGAAACCTATGCCGTTTTGGGACTGTTGATATCATTCCTGATGATCAACGGGATCCAGATCTAAGGATGATGTAATATGAGTATTGATAAAATAACGGATCGGATCAAGTCGGATGCGAATGCGGAAGCCGGCAAAACGCTGATCAAAGCGGACCAGGAAAAGCATGCGGTTCTTGAGAAAGCAGGAATCCAGGCGGAAGCCATCCGGCAGGAGGCTAAAGAGAAGGCGGAGCAGGATGCGCTGCTTATAAAGGAGAGAAAAATCTCCGTTGCGGAACTGGAAGCGCGGAAGCTTCGGCTGGCCGCCAAGCAGAAGGCCATCGAAGCCTGCTTTGCCCGGACACTTGAAAATTTGGCCTCGATGGAGCAGAAGGACTACCTGGATCTGATGGCCGCGACTCTCGTGAAAACCGGAGCCGCAGAAGGAGAGCTTCTGCTTAATCCGCGCGACAGGGATCGGCTTGGTGAAATGCTGGTGGAAAAGGCCAATCTGGCTATAAAGCCGGCAGAGGGAGATGACTCCGGAGCTGCAGACCAAAACACATTGGTTTTATCCGCGGATACGATTTCGGCCAGAGGTGGTTTTGTCCTGCGGAAGGGTTCCATGGAACTGAATTCGACTTTGGAGGTCATGGTCGGCGATGTGACTGAAGAGATGACTCCGGAGGTCGTTCGGATCCTGTTCGGAAAGCAGCCGGTTCCTTCCGCTTCTTGCTGAGAGGATTTCAATGGAAGAGAAGATGAATATATGCAAGGAGAGGAGGGATCGATTTGGAAGGAAGCCAAAAAGGTAAAGACTTTGTATTTGCTGCTGCGAGAGTTCGCAGCGTTGAGAAAAGCCTCATGGGAAGGGAACGTCTGGAGGCCCTTGCCGACAGTAGAAAGCCTGCGGAAGCGATGAAGCTTCTCTATGAGCAGGGATATGGCGATGACAATGGGGAGCAGCTGAAACCTGAACAGTTTGAGAAGCTTCTTATGAATGAGCTGAAAAGGGCTTATTCGTTTATTCTTGGTATCGCGCCGGCAGCGGAAGATTTCAATACGTTCCTATATCCCTATGACTATCACAATATAAAGGTTTTGATGAAGGCGGAATTTCTGCAGACGGATCGGGATGAATTCCTGATAGATGCCGGCACCATAGCGGAAGACAAGCTGTCTGCAATGATACGCGACAGGTCTCTGGCGGGCTTGACGCCAGCCATGAGAACGGCAGTCAACGAAGTCCTGGATGTATTTGCACGGACGCAGGATCCCCAGTATATCGATTTGATTCTGGACAAGGCCTGCTTCAGCGACATGAAGGCGGCTGCCCTGGAATCCGGCAGTAAATTTCTGCAAGGCTATGCGGCTCTTCTGATCGACACGGTCAACCTCAAGATCTTCGCCCGGCTGCGCCAGATGCGGAAGCCCTGGGATTTCTGCAGTCAGGTTCTGATTGACGGTGGGAGGATCCCTGAAAAAGTTTTCTTTGCCGGATATGATGAGCCTTATGAACAGTTTGCCGAGAGGCTCGTGCCCTATGGCCTCAAAGCCGCTATGGAAACAGGCGGAGCCATGCTGCGGGAAAAGGGAAGATTCACCGATCTGGAGCGTCTTTGCGACAACAGCATAATGGAATATGCCGCGGAAGCTAAATATGTTTCCTTTGGCATCGAGCCGCTGGCAGCATATCTGATCGCGAAGGAAAGCGAGATCCGCAATGTCCGCATCGCCATGACCGGCATTCTTCAGGGACTTCCAAGAGACGTCGTGGCAGAAAGGTTGAGGGACACTTATGTATAAAATCGGAGTGATCGGAGACCGTGGAAGCATCCTCGGCTTCAAGGCTGTGGGCATGGAGGTGTTCCCCTGCAGCAATGCATCGGAAGCGAGAAAAACCCTGTACAGGATCGCCGGCGAGCATTACGCGATCATCTATATCACTGAAAACCTGTGCAAGGATATGGGAACTGAGATCGATAAATACAGGGATGCAGGCATTCCGGCCATCATCCCGATACCGGGAATGGACGGAAGCTGCGGCATCGGCATGGACAACCTGAAAAAGGCGGTAGAGAAAGCTGTTGGTGCGGATATACTCTTCGGAAACGAGTAAGAATAGGAAAGGCAGATGAAGCGTTAAATGAATCAAGGAAGAATCGTGAAAGTATCAGGGCCGCTTGTAGTGGCCGAAGGCATGGAACATGCCGACATGTTTGACGTAGTCCGTGTGGGGGACCAGGGCCTGATCGGCGAGATCATCGAGATGCGCGGCGGGGCTGCTTCCATACAGGTTTATGAGGAAACGGCGGGTCTTGGACCCGGAGCCAAGGTCGTGACGACAGGCGCTCCGTTGTCTGTTGAATTGGGGCCCGGGCTGATCGAAACCATTTATGACGGTATACAGAGACCGCTGTCGGAGCTGCTCAAGGTCTCCGGCTCCAACATAACAAGAGGCGTAGACGCCAAAGCTCTTTCCAGAACGAAGAAATGGACCTTTGTGCCAACTGTTTCGGCCGGACAGGCGGTTGAAGCCGGCGATATCATCGGCACTGTGCAGGAAACGGTCATTGTCAGTCTGCGTATAATGGTCCCCTACGGGATTTCCGGAACGGTGGAAGAGATCACTGGCGGAGATTTTACCGTGGAGGATACGGTATGCGTTATCAGGACGCCGGATGGCAAGCTGGAAAATCTGACGATGATGCAGAAATGGCCTGTTCGAAAGGGCCGCCCATATAAGGAAAAGCTTGTGCCGGATATGCCGCTTCTTACAGGGCAGAGGGTCATCGACACATTGTTCCCGATCGCCAAAGGCGGCGTGGCCGCTGTGCCCGGACCCTTCGGCAGCGGCAAGACCGTTGTGCAGCATCAGCTGGCCAAATGGGCCGAGGCGGATATCGTCGTATACATCGGCTGCGGAGAACGTGGCAATGAGATGACGGACGTACTCATGGAATTTCCGGAGCTTTCAGACCCGAAATCCGGGGAGCCTCTCATGAAAAGGACCATCCTGATCGCCAACACCTCGGATATGCCGGTGGCGGCCCGTGAAGCGTCGATTTATACAGGCATCACCATCGCGGAGTATTTCCGTGACATGGGATATTCCGTCGCATTGATGGCTGACTCCACTTCGCGCTGGGCCGAGGCCTTGAGGGAGATGTCGGGCCGCCTCGAGGAAATGCCGGGAGAAGAAGGCTATCCGGCATATCTGTCTTCACGTCTGGCTCAGTTTTATGAAAGAGCCGGAAGGGTCATAAGCCTTGGACGCGAAGGGCGTGAAGGAGCGCTATCGGCCATCGGCGCCGTATCTCCTCCGGGAGGAGACATTTCCGAGCCGGTATCCCAGGCGACCTTGAGGATCGTAAAAGTCTTTTGGAACCTGGATGCTTCGCTTGCGTATGCCAGGCATTTCCCGGCCATCAATTGGCTCAACAGCTATTCCCTCTATGTCGACAGGCTGCGCGACTGGTTTTCCGAAAATGTGCACAAGGAATTTCCGGATATGCGCAGCGAAACCATGAAACTGCTGCAGGAAGAAGCGGAGCTGAAGGAAATCGTCCAGCTCGTAGGGCAGGATGCCCTTTCTTTCCAGGATCAGTTCAAGCTGGAGGTATGCAAGTCGATTCGAGAGGATTACCTGCACCAGAATGCTTTCCATGAAATAGACACCTATTCCTCCACTAATAAGCAGTACAAGCTTCTTAAGCTGATTCTGGAATATTTCCGACAAGGGAGCGCCGCGATCGAAAATGGCGCCGACTATAAGTCGCTGATCGGGCTGCCGATCAGGGAAGCCATTGGCCGGTTCAAATATGTTGAGGAAGAAGAAGTGAACGCCGGATATGAAAAGATTCTGGCAGATCTGTCCGACGGCATCCGGTACCTGACCAAAAAGGAGGAGAACTAAATGATCAAGGAATACAGAACTATTTCCGAAGTTGCCGGTCCTCTGATGCTGGTGCGGGATGTTGAGAATGTGACCTATGACGAGCTGGGGGAAATAGAGCTTCAGAACGGTGAAATCAGGCAGTGCAAGGTTCTGGAAATCAACGGGGGCAATGCTCTGGTCCAGCTTTTTGAAAGCGCCGCAGGCATCAATCTGGCCGACAGCAAGGTCCGGTTTCTTGGCCGCGGCATCGAGCTGGCCGTGTCGGAGGATATGCTTGGCCGCGTATTCGACGGTCTTGGCCGGCCGAAGGATGGCGGGCCGGAAGTGATAGCAGATAAGAGGATGGATATCAACGGTCTGCCCATGAATCCGGCCGCAAGGGATTATCCGGCGGAATTCATCCAGACCGGCGTATCCGCCATAGATGGACTGAATACGCTGGTCAGAGGCCAGAAGCTTCCTATATTTTCCGGCTCGGGACTCCCCCACGCCGAACTGGCTGCGCAGATCGCGAGGCAGGCCAGGGTAAGAGGCACGGACAGCAATTTCGCAGTCGTTTTTGCCGCGATCGGGATCACATATGAAGAAGCGGATTTCTTCATTTCGGACTTTAAAAGAACAGGCGCCATCGATCGTACCGTACTCTTCACCAATCTTGCCAACGATCCGGCCATCGAACGTATTTCCACACCGCGTATCGCATTGACGGCAGCGGAGTATCTGGCTTTTGAGAAGGGCATGCACGTCCTTGTCATCATGACCGATATAACGAATTATGCCGAAGCGCTGCGCGAGGTTTCCGCCGCAAGGAAGGAGGTTCCGGGAAGACGAGGTTATCCCGGCTATCTGTATACCGACCTGGCGACGTTATATGAGAGAGCAGGCCGAAAGAAGGGCTATGAAGGGTCGATCACGATGATCCCCATCCTGACGATGCCGGAAGACGACAAGACCCACCCGATCCCGGATTTGACAGGCTATATCACCGAAGGGCAGATCATTCTTTCCAGGGAATTGTTCCGGAAAGGCGTCAAGCCGCCGATCGATGTGCCTCCGTCGCTGTCCCGTCTCAAGGACAAGGGTATCGGAAAGGGAAAGACCAGGGAAGACCATGCGGATACCATGAATCAGCTTTTTGCTGTCTATACCCGCGGAAAGTCAGCCAAGGAGCTGATGGCGATCCTGGGAGAAGCAGCCCTGTCCGATGTCGACAAGCTCTACGCCAGATTTGCGGATGCCTTTGAATCAGTTTATGTCAGCCAAGGCAATGAAACCAACCGGAGCATCGAGGAGACCCTGGAACTTGGCTGGAAGCTCCTTGGCATGATGCCGAGGGGAGAACTGAAGAGGATCCGGGATGCTTACCTTGATGAGTATCTGCCAAAGCAGCCGGAAAAAAATTCATGATGCGGGGAGGTGACAGCTCATGGCCAGATTGAATGTGAATCCAACCAGGATGGTCCTGACCTCTTTGAAAAAGAAACTGGCTGTAGCCACCCGCGGACACAAGCTTATGAAGGACAAGCGGGATGAGCTGATGAAGCAGTTCCTGGAATTGGCGCGGCAATGCAAAACACTTCGGGAAGATGTCGAAAGGCAGCTGGCGGAGATCTATCAGAATCTTGCCCTTGCCAATGCGGTCATGTCCCGCGAAATGCTGGAAGAGGCCCTGATGTATCCCAAGCAGGTCATTTCGATCAATGTGAAGCATAAAAACGTGATGAGCGTCGATGTGCCGGTGTTCGATTTCGAGACGACCAAGGACGATGAAACCGACATCTTTCCCTATGGTTTCGCGACAACGTCCGGAGAATTGGATAAGGCTATCGAATGTCTCTGCCAGGTCATCCCTACGCTTCTGTCCCTGGCTGCCATGGAAAAGGAGGCCTGTCTGCTTGCGGATGAGATCGAAAAGACCAGGCGCCGTGTCAACGCGCTGGAATATGTCATGATCCCGGATCTCAAGGAGACCATCAAGTATATCAAAATGAAGCTGGATGAAAACGAGCGCGGCAACCAGACGCGCCTTATGAAAGTCAAGGATATGATGCTGAAGCAGGCTATAATCGAAAAACGGAATCAGGACCAGCTTGCAATGCAGGAATATCAGGAGAAGCACGCGAACGTCTGACACGATGCCCGAATGGCAGTCATGTCAGATCCGGCCGGCCATTTGATCAATAAACCACGAAAGACAGGCAGAGATGCCTGTCTTTCTTTTGCTCCGTTATGCAATAAGACTATATACTGAGAAAAAAACGCCCGGTGCGATATAAATTTGTAATAAGGCAAAACAATGGCATACATTTTGCTCAATAATTAAATCAAGGAGAAAACCATTAAAATATATACAAAAAAGTATTGATGATCAGGAATTTGAATTTTCAGGCAGTAAAGCAATCAAGGTTTTTTGAGGCGATAAAGGAGGATATATATATGAACAAGAAGATGCCCGTCTTATTTACATTTGATCTCGATGGAGAAACGC
Organism: Firmicutes bacterium UBA5774; assembly: GCA_002418625.1. Classification (GTDB taxonomy): domain Bacteria; phylum Bacillota; class Clostridia; order Peptostreptococcales; family Anaerovoracaceae; genus UBA5774. Next base: position 55,253 of record DIEM01000064.1, read on the forward strand.
TTTGGCGCTGCAGGGATCCTGAAAACGCCAACCGGCCTGTGACGTTATCACAGGGCCGATACGGCCCGGAGGCGGGGATGCCCCGTATACTGAAAATGCTCAAAAACCACGGACTGCATGCTACATTCTTTGTGCCGGGTTTCACTGCAGATCAATATCAGGACTTGATGAGGCAGATAACGGCCGAGGGACATGAAATCGGCAATCATGGATGGACGCATACGTACCCGGACAACATGGGAGGCTATGAAGCAGAGAAAAAGGAATATTGGGACTGCAGCGATTTCATCGAGAAACTGCTTGGCTTCAGGCCCAGGGGCTACCGATCCCCGGGTTGGGAATTCAGCCCATACAGCCTCGATATACTGGAAGACATGGCCGAGATCGAATATTCAAGCAACATGATGGATTCCGACAAGATAAAGTATCTTGAATACGGCGGCAGGAAAACCGGACTGGTCGAAATACCGATCCACTGGGTGCTTGATGACGCGGCTTATTGGCTGTACAGCCTCAGAACCCCGGGTAAAGCGATTCAGCCATTGGAAGCCGTGGAGAACTATTGGCGTGCTGAATTTGACGCATTGCTGGAAGAATTCATAGAGGAGGTCGAGACGGAAGGCGATTCCGATATCTGTTATGTACTCACATGCCATCCTCAGATCATAGGGCGTCCGGCAAGAATGAAAATGCTGGATAGATTAGTGGACCATATGCTGGGGACCGGTTGCGTCGAATTCATGACCGGCATTGAGGCAGCCACTCGCTTCAAGGATAAACATCGGAAAGCAGCCTCTGTGGAGTCGGCAGTCGAATAGATAGGATTTATATAATCTTGAATATAGGATGGAGGTTTATTATGGGTGGATTTAATTACGTCTCCAGGCTGGCTCAGAACTATCCGACTTCGGGGATCAGAGCCATGTTTGATCTGGCGACGGGCTATCCGGGAGCGATCAATCTCTGCAATGGAGAGCCGAATTTTGAAACGCCGCAGCATATCAAAGAAAGCGGGATACGGGCGATTGAGGCAGGAATGACCAAATACGCGACGGAGCCCGGCCTCATTTCGATGCGGGAAGCAGTCGCAAACAAGTATACCCGCGAATTCGGCTACGATTACGATATATATAATGTCATGGTATCCGCCGGAGGCGTTGAAGGGATCTTGCTGAGCCTGATGGCCATTCTTGATCCAGGCGATGAAGTGATCATTCCCGATCCGACATACACCTGTTATCTGGGCCAGGTCCTGACACTGGGCGGTGTGCCGGTAAGAGTTCCTCTTTATGAGGAGAATGGATTCAGGCTTCAGCCGGAGGATCTGGAAAAAGCGATCACGCCAAAGACAAAAGCTGTGATCGTCAGTTATCCGAGCAATCCACTGGGAGCGGTCCTGGGATGGGAGGATATCGAACAGCTGGCCAAGGTGATTGAAAAGCATAATATCATGGTGATCTCGGATGAAGTCTATGAAAAGATCATTTTTGATGGGCGCCGGCATTTCAGCCTCTCTCAGGTCCCCGTCATAAGAAACAAGGTACTGGTAGTGAACAGCCTCTCGAAAACCTATGCCATGACGGGCTGGAGAATAGGGTACGTGGTCGGCACGAACACGGATATCATGAGGAGCATGTTCAAGATGCAGCAGGCAGTCATTTCATGCTTGCCGCCATTTATAATGCAGGCGGGCGCAGATGCGATCAACGGGCCGCAGGATTGTGTGGAAGCGATGCGCAGGCACTATGAAAGAAGAAGAGATCTTCTTTTCAAAGGCCTTAGCGGGATACCGGGAATGAAATGCTTTAAAACAGAGGGTTCGTTTTGCACCTTCATCAACATAAAAGATTTCGGCATGACTTCATGGGAATTCTCCAAGGACCTTCTAGTCAACGCGGGTGTCATGACTGTCGCCGGAAGTGCATTCGGCGCCATGGGCGAAGGCTATCTGAGGATGTGCTTTGCCAACTCTGATGAAAACATCATTGAGGCGCTGAAAAGGATCAGAAGTTATCTGACCCGCAAGTGACAAGCACAGGAAATTGAAATTCATGCAAAATTGTATACCTCTATACGAAATCGTATAATATTTCGGCTTGTTGCCGAGGAAACGGCTGCAATCAGGACGTCAGTTATTGGCATATATATTGCATTATAAATATAAGAAATGGAATAGAACTTCGCTGCGGCGCTTTATTAAGGTCTACAGAATTAAAAGACCAGAAAGGAGGCAGGAGAAGTATGGAACCCGCCTGACAGGATATGGATCGGCAGGCTAGAGATTTATTCCGTGATACACGAAAATAAAAAAGCAAAAAAGTACAGGAGAAGAAACAAGCAGTTAAAGTTAATTTAAAATGGAGGGATTTGTTATTATGAAGAGAAACACCTTTATGAAAATATTGGTTTTAATGCTGGTTTTAGGACTCGCAGCGATGGGGGCCGGATGCGGAGGCGCTGAGGAACCGCAGGAAGAGGCCGGAACATTATACATAGGCCTGGCTGCTCCTTTGACGGGAGACAGCGCAATGTATGGAGAAACGGTTCGGGATGGTGTCGTTTATGCAGTCGATGAGATCAATGCTGCCGGTGGAATCAACGGACAGCAGATCGAGCTCATAATGGAGGATGACAAGGGCGATCCGCAGGAAGCAGCGATGGTTGCCCAGAAACTCAGTGAGAATCAGGACATTTTCTGCATTATCGGCCATGTGAACAGCAGCTGTACAATAGCGGCGCTTCCAATCTATCAGGAGGCCGGCTTGACAGTGCTCAACACGAGTTCTTCAGCAGAGAAAATAACGACGCTGGGCTATACGAATTTCTTCAGGACAGTTATTCATGACGGTCTTCAGGCTCCTATGATGGTAAGGCATGCAGTTGAAAATCTCGGCCTGACAAAAATCGCCTGTATCGTTGCCAATTCGGACTATGGCCTTGGCTTGCTCGATGGTGCCAAAAAAGCCAGTGCCGAGCTTGGCGCGGAAATAGTGGCGGAGGAGCTTTATGTGCCGCTTCAGGATAAAGACTTCAGTGTTCAACTGGCAAAAATCAATCAGGCGAATCCTGAAGCCCTGCTTATTCTTGGCGATTACAATGAAGCCGGACTCATCATTCGCCAGATGGACGCGGCCGGCATGGATATCGCCGTGATAACCCCGGCAGGCTGCTCTAACCAGGCAATGATCGACCTGGCGGGTGCCGAAGCCGCAGATGGGGTATTCCTTCTTGGCTACTGGGATCCGGACAGGCCGGAGCCGGTCGTAAAGGATTTTGTGGAGGCTTACAAAGCCGCACATGATGGCGCTATACCTGATGAGAGGAATGCTTATGGCTATGAGATCCCTTATATCATCAAGATGGCTATTGAACAGGGGGCCACGAAGGAAACACTTCCCGATGTTCTTAGAACGATCGAATTTGTAGGACCGACCGGAGTGACATCCTTCAACGAGGTCGGCGATGTGGCAGAGAAGATGCAGATGGTATTTGTCGTTAAAGACGGAATGTTTACCAGCTGGGTGGAATAGTTGTTTCCGACTGTGATTTAGTAAACGGAGGGAAGAGTTTGATACTCTTCCCTCCGACTACAGGAGAATGACAAATGGGAGAAAAAACGATAAAAATATTAGGGATATGCGGTTCTCACAGAACAGAAAAGAATACTTTCTATGCGCTTTCAAAATGCATGGAGGGTATTTCAGCTCTTGGCATAGAAGCCGAGACGGAGATCGTCGACCTTAGCAGAATGAAAATCGAAGAATGCAAGGGATGCCATGTCTGCTTCCTGAGGTCAAGCGGCACATCACCCTGCCCGGTTATAAATGATGATATGAACAAAATCTACCCGAAGCTTCTGGAGGCGGACGGCATTATCGTTGCCAGTCCCGTGCATTGGTGGTCGAGCACCTCGAAAATGAGACGTTTTATCGAAAGGACAAATGGGTATTGCGGCGCGGGAAACGCGGAATTCGCCGGCGCGCTTTACAATAAAGCCGGCGGTGTGATCACGGTGGCCTATGATGTCCATGGCGGTACAGAAGTGGCCGCCACGCATCTCATCACATGGATGATAACGGAAAACATGATGGTTGTCGGCACGCAGGGCGCTCATGCGGGCGGAACGGCTTCGACGAACCTTGGCGTCCCGACTGCGGCCGCGGATTCCGTCAAATTTGATCATCACGGAATGAAAACCGTTTATGAAGTCGGCAAGCGGGTAGCTGAAGCTGCATATATCATGAAATACGGCAGGGAAAATCTTGCTGCCGTCAAGCATCGCAGTGTCAAAGACACCTTTCCAACATCGGATATCGAAATCGACTGGGACAGGTTTTATCAACATGAAAACAGCTTCCCAAAAGAGCATATAGGCATCGAAGGACAATTGGCCACATCTGAAAAAGCGTTCAATAAATTTATCGAGGAGATGAAACAGAGGAAAAAATCATCGGGCAACACCTGGGGGACATTGGCGGATGATAAAGCGTTCATATCCGACTGGCTGGACAAGAGAAAATTGGTACTGTTATCAGACAGTGAATTATATGCTCTCTGTCCGGAATATTACGACTTCTATCTTAAAAAGGGATAGCACTGGAGGTGCCAGATGGAATATCTATTGACGCAGATTATCAATGGTCTGGCCATCGGCAGCATTTATGCGCTTCTGTCGGTCGGATACAGCATCATCTACAGCATATTGAATCTGATCAATTTTGCTCATGGGGATCTTTGCATGGTGGGCGTTTTCTTGTGCGCTGCCATTTTAGCGTTGACAGGCAATGTATTTATGGCGCTGGTCGCAGCATGCGTTCTTGGAGCGTTTCTCGGCCTGGCAGTTGAAAAACTGGCATATAAGCCGGTTCGGAAAGCGAGCCGCGCCGCTCCGTTCGTCAGCGCGGTCGGTGTCGCCATGATCATGAGAGGCACTGCCCAGGTGGTCTGGGGAAGCTCCATGCAGCCCTTTCCGCAGCTGATACCTTTTAAAATGTTTCATATGGGCGAGGTTTCTATTTCCGGCCTGTCAATCAATATTTTCCTGATGGCTGTGGCGATCATGATCCTTGTGACCGCCTTTGTCCAGAAGACACAGGTGGGGCTTTCCATAAGGTGCGTCTCGCAGAATATACAGGCCTCCTACCTTATGGGGATACCCGTCAACAATGTGATCGGTGTTGTATATGCCTTTGGTGCGGCGATCGGTGTGCTTGGAATGATTTTCTACGCCACATACTATCAGAGCATCTTCATTGCAATGGGTTTCGCGGCTACGGTCAAAGCATTTACGGCCGCCCTGCTTGGAGGACTGGGCAATTTGTACGGCGCCTTCCTCGGAGGGATCATACTCGGCCTGGTGGAAGCACTTGGCGCCGGCTTCATTTCTTCGGGATACAGGGACGCGATCGCTTATGGAGTCCTGATCATTGTTCTGATCATAAAACCAAACGGTATATTTGGCGTAAAAGCATCTGAAAAGGTTTAAGGTAGCAATATGCTTGAGAATTTTTTCCGTGAGAAAAATAAACGACGCTATGCGGGATATGCCCTGACAGCCTTGGTATTGTTATGCATTCCTCTTGTCATAACCAACGGCTATCATATCCGCGTTATTAATTTTATCATCATTTATTGTATCATTTCCGTTTCGATCAATCTGATCGGAGGATACGGCGGCCAGCTTGCCATGGGGCATGCCTGCTACGTCGGTGTAGCCGCATACGCAACCGCAATTTTGGGCGTCAGCTATGGGTGGCCATTCTGGATAACCTTTCCGGTGAGCATTCTGCTGGCGACGATCTACGGATTTCTGACCGCTATCGTCTGCGTCGGCAGAATAAGAGGCGACTATGTCATGATCGTCACGATGGGCGTTTCCGAGATAACAAGAATTTTTTTCATCAACGCGGTCAGTCTTACCGGAGGGCCTATGGGGATCCCGCAGGTTCCGGGAATAACGATTTTTTCTTTTGCCTTTACATCAAGCAAACAGTATTACTATTTATTTCTAATATTTCTACTGTTTACAATTTTTGTGATCAGGAGCATTGTGTACTCAAAATTCGGCAGGGCAATTGTTGCCATAAGAGAAGATGAAGTGGCTGCTAAAGCTATGGGGATACAGGTCAACTGGACAAAAATAATCACATTTACCATTTCGGCCGCCTTCGCCGGTCTGGCGGGTGCGCTTCTCGCCCACTACAACCGGTTCGTTGGGCCCATGCAGTTCGATCTGGACGAAGGATTGCTGTATTTTCAGATGATCATCATCGGAGGCCTCGGAAGCATATCGGGCTCGATTCTAGGTGCGGCGATCCTGGTCCTGATACCGGAATTGTTCAGGGGGATAGCCGAATACCGAACGATTTTCTATGGATTGATCATGGTCATCATGATGGTCGTTAAACCCCAAGGCCTGCTGGGAAATGTCGGTTCCGACCATGTTGTCGTGCGGTTTGGGAACGCTATAAAAAGATCCGTGACACGTCTTTTTAAACATAAAGGAGCAGAATGATGAATCTTTTGGAAATCAACGATGTCGGTATTCAGTTTGGCGGCTTGCGCGCTTTGTGGGACATCAGGTTTTCCCTGGCGGAAAATGAGATCCTCGGCGTCATCGGCCCGAACGGTGCGGGAAAGACAACGCTGTTCAACCTTATAACCGGTTTTTACAAACCGACAAAGGGCAATATTCTTTTTGAGGGAAAGCAGATCAGCGGTCAGGCTTCAAGCACGGTCTCGAAAAAAGGGATCAGCAGGACTTTTCAGAATATCCGTCTTTTTGGCAGCCAGACAGTATTGGAAAACGTATTGATAGGCATGCACAACAGGATCGACGATCCGCTTTTTTCCGCGATCTGCCATACAAAAAAAGGGAAGCTGAACGAGAAAAAGGGCAGGGAAAAAGCCCTCGTTCTTCTTGAGATGATGGGTCTTCAGGATCAGGTGAATGAGCGGGCAGCCAATATGAGCTACGGAAACCAAAGGCGTCTGGAACTGGCGCGCGCGCTGGCAAATGAGCCAAAGCTGCTGCTGCTTGATGAGCCGACGGCGGGAATGAATCCCAATGAAGCCGCAAACATGATCGCTTTGATCAACGGCATCAGAGGAAGGGGAATGGCGATACTGATCATCGAACATAATATGAGGGTGGTCATGGGCCTTTCCGAACGCATCGTTGTCATTGAAGCCGGACTCAAGATCGCGGAGGGAATACCGGAAGACATACAGCATAATCCCGATGTCATCAGGGCGTATCTGGGCGAGGATTTGGACTGATCCCGATTGAAGGAGTTATATATGTTAAGAGTCAATGATTTATCGGTTTATTATGGAAACATACACGCTTTAAAAGGGGTCAGCCTTGAAATCAATGAAGGCGAGATCGTTGCGCTCATAGGTTCCAACGGTGCGGGGAAATCTACACTTCTGAATGCGATTTCCGGATTGGTGAAGGTCTCGTCCGGAGATATTTCATTTGAAGGCAATGATATCACGAACGCAAAGCCTGAAACGATCGTAAAATACGGAATAATCCACTGCCCTGAAGGCAGAAAGATTTTTGGTGATCTGACTGTTTATGAAAACATACTGGCCGGAGCGATAACCAGAAAAGACAAGAACGATGTAAAAGCCGAAGCAGACCGATTGATGGAGCGCTTTCCCATTCTTAAAGAGAGAGGAAAGCAACTGGCCAGCACCTTGAGCGGCGGTGAGCAGCAAATGCTTGCGATATGCCGCTCGCTGATAGGTAAACCCAGGATCCTGCTTCTGGACGAGCCGTCCATGGGCTTATCGCCTAATATGGTCCGGGAGGTCTTTAATATCATCAGGCAGACCAATAAAGAGGGCATCACCATACTATTGGTCGAGCAAAACGCCAGGATGGCTTTAAAATTATCCAAGACAGCTTATGTTCTCGAGTCGGGAGAAGTAGTGCAATCCGGCAAGGCATCGGAATTGCTTCAAAGTGACGAGGTCCGGAAGGCTTATCTGGGAGAAGCTTAGAAGCAAATGATTTTTCGGGGAGGAACGAAATGATAGTGAGACACAGGAAAGACCTGCTTGATACCGCTCAGCACGTGGAGACCAAAATTTGGTCAAGCACCCGCGTGTTCATTAAAAACGACAATCTTGGATTTTCCCTTCATGAAACGATCATTGACGGGAATACCGAGCAGACATTATGGTACAAAAACCATATCGAAGCAGTCATCGTGGCTGAGGGTACGGGAGAGATCGTGGACCTTGCGACCGGAGAGACCCATTTTCTGGAACCAGGATCCGCCTATGCATTGACAGGAGACAAGCACATTTTCAGAGCTTTCGAGCGTTTTGTATGCTACTGCGTCTTCGTTCCGGGACTTAACGGCGATGAAATCCCGGATGCTGACGGATCATATCCGGCGGATTGACAGCATGGAATTGAAAGCGGGGAATCCGATAATCATTGTCGGTCATTACGGAAGCGGTAAAACTGAATTCGCAGTGAATTATGCACTTCATTTATCTGAGCATGGGAAGGCGCCGGTTCTCGCCGATATGGACATTGTCAATCCGTATTTCAGGGCAAGGGAGCTCAGGGAGCATTTGAAGCTTAACGGGATAAGGGTCATATCCAGCAACTGTGAAAATGATCCAAACCTCGACATGCCGTCGCTTGCAGCTTCATTGCGATCCTGCTTCGAGGCGGAGGAGCAGACAAGCATCATCGATGCCGGAGGCGATCCTTCGGGCGCCAATGTTCTTGCGGGATATTCGAAGCTGCTTTCAAATCGGGATTACAGCATGTGGATCGTTGTCAACGCCAATCGTCCGCAGACTGCGATGGCGGAGGATGCGGCGGCATACATCACATCGATCGAGAACGCAAGCAGGCTCAAAGTCAACGGCATCATAAACAACACGCACATGCTGGGCGAGACGACGATCCAGGACATCCGCAAAGGGGATGAACTGGCAAGGAGCCTGTCGAAGCTGACGGGTATCAGACTGGTATGCACAGTCATTGAAGAACGCCTGAAGCATGAGGCCGAGGGCATGGAATTCGCCGGCGAGCCGTTTTTTATTAAAATATTGATGATGCCCGAATGGCTGAAATCGGGAGAGGGGATATCAGATGGGATTCAAGGTTACATTTAATAGTGAAAGATGCAAGGGATGTGAAATCTGCATCGCTTCATGCCCTAAAAAGATACTGGCTTTTGACAAGGCGCACTTGAACCGGAGCGGTATCCATCCGGCGATGATCGTGAATATGGATGAGTGTATCGGCTGTGGAAATTGCGGAATGATGTGCCCTGATGCCGTCATAACCATAGAAAAAGTCGAAGACTAGGAGAAAGGGAGAAGACATCATGGCGAAAGTTTTAATGAAGGGGAACGAAGCTATGGCAGAGGCAGCGATCCGCGCAGGCTGCAAGGCGTTTTTCGGATATCCGATCACCCCGCAAAATGAGATTCCTGAATATTTTGCGAGAGAACTGCCAAAACACGGCGGCGTATTTTTACAGGCTGAGAGCGAGCTGGCAGCCATGAATATGGTCATGGGAGCTTCGGCATCCGGAGCGCGTGTAATGACAAGCACCTCGGGGCCGGGCTATTGTCTGAAGCTGGAAACGCTGGCGGCAATGACGCTGACGAGGCTGCCGGCCGTAATAGTTGTCGTTATGAGAAGCGGACCGGCTTTCGGAACAATGAAGGCGGCGCAGGAAGATTATCGGATGACAGGCAACGGCGGATACAAGGTCGTGACATTTGCGCCATCCACTGTTCAGGAAGCGGCAGATATGACCTTTGAGGCTTTTGATATTGCGGATCGGTATCGAAATCCAGTGGTGGTAATGGCTGATGGAATGATCGGCCAGATGATGGGAAGTGTAGACTTCGACAAGCTGCCCGAAAAGCGCAGGGATCTGCCCGAAAAGACATGGGCACTTCATGGCAGCAATTCCAGGGGTGGCAGGCATGTGTTCCTATATTTGCCCGAAGGGAAGACTCATTACGGCGCCAAGTATGAATCGGAGACAGTGCTCTATCCTGAGTTGACTCGAAACGAGATAAAAGTCGAGATTGTAAATGTCGAGGATGCTGAGATCGTCATGGCGGCGTACGGGACGGCTGCGCGGATGTGCAGAGCCGCCGTTGAAGAGCTCGGGGGCAAGATCAGGCTGGGCATCATACGCCCCAAAACATTATGGCCGTACCCATATGATGCTTTTGAAAAAATAGGACCGTGGTGCAAAGCCATCATATGTCCGGAAATCAACACCATAGGACAGATGATAGACGATGTCAGGATCGCGGCGGCAGGAAGATGGCCGGTGTATCATATCGGAGATTCCGAAACGGATTTTCTGACTCCGGACAGGATCGTCGACAAGGTCGCGCAGGTATGGGAGGACACGAAAAAATGAGCATTATCTATGAAAAACCCAAATCGCTCAATGACACGCCATTCACATTTTGCCCGGGTTGTACCCACGGGCTGATACTGAAGCTTGTAACGTCGGTTATCGACGAGCTTGGGATAGGAGGCGATACGATCAGCGTCGGATGTGTGGGCTGCGGAGGTTACATTCCATGGTTCATGGCCATTGATACGATCTACTCACTCCATGGAAGGGCGCCGGCCAACGCGACCGGGATCAAGCGCATGAATCCGGATAAAATCGTGTTCACCTATCAGGGCGACGGGGACCTTGCCTCGATCGGCACCGCCGAAATAGTGCATGCGGCCCATAGGGGGGAGAAGATAACGACGATATTCGTCAACAACACAACCTATGGCATGACCGGAGGCCAGATGGCGCCCACAACGCTTTCGGGGCAGAAAACCACGACCTCGCCTTATGGAAGGGACCCCGCGCATTGCGGATATCCCATTCGCATATGTGAAATGCTGGCGACCATCGATGGGGCAAAATTTATTGAGAGAGTGTCGGTCGACTCTCCTGCAAACGCAAGAAAAGCCCGAAAGGCAATCAAAAGAGCTTTTGAATGTCAGATGGAGGGCATCGGGTTTTCGCTCGTTGAGGTATTATCCACTTGCCCGACCAATTGGGGCACCACACCGGTCGAGGCATTAGAGAGGATCAGGACGGATATGATTCCGTATTATCCGCTTGGAAATTTTAAAAATTATTAGGGAGGTGAGGCATTTGTTTCGAGATAAAATACTGGTCGCCGGCGCCGGCGGGCAGGGAGCGCTGCGCATAGGACAGATGCTCGCCTATGCCGGATTGAAGGAAGGAAGGGAAGTGACATGGCTTCCTTCCTACGGCGCGGAAATGCGCGGCGGTACGGCCAACTGCAGTGTGGTCATTTCCGAGGACGAGATTCCATATCCCATGGTTTCTGAGCCTGATCACTGTATCGTCATGAATGATCTTTCCCTGGATAAGTTCGAAGTGACGGTGCGTTCCGGCGGATCAATCATCATCAACAGCTCGATGATTCCGCAAAAAATCAGGCGCAGCGACCTGAACGCATATTATGTCCCGGCGGATCAGATCGCGGAAGAAGAAGGAAACAGCCGCGGAGCGAATATGGTTTTACTGGGCGCTTACATCGCCATTGCGCAAAGCGTTTCTCTGGAATCGGTCTACCATGTGATCGAACAAACCTTTACAGGGCCGAAGGCGAGCTATGCCGACTCGAACAGAAGGCTTGTCAAAAGAGGGTATGAATTCATAAATAATGATCGGAAAAATCAGAATCGAGCAGTATCGGAAGGAGGAGCACATGGATAATGTTTTCAAACTTTTTGTAATAAATCCGGGATCCACATCAACGCGTGTAGCCTACTATGAAAATGAAAAAGAGATACACAGTAAAAAGCTGGTCCATCCGACTGAAATAATAGCGCGATTCAAGGAAATAAACGACCAGTTTGAGATGCGGGAAAAAATGGTGGAGGACTATATCGATGAACTCGGATTGACGAAGCTTGATGCGATCGTCTCGCGTGGCGGAGGTGGGCGGCCCTTGCATTGCGGCGGCTACGGGATCACGCCGCTGATGGTTGAGGAATGCGCAAGGGCGCCCTGGCCGCACGCCTCGAATCTGGGCGTCATGATTTCGGCCAAGCTTATGGAAAGGTTCGGCGTTCCGGGTTATATATACGATGCGCCTCTCGCTGATGATTTCAGTGAGTATGCAAAGGTCTCGGGCTTGCCGGAACTTCCGACCCAGAGAGGTGCGGGTCATCCCCTCAATGAGAAGGCCGCGGGATGGACAATCTCAAGAAAGCTCGGCGGGAGCTATGAAGACTACAATTTCATCATCTGCCATCTCGGCGGCGGCATTACTGTCAATGCCCATGAGAAAGGGAAAATCACGGACAGTCACATCAATGCCTTTTCGCCTGAGCGCGCGGGAGCGCTGCCGATGATCGGCTTTACCAAGATGTGTTTTTCAGGCAGATGGACTTTGGACAGCTGCATCAAGCGCCAAATGGGCAATGGCGGGCTGGTGGCATATTTAGGCACCAGCGATATCATTGAGATCGAGAGGCGGATAACCGACGGAGACAAAGAGGCCGAATTCTATTTCGAAGCGATGATTTACCAGATAGCAAAGGATATCGGAGGCATGGCCACGGTCATGAACGGGGATGTCGACCGTGTGATCCTGACAGGCGAAATCGCCAATTCGAAGCGTTTGACGGATAGCCTCACAAGGCGCGTTGAATTCATCGCGCCAGTGGAGATCGTACCCGGGGCAGTTGAGATGAAAGCTCTCGTGGAGGGTGTGTTAAGAATGCTCAGAGGCGAAGAGCCGATCAAGGACTATGATACGGAGCAGGCATAGGATAGTGATAAGGAGTGACGTATGAAAACCGCGTATATTATGATTTCCAACCGGCATGTGCATCTTGACAGGGAGGCATTGGATGTTTTATTCGGGATTGGCTATGAGCTTACAGAAAAAAGACCGCTGGGCTATCCAATATTTGCCGCCAACGAGACAGTGACGCTCAAAGGCCCGAAGGGCTCAATCCCGGATGTTCGCATTCTCGGCCCCCTTCGCCCTTACACTCAGGCTGAGATACTGAGAGCCGACAATTATGTCCTTGGGATCGACGCTCCTGTGAAGCTGTCGGGTTCGTCCGGTCTGGCGCCGCTGACGATCATAGGTCCGGCGGGAGAATTGAAACTGGATTCTGTGGCAGTCGTCGCGAAGCGCCATATCCATATGACTTCTCAGAAAGCAGAAGAATACGGCCTTGAAAACAAGCAGCTCGTCAGTGTGAAAATAGGCGGAGAACGGGCGTTGATCTTTGATGAAACCGTCATTGTATTTACCGACATAGAAGAGCCGACTATGCATGTAGATGTTGAAGAGGGTAATGCTTGTTGTATCAATAATATGGATATCGTCGAAATAATGCCATAAGGGTAGGATCTTTTGGAGGGACTGCAATGATAAATGATGCAATATTGACATATTTGCTGCAGCAGCAGCAGGAATTTTTGGAAATGCTCCGGGAGTTTGTCGAACTTGAATCGCCTTCTCATGAAAACAAGCAGGCATCGGATGCATGCAGCAGGTTTCTGGAACGGAGCTTCAGCGGGTTGGGTTTCAATTTCGAGAGGATCCATCAGGATACCTGCGGAGATCACCTCTATGGCGAAATCGGCACAGGCGAGGGAAGTGCGCTGATCGTTGGGCATTATGATACGGTATTTCCGATTGGCACGATCAAAACGATGCCGTTTCGATTGGCAGACGGCAAGGCTTATGGACCAGGTACGCTTGACATGAAGGGCGGCATAGTCATGGCGTATTTTGCACTGAAAGCTTTGAAGGATCTGGGAATGATGCCGGAAAAGAAGATTGGTGTATTCTTCAACAGCGATGAGGAATCCGGCAGCTTCACATCCAGCGAAAATATCGTTCGGAAAGCCCGCGGATATGCAAATGTACTTGTCATGGAGCCGGGCGTGAACGACCTGAATATAGTGAAGACCGGCCGCTATGGCAGAGGGACGTATGATATCATCGCCCATGGAAAAGCTGCGCATTCCGGATCGAATTCGCACATGGCGGTCAATCCTTTCATGGAACTTGCCAGACAATTGCTGTATATTGAACAATGGAATAAGGAAATAAAGGGTGTCACCTTCGCCCCGACAGTGATCAGCGGAGGTATCGCCGGAACGTGCATGGTCCCGGAAACCGCCTGTTTCACAATGGATGTCAGATATCAATCCGAAGAGCTCATGAAGACAGTGCATGAAAAGATCCTGAATCTGCAGCCATTGACAGCCGGTGTCCAGCTTGAAGTCCGAGGGAAGATAGATAAGCCGATCATGGTCGGTGATCGGGAGCTGTACAATAAAATGGCGGCTGTGGCGAAGCTTTATGGCATGGAACTCAAAGAAGTGACAGTCGGCGGCGGCAGTGACGGCAATTTTACGGCGGCAGCAGGCATTCCCACGCTGGATGGGCTGGGAACAACCGGAGAATTCCTTCACAATCCTGCCGAGTACATACATACAGGGCATCTGCCCTATCGCACGGCTATGTTAGCGAAGCTCATAGAAGCCCTTTAGCATTTATGCAATGTGATATGGTAAAAGCAGCATCACCTGAGTCAATTCAGTGGTGCTGCTTTTATATTTGTTGAACGGGAATTTTACGGATTGACCGATATGCCGTAGGCATGGAGTTTTCTGGATATGGTCGGCTGCGTGGTATGAAGGATTTCCGCTATTTTTGAAGCAGATTTGTATTCGGCATAATATTTTTCCAGAAGCTCTTTTTCGTATCGGGCGACCAGTGATTTCAGGGATGTATCGGAAGCATCGTCCGAGTGGTGCCGATCCTGCTCGCAATAGCCGTAATCCATATTCAGAGCCGTTTCCACATCGTGGGCGTCTATGACGTCCTTTTGAGACAGAAGGACGATCTGCTCGATCACATTCTGGAGATTGCGGACATTTCCCTGATAAGGCAGATTTTTTAAATGCTCGACAGCTTCGAAGGTGAGTTCCTTGTGAAGATCATATTTTTCATTGATATTGATTAGAAAATGCCTGATAAGCTGCGGAATATCCTCGCGTCGCTCATTCAGGGATGGGATCATGATTTTAATGACGGAAAGCCTGTAATACAGATCCTTCCTAAAGGTGCCCTGCAAGGTCATGTTTTCAAGATCGCAGTTGGTGGACGCAATAATTCGGACATCCGTCCTGATCGGCTTCGTGCCTCCGATATGGTAGAACTCGTTCTCCTGCAGGACCCGAAGGATCTTAGCCTGGAGATGCAGAGGAAGCTCGCCGATTTCATCCAGGAGTATGGTGCCGCCGTCCGCTACTTCGAAGATCCCCTTTTTTCCGTTTGCCCGCGCGTTGGTAAAGGCCCCGGCATCATAGCCGAAAAGCTCGGATTCCAGGAGGTTTTCAGGAATGGCGGCGCAGTTGATCTTGATGAAAGGCTTGTCGGCCCGGGTGCTTCTCTGGAATATGTAATCAGCAATCAATTCTTTTCCGACTCCGGATTCTCCGCAAATAAGAACCGTGGAATTGAAAGGCGCCACCTTATCGCAGACGCTGATCAGCCTCTGCATTTTTTTGCTGCTATAAACAAGGGATTTCTGCATATCCACAATTCCCTGCAGCTGATGGACCGTACGCTCCAATTGCAAATTGCTGTTCTTGGTGGCTTCCAGCTCCTGCCGGGCATAATTATGCTGAGTGTTGTCCACAAGATTGCAGATGATATATTTAAGGTCTCCATCGCTGTTGAAATAAGGCTGTCCATATACTAGGTAGCTTTTTCCGGACGGCAAAATCTGTTCGATGGTAACCGGCTGCTTCGTCTTTACGATCTGCATCGTGGCGGATTGATTATAGTTCTCACTTTCTATATCGGCCATGCTCCTTCCGAGAGTCATTTCGGGCGGATGGCCGGTGATCCGGATTTGAGACTGATTGATTTTAAGCACTACACCGTCTGAATTGGAAATGGTGAAGCCCACCTCAGACAAATCAAAGGCGGCTTCCAGCAGTTCCAGATCTTCATTCTGCTTCCGGATGATACCTTCCAATTCGTGTATTTTATCTAAGAGATCATGATTGGATTCCATAAGCTATGCCTCCATGCGATTCCTCTGTCTTCAGCTTCGCGACTTTTGATATTCCGGCAATTCTGTGGCAATCCCATATATGGTTAATTATACATCATGACACCAGTTTACAATAGTCCTCTTTTGCTCAGGCGCCAATATTGAGGATTCCGTTGAAAATGATCCGATAAAGGTATATAAATGAATTGAATGATCCTGATTGTCATACGAAGAGAATGGCAGTGTGAAGGAGGAAGTGTCATGAATAAAAGAAGTATGTCTATTTTGCTGGTTTTGGCGATGTTTTGCTTCATGACGGTGCCTGTATCATCGGCAACGGAGTTTTCCGATATGCCGAATGACTGGTCGACACCGGCGCTGCAGAATGCCGTCGGGAACGGATTGATCATCGGAGACGGCGGGATGATCAGGCCGGACGACAACATGACAAGGGCCCAGATGGCTGCGATCGTGAACCGCGCTTTTGGAGCCGTTGAGAAAGCTTCGTTGAGCGCTTACACGGATGTGGCGGCGGATGCCTGGTATTATGATGAAATGTCCAGGGCCGTTCAGATGAAAACCTTTGTCGGCAGTGGCGACAGGCTTTATCCGGATAGCTTCATCACACGGGAAGAGGCATTCATCGTTTTAGCGCGGGCGTTCAAACTTTATGGAGCGCCTGAAAACACTCTGGAGCGGTTTTCGGACAAGGCGGCTGTGAGCCGGTGGGCCGTTGACGGTGTTGCTTCGCTTGCCGGCGAAGGCTATATTGCGGGATCCTATGGCAGGGTCGATCCGCAGAAGCCTATAACCAGAGCCGAATTTGCACAGATGATGGACAACCTGCTTAAGAATTATGTTAAATCGGCAGGTGTCTATATTGACGATTTCGATGGGAATGTCATGATCAATGTATCCGGTGTCACGCTGAAGAACCTGGCTGTCGGCGGTGACCTGATCATTGGAGACGGTGCAGGTGACGGAAGGGTCGTCCTTGACGGCGTTTCGGTCGAAGGAAGAACGGTCGTGCGAAGCAGAGCGGGGTCGGTGGCTGTCACGGCAGCCCAGGAGGCAACTGGGGGAATGGATGCGGCGGACTTTTTCCCGATCAAGGAGAACGTGAGGTATATTTATGAAGGGATCGGGAACGAATATGCATCCTATAATACATTTAATGATTATACCGCTTCAGGGAAAATACAACAGAGGTTGGATAATGGCGGCACTGTCATGGCCATTGTCAGCCAACTTGCCGACGGCATGATTTCAACTGTATTTTCACAGGGAGAGACTTATTTCAGGGAAAACTTCCTGAAGGCCTCCGGTGATTCGGAAACGATCAAGCTCATGGAGCCGATCCGGGCAGGAACTTCATGGATATTGGCGGACGGAAGCATCAGGGCCATCAGCAGCACCGCGGCTGTTACAGAAACGCCGTCGGGCAGCTATGTGACGGTCGCTGTCGTTACGGAAGGGCAGTACAGCACGATCACTGATTATTATGCCAAAGACATGGGGCTGGTTAAATCCGTATTTGTTTCCGAAGGCCAGGAAATCAGCTCTTCTCTCGCGAAAATTGAAGTCAATGCCGCTCGGAACGACAGGATCGATTTCTATTATCCGAATATCGACGACGGCAAATTGTATTTCGCAAGCAGACAGGTCGGTTTCCATACCAACGATGTCACGGGCGACATCCTGGCTTCAGCATACAAGCAGCTGCCAAACGCGCACGTGGGGAAGGTGTTTTCACCGAACGTAAAAATCAACAGCCTGTCGCTTGACCCGCACGGCAAAGCCGTGATCGACCTGAATACAGCCTTTGTCGCAGAGATGAACGCCGGGGCCCAGTATGAGGCAATGATCCTTCAGAGCGTCGCGAATACCATAGGCGGATACTATGGCGTCAGTGAAGTCATCATAACCATTGAAGGACGGCCGTATGCTTCCGGTCATGAGGAAATGGCGGAAGGGCAGTCGATCACAGTGGATGCTGACAACGCAGTCGAAATAAGGTAAAGAATAAAGGAACAGTTCATATGCCAAACCGTTCATTATTTGATATAATGGAAATGGACAGCGTGCCAGCCGGGAGGAAAACGTATGATTTTAAAGGGGAAAAACATCGTCATATTACTGTTGATCCTTGTCGTTGCGGGCCTGGCGGCTTTTATTCCGCTCGCCCTGCAGGAAAACCAGAAGCCTGTCTATGATTCCAGTTCCGTTTTCGAGAGGATCGAACCCATCCGGGAGGTATCGCTGATCAAGTACAATTACACGGGCGTGGCGGGATATGAGGACAGCAGGACTATCGCGGACATTGACATCCCGCTGACAAAAAAGCATTTCCTTGTAAAATATGACGGCTATATCAAGGCGGGTGTCGATTTTGAGGACATCAGCATCGATGTTCGGGAATCGAAGGTTGAAATAAAATTGCCCAAGGCGAAAATCATCGAAAGCGCCATTGATGAAAAATCGCTAGTCGTTTACGATGAAAGCATGAACATCCTGAATCCGATCAGGATCGAAGACTATAACAATGTCATAATTGCTGAAAAAGAAAAAATGGAAGCTGAAGCTATCGGGAAAGGGATCCTCGAGCAGGCCGGAGATCAGGCTGAAATCATGATCCGGTCCATGATCACGGACATGGGATTCGAAGAAATAAAGATCATCAGGGCCCAGGGTTAGCCGTTTCGATTTATGGAGAAACGCCCCGGCCAATGTTTTTCAGGACACAATTTTATAATCTGATATAAGCAGCGTTTCTGAATGATAAGTGTGATAAGGAGGATGTGAAACCATGAAAAGACAATTCAAATTCCTAAGCATCGTCATGGCGATCGCAATGATGTTTTCACTGCAATTTACTTATGCCTTCGCCGAAACGGCAGAGCCTTCAGAAACTGCCGGATCCATCGTGATCCTGCATACAAACGACGTGCACAGCAAGGTGGACGGGGCGCTGGGGTATGCGTCCGTCAAGGGCTGGAAAGACTATTACTTAGCCGAGGATGCCGCCGTGCTTGTTCTTGACGCCGGCGACGCTTTGCACGGATATCCGATCGCCAACCTGTCGCGTGGCGAGAATATCGTTGAAATCATGAATGCGGTCGGGTATACGGCCATGACGCCGGGCAACCATGATTTCAATTATGGAACGGCGAGATTGATCGAGCTTTCAAAAATCATGGAATTCGATTTGCTGTCTGCGAATTTTACTGACGCCATGGGCGATGCGGTGTTTGCACCGGCGAAAATTTATGACGCAGGCGGCGAAAGTGTCGGGATCGTAGGCATCTCAACCCCCGAGACCTACACTAAGACCAATCCGCTGAACGTTACCGGATATGGATTCAACGAAACCGAATTAGCGGCGCTCGTGCAGGAGCAAATTGACGGATTGATCGCGGACGGCGCTGATTATATAGTCGCATTGGGCCATCTGGGCCTGGACCAGGAAAGTGTTCCGTACCGCTCTACGGATATTATCGGACAGTTGACGGGCCTGGACGTATTTATTGACGGCCACAGCCATACGACTTTGGAAAACGGCCAGATCGTCAAAGATAAGGCTGGAAATGATGTGCTGCTTGCTCAGGCAGGCACACAGGCCAAAGCCATCGGCAAGATCGTCATAGAAGACGATGCGATCACGGCATCCCTGATCACCGAACCCAAGGATGACGCGGCAGTCAAGGCGCTGATCGATGCGAATATGGCGGAGATCCAGCCGATGCTTGACGAAGTGGTCGCTAAGACAGATATCGAGCTGGACGGAAACAGGGATCCCGGTGTCAGGACGCAGGAAACGAATCTCGGGGACCTTGCGGCTGACGCGCTGAAGTACATATCCGGTGCTGACGTGGCGCTGACCAACGGGGGAGGCATCAGGACAACTGTTGATATCGGCGACATCACATATGGCGAACTCAATTCCGTGTTCCCCTTCGGCAATCTGGTCGTAACGATCGACATCACAGGAGCGGATCTGCTTGCCGCGCTTGAACACGGGACCAAATCAGCTCCGGCTGCCAGCGGAGGATTTCCGCAGGTCGCGGGCATGAGCTATGAGATTCATTCCTATCTTGATACCGGAAGAGTAAGGAATGTCCTGATCAATGGCGAACCGCTGAACCTGGAGAAGACATATACGCTGGCGACCAATGATTTTACGCAGGTTGGCGGAGACGGATATGCCATGCTGGCTGAATACGCCGTTACCGGCATGTTCGGAGCCCTCGACGAGGCGCTTGTGGAATATATCGATGAAGGTCTCGGCGGGACTGTCGGCAGCAGCTATGCTGAGCCGCAGGGCAGGATCGTGGTGCTGCCCCCGTACAGGGATATCATTTCCCACTGGGCCAAGGATTCCATCACGACCATGTTTGAAGAAAGATTGTTCTTTGGCGTTTCCGCAACGAGCTTTCAGCCTGATGCCGCAATGACAAGGGCAATGT
Source organism: Firmicutes bacterium UBA5774 (assembly GCA_002418625.1). Classification (GTDB taxonomy): domain Bacteria; phylum Bacillota; class Clostridia; order Peptostreptococcales; family Anaerovoracaceae; genus UBA5774. Next base: position 75,785 of record DIEM01000064.1, read on the forward strand.
TCGTGACGGTTCTGGGCAGGCTGCATGGCGCGGATGTCTCAGGCTACAACGCTTCCGGTTTTGACGATGTAGATATCGCCAGCTGGTACGGCGGTTATGTCGAGTGGGCTACCGTCAACGGCATCGTGAGCGGGATTGGCGGCGGCATGTTTGCGCCGGCCGAGGAAATCACAAGAGAGCAGATGGCGACGATGCTCACGAATTATTGCAAATACATAGGGAAGGGACCGCAGGGATTATGGGCGATTCAGATGAGCTACAATGATCTTGACAAGATCAGCCCATGGGCAAGCGACGGTGTGATGTTCGCCACAATGAAATCGTACATCACCGGATATCCCGATGGGAGCTTCGGACCGCAGGCCAATGCGACGAGAGCCGAAGTGTCCGTGATTCTGGCGCGCTTCCTGGCGGGTGCATCCGAGTAATGACCAACGGGAGGCAGCATCATGAGCATAGATAAATTAACGATCCTGTGGACATCGGGTGATAAGGACACGGCCATGAATATGGTTCTTATGTACACGTTGAAATCCAATAGCAATAAATGGTGGAAGGAGTGCAATCTCATCACGTGGGGACTTTCCAACAAACTGCTTTGCGAGGATCCGGAAGTCAAATCGCTTGTCGCCGATATCATGAAGGAAGGCGTCAGGGTCATGGCCTGCCAGCGGTGCGCTGAAAGTTACGGACTCGTTGAGGATCTGAAAAGCATGGGAATAGAAGTCAAGCTGATGGGGGAACCACTGACGGAATATCTGCAGGATAGCGATTATCGCGTGATTGCAATATAAACACATTATTTTTCCGTATGAGTGCAGGATATCGTCCTCTTAGAGAAGACGATATCCTGCGGATGCTCCATGCTCCAAGCCGTTCCGAAGATGCGCAGGCAGCTTCGAGAGCGGCTTTTCTTTGTTCAAGTCCGCTTCTATTGTTGGAAAATGGATGATTTTAAGCTGAATGAATGGTATAATATCCAGGTGAAATATAAACAAGACTTGAAGCGGCTTACGCAAAAGGAGATATAAAAATGAGCGATAGAAAATTGAAATTTGATACCCTGCAGGTCCACGCGGGGCAGAAGCCTGATCCGGCGACCGGAGCAAGGGCTGTTCCAATCTATCAGACAACGTCATATGTTTTCGAGGATGTCGCGCATGCGGCCAGCCTTTTCGCGCTGAAGGAGCCTGGAAATATCTATACCAGGATGATGAACCCGACCACCGATGTCTTCGAGCAGCGCGTCGCGGCGCTGGAAGGCGGAGCAGGCGCGCTAGCCGTGGCATCCGGATCCTCGGCGATCACATACGCGATCCTGAACATTGCCGACTCGGGTGATGAGATCGTTTCAGCCAGCACGCTGTACGGCGGGACATACAATTTATTTTCCTATACGCTGCCCAAATGGGGCATCAACACGAAGTTTGTCGACCCCGATGATCCGGAAAATTTCAGGAAGGCTATCAACGGCCGGACAAGGGCTGTCTACATCGAAAGCATCGGCAATCCGGGCATAAATATCATCGATATCGAAGCTGTCGCTGAAATAGCCCATGAAAACGGACTTCCGCTGATTGTCGACAATACGTTCGGGACACCATACCTCATAAGGCCCATCGAGCATGGCGCCGATGTTGTCGTGCATTCCGCGACCAAATTCATCGGGGGCCACGGGACTTCTATCGGCGGGATCATCGTCGATTCCGGGAAATTCGACTGGAAAGCCTCCGGAAGGTTCAAGGGACTGACGGAACCGGATCCAAGCTATCATGGCTTCGTCTATTCCGATATGGCAGGTTCCCTGGCATATATTACGAAGGCACGGGTGCAGCTTTTACGTGACACCGGCGCCGCGATCAGCCCGTTCAACTCATTCCTGTTTCTGCAGGGACTTGAGACATTGTCGCTGCGGGTCAGGAAGCACGTGGAGAACACCGTGAAGATCACCGGATTTCTTGAGTCGCATCCAATGGTCGCATGGGTGAATTATCCGGGATTGCCAGGGAACAAGTACCATGAGCTTGCAAAAAAGTACTTCCCGCTGGGGTCAGGATCCATATTTACATTTGGGATCAAGGGAGGCGCGCAAGCAGGAAAGAGATTTATCGAAGCGCTGGAGATATTTTCGCTGCTTGCCAATGTGGCTGACGCCAAATCGCTGGTCATCCATCCTGCGAGCACGACGCATTCCCAGCTCAGTCCGGAAGAACAGAAAGCAGCCGGCGTCACGCCGGATCAGATACGTCTGTCAATAGGAATCGAAGATGCTGACGACTTGATCTGGGATCTGGACCAGGCATTGCGCAGATCAATGGTTCGGTAAATGCCGTATTGGCCCGGAAGAAATATAAGGAGAAATATCATGGGAAAGAAATTATCGATGGTTTTGGTCCTGGCGCTTATGATCGCCACGGCCACGCAATATGCGGCCGTATTTTCAACGGAGGCTGCAGCAGTCCAGTCTGACGCGATCCGCTTGATGGTGGATGGAAGGGATATCACTGAAGCGGCGGCGCCGCGCATCGTCAATGGAAGGACGCTTGTGCCGGTTCGCTTCGTTTCTGAAGAGCTCGGAGCCGATGTCGTCTGGAACAATGACGACAGGACCGTGTCCATTACGAAGGGCAGCCGATCCGTCCTTCTCAGGATAGATAGCCGTCTCGTAAAATATATGGATCGGGATACAGTATATAATTTATGCGATGTCGCGCCTAAGATAATCAATGACCGGACCTTCGTACCGCTGCGCCTTGTCGGAAACGCCCTGGGCGTCAGCGTAGGGTGGCATGACCCCAGCAGGACCGTGTATGTGGATTCCTCCCAGCCATCCGGGATCATGCCGTTCTTTGACATGACGATCAGCAGCGTGGCATCAGGGCAGACCATCGACGGAACGACTGACCTGCAATCGGCATTCAACGGCGGGATCCCGTCAGGAACGGCTGAAATCAAGTATATCCTGATCGATCCCGATACAGCGCGAGGCTTCGTGGTTGCCCGCGGGGATCAGCCATCCGCTTCGTACAGATGGCTGCCGTCCGCCGGCGACAGGGGGCAGAAATTGCTGACGGCAGCGGTCTATGATGGCGCAGGCAATTTCCTCGCCGGGCATACTGTGCCCGTCAATGTCTCGCTCAATGCAAAAGTGTCCCTCATGGGAGTGACGGATGGCCAGATCGTGACCGACGCACTGTCTCTTGGAACTGCACTGAATTTCTCGGCTGAATATGTAAAATATGAGGTCACGAATCTTGATACCGGTAAAGTCTTCACGACGGCCGAATCGGACCCGTACGGCCCTTATAAATGGTCGCCGATGATGGAGGATAACGGCACCTTATCCATTCGGCCTGTTGCTTATGATGAGTATGATCAGGCCTATCCCGGCCAGGCTGTCCTGTTTGAGCTGGCGCTTCCGAGGAAACTGGCGCTGGCCGGCGTCTCGGAAGGGCAGACGATCGCAAGGCCGGTCACGCTCTCAGCATCCAGGAATTTCCAGGTCAGCGGCACGGAATACTATATGCGCGATCCGCTGAGCGGTACGGAAACGCTTCTCGCGAAGGTCGGATATGTAAGCTACAAATGGTTTCCGGCACCTTCGCTGATCGGTGCCAGGGAATTATATGTCCGCGTTTATGATACGGCCGGAAATCCCTACACAAGCGGTCCTGTGCATGTGAGCCTGACCGGCACGCCTAAGCTTCTGGTGGAGGGAGTCGGTCCCGGGCAGGTCGTCACGGGAGAAATGAAGCTGAAAGGCAGCTCCAATGTCGCGCTCCAGAGTATCAGCTATATATTGACAAATACAGTGACCGGCGTACAGAAAGCCATTGCCGGAGGAATCGATCCGCTGGCCGAGTACAGCTATATGCCGGTATATTCGGACGCCGGAGCCTGCACTGTCAAGGCAGTCGGAACATATGGAAACGGCAGTCGGATCACCAGCGAAGAGATAGCACTAAGAATCTATATGGATAAGATTTACCCGGCGGTGCCGGTCACGGAGAAGAGCCAGTTCATGGGACTCGCGTCAGGCCTGGCCCGGGATTCCCAGGAAAACACCGGCATGTCGGCGGCTCTGCAGACAGCCCAGGCGATCCTTGAAACCGGTTGGGGCCAGAGCGTTCCTGTCGATAAATATACAGGCCAGCTTTCGTACAACCTGTTTGGCATCAAGGGCTCAGGCTCTGCCGGCTCGGTCACTTCCAACACCTGGGAAGAATATAATGGGGTGTCGTACAGAATCGACGCCGAATTCAGGGCCTATTACGGTGTCGCTGAAAGCTGGAACGACCATAAGAAGCTGCTGCTCACGGCCAGCCGGTATGAACCGTTCAGGCAGGTCATGAACGACAGCACCCAGGGCGCATGGGCACTCAGGAGATGCGGCTACGCCACCGACTCCAAATACCCGTTGAAGCTTATCGATATCATCAGCCTTTACGATTTAAGGAAGCTTGACGAGGTCGGCATATAAAACGCTATTGCGCCAATGCTCCGAAGGTATTATCATATAAAAAGGTGTACCCTCTGATATCCCCGCCTTTTATAAAATAACAGAAAAAATATGGTCATGAAAAGGAGCGCCGGCTGTCTAATGCAATCTCGGAAGAATACCAAAGCCATTGCGGATTTTATTGGGATCCGGATCATGGGAGAAGGCTCCAGGCGTGAGCTTGACTCCGGTTTGGACAGCGTACTCAAATGGATCCAGGCGGCGTTCGCTCTTTATGTCATTGCTGCCGTGGTGCTTTATCCCCATCAGATACTCCATCGCGGCATATGCTTCGGGTTTTTTACAGCGCTGGCGTTCATTCGCTATAGTTCTCCGGGCTCGACGCATGTCGGCCGGGTCCCCGTGCATGATTGGATCATGGCGATGCTTTCGCTTTCGGTCAGCGTTTATATATGCGTTGAATTGGAAAGGTTTCTCGGACGGTTTCCTTTTGCGGATCCGGTACTGGGCGCTGACGTTTTTTTCGGCGTCACAGCCATCATTCTCATGCTGGAGTCCACCAGACGCATCATCGGTCCATGGCTTTCGATACTCAGCATTATGGCGCTGGTTTACATATTCATGGGGCCATGGATCCCCGGAATGTTCAGCCATCCGGGATACAGGCCCAACACCGTCATAGACGAATTGTTCATGACAACGGATGGGATCTTCGGATCGACTTTGGGGGTTGCATCCAACCAGATTCTCGTATTTATTCTTTTTGGCGCATTTCTCGTCAAGTCGGGCATAGGAGCTTATTTGTACGATCTGGCTTCGTTCATAGCCGGCAGAAGCCGCGGAGGGATCGCCAAGGCAGCCATCCTTACATCGGCTTTTTTTGGCATGATTTCAGGTAGCCCTGTCGCCAACGTATCCAGTATGGGGATCATAACGATCCCGATGATGAAAAAAAGAGGTTATCCTTCTGATTTTGCTGCGGCCCTTGAATCCTGCGCCTCTGTAGGCGGAATATTCATGCCGCCCGTCATGGGCTCTGTAGCATTCATCATGGCGGAAGTAGGAGGTTTTTCCTACCGTGAGGTCGCGCTTTCAGCACTGCTGCCGGCGTTCTTCTACTACATGGCGATTTTTCTGGCGATCGACATGAGATCGGCCAGACTGATGCTCCAGGGGACTGAGCGTGACCCGGACATCACTTGGGGGTCGCTTGCCCGCAGGGGCGCAGGTTATCTTCTTCCGATCGTTTTTCTTGTTGTGCGCATCGTGGCAGGCATCAGTCCGGCTCGTGTCGGTATTGAGTCGATTGCCGTGATCATCATAGCAAGCCTGATCTTCAATAAGAATCGTATCGGATTTGGAACGATCGTGCAGGCGCTGTCGGATGGAATGAGGCAGGGTATTATGATCGTGACGACAATGGCAGCCTGCGGCATCATGATCGGCGTCATAAATTTGACGGGCATTTCAGCAAAGTTCAGTTCGATGCTCTTATCAGTCGCGGGAGAATCGCTGGCACTGGCGCTGATACTTGCCATGCTGCTTGCTGTATTTCTCGGCCTTGCCATGAATATCACGCCGGCGTATTTGCTGACTGCGGTCGTGGCGGCACCGGTGATGATCAACCTTGGCGTCACACCGATGGCGGCGCATCTGTTCATTGTGTTTTACGCAGCCATGGCGACGATCACGCCGCCGGTCGCGATGACGGCTTTCGCGGC
>DIEM01000056.1 GCA_002418625.1 Firmicutes bacterium UBA5774
TGTAAAATCATCTTACCGCGCACAGATACGTTCAAAAGCAGACGAAGGCAATAGCGCATACGCCATTTCCCGCGAATTGGAGATAGCGGAAAACACTGCTAAAAAGTATATGCGAAATCGTGGCAAGGAAGTCAAGGTGCATGGACTTTGTGGGAGACCGCGGGGTTCGAAACTTGACCCTTTCAAACCATATCTCAACGAACTGATTGGAAGCGGGATCATAAATTGTGTCGTCCTTCTCGAAAAGCTTCGAGTCCAAAAATATGCCGGAGGGATCACGATCATCAAGGACTACGTCAGCGCTTACAGACCACCGAAAATCGGGAAGGCAGTCCAAAGATACGAAACAAAACCGGGCAAGCAAGCGCAGATGGACTGGGGGATAGTAAGCTACGTCGATGAAAAAGGGATCGTTCACAAAGCGCCTGCCTTCGTCATGATCATGAGCAGCTCAAGAGCCAAATATGTTGAGTTCACCAAGCGGTGCGATCTTTTCAGCCTGATTAAGTGTATGGTGAACGCATTTGAATATTTTGGCGGCATTCCGGAAACGGTCCTGACAGATCGGATGAAAACCGTCATTCTCCGAAGCGAAGCTGGAAAGCCCATATGGAACACGCAGTTTGCAGATTTCGCAGCGGACATGGGTTTCGTTCCGAAGGTGTGCAGACCTCGCAGGCCGCAGACCAAGGGAAAAGTTGAAAGGCTCGTGGACTATATGAAGGACAATTTCCTGCCTGGAAGACATTTTTCGGATATTGAGGATCTGAATCGCCAAGCACTTTCTTGGTGCCGGTCGGTCGACAGCAAGGTCCACGGAACCACCGGAGAGATTCCGCTTGTTGCTTTGTCAAAGGAGCCGCTTCTTTGCCTGCCGGTAAAAGAAGTCCGGGACAAATACCGCTGGGAAATGCGCAAGGTGACAAGAGAAGGGCTTGTGAGCTTCGACGGTGTCAAATATGGCGTTCCCTGGCAGTATAGCGGCAAGGAGGTCAGGGTTCGGGCTGTCTGCGGTTTCTTCGAGGCATATGATGGCGAAGTCAGGATCCTTCGGGAAAAGATAGAGTACACTTCCGGAAAAATCGTCTGGCTCCCCGGCCAGTATCAGGGTCTGACAGAGAAAAACGGGATGGCAGTATCGTCTCCATATGCTTTAAAAACATCCGGCTTCTCCGTCGAAATCAGGCCACTGTCCGTTTACGACGAAATGATGGAGGTGGCTGCAAATGGCTGATATTGAGCACGCGCGAGAATGTCTCGAAAGGATCGGCCTGACTGCGGGCAGCCAGCTTCTTGAAGCGAAACTTGAGGATGCTGCCAAGAGGGAGCTCACATACCTTGATTTTCTTTCCGATTTTCTTGATGTTGAGCTTCAGGAAAGAAAACGCAGGAGCGAAGAAACAAGAACCAAGCTTTCGAGGCTTCCCCACAGGAAGACGCTGGAGGAGTTCGATTATGATTTCCAGGCCAGCATCGACAAACGGCAGATCATGGAGCTTTCGACCCTTGCATTTGCAGCTAGGAAAGAAAACGTGATATTTCTTGGGCCGCCGGGCGTCGGCAAGACCCATCTTGCGGTCGGGCTTGCGGTCCAGGCGCTCAGAAACGGCAAAACAGTCTACTATGCCAGCCTTTCACAGTTGATTGCTGACCTTAAGAAAGCGCATCAGCAAAACAGACTGGATCGCAGATGGCGGGTCTACCTCAGGCCGGACATTCTTGTCATCGATGAAGTTGGGTATATGCAGCTCGACAGACACTCAGCGGAGCTTCTGTTTCGCCTGATATGCTCAAGATACGAGCATGGCAGCATCATACTCACCAGCAACAAAGTCTTCAGCGACTGGGGCGAACTCATGAGCGACACAGTTATTGCAACGGCCATGCTCGACAGGCTTTTGCATCACGCGCATGTGATCAATATCCGTGGTGAATCCTACAGGATCCGCCAGCGTCAGAAATCCGGAATCAATACAGTACCGGCGGCCAATATCCCGGCGATTCAGTAACCGGCGTTTGGGTCAAATTCTTCCCGGCGATTGCATCATTTTTATTCCGGCGTTGACATATGCGGTCTGACTGTATTGTACTCATTCCTCCAAGCTTCAATCGTAGTTCTTGCATCGCCAAGGTTTTTAAACCAGTGGGCATCAAGACATTCCTCACGGAATTTGCCGTTAAAACTTTCAATATAAGCATTTTGGATTGGTTTGCCAGGATCAATGAAAATATGATGGATATTCTTTTCATATGACCAAGCGCTTAAAACATTGCCTGTAAATTCTGGTCCGTTATCTGTCAGGATCTCCTTTGGAAAGCCACGGAAGAATGCGATTCTATTCAAGACAGCTGCCACACGGGTCCCAGTGATTGAAGTGTCTGTTTCAAGGGCAAGGCATTCACGAGTTGCCTCATCAATGACCGTCAGCACACGAATCCGCCTGCCATTTGCGAGAGTATCAGATACAAAATCAAATGACCAGCGAGTGTTCGGTGTAGAGACGATCTCAGGTTTGCCTCTTTTTTCGGAAGGGCACTTCTTCTTCCGTTTGCGGATGCTAAGTCCAGCTTCCTTGTAAAGCCTGTAGGTTTTCTTATGGTTGATATGGAATCCTTCGCGACGCAAAAGGATATGGAGCCTTTTGTAGCCGAACCGCCGCCAGCGGGTGGCGAGTTCGGAAAGCCTCTCTATGATCCGGTTGTCCTCTTCGCGCTTTGTTGATCTGTATCGTTTAAATGTCCTGTTGATATCGAGTAGCCTGCACACGCGTCTTTCGCTTAGATTAAGTTCCTGCTGGAGTTCACAAGCTATTTCTTTTTTGCGGGCAGGCTGAATTCGTTTTTTTGTACGACCCATTTCAGGGCCTGGTTATCGAGGGTAAGATCTGCAACGATCTGCTTGAGCCTTCGGTTTTCTTCTTCGAGCTGCTTGAGCCTTCTGGCCTCGCTGACATCCATGCCTCCATATTTGGATTTCCATCGATAGAACGTCTGCTCGCTGATATTGTGCTGCCGGATGATGTCCTTGGTCGGCACACCGTTTTCTTGCATCTTCAAGATGCCAATGATCTGCTCTTCTGTAAATTTTTTCTGCATAATTTTATCCCTCCCGGATATTTCATTATATCATCCGGACTCTCGCGGAGGGTGGTAATTTTACAGGGGAGAAGGTCAATTGGAGCTTGCAGATTAAATATCCCTAATCCTAACCTTCATACCAGAGCAAAGATATGGAGTTTCATCACCGCAAAAATAGTAAGCATCGGAGTGTTCGACTCTCCCGATTATCCATGGCTTATCGGTGTCGTCAGTCAATATTTCTAGAGGGTGACCGCAACTCAGTGTCGCACTCCTGGTATAATGCCCCCCCTGTGTCAAGACACTGCTGGAGAAAAAATAAGTTGATTCTCCTTTCTGTGTTTTGATCAACAGGCCACGGCCGCCCGACCCCAATAGAAATCATCCGGGCAAGCGCCTCCGATGGAGGAATGAGGCCTGTAGTTATTGTATTCGTGGATATACTTATTGATAGCTTTACGGAGCTCACGAGGGCTGTCAAATTCATTTATATAAATTAGATCGTATTTCAGCGTCCTGAAAAAGCGTTCTGTGCGAACATTGTTGAGGGCCTGCCCTTTGCCATCCATGGAGACGCGAACTTCATTTTTATCGAGCAGCATCAGATATTCCGGATTGGTGAAATGGCCGCCCTGATCACTGTTGATGATATCTGGTTTATGACAGCCTAATGCTCTTTTCAGGCAGGCCATTACAAATTTTTTCTCCAAGGTGCTTGAAAGTTCGAAATCGACGATCCGGCGGCTGTACCAGTCAATAATGATAAAAAGATACATGAATCCCTTGGCCATCCGGATATAGGTGATATCAATACCCCAAACTTGATTTGGTCTCGTAATGGGAGCATTATACTCACCCCCTTCAAAATGCCAAAAAAAGCAATACCCGCCAAATAGGCGGGATATTGCTTTTTGGTACTCCGTCGGGGGCTCGAACCCCGGACACCCTGATTAAGAGTCAGGTGCTCTACCAGCTGAGCTAACGAAGCATGAATTTGTGACAATTGATATTATACCCATGGAGGCTCAATTTTGCAATACTTTTATTGCGAAGAGGCGGAAACAAATTTTACTTGTATAAAAATGGGCGGCAATATATAATAATATACACGAATATATACTATTGACTATTGAGGTAGTGCTATGTCATCGGAATTAAAATATTTAACAATCGAACAGGTCGCCGAGATGCTCCAGGTCACGAGGATGACGATCTATAATCTGCAGCAGAAGGGCCTGCCATTCATCAAATTGGGCAAAAGCGTCAGGTTTGACAAGGATGACGTGGTCGCCTGGATGAACAGCAAGAAAGTGACGAGCAAGGAAACGAAATAATACGTACGAACAGGATGCTGCAGCACATGATGCGGCATCTTTGTAAATTGTGCCAACGGCCATAATCAGAATCGCAACTGGAGGGTATCCTATGAACTTCTGGTCGATCAGTTTTTCTGTCCTTTATATCTTGGCGCTGTTCAGCATCAGCATTTTTTTTGCGCGTAAAGCGGTCAGTTCATACGAGGAATATAATCTATGCGGCAGATCCCTGTCCTTTGCCTATGTCGTCATGACATATTTCGGCACCTGGGTCGGCGGCGGAACAATCATCGGGCTTGTGGGACTTTCGTATCTCAGCGGGATCAGTAAATACTGGATCATGAGCATTCCTTATATTGTCGGGTTTTTCTTCGCCTTCCTTTTTATAACCCGCATCAGGAAACTCAAACAGTATAGTATCGGCGATATGATGGCGCTGCGGTATCCGAAATTCAACGAGGCGGTTCGCATACCGACTGCCATAGCGGTCATCATAAGGAATGTTACTGTCATTGGCATGCAATTCAGCGCCATTTCGCTGCTTGTCGTCTATGTTTTCGGAATAAACCGAAACTTTGCGATCCTGCTCATCTTCATTTTGATAACGGCCTACACATCTTTGAGCGGACTTTGGGGCATTGTCGGCACCGATATCCTGCAGGGCATCATGCAAGCCGCAGGCCTGATCCTGCTTTTCACCCAGAGCTATAAGCTGAGCGGAGGCTGGCAGCAGGCGACTCTTTATTTCGCGTCCATCGATCACTCGGAATACCTTCGGCTGATCAATGGACCGGACTGGTGGGGGCAGGTCGGGATCTATGTTTTTACGATAGGGCTGTTCTTTCTAATCGGGGACCAGGGGGACTGGCAGAAGATCAATTCCTGCAAGACTGACAGGATCGCTTTCTGGGGATTCCTGATGCCGCTTTGCGTCGCGATGATATGGCTGATGATACCGGCATATACTCAAAATATAAAAATGAAAAGATCACGTTGGCGGCGATTTTCTGCGGTCTCATATCGGGACTCGCGACCTGGATCCATTTTGACTTGTCAGCGGAAAGCTGGTTTTACGGATGCTTATTATCGTTCGCAATACCTGTTTTGATCATTTTTGCGTCTTCCCCGTTTATCAAAGAGAAATTCAATTTTGCGAGACTCAGGTTCTACAAGTCCGGCGGCAGTTGATTTTTCAGCGTCCTCAGTCGGTTGGAACACAGTATGTGACTGATTTTAACAATTGCTATCCGCCATGCTTTCGTATATAATTACTTAGAGAGTTTCATAGGTAAATAGAGGTAGCAATGTAATGAATGACCTCGTTCCAGCCCTGAGAGAATTGATCCGAGAAATACTAACTGAAAATGTCACATTGATCATAAGCGTTGCTATCATAATCGCAGCGCTTTTTCTGGTGTGGCTGCTGCTGAGAGGCGTCAGGCTTTGGTACTGGAAAGTCAACGACAGTACGGGCACATTGAAGAAAATAGAAAAACGCTTGAACAACGTTGAAAAGTATATGGCTAAGGAAAATCGCAAAAAAGGAACCCGGCAGACTGCCATGCCGTCAAAGGAGCAGGCGGAGCGGACATCGCAGCCGTCATTTGCCGACACACCTGCTGCGGCGATTGCGGCCGCCCCTGACGCGGGGATCGGCTCTGACGCAAAAGCAGCCCCTGCGTCATTCCCGGAGGCATCGGAAGCCGTGGCTTCTCAAAGGCAGGACGGGCAGGAGCGGCCGGACTTGACGGAAACATTCATTGGGAAAAGCGGAAGGATCTATCGACGGGACGAGCTTGAGGACCTGATCAGGAACTGAAATCGCAGAGGGATTCCGGAAGACGTTGAAAAGCTCGAACATGGTTAATTTGAGCCAGGCAGGAGGAGAAACATGTATTGCAGGATATGCGGCAATTCTTTAAAAGAATCGGATCTGACTTGTGACGTCTGCGGGGCGCCGGTCATCGGCAAAAAAAGCGGCGGCGTGGAAGCGGAAGTGATCTACAACACGGAAAGCGGCAAGAAGATCGAAAATACGCCTGAGAAACGGCAGGAGGGAACTTCTGACGCAGAATCGGCAAGCGAGAAAGATAAAAGCGCGAAGACCTGGGGTGAGGATGCGGACAGCGGCGCCGGCGATAAAGAGATCAGCGTTGTCTGGCGGCCTGAGAACCCTGAAGGCTTTGCGTTGCCTTCAAATAGTGACATAGACTTCAAGTTTACGCCGCCGGAAGTGGATATGTCGGAAGAACCGGAATTTTCGTGGGATGTGCATGATTTTGCGAATAAAGCCGACAAGCCGGCAGGGCCCGAAGAATTTGTGTGGGATATGGAGGAAGAAAGAGCGAAGCTTCCGAGGGAGCCCGAAGAGAACGCGAAAGGGCAGGAGGGAACCGCGGAGGAAATTGACACATTCGCCAAAGAGTCGTCTCATGAGATAGACAAGTTTTTCACGTTCAGCCAAAAGAGCGCCGAATTCCAGAAATTGCTGGATATGGAATATGAAAAGATTCATCAGGCATCAGGTCCGGACAGGATCGAGCCGGAAATGTTCAAGGATCCGGATATCGAAGAGGTTGACGTCCTCGACAAAGAAGATATTGAGCCGCCCGAGGAAGAGAGCCCCGTGGCCCGGGAATCAAGGCAGGCCGCTGAAATGGCGGCCGCGAGAAATGAATTTTTCAAGTCTGAGCAGGAAACGGCCGGCACAGGGGCGGAGCAGGAGCAACAGTACGACGAAGCGGAAGAAGAGGATTTGATCGGGGACGGAGAAGAAGAGGACGATGACGATAAAAACTGGGGCTTTGCAAAATCAGCCGTTGCGGTAATTGTTGTCGTAATAATATTGGAACTGGCCTTGCTGGGAATCAAGTATTTCATGCCGGACAGCGAAGCGGCAGAGGCGATCGGAGATTTCCAGAAGAACATCACGGCAGGCGTCGGCGGACTTTATGAAAGGATCACGGGAGGAACAGAGCCTGAACAGGAGGAGCCTGGATCGGAGCAGGAGGAACCCGGATCGGAACAGGCCGTCGAAGAAGAGCTTGAAGCTATCGGGCCGGATCCTTTGCCGATGGCGGATAAAGATGCGCTGATTGCGTCCCAGCTGGCCGCGAACAAGAACATCGAAGCCATAAAGGCCAACAGTTTGATGAAATATGACCCTGCGGTATCGTACGCGGATCCCGCCATCAAGAACTCCAAACCGATTGCAGACAATATATTATATGCTCCCGCGGAAGACGAAGATGGTGACGCTGTCTATTATGACCGGGAGATCATCGCCGCGATCATCTCTTTTGATTCGCTTTGGATCGACTACGTGAACAGCGGCGACAAGGCGGTGCTGGAGGTGACCAAGGCGGGAAGCCAGGCCTACAAAAATGTCGAGAACTTCTCGAAAGCCGGAAAGGTGACGGAGAAGTTCCTGCTGCTCGAGATCGGGGAGCTGCGACAAAACGGCGATCAATTTTATGCCTGGACCCACGAAAGGATCGAGGTCACCGAAGCCGGGAAATCCGTAGTGAAGGACTATAGATGGATCTATAAGCTGGAAAAGGCCGGCAAGGAAATGAAAATCGTCAACTATTACAAATATTAGACGCACAAAATATCGGATGGGGTGCTGACCGCGCCCCTTCTGTTATGATATAATATAGGAAATTTTTAAATTCAGAAATGATATCAATTTTAATAGCAACATCGCACAAGGAAAAAAGGGGTGGAAAGCATGAAAAAAGGAAGGCTCGGAATAGGCGTGATCATCGTCATACTATTGATCCTCGTATCCGGATTCGGCACGCTGATCAATTTTATAACGGATTACCTGTGGTTTAAGGAGCTTGGCTACACAAGCGTATTTTTAAAGCAGCTGGTTACCCAGCTGTCACTCGGGATCCCGACATTCGTCGTCATAATGGCGCTGACATATTGGTATCTCAATCTGCTTAAGAAGGATTACTATAAAAAGATCGAGACTTCAGGCGAGCAGACGGTCACTGAAAAGACGATCAAAAAAGTATCGCTGGGCATAGGCGTTATTTTTGCCTTCATGGCGACAATGGCCACGACGACCCAGCTTTGGTTCGAGATCCTCAAATTCACCAACAGCACGTCTTTCGACCTGAAGGATCCCATATTCAATCTGGATGTGTCCTTCTATGTGTTCAAATATTCGCTGCTGACCCAGATCAATCAGATCGTGATCGGACTGGTGCTGGCGTTTGTCGCGCTGACCTTCGTCTATTACATGTTCCTGATGTCGGTCAGAAGGCCGAAAATGTTCGAGCAGAAGACGGAATTCGATTATTCGAATCCGGAGGGGACGCCACCGAACTTCGCGAACCAATTTACGCGGGGCATGAGCTTCAACAAGGACAATTTCATGGAGATCCTCGGACTTGCGTCCAGGCAGATCATGATCCTTGGCGTTATATTTTTCCTCATGGTCGCATCCAACTTCTTCCTGAAACAGTTCAGCCTTCTCTACAGCCAGTCAGGCGTATTGTATGGCGCAGGATTTACAGAAATTAATGTAGTATTATGGGAATACAGGATACTGATCGTCCTGGCACTGGTGTCCGCTGTGACCATCGTGCTCGGTATCAGGAGCAAAAAATACAAGCTGGCGCTTTCCGCGCCGGTGCTGATGCTGGTTGTGACGATGCTTGGAACGGTTTTCGGCATGGCGGTACAGAATTTCATCGTGTCACCTGACGAGATCAACAAGCAGAGCCAGTACCTCCAGAACAACATCGGCTTTACGCAAAAGGCCTATAATCTGGATGACATCAAGATCAAGGACTTTCCTGTAAAGAGCAACCTGACCAAGCAGGATCTGCTGAACAACCAGGGGACGATCGAAAATATCAGGATCAATGACTATGAACCTGCCAAGCAGTTCTACAACCAGACGCAGAGCATCAGGCTTTACTATCTGTTTAATGACGTCGATGTCGACAGGTACATCATCAACGGAAAATATACCCAGGTATTCCTTTCCGCCAGGGAAATCGACGAAACAAAGATAACGGAGCAATGGCTTACGCGACATCTGAAATATACCCATGGCTATGGTATAACGCTTTCGCGCGTCGACAAAGTCACCGCCACAGGCCAGCCGGACATGCTGATCCGCAGCATTCCTCCGGTTTCATCCGTGCCGGAAATCACTATCGACAGGCCTGAGATCTATTTCGGTGAGATGACGAATAATTATATCATAACGAATACAGATGAGCAGGAGTTCGATTATCCAAGCGGCGAGAGCAATATTTACGCTACCTATGAAGGAAGCGCCGGCATCAAGCTGGGCCTGTTCAACAGGATCATGTTCACGATCAAGCAACAGAGTCTGAAACTTCTGGTTTCCACGAACATCGACTCTGAATCGAGGATCCTGATCAATCGAAACATTGCGGATAGGGTCAACAAGATCGCGCCGTTCATTTATTATGACAAGGATCCGTACATCGTTACGGTCGACGGCAAATTATACTGGATCATCGATGGGTACACGACCAGCAGTTATTTCCCATATTCTGCGCCATATTCGTCTGAAGGCAGCATCAATTACATTCGCAACGCAGTCAAGGTCGTTATCGATGCCTATAACGGCGAGACAAGCTATTATATCGTCGATGATGCGGATCCGGTCGTGCAGACGCTGGCCAAGATCTACCCCGTGCTTTTTAAAGACTTTGAAGAAATGCCTGAATCGCTGAAAGCCCATATCCGCTACCCGAACATGCTGTTCTCGATCCAGGCGGAAGTCTACAAGCGTTACCATATGAACGATGTGAAGGTCTTCTATCAAGGCGAGGATCTTTGGGACGTATCCTTTGAGATATACGGACAGGACAGAGTCCAGATGACGCCGACTTATTACATTATGAAGCTTCCGGGAGAGGAGAAGGTCGAATTTATCAACTCCATCGTCTATACGCCTAAAGACAAGCCGAACATGACAGGGATGCTGGTCGCCAGGAATGACGGGGAGAATTACGGGGAGATGGTCCTGTACAGGCTGCCGAAGGACAAGCTCATATACGGGCCGATGCAGATCGATTCCCAGATCGACCAGGATACGACGATTTCCAAGGAGTTTTCATTGTGGGGTTCTACGGGTTCCGATTATATCCGGGGAAATACATTCGTGATCCCGATCGAGGATTCGTTCATCTATATCGAGCCGGTCTATCTGCGGGCAGCCAATATCAACAGCTTGCCTGAAGTCAAGAGGGTTATCGTGGCTTACGGCGACAGGATCGCCTATGAACCGACGCTTGCCGGCGCGCTGAACGAACTTTTCGGTACCGGAGACGGCATTGCAGGCATGCCTGACGATGAGGAAACACCTGACAACGGCGACCTTGGGGCCGATAAACTGATCGAGCTTGCCAACGAAGCGTTCAAGAACGCGATCGCAGCGCAGAAAAACGGAGACTGGGCGTCCTACGGCAGCTACATGAAGGAAGTCGAGAGATACCTGAATCTTTTGGCTCCTGTCGAAGAGCCGGCACCCGATGTTGACACGACAGGCAATTAATAATATAGAGGAGAATAAGTACCATGTTGCTCAGTAAAATGTTGTTCAATATTCCGGCGATCAATCATTCAAAGCGGGATATCATCGAGATGCTCCGCAATCATCCGGAAATCAAATTCGTATCGCTGGTGGGACTGGATATAGGGGGATCGGATACCGATGAAAAGATACCGGTCGAGCTATTCATCGAGGATATAGAGGATTTTCTGACGAAAGGCGTCCAGACAGACGGCTCGAGCGTAGTTCTTCCCAAAATAGCCGCGTTGAACAACGCAAAACTCGACATCATTCCCGATATGAATGTGAACTGGTATGTGGATTATAACTTCAGCCATATCGACGAGGAGACGAGGCTTCCTGTCGGAACGCTTCGAATTCCTTCATTTTTGGTCCACGATGATGATTATCAGGTTGGATCCAGAGTCATCCTGCGGGATGCGGTCGAAACATTTAAAAGCGAGCTTATGGAGCTACTTCAGGAATATCCTTATGTCTTTGAAGAACTTGGATGTGACGCTGCCTACGAAATCGACGACATCGACCTGACGGCAGCCACGGAACTGGAATTCTGGGTCAAGACGCCGGACGACAAGGCGGACCGGGAGCAGCTTTCGACATCCCAGGTCCTGAAGGAGCAGTATTGGAAAAGGACTATCGGGCCGGTCAGGACCGCCCTCGAAAAATCTCTTCTGATCCTTGACAGCTACGGCTTCGAGATCGAAATGGGGCACAAGGAAGTGGGAGGCGTCAAGGCAAAGCTTGGCCACTCCGGCGAATATGACCATGTCATGGAGCAGCTTGAAGTGGACTGGAAGTTCAGCACGGCACTTCAGGCGGCGGACAACGAAAGCCAGGTAAAGTACGTCATAAAGGATGTGTTCAGAGCCAACGGCCTCGACGTCACGTTCATGGCCAAGCCGATCGAAGGCGTCGCGGGCAGCGGCGAGCATACCCATGTCGGTGTCGCCGCACGTCTCAAGGATGGCAGGAGAGTCAATCTGTTTGCTCCTGCCAGTCCGCAGGAGGAGTACATGAGTCCTGTCGGATTCGGAGCGCTGATGGGCATCCTGAAGCATTATGAGATCATCAATCCGTTCGTGACATCATCCAATGATGCTTTCAACAGGCTCAAGCCCGGATTCGAAGCACCGGTCTGCATTGTGACCTCGATTGGTCATAAGGCGGACATTCCGTCCCGGAACAGGACCGTTCTGATCGGATTGGTGCGGGATGCTTCCAATCCGCTGGCGACAAGGTTCGAATTAAGATCGCCGAATCCGAAGAGCAATACGTACCTCGTGCTCGCGGCAGTATATCTCGCGATGCTGGATGGGATCAAGGCTGCGCTGGAAGCTGAAAAGACAGCGCCGGAATTGCTGGATATCCTGTCGAAAAAATATGGCGAGGAAGTTTACTATCTGGAGACAGACAGGGAATACAGAAGCGAGAAGGATGTTTTTGATGAATATACGCCGGAAGAGCGCAGCCGGCTGTTTGGGAAAGTGCCCCGCACGGTTGTCGAGAATATCAAGGCGTTCGATGAACATCCTGACAAGCTGGAGGTTCTGAAAATCAACGGCGTGTTTGACGATATAACGCTGGAATCTTACAGGGAAGCGATCCTCAGCCAGTGGGCGGCGGAACTGCGCAACCGCATCATACCCAATGTCATGGACACGGTCAGGGAGTGCAAGCGGCTTCATGCCGATGAAGAATCGACAGATCTCGATCTGCTGAACTGGAAAACGATCAACAGGCTGCGGGTCGATCTCGGTCAGGACAGCATTTCTGCCAAATGCCTGCTGACAAGGATCAAGATGGCCCTGGATTCAAATGATTATGAGGCGGCATCGGAGATGCAGATCGAAATGCAGTCAAAGATCGAGGAACTCATCGAAGTTTACATTGAATACAGGAAGAACTTATTTTAGCATGGGAGATGAATGACGATGTTGGATATCAGACTTATCAGGGAAGATTTTGATCGAGTGAAAAAAGCTGTCGAATCCAGGGGACAGGGTGACTTTGGCATAGGAACGGCATTGGAACTCGATGAAAAGAGGAGAGCCCTGCTTGCTGTGGCCGAACAGAAAAAAAACAGGCAGAACCAGGACTCCAAGGAGATCCCGCGTCTGAAAAAGGAAGGCAGGGATGTCTCTGAACTGATGAACGAAATGAAGACGCTTTCAGAGGATATCAAGATATTGGATTCTGAAATCGGCAATATCGAGACGGAACTCAGGAACGTGCTGCTGAATATACCGAATGTGCCGTCTGAGCTGGTGCCAGTCGGCAAAAGCGACGAGGATAATCTGGAGGTCAGGAGATGGGGAACGCCGAGGGCTTTCGATTTTGAATTCAAAGCCCACTGGGATGTCGGAACGGATCTGGATATCCTTGATTTTGAAAGGGCTGCCAAAATCGCGGGCGCCAGATTCACTGTCTACAAGGGGCTTGGCGCGAGGCTGGAAAGATCTCTGATCAATTTCATGCTGGATCTGCATACCGGGAAGCATGGTTATATGGAAATATTGCCGCCGTTCATGGTCAACAGGGATGCGATGACCGGCACCGGCCAGCTCCCAAAATTTGAAGACGACATGTTTTATTTGCCGGCGAAGGACTTTTTCCTGATTCCGACCGCTGAGGTCCCGGTGACCAATCTCAGAGGCGGAGAGATCATGGAAGCGGACGAACTGCCTGTATATTATACCGCGTATACGCCGTGCTTCAGGAAAGAGGCCGGCTCTGCCGGAAGGGACACGCGCGGCCTGATCAGGCAGCACCAGTTCAACAAGGTCGAGCTCGTCAAGTTCGCAAGGCCCGAGGAATCATACAGGGAGCTTGAACTTCTGCTTGAGGCTGCCGAAGAAGTCCTTCGGGTCCTGGAGATCCCGTATCGGGTCGTCAGGCTTTGTACCGGAGATCTTGGGTTCAGCTCGGCGATGACATATGATATCGAAGTCTGGATGCCGAGCTACGGAAAGTATGTAGAGATTTCGTCCTGCAGCAATTTTGAAAGTTATCAGGCCAGAAGGGCGAATGTCCGCTTCAGGCCGGAGCCGAAGGCAAAGGCAGAGTTCGTGCATACGCTCAACGGATCCGGTCTGGCTGTCGGAAGAACGCTGGCCGCAGTTCTTGAGAATTATCAGCAAAAGGATGGATCGGTAACCGTTCCTGAGGCATTAAGAAAATATATGGGTGTCGATATAATCGAAAAGAGGGTGAAATGATGAAAAGGATCATTGCTACAGACAAGGCTCCGGCTGCGATCGGGCCATACTCACAAGCTGTGCGTGCCGGAGATTTCCTGTTTATTTCAGGCCAGCTCGGATTCGTGCCTGAAACCGGAGCGCTTAAGGAAGGCGTCGAAGCCCAGGCGAGACAGGTGCTTGCCAACCTTGAAGCTATTTTGAAGGAAGCGGGAGCGGGATTCGAAAATGTCGTCAAGACGACGATATTCCTGAAAGACATGAAAGATTTTGCAACGGTCAACGCGATTTACGCAGATTGCTTCCCGGGAGATTTTCCGGCAAGGGCAACCATCGAGGTAGCCAGGCTGCCGAAGGATGCGCTGGTCGAAATCGAGGCGGTCGCATGTCTTTAGACATCAAAGTCGGAGATGTTTTGGAACTTAAGAAAAATCATCCTTGCGGCTCAAAAACCTTTGAGGTGATGCGCACCGGCATGGATTTCCGCATCAAGTGCCGGGGCTGCGGCGCCCAGATCTGGATCGGCCGCCCGGACCTTGAGAAGCGAGTGCGTAAAATAACCCGGCCGGAAGGCGGTGGGCCGGATGGAGGCCCGGAAAAAGACGTTAAATAAAGTATTGACAGCATTACGTTTATTTAATATACTAACTCTAATACAATTCGAAAAGACCATTACATGAATAAATGCGAAGACGGAGTTACTGATTTTTCAGAATAACGTTTTAGAGAGTCGGCGGTTGCTGAAAAGCCGATACGTTTGGAAAACCGGATCTCGCTCCCGAGCAGCATTCCCGAAAATGCGCTGAACCAGTGCAGTTCAAAGTAAGGAATGACGGCAGGCACCGTTATCAAGGCCCACGGTTTGCTTGAACCGGAAGAGAGACTGCTGCAAGGCAGTAATCAGGGTGGTACCGCGGTAAATCTATCGTCCCTGAAGCCAAAGGCTTCAGGGGCTTTTTGTTTTATGACAGTCACTGAAGCGATCATAAACAAAAGGAGGATAAAAAAATGACCAGAATGATTAAAATTTTCGACACGACATTAAGAGATGGAGAGCAATCTCCCGGGTGCAGCATGAATCTCAAGGAAAAGATCGAGATGGCCAAGCAGCTGGAAAAAATGAAGGTCGATGTCATTGAAGCCGGCTTTGCCGCGTCCTCTCCTGGAGACTTTGCTTCAGTCAAGACGATAGCGGATACAATCAAGGATAGCGTGGTCGCAAGTCTCGCGAGGACCGTCGAAGGGGATATCGACAGGGCGTGGGAGGCAATCAGGGGAGCGGCGTCCCCTAGGATCCATACCTTCATCGCGACATCCCCGATCCATATGCAGTACAAGCTTCAGATGGAGCCCGAAGCGGTTCTGGAAAGAGCCGTCGCAATGGTGAAGCATGCGAAAAAATACTGCTCGGATATCGAATTTTCTGCTGAGGATGCGACAAGAAGCGAGCCTGCGTTTCTGGCAAGGATTTTCGAAGCCGTCATCAAAGCAGGCGCGACGACGGTCAATATTCCGGATACTGTAGGATATACGACGCCGGACGAATTTTATGAATTCATCATGAAGGTTAAAAGCCAGGCGCCTTCGCTGGAAAAAATTGATATTTCCGTTCATTGCCATAATGATCTTGGCCTGGGCGTGGCTAATTCGATTGCCGGCGTCAGGGCGGGCGCTTCCCAGATCGAATGCACGATCAACGGGATCGGCGAGCGGGCCGGAAATGCGGCTATGGAAGAGATTGTCATGGCCTTTCATACAAGAAA
The DNA here is from genome assembly GCA_002418625.1 of Firmicutes bacterium UBA5774. GTDB lineage: Bacteria > Bacillota > Clostridia > Peptostreptococcales > Anaerovoracaceae > UBA5774. Next base: position 15,917 of record DIEM01000056.1, read on the forward strand.
AGACATTTTAAACTGCGATACGAGGATCATTACGCAGGAAATCATGAGATCCTCAAACCTTCTGACCAGAATCACAGGGGTCAAGGTGCAGCCGAACAAGGCGATCGTGGGGGAAAATGCTTTTGCCCATGAGTCGGGCATCCATCAGCACGGCATGCTGAAGAACAAGGAAACCTACGAGATCATGACGCCAGAGTCGGTCGGGCTCACGACGAGCATGATGGTGCTGGGCAAGCATTCAGGCAAGCATGCCTTCAGGAACAAGCTGAAAGAACTTGGCTACGAAGTGAATGAAACGGAATTGGAAGCGGCATTTGCCAGATTCAAGAGTATTGCCGACAAGAAAAAGCAGGTATATGATAGAGATATTGAAGCCATCCTGGCGAAGGAGACGGTTCAGGTGCCGAAAATTTATTCGACTGAACGATTCGTCATCACCAGCGGCAATACGATCACTTCAACGGCGACGATCATGCTGGTCAAGGACGGAAAGAAAATCGAAAAAGTCGCAAGAGGGGACGGCCCGATCGACGCGGCCTTCAAGGCTATTGAAAAAATCGTCGGCCGTGAGCTTGAGCTGGAGGATTATCAGCTGCAATCCGTCACGGAAGGCCAGGACGCTCTGGGAGACGCCCTCGTCAAAATCAAGGGCAGCGACGGCGCCATCTATTCGGGCAGAGGTCTCAGCACGGATATAATCGAAGCGACGATCTACGCGTATGTCAATGCGGTCAATAAAATGATCTATCAGGAAATGCAGGGAAAAGCGGATACGGTCATTGAGCCGGTAACTTTATAGATTGCCGAAAATCCGGCTTCGGCAACGCAGCATCTCAAATTGCCGCCAAAAGGGAGGGGAATAGATGAACAGGGAAATTAAGATATTCGATTCATATTTGCGGGACGGCGCTCAGGCCAGGAATGTTTCGTTTTCCATTGAGGATAAGATCAAGATCCTGACGGCGCTGGACGAACTTGGCGTTGCGTATGTAGAAGCCGGAAATCCGGGCTCAAACAGCAAGGACAAGGAGTTTTTCGAGCGGGCAAAGCAGATGACGCTCAAGAATACGAAGCTGGCTGCCTTCGGAAGCACCAGACGCAAGGACATTGCGGTAGAGGACGACGACAACGTCCGGCAGCTGCTGTCGGCGGAAACCGATACGGTGGTGATTTTCGGCAAATCCTCGGATTTTCATGTGACAGACGTCATACAGACAAGCCTTGACGAAAATCTTGCGATGATCCAGGATACGGTCCGGTTTTTCAAGGAGAAAGGCAAGGAAGTCATTTACGATGCCGAGCATTTTTTCGACGGCTACAGAAGCAATGACCGCTATGCGCTGAGGACGCTGCAGGCGGCCAAGGACGGCGGGGCGGACTGCCTTGTGCTTTGTGATACCAATGGAGGCAGTTTTCCGGACGATATCTACGATATCACAAAGCTGATCCGCGATAAATTCAAGATGGAGATCGGGATCCACTGCCATAACGATACCGGAATGGCGGAAGCCAATTCCATCATGGCAGTCAAGGCAGGCGCGAACCACGTGCAGGGAACGTTCATCGGCATCGGGGAAAGATGCGGCAATGCCAATCTGGCGACGATCATCGCCAATCTGCAGCTCAAGAAGAACTACCGGTGCATACCGAAGGAGCAGATGGCGAGACTGACGGAAACGGCGAAATATGTGGCGGAGGTCACCAATATCAGCTTGAATCCGGGGGCGCCTTATGTCGGGAACAATGCGTTCGCCCATAAGGGCGGCATGCATATCGACGGCGTGAACAAGGCGTCGGATTCCTTTGAACACATATCGCCTGAGCTGGTAGGGAACGTAAGGACATTCCTGATGTCCGAAGTCTCCGGTAAAAATGCAATCATGAAGATGATACAAAAGATCGACTCGTCTATAACCAAGTCCTCAAAAGAGGCGAAAGAGCTGGTCGACATCCTGAAGGATATGGAGCATGACGGATATCAGTTCGAGGGCGCCGAAACATCCTTTGAGATGATGGTCCGCAAGCATCTCGGCAAATACAGGCCGTTTTTCCGGGTAAGCTACTACAGGATCATCGAGGAGGATCCCGAATCCTCCAAAGAACACAGCTCTACGGCAATGATCAAGATCGAGGTGGACGGCAGTGAAGAAATCACGGCCAGCGAAGGGAACGGACCGGTCAACGCTCTTGACAAGGCCATGCGAAAGGCCATCGAGGTGTTCTATCCGCATCTTAAAGAAATGAAGCTCGTCGACTACAAGGTCAGGGTCATCGATTCAGGCGCCTCGGCATCAAAGGTCAGGGTACTGATCGAATCGACGGATGGACTGTCCAACTGGACTACAGTCGGCGTTTCCACGAATATTATCGAAGCCAGTATGCTGGCGCTGATGGATTCCATCGAGTATAAGCTTCTCAAGGACGACGAGGAGAAAAGAGCGGTTCAAAATTAAATCCATATAGAGAATTGAAACAGTAGGAGGAAAATTATAATGGGAATGACCATGACACAGAAGATCCTTGCGGCGCATGCGGGGCTTCCGGAAGTGAAGGCGGGGCAGTTTATAGAAGCTGACCTGGATATCGTCCTTGGCAACGATGTCACGACGCCGGTGGCCATAAATGAATTCAGGAAAATGGGTGCGAAGGGCGTTTTTGACAAGAAAAAGGTTGTCATCGTGCCGGATCATTTTACACCGAACAAGGACATCAAAGCGGCTGAGCAGTGCAAGAAAATCAGGGAATTCGCCGTGGACGAAGATATTGAGAATTATTTCGAGGTAGGGCAGATGGGCATCGAGCATGCGCTCCTGCCTGAAAAGGGACTTGTCGTCGCCGGAGACGTTGTGATCGGCGCGGATTCCCATACATGCACCTATGGCGCCCTGGGCGCTTTCTCGACAGGCATCGGCTCTACGGACATGGCGGCTGGAATGGCAAGGGGAAAAGCGTGGTTCAAAGTCCCATCCGCCATCAAGTTTGAGCTTGTCGGCAAAATGGGCAAGTGGGTCAGCGGCAAAGATGTGATCCTTCATATAATCGGCATGATCGGCGTCGACGGCGCCCTATACAAATCTATGGAATTCATGGGTGAGGGACTCGGAAATCTGAGCATGGACGATAGGCTGGCAATGGCGAACATGGCTATAGAAGCAGGCGGCAAGAACGGCATCTTCATGGTCGATGATAAGACCATCGCCTTCATGGAAGAAGCAGGCAGCAAACCTTATAAAATCTTTGCGCCGGATGAGGACGCAGAATATGACGAAACATACGTTATCGATCTTTCGAAGATCAGGCCGACCGTCGCTTTCCCGCATCTTCCGGACAATACCAGGACCATTGATGAAGTAGGTGATGTGAAGATCGATCAGGTTGTCATCGGTTCCTGCACCAACGGAAGAATGGAGGACATGCGTGTCGCGGCCTCCATCCTGAAGGGAAAGAAAGTGGCGAAGAATCTCAGAGTCATCATTTTCCCGGGGACGCAGAAGATTTATCTGCAGTGCATCGATGAAGGCTTGGCGCGCATATTCGTGGAAGCCGGCGCCGTCTTCTCGACACCGACCTGCGGACCGTGCCTGGGCGGCCATATGGGCATCCTGGCAGCAGGAGAAAGAGCCGTTGCAACGACAAACAGAAATTTCGTCGGCAGGATGGGCCATCCGGAATCGGAGGTTTATCTGGCGAGCCCCGCAGTCGCCGCGGCATCGGCACTGACCGGAAAAATCAGCAACCCGGAACTCCTGTAGGGCAGCATTGGCAAAAGCCGGAGCATCCGGCCGAAATGTAGTAATTAATGAAAAGAGGTATAGATATGATCAATAAAGGCAAAGTATTCAAATACGGAGACAATGTCGACACTGACGTCATCATTCCGGCAAGGTACCTGAACACATCGGATCCTGCGGAGCTTGCGAAGCATTGCATGGAAGACATCGACGCCGATTTTGTCAACAAGGTCTGCGAGGGAGATATCATCGTCGCGGACAAGAACTTCGGATGCGGCTCCTCCCGTGAGCATGCGCCGATCGCGATCAAGGCGTCCGGCGTCTCCTGCGTCATTGCGTCGACCTTCGCAAGAATATTTTATAGAAACGCTTTCAATACCGGATTGCCGATCCTTGAATGTGAAGAGGCGGCTGAAAAGATCGATGCCGGAGACGAAGTGGAAGTCGATTTCGCAACCGGCGAAATCAGGAATATTACCAAGGGTGAAACTTATCAAGCGGAGCCGTTTCCGGAATTCATCCGGAAGATCATCGACTGTGACGGCCTTGTGAACTATGTAAAGGAGAACATTTGATGGAATACAGAATCGCAGTTGTGCCGGGGGACGGCATCGGACCCGACGTCATTTCGGAAACCATTAAAGTGCTGGATAAAGTCGGCGAGAAATTCGGCCATAAGTTTCATTACACTGAGGTGCTTGCAGGCGGGGCGGCGCTGGACGCGACCGGCGTGCCTCTGCCGGCGGAGACCCTGGAAGTCTGCAAGAATAGTGATGCTGTGCTCCTTGGCGCTGTCGGCGGAATCAAATGGGACACGCTGCCCGGAGATCAAAGGCCGGAGCAGGCCCTGCTGGGACTTCGAAAAGGCCTTGGGCTTTTTGCCAACATCAGGCCGGCGATTCTTTTTGACCAGTTGAAGGAGGCCTGCCCCCTCAAATCGGAGATAACAGCCGGGGGGCTTGATATTGTCGTGATCCGAGAGTTGACCGGCGGCATCTATTTCGGTGAAAAGGGCTTCAGGGACACGGAGATGGGAAAAGCCGCCTACGATGTGGAAATCTATGCCGAGGAAGAAGTGCGCAGGATCGCCGTGGTCGGCTTTGAAACAGCCATGAAGCGCGGGAAGAAGCTGATGAGCGTGGACAAGGCCAATATTCTTGAAAGTTCCAGACTGTGGCGCAAGGTTGTCACAGAAGTGGCGAAGGATTATCCCGAAGTCCAGCTGAGCCATATGTACGTGGACAATGCGGCAATGCAGCTTGTCCGCAATCCCAAGCAGTTCGATGTGATCGTGACCAGCAATATATTCGGGGACATCCTTTCGGACGAAGCCAGCATGATTACGGGCTCCATCGGCATGCTGCCCTCCGCCAGCCTGAGGGAGGGCAACTTTGGCATGTACGAGCCGGTGCACGGCAGTGCTCCGGATATCGCCGGACAGGACAAGGCAAACCCAATGGCCACTATTTTATCGGCGGCCATGATGCTCAGATATACCTTCAACCTGCCGCGGGAAGCTGACGCGATCGAAGCGGCAGTCAGCAAGGTGCTTGACCAGGGTGTAAGAACCGGGGACATTATGAGCGAAGGCATGCAGCTCATCGGAACGTCGGAAGCCGGTAGAAGGATCAGGGAAGCCATATAGCCGCCCTTGATTCAGCAAAAGGCTTCAGGCTGCAGCGCTTCGCTTCCGGGACGACGCGTCAAGGAGCATCCCAGAGGGCTGACAGCCTTTTGATTGCCGGGTCGATATCGGCCAGGGGAATCCGCGTATAATAGAAAATGAGGGCGATATTCTCTTTCAGGAGTTTCTGAAAGGTGAACCGCGCGACAGGAACAATCTGGATCCCCAGAGCGGCAGCCTCACGGCACAGCTGCTCCGGGGATTTTTTTCCGCTGAATTCAAGCAGCATCTGGACGCCGGAGCTGTTATTCAGTATCTTGACGAACCCACCCATATGTTTATTGATCGCGTCGGTAGCGGCGTGGACTTTCTGGGAATTGAGCTTGCGCAGGCGTTTGATATTTGCCTGGTACATGCCGTTCTGCATATAGAGGGCCAGCGTTAGCTGCTCGGCCTTGGAGCAGGTCTGGGTGTAATCGCCCTGTATTTTCCTAAAAAGGCGCAGCATCGCAGCGGGCAGGACCATATAACTGATCTTGATCGCAGGGAAAAGGGTCGAGGAGAACGATCCTAGGTAGACGACGTTTTCGCTTTTGCCAAGTCCCTGCAATGCCGGCACAGGCCGGCCGAAATATCGCAGCTCGCTGTCGTAATCGTCTTCGATGATGATGCTTCCGTTTTTGTCCGCCCATTCGAGAAGGGCATAGCGCCGTGCGACGGGCATGACGAAGCCCATGGGAAACTGGTTGGACGGACTGACGTAAACAGCGCATGGAATGCCGCCCGGCAGATCCTCGATGCGGATGCCATCCTTGGAGACCGATATGGGAATGATGCCGAAGCCCTTATCTATGAAGGCGCTCCGGACCGGCCGATATCCGGGGTCTTCGAAGGCGGCATATTCGATATCCATCATGCCCAGTATCACGGAAAGCAATCCGGTGATCTGTTGTGTGCCGGCACCGATGACGATTTGGTCCGGAGAGCAGTTGACCCCTCTGGATTGGTAAATATATCTGGAAATCTGGACCCGCAGGATCTCTTCTCCCTGAGGAAGGCCTTCTTCGAGCAGAAGCGCGGGATAGTCGTTCAGGATTTTGTTCATGCATTTTTTCCATTTAATGAAATCAAAGGAATTCAAGTCGGAATAGTATTTCTCCACAGGAACATCGTCTAAAACCGATACACTGTGATGGTTTTCGTTCCCATTGTATTCATAAGAGGAAGGACGCACGGCGGCTATATTATTGACAAAGTACCCGGATTGAGGCCGGCTGCCGATATATCCTTCGACCTGCAGCTGGCTGTAAGCGAGCTCTACAGTGGTCAGGCTGACTGCCAGATTTTTTGAAAACCCCCTAAGGGACGGGAGCTTTTCGCCGGCGCTCAGGCTGCCGTCCAGCACAGCCTTGCGGATATGGTCATATAATTGTATGTATAGCGGTGTCGGTGAATCGTGATCCAAAACGGGCAGCATCAGGCAACCTCCAAACTGTATATATAAAAAAAGTTGAAATTGCATATATGAACATGTACAATTTTATGGTTATTATATATTATAGAGCAATTATTTTCAAGATAATCTTAAAAACAAGCAAACGAAAACAACTGAAAGAAGGATTGAAGAAAATGGAGAACACTGCAAACCTGGTCAACACCAAAAAAATAATCATGACCGGCCTGATGATGGCACTCGTCACTGTTTCAACAATGGTGCTCATGGTTCCGGTTCCTTTTACAAATGGCTACATCCATTTGGGAGACAGCATGATATTCCTGTCTGTCCTGATTCTAGGATGGCGCTATGGAGCAGTTGCTGCAGGAGTCGGATCGGCATTGGCAGATCTGTTCGTCGGTTACGCGAACTGGGCGCCATGGACACTTTGCATCAAAGGGCTTATGGCGCTGATGATGGGCCTTGCGATCGAGAAGTGCATCAAAAACAGAAGGAACATAATTCTGCTTAGCCTTGTCACGGCGGGGGCTTGGGCGGTATTCAACCTGGCGATCAATTATATCATTGATTATCAGGCAAAAAACAATGCGGCTGCGCTTCTTTCGGATGATGTTCCGGACATGACCGCTTTGGGGACGTTCCTTGGGGAGGTCCAGAGCCAGCTGATGCTGGTGGCGCTTCTGATACCGGTGTTTCTGATCATCATAGCGATTTATATACGCAAGAAGGAGCATATGGTCATTCCGGTCTACCAAATCCTTGGAATGACGCTTGCCGGGCTCTGGATGGTATTCGGCTATTATATCGCTGCCGGGCTTATGTATGGGAATTTTGCGGTCGCGGCGTTCAGCATACCCTGGAACATGGTCCAGTTCATTGTCGGGTTCCTGATCGCAGCGCTGGTAACAGCTGCGCTTCTCAAAACACCGGCGAAAAAATTCTTTGCTTATAGTTAGGACGGCGGCTCGAGGACAGCTGTTATAATATGCTTTATGCCAGCGATAAATTGGGCTTTTTCTAATATGGATGATGCCGGTGACGAACTTCTGCCAATGCAGGATTTCGTCACCGGCAATATTTTTTTCACAGATATCTGACGCAAAAAATTGATGGATGAAAAATAGGGAACTGTGGTAGAATTAAACTGGTTTCAATAGAAGCGCGATGGCTTCAATACAGAGAATAACATCGAAAATGAATGGGGGAAAGACATGAGGGTTCTTATTCTAAGCATTTCGACCGGCCAGGGACATCATGCGACAGGACAGGCCGTTGAGGACTACTTGATCAACGCGGGTCACGAATGTCAGAATATCGATGCATACGGGTACATAGAACCGCGATTGCAGGACGCCGTGTCCAAAGCATATATTTTTGTGACGGCATATACGCCGAAGGCGTCGTCCATTGTCTATGACATGACGCTTAAGAAAAACAAGCCGATGGCCAAATATTCGATACCCAAGCTGACGAATTCGCTGATGGCTTCTGAGCTTCGAAAGTATATTGACGAATATAAGCCTGATGTGATCATCGCCACGCATGTCCTTTCTGCAGCCATGGTGAACATTCTCGTAGAAAAGAATCGACTGGATTCCATAACGGTCGGCGTTGTTACGGACTTCACCATACACCCGCTTTGGGAAGAAGCGCTCCGGTTGGATTACTATGTGACGCCCAGCGAGCTGCTTGAATACCAGATGCTGCACAAGGGTATGGACATTCAAAAGAATCTGCCTTTCGGGATTCCGATCAAGCCCAAATTCTCTCATAAGATCGACAAAATCAAAGCAAGGGAGCAGCTGGGACTTGCGCCCGATGTCCCGACGATTCTTTTGATGAGCGGCAGCATGGGCTACGGGAAAATCGACAAATCAATTGAAAATCTTGACAGACTGAGCCTTGACTTCCAGACGGTCGTTGTCTGCGGCAATAACAAACGGCAATATAATAAGATCAAGAAGCTTCAGACAAGGAAACGTTTTGACGTTTATCGGTACGTGGATAATATCGATCTCATGATGGACGCCGCGGATTGCATTATTACGAAGCCCGGCGGCATCACCTCGTCCGAGGCGATGGCAAAAGGACTTCCGATGATCATGGTAAATCCGATCCCCGGGCAGGAGCAAAGGAATGCGGAATTTATGCTGAACAATGGGCTCGCGCTGCAGGCCAGCAAGACATTTCCGCTGCAGGAAGCGGTATTCTCGATCTTCAGGCATCCGGAGCGCATCGAACATCTAAAGCAGACGATCGAGCTGTATGGGAGAAAAAATTCAACTCAGAAGCTGTGTGAATTTCTCGAAGGGGAAGTGGAAAAGAAGGAAGCAAGGGAAAAGAGCGCTCAATATCAGCCGGCGCCTAACGCAAATAATCACCTGGCGTCCGGTACAGCCCTGTTCGAATGATATAATTCGCGGCTTCCGTTTCCTGCTTGAAGAGCGTCGCAGCAGCTTTGCCTGCGAAAAACGGGTGATTTTTGTCGCCCTGAAGCTGTTTTTGTAAAATGATGGCGGTGACGGTCTTGTCGCTGATACGTTTCAGCAGGTTGGGAAGATTGACGACCTTCCTTCTGCTTATATCGTTTAATACCGATTTGATTCGGTCCTGCATTTGCAGGGTGTAAGTGTCGCAGGCCTCTTTCAATTTTTCGTTGAAGGAGGTTTTGCTGTATATCAATCCGGGATCGAGTTCAAATATCTTGCCGGCGCTTTCGGCGGTGTTCAGGCTGCGCCTGTCCATCTGGCCCTTTATAAAGGAATAGGCATTTCCGTCGAAAACATCGAAGGATTTCATGGCATCCAAATAGCCGAGGCGCATGATGCGTTTTGAATTTTTTGGTTCAAAAACCAGAAAATTGCCAAGATCCCAACTGCTTTGGATGATTTTGACATAATCAGCCTCCATGATTTTTTTTCGATGGACCACGCCGATGGCTTCCAGATCGACGGCAATCACATGGGTCGCACCCTTATCGAGCGCCATGCCGATCGGCAGGTTGTCGGAATAGCCCCCGTCGATATATTTGACATTGTCGATCTCATAGGTTTTCAAGGCCGGGAAACAGGCGGCGCTGGCCAGCATATAGTCGAGCAGCTTCCCTTGAGGGATATCGCTCTTGTATAAAAAATGAGGCTGAAGCGTTTCGAGCTCGACGGTCACGATGCCATAATCGATAACGGAATCGCGTATGGCGTCCTCATTCAGATTTTCGGAAAGAAGCGTTTTAAGGGAAGTGTATTCGGCTCCGCCGTTGCGCAGCATTTCTCTGGCGTAGGCGCTCAATGTGTCGAGTGACATTCCGCCCAGGTTGAACGGAAGATCGAATTTGGGCAGGATTTGGGTGTCCTTTTTGATATCGAAGACCATTTCTGTTTCGAGCCTGCTCCATAGATTCACTGCGGTTTCGATATTTCCCTGTGTAACGATGGCCCCGTTCAAGGCGCCAACGGAGGTGCCGGTGACGATGTCTATCCGGATGCCAAGCTCCAACAGAGCCTGCCAGACGCCGATCTCATAAGCGCCTCGGGAACCGCCGCCGCTTAAGACAAAGGCGGTTTTTGAATCATCGCCGGTTGAGGTATACATGATCTGTCCTCCTTGTGAATACGGCGATCAGCCGAAAATCATCGGGCCTAAAATAGGAGAGTTCTCCCTGAGAAGATTGACGGTCAGGAAAACGATATACATCAATAGAATCAGTACACCCTGCCAACGCTGGAAGCCTTTTTTGGAGAAGATGCCAAACAGAACCCCGGCTGAAACGATCAGCAGCGCTACTGGGAACTGAAAAATCAGTATACTGGGATCCCTGTTCAGGGGGATTGGTGTTATCAATGAAGATATGCCGATGACCTGCAGGATATTTAAAATATTGGCGCCTATGATATTCCCGACCCCCAGATTCGTCACTTTTTTACGGATGGAAGAGATGGTCGTCACCAATTCCGGAAGGGATGTACCAAGAGCGGTAAATGTTATAGCGATGACGATCGGGGGAACACCTAGGATCTCGGCGATCTTGATGCCATTGTCGACAAGGAGGTTGGAGCCGATGATCACAAGCGTGATGCCAATGGTGAAATATACTATATTTTTTATTATCACACGGCTCGAGATATCGATGTCGTTTTCCTTTGCATCATAGCTGACGCCTTCGTATAATTCCGGCTCGCTGTTGACTTTGGAATCGTCTTCGACATCATAGCGTATGTCCAGATCCATGGAAGCTTTGGCGGAGAAAAAGTTGAAAAGGATATAGGCCGCCAGCAGGATGACCAGAAAGACACCGATCGCACGCGTCGTTTGGCCGAAAATCAGGCCGGCGCTCCAGGTGAAAATCATCAGAAATATCAGGAAAAGGCCGTTTCTGAGAAATGACGGCTTGTCTTCGATGACCGGTTTGGCGAAAATCAGCAATATCGCCAGAACGAACCCGGCATTCAGGGCAATCGACCCAAGGGCGTTGCCGAACGCCACGTCCGTCGCGCCTTTAAGGGAGGCGGTCAGGGAAACAAAGGTCTCGGGGAGCGTCGTGCAGATGCTGACGATCGTAGCGCCTATAATGATGTAAGGGATCTTGAAAACGGTGGCCGTCCATATGACGGCGTCGATGAACCAGTCGCTGCCTTTGATGATCATAGCCAGCCCAAGCGCAAACAACAAGAAATAGATGATCTGACTCATATTGTACCTCCAAGGAAAAGAATACAAATAAAAAAGATGCGAAAAGCAGAGTATTATTTACTCGGCTTCCCGCCCTGGAAACCTGCTTGCACTTGAAAACGAAATGCTGTCCGTCCAACCGTCAACCAATATTCGGTTTTGGAGCCACTGTTCTTTTGCGCGCCATTTTCTATTCTCTTATTATTAAATCTAATCCAATTACGGAGGGTTGTCAATAAAAGAGTTTAAATATTGCGACAATTACTTCGGGGTCTGACCTCGCGCTGCAGGTCAAAATGCCGCTTAAAATCTGGCAGCCGGGCGGTTTTGTTATTGACAAAAGAACATATGTTCGCTATTATATATTTACTCCCTATTGATGGATGAAGGATTTTTTGAAGAAGGTGACGGTCATGTCGGTCATCATGCATATAGACGCCAACTCAGCTTACCTGAGCTGGGAAGCGGCCGCCAGGCTGCAGGCGGGCTCTGTGGTCGATTTGAGGGACATACCCAGTGCTGTTGCCGGTGATCCCGGGAAACGGCACGGAATCATATTGGCCAAATCGATACCGGCAAAGGAATACGGTATCAGGACCGGGGAAAGCCTTCTTGAAGCGCGCAACAAATGCCCGGAGCTTTTTGTGACGGGCCCGAACTATGATCTTTACCTTTGCTGCAGCGACGCCATGTATGACATCCTGTGCGAGTATTCGCCGTTTGTGCAAAGATACTCGGTCGACGAATGTTTTGTCGATTATACGAATTCCGGGAGGGCATTCGGAGATCCGGTCACAGCGGCGCAGGAGATAAAAGAGCGTATCAAAAGGGAGCTTGGCTTCACGGTCAATGTCGGAATCGGTCCCAACAAGCTTCTGGCGAAGATGGCATCTGAATTTGAGAAGCCGGACAAAGTGCATACATTATGGAAGCACGAGATCAAGGACAAGCTTTGGCCGCTTCCGGTATCTGAGCTGTTCATGGTGGGGAGGGCGACGAAGCGCAAGCTGCATGAACGCAATATCCGGACCGTCGGAGATCTTGCGAGGCAGGATCCGAGCCATATGAAAGTATTTTTGAAAAGCTACGGACTGCTGGTCTGGAATTTTGCCAACGGTATAGATGGTTCGAAGGTGACGCCGAATGAGGAGATCATACAGAAGGGTATCGGGAACAGCACGACCATTGCGTTTGATGTGGCGGAAAGGAAGGAAGCCTTGATGGTGCTGCTGGCCCTCACTGAGAGAGTGTGCCTTCGCCTTCGGAGCTTTGGAAGATTGTGTTCGCTTGTTTCGGTATCGGTCAGGAACGCTTCGTTCGGAGGCTATTCACATCAGATCCAGCTTCAGGGAAGCACAAACTCGACATCGGAGGTCTATAGATATGTCGTGAAACTTTTTGATGAAATGTGGAGGCATGAGCCGATCCGGCAGCTCGGAGTGCATGTGTCCGGGTTCTCAAGGGATACGATGGTCCAGTTGTCTATCTTTGACTCGGAGGATAGAGGAAAAGCCGAGAGGATCGATCGGGCGGTAGATAAAATCAGGACGAAATTCGGAGACGGCTCCATTATAAGGGGTTGCTTCGCCAACAGCGGGATGAGTCCGCTTCAGGGCGGCGTCAACGAAGGGGATTATATAGGAATGGGTGGGTATAAATGAAGATCATTGGAGACGAAATTGATGTGATCGTGAAATTTAAACGAAAAAACAAGCCGCAGCCGTTGAAATTCAGCATCGGGGAAGAGGGCGAGGCGATCAGGGTCATCAGGGTGGATAAGATCCTGTATTCCGAGGAGGAGAAACTGGCGGGCTTGCGTTCGTACGTCTACAGATGCCAGAGCATGATCGACGGGGAGGAAAAATTGTTTGAGCTGAAATATTATATCCAGGATTGCAGATGGGTGCTCCATAAAATATAATTCAGGCAGGAAACAAGTTCCAAAATATGGAGTTATTGCTCGAAGGAGGCCTGTTAAAGGGACGGGGAGGCGAACGCAATGTGCGGAAGATATCAGTTCGGTGACGATTTGAACAACATGGAACTGCAGAAGATCGTCGAGCAGTTGAACAGGGATTTTGCCGGCTCACCGCAGCTGGCGCGCATGAAGTCCGGAGAGATATTTCCGACAGACATGGCGCCTGTCATGACGCTTGAAAAGGGCGGGGCGCACTATGAACTCATGGAATGGGGATTTCCGAAATGGAATTCCAGCGGCGTGGTGATCAATGCAAGGGCTGAGACGGTTGCCGAGAAGCCGATGTTCCGGGAATCCCTGCAGAAGAGGCGTTGCCTGATCCCGTCGACCGGATTTTACGAGTGGAGGCATCATGAGGGCAGCGCCGCCAAGGAGAAATACCTGCTGAAGGAAGAGCGGCAGCTGTTGCTGTACATGGCGGGCATATATAATATCGTCCGGCTGCCGGACGGCGGAACGAAGCTTGTCTTTGCGATACTTACGACCGAAGCCAACGAATATGTCGCGCCGATCCATGACAGGATGCCGCTGGTATTGGACAATGGGGCGAGGGATATCTGGATCAGCGAAAAGCCGGATCTTCGCGGAATTTTGTACGGGCCGTGCGAAGCGAAGCTGGTGCTGCTTCCCGCAGCTTGAAAAAAGCGGCCGATTTCATTCAAGGCCTTCCAAAGCCTGGGGCTTTGTATATTCTTTGATGCATAGTAAAAGAATATTTACATAAGCAGCACGCTTTTAACCTGATGTCAACGAAGACTTAACATAAGCCTTTTATAATGACAGCAGGTGGACTTGATAAGAAAGGAGCTTGCTATGGCGGCGTTCGCAACAGCTTTTTCAAAAGGTGACAGAGTTTTGTTTGGATTGATCAACAGCAGGCTTCATTGCAAAGCTCTTGATTATTGCTTTGGCGGCATTACACATCTGGGTTCGACAGCATTTGTAATCCTGGTGATTGTTTTGCTTGCCTGCTTGTCTCCGATAGTTGGTGAAGCGCTTGTACTGAATCTTTTCGTGAGTCAATTGATCATTCATTCCTGCAAAAGGATCATTAACAGGCCCAGGCCATACAGAACGATGGAATGCAATCTGGCATACGCTCCGCCCCAATGTGTCTTTTCGTTCCCGTCAGGCCATTCAGGCGCGGCTTTCTCATCGGCCTTGGTTTTGTCGGCATTCTTCCCTCTCTGGGGGCCCGCGCTTGCCGCCCTGGCAATGCTGATAGCGTTTTCACGAATCTATCTCGGATACCATTTTGTTTCAGATGTTGGCGCTGGGGCGCTCATAGCTTGGCTGACCTTTAATTATTTCCCGTTTCAAATCATATTTTGAAGTCAAAGCAAAATGATCAAATTGCCTTTCAATATATATAGGGATTCTCCTCCCGGGACCGTTGGCTTGCGCCGGCGGTTTTTCATGCGTGGCGATTCAAAACCCAGTTGACAGCCGGCCGCAAATATGATAAAAATTATATGTTAGCACTCTTGGCGCAAGAGTGCTAACGCATGAATCACTGCTTGCGAAAGGGGAAATTATCAAATGGCAAAAAAACAATTCAAGGCAGAATCAAAGCGTCTGCTTGACCTGATGATCCATTCGATCTACACGCACAAGGAAATCTTTCTGAGGGAGCTTATTTCAAATGCCAGCGATGCGATCGACAAGATGTATTATATGGCGCTTACCGATGACACTTTGACTTTCAATAAAGAGGACTATTTTATCCGCATCGAGGCGGACAAGGAAAACAGAACGCTGAAGATAACGGATACAGGTATCGGAATGTCCCGGGAGGAGCTGGACGAAAACCTGGGGGTCATTGCGAAAAGCGGCTCTCTGGATTTTAAAAACGAAAATGAAATGAAAGACGGTGTGGACATTATCGGGCAGTTCGGAGTCGGCTTTTACTCCGCTTTCATGGTGGCTGACTTTGTAACCGTCGAAAGCAAGGCCTTCGGTTCCGATGAAGCCTTCCGGTGGAAATCCGCCGGCGCTGACGGCTATGCAATCGAGGCCTGCGGCAAAGAGCAGGTCGGGACGGATATCATACTTAAGATCAAAGAAAACACAGAAGATGAAAATTATGACGAGTTTCTTGAGGAATACCGGGTCCGCTCCATCATCAAAAAATATTCCGACTTCATCCGCTACCCTATCATGATGGGCGAGCAGACACTGAACAGCATGGTGCCGATTTGGAGAAAAAATAAAAACGAGCTTAAGCCCGAGGATTATGAGAATTTCTATCAGGAAAAGCATTATGGTTTTGACAAGCCGCTTCGGCATATCCATGTCAGCGTTGACGGAGCTGTGAGCTATAATGCGATACTTTATATCCCGGAAAAGCTGCCGTATGATTTCTATACGCGGCAATTCGAGAAGGGACTGGAGCTTTATGCCAGCGGGGTCCTGATCATGCACAAATGCCCCGATCTGCTGCCTGATTACTTTGGATTCGTGAAGGGAATGGTCGATTCTGAAGATCTGTCGCTGAATATTTCCAGGGAGATGCTCCAGCATGACCGCCAGCTCAAGCTGATCGCCAAAAACATCAAAAGCAAAATCAGGAAGGAATTGGAAAATCTGCTGAAAAACGAGCGGGAGGATTATGAAAAATTCTTCGAGGCTTTCGGAAGACAGTTGAAATACGGCGTTTATGAAGATTTTGGCGCAAATGTTGAAATGCTTCAGGACCTGCTGCTTTTCTATTCGTCAAAGGAGAAAAAAATGGTCACGCTGGCGGAATATGCCGAGAGAATGGCTGAAGAGCAGAAATACATTTATTATGCGTCCGGGGAATCCGTCGACAGGATCGAAAAAATGCCGCAGACGGAACTTGTGCTGGAGAAGGGCTATGAGATCCTGTACTTCACCGATGAGGTGGACGAGTTCGCGATACGGATGCTCCCGGCGTATCAGGAGAAGGAATTCAAGTCGGTTTCCGCCGGAGACCTTGGTATCGAAGAAAATGATAAAGAAACTGAAGCTGAAGATGACACCGGAGCGCGGGAGGTTTTCGACTATATGAAAAACAGGCTGGCCGGAAGGGTCAGCGATGTCCGGGCTTCCAAACGCCTGAAGCATCATCCGGTTTGCCTGACCAATGAGGGCGACCTTTCGATCGAGATGGAAAAGATCCTGAACACCATGCCCGGAAGCGATGGAGTCAAGGCTGACAAGATCCTTGAGATCAACACGGCGCACGATGTTTATGCGACCTTGAAGGAAGCCTTTGCCGGTGACCGGGAGAAGCTGGATCTGTATACGGATCTGCTGTTCAATCTGGCTGTTCTGATAGAAGGCCTTCCGATCGACGACCCTACGGCATTTTCCAATGATGTATGCAGGATCATGCGGTAACATCGGCCGGGTCTGAAGAGAGATGGGATTTTAATGAAAAGGCCGGGCTTTCTGCCTGCGTGAGAACGCGATGAAAGCCCGGCCGTTGCTATTGTGTTTGGGAATCGCTTCCGTCGGCGTCATTCGACAGACTCCATTCCAGAAGGCTTGCGTGCACAGCTTCGCCGAAATGGCCGTTCGAGATATGCGCCGATTCGTGTATAAACGCAAGGGCGCTCTGGTCATTTGAATTGCGTGCATTGATGTATATGTTAAAATCACCGTTTTCGTCCAGCACGGTCATTCCGTTCACACCGGGAGGCAAATCGATCAGCCTCATGATCACTGCATCCATTATCTGTCACTTTCCTTAAACATTTCGATTATCCTGATCGCCTTTTCCAACCAATATAATTACTATAAACGCATTACATTTAAAGCACAACAGCGTATGAACAAATGTCGCAAATTAGTTGCCCGAATAGCATGGCTGCGGGAGCGCAGCCTGCTGGTATGTATGGAAAATATGTTTTTTTGTGTTTTTTCGTTTAACATTTATCAATTCACATGGGTTTATGCTACAATAAGAGGTAAATTTTATGAACAAAATGCAAAAAAGCGGCAGCGTCGGACATGCGCCATGCATCATAGCTGTGATTTTCATAGCGGGCTGCTATTGGATCGCGGGGCAGGATGAAGGGAGGCGCCGATGCTAGCAAGTTAGGGGGAAAGAATGGAGAAAAAATATGTTTTCGTGACCGGAGGAGTCGTATCCGGCCTTGGCAAGGGCATTACCGCGGCCTCTCTCGGCAGATTGCTTAAAGCGCGCGGAATCAAGGTAACAATGCAGAAATTGGACCCATATATAAACATCGATCCGGGAACCATGAGCCCATATCAGCATGGTGAAGTGTATGTGCTGGATGATGGAGCTGAAACCGATCTTGACCTGGGGCACTATGAACGCTTCATCGATATCCGCTTGAACAAGGTTTGCAATGTCACCACCGGGCAGGTATACGCAGAGGTGATCAGCAAAGAGCGCCGCGGTGATTTTCTTGGAGGCACCATCCAGGTGATCCCACACATCACCAATGAGATTAAGAAGCGTATCACCGCGGTCGCCAAATCCACCGGAGCCGAAATCGTGCTGGTGGAGGTTGGTGGAACTGTGGGTGACATCGAAAGTCTGCCTTTCCTCGAAGCCATCCGCCAGTTGAGATCAGACATGGGGCGTGAAAACACGTTGTATGTTCATGTCACCTGGCTTCCGTATATTGGCGCAACAGAGGAGCTGAAGACCAAACCCACCCAGCATTCAGTGCATGAGCTGCGTTCCATTGGCATCTCCCCCGATATGATCGTTGCCCGCAGCGATTATCCGGTGGAGGAGAGCCTGACCGACAAGATTGCGCTCTTCTGCGATGTGGAAAAACGCGCCGTGGTGCCCATGGTCACCTCCCCCATCCTGGCGGAAATCCCGCTGATGCTGGAGAAGGCCAGCGTTGGTGAATACCTGCTCGAGAGAATGCACCTCGTGGAACGCAAACACCCCGATTGGACGGCATGGAGCCGCATCGTGGAGGAGACCCGGAAGCAAAAGCCTGTCGTGACCATTGCCCTGGTGGGCAAATATGTGGAACTCCATGATGCTTACATCAGCGTGCGGGAAGCACTCAAACATGCCTCGCTTGCCTTGGGAGCAGAGTTGCAAATCAAATGGATCCTTTCCACGGATCTTGAAAAGGGAGGCGGGCGCGATTTGCTGGAATCAGCAGATGGAATTGTGGTGCCTGGCGGCTTCGGCAGCCGCGGCATCGAAGGCA
>DIEM01000046.1 GCA_002418625.1 Firmicutes bacterium UBA5774
CGCCGCCACCGGGGACTCAAATCTGATCTGCGCGTAACCCCTGCTGTTTTCATCTATCATGTCCCGATCAAGGACCCGGATGCGGGCAAGCACCTCGCTCGTGCCGGTATGGAAATGAACGCGCTGATTGTGGGTGATGCCGCCTCTGTTTCTGACTGTCGTCACAACTGCGTCGACCAGGCTGACCGGTCTTACGGTTCCCGGCATGGTCACCACGTCTCCCCGCTCGATTTCATTTTTTTCAACACCCGCAATATTCAGGGCGCATCTGTCCCCTGCGGCCGCAGTGTCCGCATTGAGGCCATGGACCTGTATCCCCCGTACTTTGCCCTGCGTTCCCCGCGGCAATACTTCAATGGCTTCGCCGCGCCGGACCGATCCGCCGCGTATCGTTCCGGTCACCACGGTACCGTAGCCGGGCATCGTAAACACTCGATCCACAGGCAACCGGAATAGTTTTTGGGGATCATGCCCAGCCGCCTCCGATGTCAATTTTTCCAGCACCTCCAGAAGTTCGTCGATTCCCTGCCCCGTCAAAGCCGACACCGGAATCATCCCGATTCCTTCCAAAGTCGTGCCTTTCAGCGTTTTGGCGATGTCCTCGCGAACCGCCGACAGCCAATCCCCGTCGACCAGCTCCGCTTTTGCGATTGCGACGACACCGGCACGCACGCCGAGGATCGACAGAATTTCAAGATGCTCTTCCGTCTGAGGCATGACGCCTTCATCCGCCGCAATGACCAGCATGACAAAATCAATGCCCGTCGCTCCGGCGACCATCGTTTTCACAAATTTTTCATGGCCCGGCACATCTATTATGGATACAACATTGCCTGACGGCAGGGTCAGCGGAGCGAAGCCGAGTTCGATCGTCATTCCCCGGCGTTTTTCTTCTTCCAGCCTGTCCGTATCCACACCTGTCAGGCGCTTGACCAGCGTCGTTTTTCCGTGGTCGATGTGGCCGGCCGTTCCCATGACGACATGCTTCATCGTTCTTCCCGCTTCCCCGGGGCAATGCCGTCGGCCTCAAATATATCCGCCAGCGCCCCCGCAATGATCGAATAGTCTTGCTCCTCGATCGTCCGGACACCCAGCAGGACCCTGTCCCGGCTTATGCGCGCAACAATTGGAACACAAGCCTCCCGCAATTGGCGCCGCACATCCTCCGCACTTCTGCCATAAGGTGTCAGCGCGATGGACTTGCCGGAGATCGGCATTCCTGGGAGAGTGCCTCCTCCTGCTTCATCCGGTTCATCAATGATTTCGATACCGCATCGCCCTTTCAGTTTTTGATCCAGCAGCGCCTTCATGGCCTGCGCTTTTATGGTCAGGTCACTCCCGGACATCGCGAGCATTCTCAAGGCAGGTATCGCATTGATGATGCCATGCTTGTCCATCGATGCGTAGATGTCGAATACTGCAGTCAAAGCAGCGATGACGGTTTTATCACACCGAACCATGCGCATGAGAGGATTGCGCCTGATCCGGTCTATCAAATGCTTTCTGCCGGCAATGATCCCAGCCTGGGGACCGCCAAGCAGCTTGTCGCCGCTGAAGGTGACCAGGTCAGCCCCCTGCCTGATGCATTCCTGAACCGTCGGCTCATACGGTATTCCTTCCTCGGTCAGGTCCAGCAGCGAGCCGCTGCCCAGATCCTCCATGACGATCAGCGGTTCCGCGCCGTTTCTCTTTGTCTCGAACGCAAGCCTGACCAATTCGTTCAGCGGTACTGATTCAACAAAACCAGTTATTTTATAATTACTTGTGTGGACCTTGAGCAATATCGATACATCATCGGTGACCGCTTCGCGATAATCTGCGGGGCGGGTTTTGTTCGTCGTCCCGATCTCGATCATTTTCGCACCGCTGCGAACTATTATATCGGGGATCCTGAAGCTGCCGCCAATTTCGACTTGCTGACCTCTGGAAATAACGACCCCCCGGTCCATCGCCAGCGTATTGAGACATAGAAATACCGCAGCGGCATTATTATTGACCACCAGGGCGCTTTCCGCGCCGGTAGCTTTGCAGATCAATGCTTCAATATGAGCCTGCCGAGATCCGCGCATGCCTGTTTCAAGATCGAATTCCAGATTGCTGTAGCCGGCCGAAACCTCGGACATCAGCTCAGCGGCGCGGCGCGGCAGCGGAGCCCTGCCGAGATTCGTATGCAACGTGACACCCGTGGCGTTGACGACTCTTTTCAGGGAGCGGTTCAGCCGTGCTTTTAAAAGATTTTTGGCCGAAGCCGCTATATGCTTTTCTGCGTCGGCGGCCGATCCGATATCATTTCGAACGCAAAACATTTCGTCATCCGAAATCGCAGCCCGGTATGCCTCGACTGCTTTCCTGACCGATTCAAGGACCTTGTCCCTGCCGTGGTCCTCCGCCAGCGCGGCGATACTTTCTTCATTCATGATTTCATTGACAGGAGGGATCGCCCGAAGGGCTTCCTGTTTTGTCAAAGCCATGTAAAAAACCTCCATTGCAGATCCTCGAGGCCGCTTACGCTAAAACCCGGGGATTTAAAAGAGCATCCGGGCCGTATCGGGACCGGCCGATCCCCGTCCCGGATGCTCTGGATCATTTCTACCTATTCTACCTATTCTACCTACTAGACCTATTCGACGCTGATACTGACATCGCTGAACTGATGCTTCTCCCGAACCGATCCGATAATGACGGCTTTGTCAACACCATTGCCATGCAGCTCGTCCAGCAACTGCCCGGCCTTGTGTTCGGGCACCGATATGAGCAGTCCGCCCGAGGTCTGGGGATCGAACATGGCGATCCGGTATTTCTCGTGGACTTTATGCTTAAACGCAACGCTCTTCTCGAAAAAACGTTTATTCGCAAAGGCACCGCCCGGTACCGCCATTTCATCGATCAGTTCGAGTACACGCTTCATGTACGGCACCTTTCCGCTGTCGATGTCCATGCGGACGTTGCTGCCCGATGCCATTTCGCACGCATGCCCAAGCAGTCCGAAGCCGGTGATGTCCGTGCACGCATTGACACCGATTTTCTGCATGGCCTCCGCCGCCGACTTGTTCAGCGCCGCCATGCTTTCCGTCGCTTCAGTCATGTCTTTTTCCGCTATCATATCGAATTTAAGGGCAGTGGTCATGACGCCCGTACCGATAGCCTTGGTCAGGATCAGCGCATCGCCGGGCCTGGAGCCGGAGTTTGTCACGACCATGGAGGGGTGGATTGTTCCGGTGACTGCCAGCCCATACTTGATCTCATCGTCCGTAACTGTATGTCCACCGAGAAGAAGCGTTCCCGATTCCTTGATCTTGTCCTCTCCGCCCTTGAGTATTTCCGCGAGGACCATGGGGTCGAGCGCGCAGGAAAAACAGGCAATGGAAAGAGCCGTCAATGGTTTTCCGCCCATGGCATATATATCGCTCAAGGAATTGGCTGCCGCGATCTGTCCGTATAAAAACGGATCATCCACGATCGGCGTAAAAAAATCAACCGTCTGGACGAGCGCCAGATCCGGAGATATCCTATAAACTCCGGCATCATCGGACATATCAAATCCGACCAGCAAATTAGGATCCCTGTTTTCTGTGTTCTTATCAAGCTGACGCAAAACTTGCGCCAGATCCTCAGGACCGAGTTTGCTTGCTCAGCCAGCCTTGGAAGACATCTGCGTCAGTCTGATCTTTTCCCTGTCCGCCATTGCAGCCACCTCCTTTCATTCAGTTTTTGGCGGGAGCGTGTAGGAGTCGAACCCACCTCGGCCGGTTACCCGCCCGACAACGGATTTGAAGTCCGCGAAATCCACCAGGACCTATCCGCCCCCATATCATCTTATATCAATTATACTTAATAGACCTCCCGTTTTATATACCTATATGGGGTATATTATATGAAATTATTGCTTCTGTCAAGCGAATTTGCCGCATGAAGCAGGTGCCTGACAGTAAATACAGCCGCCGCAGCGGTGCTGCGGCGGCTGTCGCGAATGTTCGCGGTTTTTTATTGGCAATCCTGTTTATCGTGCGGATCGGCGTTTGTCCGGAGAGCCGTTATTCCGAAAGCTCGTCAAGGAGCTCCTGCATCTCGTTCATGATCCTGTTCATGTCCCTGATCCTTTGCTGCTGTTCGGCCTGGATCTTCTCCAATGCGTCCTGCGCCGCTTCCAGATCTCCGCCGTTCCTCGCCTGTCTCATAAGCGCCACCTGCTCCGCGATCTTTCCCTGGCGTTCAGCCTGCAATTGAACTCTTTCCTGATTCAGGAACTGAAGCGCATTCCTGAGCTGCGTCATCTGTTCAGGAGATATCTGCTCGCGCTCCTGCAGCATTTCCCTGATTTGAAGCTTCAGTTCCAGGGCACACTCTCCTATGCGTTCCCTGAGTTGAACAACCTGCTCCCTATTGGCCGTGATCATGGACCGGGTCTGTACCATCTGACGAAGGCCGGCCTGATAGGCTTCGCCAAATTGCCCGGCCTGCCCGTCATTTCCGGACTGCTGTCCTGCTGCCGCAGGCGCCCCCGATCCCGTGCCGGCCGCCGGCGACTGTCCCTGCGCGAGCACTGCTCCGCCGGTGCTGAATACCATCAGGCATACCAATATGACCGATATTAATTTTCTCATCTTTCCCACTCCCTCTTCATTCAAAAGTTAGATCCTGATCCTCCGCTTCATCAAGCTCGTTCAGGCTGTCAAGCAGCTCGTCGATCTCTCTGTCCAGTTCCTCCAGCACCGCTTTTCGTTCGTCATCCGTCACTGTATTTCCTGATTTGACGATCACGGCAGCCTCATTTCCGCCTCCGGCGCTTTCAGTTTCCCGTTCGGTGCCCGGCAATGCATCTTCGTCATCCGGCGCCACCGACTGTTCCCCGTCGGCGGTTTCAGGCTCTTGTCCATTCCGGGTCATGTCTCCACCGCCATTCCCGCAGGCGGAGAAAACAAAAATGAGCAGAACAAGAAAAACGATCGCTTTAAGCTTGTTCATTTCCACCACCTCCTTCATGAGAATGCCGTGCAAATCCGCCCGTCATTTCCATGAACCCCGGGCGCGGTCCGCAATCTTTTCATCTTGAATATACTATGCCCATGTAAATTCCCAACGGTCCAATTGTAAACAATTTGTAAATTCAGGCCTTCGGCTCTGCAAGCGGCAGCGTGAATGAAACGACGGTCCCTGTTCCCTGCGTGCTTTCCGCCTTGATCGTGCCGCCCTGAAGCTCTACAAGGTGCTTCGCAATCGACAGTCCCAGGCCGGCGCTGCCGTCCTCCGGCTTGCAAACCTTGTCCGAACGATAAAATTTCTCGAAAATGTAAGGCAAATCTTCAGGAGGAATTCCTTCGCCATTGTCTTCAACCATTATAACCGCATATGCCCCGTCCATTTTCGCCTTGATTGTGACATTGCCACAGTCCGGTGCATATTTCAGAGCATTTCCAACCAAATTGAGCAGTATTTGCTTCAGCCTCTCACCATCCGCCATGACCGTCATTCCATGGGGAATCATGGCTGCAAGCGTTATATCCTTCTGATGCGCCGTTATTTTTTCAGTTGCCGCAACCGCACCGGCGATTGCCGCAAGATCAATTTCTTCGATGTCAAGCCGAATGTTACCGGATTGGATCCTGGCAAGCTCCAAAAGATCCGAGGTGAGTCGTATCAGCCGGTCCGACTCCTCCCGTATGAGCTTCATATATTGTTCCTGCTCATCAGGGCCAATCAAGCCGTCCAGAATCGCCTGGACGAATCCGCTGATGGATGTCAGCGGTGTCCGCAGCTCATGGGAAACATCGGCGATCAGCTCACGCCTCATTTTTTCCACCTCGTCAAGCCGTTGGCGCATTTCGTAAAAAGCGGCCGAAAGCATTGCGATTTCGTCCTTCTGCGTTATTGATGCAAATTTCAGATCCCCGATCGGAGCTATGCGGCGCGCCATGGCTTCCATTTCCCGGATCGGTCTTGAGATATGTCGGGCGTTCAAATAGATCAGCGGGCTGCTCAACAGGATCACGGCGACAGCCGCCAGCCAAAGCATCAGATTTAAATTTGAAAGAGCCCGGTCGATATTGCTGACCGGACAGAAAATCAAAACGGCTCCGATCGTCTGACCGTCAAGCCGCAGCGGATGCCCCGCAAAAAGCACATGCATATCGAAGGCATCGGAATATTCCTTCTCAAGATATACCGTCTCGCCTCCCAGGATCGCTTCCATGCTGCCAACCACATAATCGTCGCCGATGCCGGCCGCCGTCAACGCGCTTCCATTTTTAAAATCTTCCGGATCCAGACGCAGAGAATAGATCATGGCGCCCGTACTGACACCCAGGGCGTCGACGGCGGACGACAGCGCCTCTGCGGATGTCCGCCCTTCCAGATGCGCTTCGGTCAGTTCGGCCGTGCTGACGGCGGCTGCTTCCAACGCGCTCCTCTTAGCTTGGAAAATGGCGTCCTTGTAGATGATCGACGCCACAAACGCCAGTACCGAAACAACGATAACGGTAATGAGAAGATATGTCACCAGCAGTCGTGTGAAAATGCTTCCGAACAATACGATCCCTCCCCCGGGCATCTCTCCGGATCCGGCTACCGTGTCTCCAGCTTGTAGCCGACTCCCCAGACCGTCTTGATCTCAACCCCCTTGGCACGACACTCAAGCTTTTCCCTGAGACATTTGATATGAACATCGACGGTCCTGGTATCTCCTGAGTAAGAATAACCCCATATTTTTTCCAGCAGCTGGTCTCTCGTGAAAACGATGTTCTTGTTTTTCAGAAGAAAATGCAAAAGCTGGATCTCTTTTGGCTTGAGCGGGATGATATCACCGTCGATCCTGGCTTCATACCGGTCGAAATCGACAGACAGATTCCCGGCAGCAAGGACATTGCCGCGTCCTTCGTCCCCAGCTCCCGAAGCGGTCCTCAGCCTGGCCTTGACTCTTGCGGCAAGCTCCTTGGGATCGAAGGGCTTGACGACATAATCATCGGCACCCGCATCGAAGCCTGCGATCTTATCGTCGACGAGATCCCTGGCACTGACAATGATGACAGGAATGCTGCACTCCGTTTTTATGAGCTTGCATACCTCCCAACCATTGATTGCAGGAATCATCAGATCCAGAACGACAAGGCCGATGCCTCCTTCTCCGACAATATCCATCGCAGTGCTTCCATCATGGCAGCAGACCGTTTCGAAGCCGGCATCCTTAAGATACAAGTCTATAAGCCTGCAGATGTTTTTATCATCATCTACGATCAGGATCCTGCTTTTGTTCATCGGTCCCCGCCTCCTTGCATCATCTGCCGGCCGGCCGCCCCATCTCCCGCAGGAAGGTCGATTTCAACAGTCGTCCCTTCACCCGCAACGCTTTTGAGCGACACCGTCCCTTTGTGCATCTCGATAATGTGCTTGGCTATGGCCAGTCCAAGCCCGGCGCCGGGTTTTGCCTGTGCTTCCCTTTTCGGGGAAGCCTGCCGCCTGTAATACCTTTCCCATATCAACGGAAGGTCTTCTTCCGATATGCCGGGCCCGTGATCCTTGATCCTGATCGCGACCCGCTCCTCACTGCCGAAGGCTTCGATTTCGATAGTCATGTCGCCGCGGGAGTATTTGATAGCGTTGTCAAGGAAAATGACCAGAGTCTGGCGGAGCCTTCCGTGATCCCCCGGGACAGGTGGTAATTCGTTATTGATACGGCAATTTATCATTATATTCTTCTTATCCGCTATCAGCTGCATGCCCTTGGCCGTATCGGCCAAAAGCTGAGCCATATCTAGCAATTCAATGTTCAGGGCCATTTTGCCGGCCTCGATCTGACTCAGGTCCAAAAGATCCGAAACAAGGCGTTCCAACGCTAAAGTTTCGTCAATAATGCGCTTGTAATATGCCGCAATCTGATCCCGGCCAACGGCGGTCCCATCGGCAATAGCCTCCGCCGAGCCTTTGATCAATGTCAGCGGCGTCCTGAATTCATGGGAGACATTGGCTATGAAATCCTTGCGCATCTGCTCGAGACGCTCGCTCTCGCTGACATCGCGGATCAGAGCCGCGGCGCCGGCGATCCGATCCTGATTATTCCTGATAGGCGTGACCGAAACCAGCAATGTCTTCTCGCCGCGCACGATACTCAAGGCTGAAGCCTCGCCCGATACGACCGACATCCTGAGCCGCTCAAGAAGATCCGCCGTTTCCGGCGAGCTGCCCAAAGCCGATTCATCAGGAACGCCGTCAATATTCCCGAGCAATTCCTTTGCCTTTTCATTATAGTCGATAAGTTTCAAATCGACGTCATAAGCAAGAAGCCCGTCCGACATGCTGTCGATCACATCCTTCAGCTTGCTCTTTTCCTGATAAAGCTGGTCGACCGCCAGACCCAGCTTGTCCGCCAGAAAGTCGATGGAAGCGCTGAGCTCGCCGATTTCATCTTTTCGGGTTATGTTGGTCCTGATTTCATAATTTCCGCCCGCCATCTGCAGCGCCGCTTCGTTCATGATTTTCAGAGGCCTGGTGAATCTTCTTGAAAACAGCACACCCATAGCGGCCGCGAGAACAGCTGCCAGCAGCATGGCTTTAAGCAATATCCCGAACGTCATGTCCACCATTTCCGTAACGCCTGTAACGGGCGCATGCAGCAGGATCGCGCCTACGATAGACCCTGCTCCGTCATAGACCGGCACGCCGACCATGATCATCGCCTCATTGTAAAAAGTGTTGTCCCTGTCGCTGTTGACCGTGACGCCATTCAATATCTGCTCGATGATCTGGCGCGCCTCGGCCGTCATCATCCTGTTCGCTCCCATTTGCCCATGCCGGCGGCTTGAAAGGACGGAAATCCCGCCATCCTTGTCAGCGATCCATATCTGCACATTCGACACGGTATCGAGAAGATCCGCAAATCCCGGAATATCTTCCGGTTCTAAGGAGGACAGGCCGTATTCGCCGGCAATATCCGCCATATCGTTTGCCAGGACCGTCATCGCGGAACGCTTGCTCTCAAAGGAATAGTCCCTGAACACATTTATAAAAAATATGCCGATCACGAGAGATGCCAGCAGCACGATCATCATAAAAGCCGCCGCCAGCCTCGCCGCCATGCGATTTGTCCTTATCATTTCACGTTCACCTCAAATTTATAACCGACTCCCCAGACTGTTGAAATGTCATTCCCGTCATCGCCCGCACCCTTCAATTTTGCCCGGAGCCTTTTGATATGGGTATCGACTGTCCTTGTGTCGCCAAAATAATCATAGCCCCAGACACTGTTGAGCAGACTGTCCCGGGAAAAAACCCGGCCCGGATTGGATGCCAGCAGCCATAATATTTCAATTTCTTTTTTTGTCAATCGTATGGGCTTTTGATCGATCCTGACTTCATAATCAGCAATCGTTATTTCCAGCCGCCCATACTTCAGAGTGTCCTTCTTCTGCTCCTCAGGCACATCGATGCGCCTGAGCACGGCTTTGACACGCGCCATGACTTCCTTCGGGCTGAAAGGCTTGACCACATAATCATCCGCTCCGATCCCGAGCCCCATGATCTTGTCTCCGTCCTCTCCCTTGGCCGTGATCATGATGATCGGAGCATCGGATATTTTCCTGATTTCGCTGCAAACCTGATAACCGTCTTTTTTTGGCATCATGACATCCAGCAGGACCAATGCGGGACCGGTCTTTTGAAATTTCTCGAGCGCATCCTCGCCGTCGACGGCTCTGACCGTCTCATAACCTTCCTTGATCAAATAATTTTCCAGGATCTCGGCGATCCCGTCATTGTCATCCGCTATAAGGATCTTCTTTGCCATATTGAAGCCCCTTTCAACAGTATTCAAAATCCACACTGTTTTTTATGTATTTTATCACATTGTTTTTATTGTATTTTATCATACCGTTTTTATTTAGATGTGAATTAATCATGTCTTTTTTTTATATTCTTCATATTTTGTTCTGACTTTTGCCATACTTATGACACAAATCGGTTCTATCATGAAAATGCGGAACAAAATAAACCGCGCAACAAATCAAAAGGGAGATGAATATAATGAAAAAATTGAACAAAATGAACAAACTGATCGCAGCGCTCCTGGTGGTCGGCGTCGCCGGCGCCGGAACAGCCTATGCGGCCGAAATATCGAGCCCGGCTGATATTGCCGCTGCTTTGACGGGAAAAACCGTTGAAGAATTGTATCAGGAAAAGGCAGACGGAAAAACGTTCGGCGAAATCGCCGCAGAAAGCGGACAGCTGGATGAATTCAGACTGGAAATGATGGAAGTCAAAAAAGCCCGCATAGAAGAAAAAGTCGCTGCGGGCACCATGACACAAGAGCGGGCTGATGAGATCCTGGCAGCTATCGAGGAAAGACAAAGCTCCTGTGACGGCTCAGGGTATCTGGACGGCGGCCAGCGACTCGGTGAAGGTTTCGGCCTCGGTCTCGGCAACGGTGAAGGCAAGGGCAACGGCGAAGGCAGGGGCAACGGCGGTGCCGGAAATTGCCTGAACGATTAATCTGAAGCATATTTCCGATAAAAAATAATGAAAGCCGTGACGGTTGACCGTCACGGCTTTGCTTTATTGTCAACGAAACTTTTTTTAAAAAATATGTTTAGATATACCCCCAGAGGGTAAAAATCTAACATAGGAAAGCCGAAAGGCATATAGGATCAATAAATTATTGTATATGAAACAATAGGAGGAATCAGTCATGACAGTTAAAGTTTATTCAACCCCGACTTGCCCATGGTGCACAACAGCCAAGAAATATCTGGCTTCAAAGAATGTTCAGTTTGAAGATGTAGATGTTTCAAAGGATCGCGCGGCAGCGACAGAGATGATCACGAAGACAGGCCAGCAGGGTGTTCCTGTAATCAACATAGATGGCAATTTTATCGTCGGCTTCAACCAGGCGGCCATTGATAAATTGATCAAATCCTGACGGCTGGTCTTAAACAGCACCCAAACCTTCAAAAGGGTTTAAAATATCGAAAAAGGAGAGTTCAGCTCTCCTTTTTTCGTTGCAGCCTGACGAGATCGCGTCGTACTTTCTCTTCCGCATCATCCTGCGTTATGATAAAATAATATGAATAATAAACCATTATGATAGGAGTTGTTCTATATGTACGCCGGATCCATTGCCATCATCGTTTTTTCCAACATTCTTTACCAAATCGCCCAGAAATCCATGCCAGCCAGGATAAATCCCTTCACAGCTCTGCTCACAGCCTATCTGACGGCTGCACTCCTGACCATGATACTGCTGTTCATTTTCAAGCCGGAGGAGGGGGTCGCCCAATCCTTCAAGATGATCCACTGGCAGAGCCTTGCGCTCGGCTCCGCAATCGTTGGCCTGGAATTCGGTTTTCTGATGGCCTACAGGTCGGGCTGGAACATTTCGCAATGCGCGCTTGTATCGACCATCATCATGGCAGTCGCCCTGATCATCATCGGCTTGCTTTACTACAAAGAGGTCTTCACACTATCCAAAATATTCGGCATGGCCTTATGCATCCTGGGGCTCGTTTTCATCAACAGATAATTTTATGGATTTAAAAAACAGCCAAAAATTCCCAATAAAATCCTTGCTGTATATTTACTTTGTCAGAATATTATGATAATATTTTAAAACCATCCGAAATATGCCATAAGCTAGTTCAGGTGCATTAAAAGAGTTTGATCATGAATATGTAAGACTTTTTTAAACTGAAACTGCTGAATTGAATATGCGAGATATCGATATCTGTTTAAAAGGGCCCGTTTTTTGAAGTTTTACACAAAAGACGGACCCTTGCGGTTTTTTGGCGCCGGATGGGAACATGCAACAGCCGAAAAAATTGCCCCGGACGAAATGAATGAAGAAAAGACCAGCCCGATCCCAATCTTTTATCACGCTATCCAAAAAGGGGGGGAATGGAAAATGGCAAGAAAGGCGAACATCGGTTTTCTAAGCACTTATCCGCCGTACGAATGCAGCGTCGCTGAATTCACAAAGGAGCTCGTCCATGCACTCGATGGCGCGGATGCATTCAATACTTCTGTCATCGCAGTCTCAGATCCGGCCATGCATGTTCACGGGGCTAAGATCCTGCATCATATCGATCGTGAAGACAGGGACGCCTATATCCTCGCAGCCCACCGTCTTAACAAATCCGATCTGGATCTTATTGTCATAGAACATGATTACCGCATCTACGGAGGTGCCCAGGGACGCCATATCCTTGATTTCATGGACCATCTGGAAATACCCTCCGTCGTTACGCTTCATACCGTGCCGCATGAACCTGACCGTATCAGAAAGCAGATCATTCAGCAAATGGCGCTGAAAAGCGGAAGGATCGTCACGATGTCCAATAATTCTAAAGCGATCCTCAAATCCTCTTATAGCGTTCCATCCAGGAAAATAGCGGTCATCCAGCACGGCGTAGCAGCCAATTCCGCTGAAGACCGGGACGCTTTGAAAAAGAGATTCGGCTTTGAAGGACGCGCCGTTCTGGTCTCCCATGGTTTTCTCGATCCCGGCAATGGGCTTGAATACTCCATAGAAGCCGTCGCAAAGCTGCTGCATCAGAACCATGACTTGGTTTATCTGATCCTTGGTCACGCGCATTCGGATCCTGCAGGCGAATCTTACAGGAGAAAACTCACGAATCTTGTTTCGCTGCTGGATCTTGAGAACAGCGTACAATTCATTGACAGTCACCTGACGTCCGAAGAGATCGGCATGTATATAAAAATGTCGGATATATGCCTGACAACGGATCTTTCACAGGATCATGCCGTTAGCGGAACGCTGGCCCAAGCCATTGGCTGTGGAAGGGCCGTCATTTCCACGCCATATCCGTATGCCGAAGAAATGCTGGCGGACGGCCGTGGAATGCTGGCGGATTTTGAGGATGCCGCTTCCATTGCCAGATGTGTGAACCACCTCATCCAAAACCCTGATGAAAAGGCGTTCATGGAGGAACGTGCTCTCGCTCTTGGCGAATCGATGCTTTGGGACAAGATCGCATTGCAATATTCAAAATTGTTCGGCACGGTCTTATCTTCCCAGAAGGCATATCTAAAAGCCATATGAACATTTATGGAAACTGCATGTCGTTCAGCCCAGTCATAACTGTTAAGTTGAAAAGGAGGAGGTCACTATGAAAGTAATTATTCTGGCAGGCGGATCCGGGACGCGGCTTTGGCCGCTGAGCAGAACAAATTTCCCGAAGCAGTTCTTGAAATTGAAGAACATGGACAAATCCATTTTTCAGCTGACGATCGAACGAAGCCTGAAATTGACGGACTTGTCACAGATTTATTTTGTGACGAGCAAGGATTATAAATTCTTCATCTCCGGCCAGATGGAGGAAATGGGCCTTGCGCCGGTCATGGAGAACATCCTGCTTGAGCCCGAACCCAAAAATACGCTACCGGCGATCTATTATGCCGTCCACGAAATCCTGAAGCAGGGAGACGATATGGTCCTCGTCCTTCCTTCGGATCATATGGTCAAGGATGTGGACAAATTCGTCGCCTGTGTCCAGTCCGGTGTTTATGCGGCGGAAGAATATCTGATCACTTACGGTATCGTCCCGACCTATCCTGAAACAGGCTTTGGCTATATCAAGCCCGGCAAAAAAATCGACGGAGGGTTTTTGGTTGAAAAATTCAAGGAAAAGCCCGTATATCCGACAGCGGTCGAGTATATGAAGTCCGGCTATCTATGGAACAGCGGCATGTTCTTGTTTGAAACCAAATTGTTCATGGAAGAGCTGCATCAGCATAATCCGCAAATCATCAAAAGTTTCAGCCACAAGCAGATCGAGCATGTCTACAAGGACATCGCCTCGATATCCATCGATTATGGACTGATGGAACGGTCGTCCCGAGTCGCTGTCGTTCCGTTTGACGCAAGCTGGAATGACTTTGGCAGTTTCGACGCGTTCTATGATGAATACCTGAACAATAAGGACCGATACGGCAATGTCTTCTTCAATAACGAAATCATGATCAACGCCCGTAACAATCTTGTTTACAGTGATTCCGACAAGGCGGTGGCGGTGGCGGGAGTCAACGATCTGATCGTTATCGACCAGAAGGACGCATTGCTTATCTGCCATAAAAACGATTCCCAAAAGGTATCGGATATCGTCATGCGGCTCAAAGAGAGAGGGGACTCCCGAGTCGACAACTATATTACCGAATATCGTCCATGGGGCTCATTCACCATACTCGATAAAGGGGATTCATATAAAACAAAACGCATATCCGTATTGCCCGGGAAAATGCTGAGCTATCAGATGCATTACCATCGCAACGAGCATTGGATCGTCATCAACGGAACAGCCAGCGTGATCATCGACGGCATCGAATCGTTGCTGCACAACGGCGACAGCATTTTTATCAAAGCCGGCTCAAAACACAGGCTGGTCAACTCGGGCAAAATCACGCTTTCAGTCATCGAGGTCCAGCTCGGCAGCTATCTTGAGGAAGACGATGTCGAGCGTTTTGAGGATGCCTACGGCAGATGACCGAAAAAAACCAAAATCCAAATGAATAATGCCCCGGATCGAGCCTCGATGAAGACTTGCGCCGCGGGCATTATTTGTTTTGATACCATTTGCGGATAAACATCTCTGCCGGTCATCGGCCTTCGGCCGCCAATATCTCCATCGCAATTTCAACCGACTTTGAAACGCCCTCTGAAAAAGTCGGATGCGGCCGGATCACCGAAGCCAGTTGTGTCACGGTAAGCCCGGCGCTGATCGCTGTCGTCAATTCGCTGATCATGTCCGTCGCTCTTCCACTGACGATTTGAGCCCCGATCACGATCCCCGTCGAGATGTCAAATACTGTTTTAACAAAGCCCCTGTCCTGGGATTCAATAACAGAGCGGCCGTTAGAAATCATCTGGTATCTGGCTGCCTTTGCCGGGATCCCTTTGGATCGCCTCGTCAAGCGTCAAGCCGACGGATGCAATCTCAGGCTCGGTATAGACACAGGAAGGCACTGCCGAAAAATCGATCCCGGCCTTTTCACCAAACATGCCGGCAACTGCCGCTGTGCCCTGGGCTGAAGCGAGGTGCGCAAGCTGCAGGCCGCCAATAACGTCTCCCACGGCATAGATCCCATCAATGCATGTCTTGTAATTGTCATCGACTTTGATGCAGCCGCCGGACATTTCAGGTTCTATCCCAAGCCCGAACAGACCATCGATATTCGGCTTTCTTCCGGCTGCAACAAGGACGCCATCCGCTTCAACGGCGGCTTGCCTTGTCTTTTCGCTGAAACTGCAGCGCAGCCTGCCGACATCCTCGATTTTTTCCAATTTTGCAGACGTGCATATCCTGATGCCTCTTCGTTTCATTATTGCCGCCACGGCCTGGCTGATTTCCGGATCCATGGTTGGCAGTATCCTGTCCAACGCTTCGATGACAGTGACCTCACTGCCGAGATTGGCGTATATGGATGCGAATTCCAGGCCAATCACACCTCCGCCGATGATCACCAGACTACTGAAGCTCCTGCCACATTGGCCAATAAGCTCATCACTCGTCATGACACCCGGCAGTTCGGATCCATCAAATCCAAGCATCGCAGGCTTCCCGCCCGTTGCCAGAAGAATTCTGTCCGCGAATATTTCCTGGTATTCCCCTGCATTTGAAACGCCTACGATCCCAGGCGAATTCACCGTCGCTTTCCCAATATAAATATCAATATTGTCATTCTTCAATAAATGCTCGACACCTCTGCGAAGCTTGGCCACGACTTCATCCTTTCGCCGATGCATCCCCTCAATATCATAGCAGGCGTCGGCAACCATGACGCCTAAACCTGCCGCGTTTCTGG
The DNA here is from genome assembly GCA_002418625.1 of Firmicutes bacterium UBA5774. Taxonomy (GTDB): domain Bacteria; phylum Bacillota; class Clostridia; order Peptostreptococcales; family Anaerovoracaceae; genus UBA5774. The sequence goes on from DIEM01000046.1 coordinate 15,799, forward strand.
CATCTCTGTAGATTCCTGAAGCGTGCAGCAGTGCCTTCGTGGGTATGCATCCCTTGTTCAGGCAGGTGCCGCCAAGCTCTCCGAATTCTATGATCGCCGTTCTTTTGCCAAGCCGTCCGGCAAAGGCCGCTGCCTCGTAACCGGCAGGGCCGGCGCCGATGACCGCAAGATCGTACCTCTTTTCCATTAAACGTTCACCTCCCGCTGTTACTGTCTATTATGACCTAAAGGCGCCGCTCAAGGATCATTTTCCGGATATCCTCAATGATTGCGGTGTTTGGGGTCGAACCTCCAGCGTCTGTCTGTCCCCGGCCGGCAAGGCTCCCCAGCGCATCCGACATTTCCGGAGCGGACGCCCGGACTCCTTTCAGGTATTCGGGAAGTCCCGCGATCAGGTCCGCATCCATGGCGTCGGAAAATATGACAGCATCTGCAATTAGGCCGTTGTTCACCTTCAATCTGATATCCACGCCTCCCCAGGCAAATCTGTCGGCCATTTCCACGCCAAATTCCATGGTCTGACCATACCGCCAATCCGCTGAAGCATACTTCCTGTACAGCGCCATCAGCTGCTTCGCGTCCCGTTCGCCTACGGATAAAACGTCTGGGCGAGCGTCATATTCTTCGGCAAAAGCATCCCGCAGATTTCGCATCATTGATTCTATCGTCAGCGCAGGCGCATGTTCCTTGAGATTCGTGATCCTGGACCTGACTGATTTCACACCCTTGGCTTTTAATTTGTCTTCGGGGACATTCAGGTACCTCGCGACCCTTTCCCCGTCGACATCGATCAGCAGTGTGCCGTGATGGCAGGATCTTCCGTTTCGATGGTAGAATGCGTTGCCGGAAAATTTCCTTCCATCTGCTGTGATGTCGTTTCTTCCGGATTTTTCGGCCTTGATGCCGGCGGCGGATACCGCTTTCAGGATCACATTCAGCTGCCGGTCCAGGTCATAATGCCTGCTGTGCATCAGGAATGTGAAATTCAGATTGCCCAGATCATGGTAGACCGCCCCGCCGCCGGACAGCCGCCGTGCGAGATGGCCGCCGTCGCGCTCCAGCTCGCTGACATTGCATTCGCTGAAGCAGTTCTGATTCCGGCCGATCACGACCGTCTGCCTGTTTTGCCACAGATACAGAATGCAGGTATCTTCATCCACATGCTCCATGAGATATTCCTCCGTGGCGAGATTCATGAAGGGATCATGCCCCGTGCCGCTGACATATTCAGTTCTCATTTTCATCCGCTTCTTTCCCGTTGAATTCATACTTCAATTTAGGATTGCGCGCCGCCGTGACTTCGTCCAGCCTGGCGACAGGTGTCGTCAGCGGAGCCGCCTTCATGGCCGCCGGATCGGCATATGCCGTTCGTCGGCATTTGATGAATATTTCCGCTGCCTGATCCAGCATATCGATGGATTCGGTCTCTGTCGGCTCGATCATCAGCGCTTCGTGCACGATCAGCGGGAAGTAATTGGTGGGCGGGTGGAAGTCGTAATCCATCAGGCGTTTGGCAATGTCCAGCGCGTGGATGTCCGGCAGGTCCGGCCAGACTCCCTCAACAACGAACTCATGCATGCAGATGCGACCATAAGGGAGGGTGTATTTATGCCGCACTTTTGAAAGCAGGTAATTCGCATTAAGCACGGCATATTCGGATACCTTGCGCAAGCCGTCCGGACCATGCATGCGGATGTAGGTATAGGCGCGCACCAGCATGCCGAACTGACCGAAGAAGGTTTTCACCCGACCGATCGATTGCGGCGGGTCGATGAAACCATACAACGGCGGTACATCGTCACTGGCTTCTTCAACTATGCTGACGATGGGCGAGGGCAGGAAATCAGCCAACTCCGCGGTGACCGCCACCGGACCAGAACCCGGGCCGCCGCCGCCGTGCGGGGTGGAGAAGGTCTTGTGCAGGTTGAAGTGCATCACGTCGAACCCAAGGTCACCCGGTCGGGTGATGCCCAGCAGGGCGTTGAGGTTCGCGCCATCGCCGTACACCAGCCCGCCGGCTGCGTGGACGATCTCGATCACCTCGCACACATTTTCGTCGAACAAACCGAGCGTATTGGGGTTGGTGAGCATCAGACCTGAGATTGTATCGTCGCAGATCTCCTTGAGGGCAGCCAGGTCGACATTTCCGCGTTTATCAGAAGGCAGATGTACAACCTCCAACCCGATCATCGATGAGGTGGCGGGATTGGTGCCGTGGGCGGAATCCGGGATGATGACGCGCGTGCGTTTCACATCACCGCGGGATTTGTGATAAGCGTCGATGATCTTCATGCCGGTGAATTCACCCTGCGCGCCGGCGGCCGGCTGCAGTGAGACCGCGTCGAAGCCGCTAATCTCCTTGAGGAATTCCTGCAGCTGGTACATCAGGTAAAGGTTCCCCTGCACGGTTTCGACCGGCTGCAAGGGATGGGTGAGCGCGAAGCCCGGCAGGCGTGCGGTGACCTCGTTGATCTTCGGGTTGTACTTCATCGTGCACGAACCCAGGGGGTAAAAACCCTTGTCGATGCTGTAATTCATTGAGGAAAGGTGCGTGAAATGGCGGATCACATCGATCTCAGCCAGTTCAGGGAATGGAAGATCGGAGCGTACGAGTTCAGCGGGCGGGGAGTACTGCGGAACATCTGACCCTGGGAAGCGCACCCCGACACGACCGGGAGAGGAAAGCTCGTAGAGGGTTGGCTCAGTCATGTGCGGCCTCCTTCAGGGCTACGGCAAAGTCATTGATCTCTTCTTTTGTAATCACCTCGGTAACCGCCACAAGCATGTGGTCTTTTAATTTCGGATCGACCTTGCCTAAATCAAACCCGCCCAGGAATCCATCATCGAGCAGGTGATGACTGAGGTGCTCCACGCTGGTGGGGCATTTCACCACAAATTCGTGGAAGAAGGGCTGCTCGTCGAGAACTTTGAAGCCGGGAATCCTGCCGATCACTTCGGCAGCGTAATGGGCTTTCTGGTAACAAAGATTGGCGACGTGCTGCATGCCGCTCTTACCGAGCAGGCTCATGTAAATTGTTGCGGCGAGCGCCATCAGACCCTGGTTAGTGCAAATGTTGGAGGTGGCTTTTTCGCGGCGGATATGCTGTTCGCGAGCGGTGAGGGTGAGCACGTATCCGCGCCGACCCTGGTGATCCACTGTCTCACCGACCAGCCTGCCGGAGATCTTGCGTACGAACTCGCTTTTCGTCGCGAGGAATCCGAGGTAGGGGCCGCCGAAGGAGAGCGGGATACCCAGCGGTTGACCTTCACCGACAACGATATCCGCGTCCATCGCACCGGGGGTCTTGAGCAACCCCAGCGCGGTTGGATTGACGACGACAGCGAACAACGCACCGGATTCGTGTGCCTTTTTAGCCAGGTTTGTGAAATCGTGGATGCGTCCGAAAAAGTCAGGATACTGAACCATCACGAGCGCTGTGTTGTCGTCGATCTGTTCCGACAGCTTTTCCGGGCTCTCGAAAGGATCCTTCCCGCCGGTAATGAGTTCGACATTTTCATAACCGCACAGGTATGAGCACATCACTTCCCTATATTGTGGATTGATGGCAGGAGAGAGCAGGATCTTTGCGCGTTTGCCGCGGAAATTGTGATACGCCATTACCCCGGCTTCCGCTGCAGCGGTCGCGCCGTCGTAGTGCGAGGCGTTGCTGACTTCCATGCCGGTCAGGTTGGCGATCAGTGTTTGAAACTCGAAGATCGCCTGCAGCGTACCCTGCGAGATCTCGGGCTGGTATGGGGTATAAGCCGAGAAGAATTCTCCACGGCTGATCAGCGCGTCGACTGCGGCTGGAATATAATGCCGGTAAGCGCCCGCGCCCAGAAAGCTGACCATGTCACCCGCGGTTTCATTCGACGTGGAAAAATCTTTCAATTCATCCAAAACTTCCATTTCGGTCAGACCGTCTGGAAGGTCAAGTTTAGGAAAGCGGTGTTTTTCAGGTATACACCTGAAAAGGTCCTCCAACCGCTTCACACCGATGCTCGAAAGCATCGCTTCCTTTTCCTGATCGGTGTGTGGGATGAACATTAATGACCTCGCGTCTCACAGTAAGACGCGTAAGCTTCCGCGTCCATCAGGGACTCCACTTCTGAAGGATTGGCAAGTTCCACTTTCAGCATCCAGGCAGCGCCAAAGGGATCCGAGTTGATCAATTCAGGTGAATTCGCGAGAGCTTCGTTGATCTCGATCACTTTGCCGGACACTGGTGAAGAAACATCAGCGGCGGCTTTGACAGATTCAATGGTGCCAATGACAGCACCTTTCTTAACTTCGTCACCCGCTTCCACCGTGGCTTCAAAGAACACGATATCAGAAAGTTGATCCTGTGCGTAATCAGTCACTCCCAGTGTGGCGATATTACCTTCCACTTTCAGCCATTCATCTGTGCTTGCGTATTTCAGTCCCTGTGGTGTATTCATGCTTTAGTCCTCCAGATATTTGAGTGATTTGATCTTCCGTTGATAAACAACACAAAATTGACTGGAAAAAATTTCCACTAACTTCATTCTACGAATCAGCGCCTAAAAAGTCAAGAAAAGGAGCTTGCTTAAACTTTATTTCGGCTGCGTAGGAACTGCCAGCTGCCGGCAAAAAAGGATAGGAACCCGGCGAATCTCAAAACTGACGCGCCTATTAAACCGGCTTGCAGGGAAATCGCGTCAGCCAGCAGGGTGCCGATCATCGGCGCGAAAATGGCAGCCAGGTACTGCATCATTTGCGCGACCGAGACAAAGACCGCGCTGT
>DIEM01000066.1 GCA_002418625.1 Firmicutes bacterium UBA5774
GACGCGCTCAGGCGCCGCGCCCAGCTTGTCCGCGACCGAGATCCCGTCGATCCTCCCATCCGCCGCATCATAACTATGCGCTTTATAGACGACGCCCGCTTTATCGAGCAGGCGCATGGCGTTCGTCTTGATTTCCGACATTCGTCTACGCTCCTTTGCTATGTTCGTTCAGGCGTTTCGCCAAATCTTCGATGACATCGTACAATATCCCTGCGACCGGCGCCACATCGCCTTTTTGCTTCGACATCAATTTAGCGATGGTACGGTCCACCAGCTTCATCTTGTCAATATCCAGCCGTCCTCCGACGAATGTTTTTTCCATGGTGTTTGCTAGAAGCTGCTCAGGAAAGTTGGCGGCCAGCACGTCGTTGAAATTGTCCGGAAGGCTGCAGCAAATGAAAATAACCGTCTCCTTGCCGAGAAGCTTGGCAAGATGTTCTTCAATGAATTTCTTAAGCTTCTTGTTGATCTGCCCCATGTAGACCGATGAGCCGATGATGATCCTGTCATAGACTGATACATCAATCGTCGCGTTCTGTTCGACATTGAGCACGTCCGTCTGGCCTTCGAGCGATGCGGCCAACTTGTTCGCGCACTCTGCGGTGCAACCGTATTTCGTTCCGTAAATGATGAGATTCCGCATGATTCTACCTCGTTTCACTCTTGAATAAATGCTGGATTCGATGCATTGAGGCTTCTTTATCAAGCGTGCCTCAATGATAAGTTTAATCCCTGCAGCCTGACATTTCAACTGTAATAAACCGATTTCCCTGCAGAACGCTGTTTCCGAAAGGCACTCGCATATGTTAAACTTTAAAAAACAATCACCAGGAGGAATTCTCGATGGAAAAGGCGATCATATATTATCTGGTGCTTATCAACATCCTGGCCGTACTGCTGGCGATCATCGACAAACTGGCTGCGGTCAGAGGCAAGCGCCGGATCCCGGAACGCACACTGCTTCTGGCGGCTGCCGCCGGCGGCAGCCTTGGGCTCTGCATATCAATGCAGGTATTCCGACACAAGACGAGACACGCCAAATTCTATATTGGCGTACCATTGATCATGAGCGTGCAGCTTCTGCTCGCGTGGTTGATTTACAGGGGTTTCTGAGCGTTTTTTCCAGCTTTGCAGGCAGGCTTTCCCTCCCTGCAAAGACACCGCTCACAATGGTATGACGGCTGCACCTCCGCGTCGATAGCCCGGGCGGATTCTGATTGACGCCTATCCGAGCTTTTCAGTCGCTGAAACGATTTTCCGAAGCGCCTCGGCATAAATGACGCTGATTCGCATAAGATGCTCCACGCCGATCCTTTCGTCCGGCAGATGGCAAAGATCCTTGTCCCCCGGAAACAGCGGCCCAAAGGATACAGTGTTTGGAATGGCCTTTGCATAAGTCCCCCCGTCTGCTGCGACGTAATAATGTCCCAAACCGGAAACCTCCTCATATGCCTCGGCAAGCATTTTTATGAACGGCCGGTCCCTAGCAACGAACGCGACCGGCGTTGTGCTCATATGGATCACCGCGCCTTCGGATTCCCTCGCCAGCGCTTCAAAAAACGTCCTGACGTCCTGCTCTGCCATTTCCGTTGCGAACCGCGCATGAAAACTCACAGTCAGCTGATCACCCTTGATTTCCAAAAAAACTGCCGCTGCTGCATCCGGAACACCCGGAAAGGCACGCCTGTCGCCGCCGATGGACCGAATGACGGCAGGCATCGAGGCGGACGCCTGCCGGCTCCGCATCAGCATGCCGCACATTTCGCCGATGGCATTTCCATGCTCATCCCAGCCGGTCGGCCGCTCAGATACCCCGTCACCTGTTATGACCATCGATTTTCCATTGCTCAAAAGACATACGCTGGCATCCTTTGGAATTTGATCGGCACCGATCCCGGTTTTCATGGCTTTGATTATCCGCTCCCGGATCCTCCCGGAGCCGACCGGCGCCTTGATGATGACATCCGCAGTTCCGTGCTCCAGATTCCCAATGGGAAAATCCCCGTCCGGCGTGAACCCGAAATCCGGAGGAGCGCTGCCGTCCACATATTCCTTGATTTCGGCCCAGTCCGATTCCTCCTTTGTCCCAATGATATACTGTATCTTCTTGTGCATCGGCACACCCAGCTCCTTCACTGCTTTCATAGCATAAAGAGCAGCGACGGCGGGGCCCTTGTCATCCAGCGCGCCCCGGCCCCAGATCTCTCCGTCCTTCAGTGTCCCTGAAAAGGGTCCTTCATGCCATGAATCTGCGTCCTCCGCCGGCACAACGTCAACATGCACCAGGATGCCGACCGTTTCGTCTCCCTCGCCGTATTCAACGATCCCCGCCTGCCCGTCGATTATGGTCCGCGTCTGAAACCCCATATCCGATGCCCTTTCGAGCAAAAAACCCAGCGCCCGGGCAACCTCGGAAGGACGGCCGCAAACGCTGGGAATTTTGATCAGTTCCCTGGTATCCCGTATTATATTTTCCTTTTGACACTCAAGGTATGCCAGCAGCTCCGCGCTGCCTGCCGACGGCCCGCTCAAAGCGGCATGACCTCGGCGGCACTGCTTTTGTATTCATCAGGCATCTGACCGACACTGAACCCGGATCCGGTCGTCTCAATATAATAATATTTCTCATCCTCGTAGGTCCAGTAATATCCGGCAATATCCGAATCACCCTTTATTCCGACACCCATATGATCGTCAAATACGATCAGCACGGTCCCGTATTTGAGTTCGCGAAGCAGGGACGACAGAAGAATGCTCGTATCCTCGCAGTCGCCGCCCTGATCATAGAGCGTTTCTATCGGAAATTTCGAATATTCGTCATACCCCGTTTCCTCGATATCAGCCAGATATTCCAGACTCTGAACAAAACTGATCACCAGATGGACCGTCTCCCATTCCGAAAAGCCTTTCTCTTTAGCCGCTATCCTGAATTGGTCCGCCAGGGAGGCAAGATATTCGTCATCGGTCGTCTGGGTCACAAAAAAACTGTAGGAAAGCAGATCGCGATCGATCGACTCATATATTTCCTTGACCTCATCGGGAATGCTCATCGTATAGGTCCATTCCACAAGGCCGTCCGGATATTCCCATTCAAAGACGCAGTCCTTCACCCCACTGTCGACAGTCCCGCCATAAGTTTCAAGCTGCAGACTTTTTCTGAGTTCGGGCAGGAACAGCCGTGAAATGATTGCGGCCGCCTCGGCCCTTGAAATCTCATCCAGCGGATGAAATGTGCCGTATTTGTCCGATCCGGCAAGGACGCCTGCGTTATACAATTTCAGTATTTCAGTAAAGTAAACATTCTTTTCCCCGACATCGGGAAGCGCGGAAACATTGTTGATCCTGCCATATTCCTGGTCGGGCAGCGTATTGGCGTAGATATGCGCGAGCTGCTCCCGGCTAGCCGGCCTTTCGTAGGTGCCAAAAAAATCGTTCACCCGGATGATCCCCTTCATCACGGCATACCGGACATAGGGCATATACCACTTTTCTCCGTCTGAAGGCTCAAAATCAGCATCAGCGCCCTCATACACGCCGCGGACCCTGGCAGCCATGACAAGCGCCTGAGCGATCGTCACATGATCGCCGGGAGCGAAGCTCTCCGGCGAAGTCCCGTTCATGATCCCATATTCATAAACCGTTTTGACATTTTCTGAATACCAGCTCCCAGCGGCGACATCGGAAAATGAGCCGGCTAAGTAAACCTGGCTTTTTTGAAAAAGGGCGAGGCCGGCATTGTTCCCGGCCGCACTGACGTTGACCGTGCCAATAATCATTGAAATGGCAAGCGAGAGGATCAGGATGCTGCGAAAGGTCTGCTTTTTTTTCATGACGGATGATGGCATGTCGAATTCCTCCACGGCCGCTTTGCGGCTCTTCTGCCTTCAGTATATTCAAATACCGGGCTGTAGTAAATGAAAAAATTCCTTAGTCCTAAATAATATGAAGCAAAATCATGCACCGGGTCGTTGTATATATCAGTATGTGATTTTTTATCAGGCCGGGGATCCTGCTGCCGGGCAGCAATCCTGCCCTGGCCAGGAGGGTATGTCAATTGATTTTATCGAAAATATTTAATGGATCAAAAAAATTTGGCGGCAAAACGGCCATAAGAGCGCGGCAATATTTCAAGAAACCAAAGAAACCAAAGAAAGCAATTATAGCATCACTTGCCGTTGTATTCTGCCTGTCCTGTTTCCTGGTCATCAGAGCGATGAGCGCCGGAGCAGAGCCTGCGGACGCGGTCAGCGTCGGCACAGCCGCAAGGGCTAATCTTGCGGAAACCGTTTCCGTTGCGGGATTTATCGAAGGCGCCGAATCCGCGGATGTCGTGTCACAGATAGATTCCGAAATCGTCTCCATCCTGGTCTCGGCTGGCGACAAGGTCAAGAAGGACCAGGTCCTGGCAGTGCTGGACGGCGCCGATCTCAGCAGAGATGCCGTTCTGGCCCAAACGAGCTACGAAAAAGCCAAATGCGATCTTCAGGCCGAGCTGGAACGGGCGCAGCGGGATTATGACGACGCGCAGCGCGCCTTCTCGGAAGCGCGGCGCATATACGAGGCAAATCAGATGCTTTATGCGGAGGGCGCCATCTCCAGAGAAGAATTCATCCGGTCGGAAAACAGTTTTCACAGCGCCAAGGCCTGTCTCTCTGCTTATTCCGCAATCAACGGCACCGTTCAGGCAACCCCTTCCCAGCTGAAAAGCCTGGAAATGGAAAAGGAATCCCTGGACCGGAAAAAAGCCGAGCTTGAAAACATTTATATAAAAAGTCCGATCGACGGTACGGTGACCCGCGTCAACGCACGCCTCGGACGCTATGCCAGCGATACGGAGAATGACAGAGCCATGTTCATTATCGAAGACCTCGCCAATATGCAAATGGAGGTCAAAATCAGTGAATATGATATCGGACGGCTGGCGATCGGCCAAAAGGCGCGGATCAGTTCAGACGTCCTGGGCCGGGAAACCGTTCCCGGAACGGTTTCGGCCATTTCACCCACCGGCGAGCAAAAGAGCGCCACCCAGAGTGAAATGGTGGTCCCGGTGCGCATCGACATCACCGGGGCCGGCCCCGGCCTGATCGCGGGCGTCAGCGCCAAGGCCCGCATAGAGATCGCCAAGGCCTCGAATGTCCTTGCCGTGCCGCTCGAAGCCATCCTGGAGCATCCCGAAAACGGGACCCTCATGGTCTACACGATCAGCCGGGACGGCGTTCTTAAAGCCGTTCCTGTCGAGACAGGAATCGAAGGAGACTTTCTGATCGAAATCGTTGGCGGCGATCTCAAGGAAGGCGACCGGGTCGTGCTGAATCCGTCGCTCACATATGAAGACGGCATGCAGGTGCCTGTAAAAGAAGATTAATGAAGGACCGTAAAATGGATCATATTATCAAAGTAGAGAATCTCACAAAAATATACAGCACCGGCAAGGTCGACGTGACTGCGCTGGATCATATTGACGTCGCAATAAAAAGCGGCGAGTTCGTAGCTGTCATGGGCGCTTCGGGCTCAGGCAAATCCACATTCATGAACATCATCGGGTGCCTTGACCGGGCTTCGGAGGGAAGCTACATGCTGGAAGGCATCGATATCAATGAAAGATCCCAGGACGAGCTGTCCGGGATCCGAAACAAAAAAATCGGCTTTGTGTTTCAGGCATTTAACCTAATCCCCCGGACCAGCGCGCTGAAGAATGTGGAGATCCCCATGATCTATGCCAAAATGAACCTCGCTGAAAGAAATGACCGGGCGCTGTCCCTCCTTGACAAAGTCGGACTTAAAGAACGGGCGCACCACCTGCCCAACGAACTGTCCGGAGGCCAGAGGCAGCGCGCCACCATAGCCCGCGCCTTGGCCAACGAGCCGCCTATCATACTGGCTGACGAGCCCACAGGAAATCTTGACAGCAAATCCTCGGCGGACATCATGAAAATCTTCTCGGATCTGAACAGGATCGACCGGAACAGCATCATCATCGTGACCCACGAGAGGGACATCGCTGAATATACTGACAGGATCGTTACATTTCGGGATGGCTGCATCATTAGCGACGAATATAGATAGGAGATGGCCTTTTGCTTACAGAAAATATCAGGATGGCTCTGGAAGCCATCCGAACGAATAAAATGCGTTCATTCCTGACGATGCTGGGAATCATCATCGGCATCAGCTCCGTGATCGCCATAAGCTCCATAGGCGCCAGCGCCCAGAAAGCGATCGCCAGGGAATTTGAGAATTTCGGAAAAAACCGCATGGTCATCTACATGGATTACCGGCATGCGGAGGACGGCATCGAACAGGATGCCCTGTTCCAGTCCGAGGATATCGACCTGCTGACAGAAAAATTTGACGGCACGATCACCTATATCACGCCGATGTCCACCGCAAGGGGCGACGCCAAGGTCGGCAGGATCCAGGAAAAACTTTCGATGGAAGGCATCGCGGATGGCTACGATCAATTTCTGAAAATCGAAATGCTCGATGGCCGTTTGCCTGGCAAATCCGATGTGGATGGCCGTCGCGAATGCATCGTCCTTGAAAAGGAAGCGGCGCTTAAATTTTTCGGGACAGAGCATGCCGTCGGAAAAACGATCGAGGTCGATATCGAAGATCACTTGTACGACCTGACGGTCATCGGTGTCTTTGAAAAGCAAAGCTCCATTTTCGCGGCCCTTGAAGCGGACGGCAGCTATCCCGCCTATGTCCCTTATACTCTGATCCCTTCCAACGGCGGCGACATCTACTATCTGGACCTGTTCACATCAGACGGGCTGGACCAGAAGGAGACCGGTGATAAAATAACCGGCTTTCTGGAGCGGGTCAAGCATCGGGAACCCGGGTTCTATACTTTCGAATCGACGGAGATCCAGCAGGGCCAGATCAATAATGTGCTGGGTATCATCTCGATCGCCATCGGCGCAATCGCAGCCATTTCGCTTTTGGTAGGCGGCATCGGCATTATGAATATCATGCTGGCGACGGTCAGCGAGCGAACCCGCGAGATCGGAATTCGCCGGGCCCTGGGCGCCAAGCAGCGAGACATCGTGGTCCAGTTCCTCTCCGAGACGCTGATGCTGACGCTCGCCGGAGGCGTGCTGGGGATTGTTCTGGGCTGCTTCATCCCCATTCTGGTGACGTATTTCGGCCACATGCCGACGGTGATTACAGGTACAAGCCTGCTACTGGCGTTCGGGATCAGCGGCGCCATCGGCCTGACGTTCGGGCTGTATCCGGCGTATCGCGCCGCCACGATGGACCCGATTGTATCCCTGCGGCACGAGTAGGAGTCGCCGTACACCTTGCGCAAAGCAAACGGGGCCCGCACCTGGATGCGAGCCCCGATGTGTTCCTATTCAGCCGTGTCCGTCCTTCAGCTACG
>DIEM01000016.1 GCA_002418625.1 Firmicutes bacterium UBA5774
AAAGGGATACGGATATATTCATTTATCCAGGTTATGGATTCAAGACGATCGATAGCCTGATCACAAATTTCCATTTGCCGAAATCAACGCTGCTGATGCTGGTATCCGCTTTCTATGATCGGGATAAGATACTTGCGGCATACAACGAGGCAGTCGCGCAAAAGTACAGATTTTTCAGTTATGGCGACGCCATGCTGATCATATGACATTTTAAGGGAATGAGGTTGCGATGGGAGCTGTAAAATACGAGCTTATACATAAAGACAAACGTACAAATGCCAGAAGGGGAAGGCTTTCGACACCGCATGGCGTCATCGAGACGCCTGTTTTCATGCCGGTAGGAACGGCGGCCACTGTAAAAGCCATGAGACCGGAGCAAATCAAAGAAATGGGAGCCGGTATCATCTTGTCCAATACCTACCATCTGTATTTGAGGCCGGGGCATGAAATCATAAGGGAGGCAGGCGGGCTGCATAAATTCATGAANNCGATCCTGACGGATAGCGGCGGATTTCAGGTATTCAGCCTTGGAGCCATGAGAAAGATCTCCGAAGAAGGAGTCAGATTCAAATCGCATATCGACGGGTCAAGCCATATGCTGTCGCCGGAAAAAGCCATTGAAATTCAGAACGCTCTGGGGTCGGACATCATGATGGCGTTTGATGAATGCGCTCCATATCCGGCTGACCGGAATTATGTCCGCAATTCACTTGAAAGGACGACCAGATGGCTTGTCCGATGCAAGGAAGCGCACAAGGATACAGATCGGCAGGCGCTTTTTGGCATCATGCAGGGCGGCATGTACAAGGACCTTAGATATCAGAGCGCATCGGAAATAGTTGAGCTCGACCTCCCGGGATATGCCATAGGGGGGTTGAGTGTCGGAGAACCAAAGGAGCTGATGTATGAAGTGCTTGATTATTCGGTGGATTTCCTCCCTGAAGAAAAAGCCCGCTACTTGATGGGAGTCGGGACTCCGGATCATCTTTTTGAAGGCGTCGCGCGTGGTATCGATATGTTTGACTGCGTTCTTCCGACTCGAATAGCCCGAAATGGAACCGCCATGACTTCGACGGGCCGGATCGTCATCAAGAACGCCGCATATGAAAAGGATTTTACGCCGCTGGATCACGCATGCGGCTGCTACACATGCCGCAATTATTCCAGAGCATATTTGAGGCATCTTTATAAATCAAACGAGATTTTATCCTCGATGCTTCTGACGAATCATAATCTTCATTTTTTGATAAAACTGATGGAGGGGATCCGGGAGTCGATTGAGACTGACAGCTTTGTGGAATTCAAGAACGATTTTTATTCAAAATACGGTTATGAGACCGATCGATAAAATAACGAATATCGGAGGACAGACAAATGCCAATAGTAATACCCAAAAATTTACCTGCCTATAAAACACTGAAAGAAGAAAATGTTTTCGTCATGGCGGAGAAAAGAGCAGAAAAGCAGGACATAAGGCCATTGCAGATCGCTATAGTCAACTTGATGCCGACAAAGGAGGTCACCGAGACCCAGTTGATCAGAATGCTTGCGAATACGCCGCTGCAGGTCGAATTGCACCTGCTCCACATGGATACGCATGAATCAAAAAATACGGACAAGCTGCATCTTGAAAATTTTTACCAATCATACGAAGAGATCAAAACGCATAAGTTCGACGGCATGATCATCACTGGAGCGCCGGTGGAATTCCTGCCGTTTGAAGAAGTGGATTATTGGGAAGAATTGAAGGAGCTCATGGAGTATACCAAGCATAATGTCTTCAGCACGATGCATATTTGCTGGGGTGCGCAAGCCGGATTATATTATCATTATGGCATCAACAAATATGAGCTGCCTAAAAAACTCTTCGGTGTCTTTTCCCATACTGTAAAGGATACGAGGTCTGAATTGATGCGTGGCTTCGATGAAGTTTTTTACGCACCGCATTCACGCCATACCCAGGTAAGGAAAGAAGATATCAAAGCCGTGCCTGAACTTAAAATACTGGCCGAATCGGAGATTGCAGGCCCGCATATCATTGTTGCGAGGAACAAGAGGCAGATTTTCATACAAGGCCATGCGGAGTATGACAAGGAAACGCTCAAGCTCGAATATGACCGCGATATCGCAAAGGGCATGGATATGAATGTACCGGATAATTATTACAAAAATGATGACCCATCAAAATCGATCGTCGTGCGGTGGAAAGGACATGCCAACCTGTTCTTTGCGAATTGGCTGAATTATATCTATCAGGAAACACCATTTGATTTGAATAAGCTCAGCGAGCTGAAATGGTGAGGAACAAAGAGAAGGAGAATGATTGTGCCCATATGCAAACATTTCGGTATTTGCGGCGGATGCCTGTATCAGGATATCCCATACGACCGTCAATTGGATTTAAAAAAGAGCGAAGCGCTTGGATTATTGGAGAATAAAAATATATATATCGGAGAATTCCTGGGAATAGAGGGCAGCGATAAACTGACCGGCTACAGGAATAAAATGGAATATACTTTTGGCGATGAATTCAAGGGCGGCGAGATGACCTTGGGCATGCATAAGAAGAAGCATTACATGTCGATTGTAACGATCGACGAATGCCTGATCGTTGATGACGATTTTAACAGAATCGTTGCGAGCACCCTTGAATTTTTTAAAGAAATGGCGTATTCTCAATATAACAAGAAGTCGCATGCCGGATTCCAGAGAAACCTGATCGTCAGAAAGGGAGAACGGACCGGAGAGCTGCTGGTGAATCTGGTGACAACGTCCCAAGGCAAGCTGGCCGCAGATCTGTTCATTGACAGATTGCTTCATTTGGAATTGCAAAACAGGATCGTCGGGATCATTCATACCATAAATGATTCGATTTCTGATTTCGTTTATGCCGACCGGATGGATATTCTGTATGGTAAAGATCATTATATGGAAGAGATCTCAGGCCTGCGCTTTAAAGTCAGCGCCTTCTCTTTCTTCCAGACAAATGTACCGGCCATAGAAAAGCTGTATGACACAGCGCTCGGATTCATCGATGAGCTTCGGAATGCGACGGTTTTCGATCTGTACAGCGGCACAGGCACGATTGCCCAGACGGCAGCCAGGAAGGCCGGAACGGTCTATGGTTTCGAACTTGTTGATGAAGCTGTGCAGGCTGCCCGAATGAATACGGCAATGAACGGACTCGATAATTGTTTCTTCGAAGCGGGAGATGTCCTGGATACTTTGCAGAAAATTGAAGAAAAGCCGGATGTGATCATTGTGGACCCTCCGAGGGCAGGTATTCATCCGAAGACATTGAATAAAATACTGAACTATAGGGTCAAGCAAATAATTTATATATCATGCAATCCAAAAACATTGGCTGAAAATTTAGCTGTCATGCAGGATTTCGGTTATCGGGCGGAAAAATTGAAGCTTTTTGACAATTTTCCGCATACGAAGCATATCGAAGCTGCTGTGGGACTGAGGTTGGAATGATGAAAAAAAAGCTGGATCTGCCAATTTACTTATTTCATCAGGGAACAGCGGAGCGGGCCCATGATTTGATGGGAGCCCACAAAGCTGTGAACGGCGATACGGAAGGCTATGTTTTCCGGGTATGGGCACCGCATGCCGAGGCAGCGTATGTCTATGGGGATTTCAACGGATGGGCCAAAAGGACGCATCCGCTGCAGCGGGTCACGGAGAAAGGCATCTGGGAATTATTCGTGCCCGGTATAGTCGAATATACAAAATATAAATACCTGCTCGAAGACAAGCACGGCCGGACCCATGAAAAAGCGGACCCTTATGGATATCACATGGAAACCAGACCGGCCACATCATCCATCACCTTCGATCTTGAGGGATATGAATGGCAGGACAGCAACTGGATGGCCTATCGCAAGGGAGTAGTTCCATACAGTTCCCCCATGAATATCTATGAGATCCATGCCGGATCGTGGCGCTGCTATCAGGATGGCAACCATTTTGATTATGTCAAGCTGGCGGAGGAGCTGGTTCCCTATGTCAAGGAGATGGGGTATACCCATGTTGAAATGATGCCTCTGGCGGAATATCCGTATGACGGTTCCTGGGGTTATCAGGTTATCGGCTATTTCGCGCCGACTTCAAGATATGGCACGCCCAAGGATTTCATGAAGTTCATCGATATCTGCCATCAGAATGGCATTGGTGTGATCCTGGACTGGGTACCCGGCCATTTTCCGAAAGATTCCAACGGTCTGTATAAATTCGACGGCAGCAGCTGCTACGAGTATTCCGATCCCTACAAAAGCGAGCATAAATCCTGGGGTACCATGGTATTCGACTGGGGCAGGAATGAAGTGCAGAGCTTTCTTGTTTCCAATGCGATCTATTGGCTTGATGTCTATCATATAGACGGTTTGCGCATCGATGCGGCGGCCTCGATGCTTTATCTGGATTATGGAAGGAACTCCGGCGAATGGCGGCCAAATCATTATGGGGGGAATGAGAATCTTGAGGCCATTGCGTTTTTTCGTTCCTTGAACAGCGCAGTCTTCAAGAATTTTCCCGACGCGCTGATGATCGCCGAAGAATCGACTGCATGGCCTATGGTAACCAAACCCGCCTATATCGGAGGACTGGGTTTCAATTTCAAATGGAACATGGGCTGGATGAACGATACGCTCGAATATATGAAATATGATCCCGTCTATAGGAAATACAGGCACGATGCCTTGACCTTCTCGCTTACCTACGCCTTTTCTGAAAATTTTGTCCTGCCGCTCTCTCATGACGAAGTCGTTCATATGAAGGGTTCGCTTCTGAATAAAATGCCCGGCGGTTACGAGGAGAAATTTGCCGGCCTGCGCTGCTATCTGGCATATATGATGGCGCATCCGGGTAAAAAACTGCTTTTTATGGGCGGAGAATTCGGACAGTTCGCGGAATGGAACTTCGATACTGAACTGGACTGGAATCTGCTGGATTATGAGATGCATCGAAAAATCAAGGATTTCAACGCCGATCTGAATCACGTCTACCTCCGAAACAGTGAATTCTGGGAACTGGATGACAGGTGGGAAGGCTTCGGATGGATCTCCCATGAGGACTATGAACAGAATATCATTGCATTCAGAAGGATAAACAGCAACGGAGAAGACATCACGGCTATTTTTAATTTCGCACCCGCTTACAGGGAGAATTATGTATTGGGGATATCGGCTCCGGGCGAATATCAGGTTTTGATGAACAGCGATGAAGTCAGGTACGGAGGCACCGGAGCCTGGCTTGGAGAATTAACGGCCAATGAAGCGGGGGCACATGGATACTCTTATTCGATTTCTGTCAACCTGCCGCCAATGGCGGCTCTTTATATAAAAAAACGGCTCAGTTTTAGATAGGAGGGGGTACACATGATCTATACGCAGAAAAAGGAAATGATCGCGATGCTTCTTGCGGGCGGCCAGGGAAGCCGGCTCGGTGTCCTGACGAAACATATTGCCAAGCCCGCGGTGCCCTATGGCGGAAAATATAGGATCATTGATTTCACCTTGTCCAACTGCATCAATTCCGGTATTGATACCATAGGGGTACTGACGCAGTATCAGCCGCTTGAGCTCAATGCATACATCGGCAATGGACAGCCGTGGGATCTCGACCGTATCAGCGGAGGCGTCAGCATCCTTCCTCCCTATGTCAAAGGCAAGCAGGGAGAATGGTACAAAGGCACCGCCAACGCCATTTACCAGAATATGAATTTCATACAAATGTTCGATCCCGAATATGTTTTGGTTCTGTCCGGAGATCATGTCTATAAAATGAATTATGAGCTGATGCTGGATTTTCATAAACAAAATAACGCGGACTGCACGATTGCCGTCATACAGGTGCCTTATGAAGAAGCCGGCAGATTTGGCATCATGATGACCTATGACGACTTCAGGATCTATGACTTCGAAGAAAAACCAAACGAACCAAAGAACAATCTTGCTTCGATGGGCGTCTATATTTTCAACTGGCAAAAGCTCAAGGATTACCTCATCCTGGACGAACAGGACAAGGACTCGGACAAGGACTTCGGTAAAAATGTCATTCCGGCAATGCTCCGCAACGGAGAGCGCATGTTTGCGTATAAATATGGAGGCTATTGGAAGGATGTAGGAACAATCGAATCTCTATGGGAGGCGAATATGGATATTCTCGACCCGGAGGTTCCGCTGAAGCTCAATGATCCTCCATGGACGGTCTATGCCAGGAATATGTGCCAGCCGCCTCAGTACGTGGGACGTGACGCCAAATTATGCAATTCCACCATAACGGAAGGTTGCCTGATCAATGGCGACATTGACAACAGTATCGTATTTCCGGCCGTAACGATTGGAAAGAACACCGTTATCAGCAACTCGATCATCATGCCTAATGTCATGATCGGTGAGGGCGCAGTAGTCGAATACGCCATAATAGGGGAAAATGCCATAGTGGGTTCCGGAACCCGGATCGGAGTCATCGACCATGAGCGGCTTTTAGGTGCGCACAGGGAAATCACCGTTGTTGGTCCGAATGTCACTGTCGGTAGCAATTTGATCATCAAGGCCGGCGATATGATCGAAAATGATCTGGCAGGAAAGGAGATGCAGGCATGAACGCATTGGGAGTCATTTTAGCGTATGTGGAACAGGACAACATGAGGGAGCTGACGAAGCTCAGAACGATGGCATCTCTGCCTATTGGAGGAAAATATCGCATGATCGATTTTTTTCTTTCAAATTTCGTTAATAACGGCATACACGATGTCATGATCATTACGAAAAGCAATTTTCATTCCCTGATCGACCATGTCGGAGCCGGAAAGGAATGGGATCTTACGAGGAAAAGAGGGGGATTGAGAATACTGACGCCTTTTCAAGCGCCCGACAGACAGGAAAAGGAAGTATACAGCACGACAATAGAAGCATTGGCGAGCAATATGCATGCCATTAAAAGATCTCTTGCCGAGTATGTCATACTGACCAGATGCAACGTCATATGCGACATAGATTATCAGGATCTGCTGGAGCAGCATATCAGGACCGGCGCGGACATGACGGCTGTCTATACAAACTATACAGACGAGGACAGGGTACTGCCTATTGAAACACCGATATTTACGGTATCGGATTCAGGCAGGATCGTCGATGTCAAGGTCTATTCACCGGAAAAGGGAAGACGCGCCGAGGATATCAGGACAAGACCGGCAGAGAGGCCAAGCTGTGAAAAAGGCTGCGGCATGGGAATTTTCGTAATACGAAAGTCGCTGCTTGAATCGCTCATAGCAGATTCGATGGCTTATGGAAGGGTCCATTTCTATCGCGATGTGCTCCTGAGGCTTGTCGGATATCTGAACATACAGGGTTATGAATATAAGAAACACTTCATAGGCATCGATTCCATAGCCACTTATCTTAAAGCAAATATGGATCTTTTGAAAAAGGAGGTGCGGGATCAGGTGTTCGAAGATGTGATATATACTAAGGTAAAGGACAGTGTGCCGACGGAATATATCGCCGGATGCCATGTCAGCAATTCCCTGATTTCGGATGGATGCTGGATCGAAGGAACGATTGAAAATTGTGTACTGTCCAGAGGCGTCAGGATCGGCCGGGGATCGGTGCTGCGGAATTGCGTCGTTATGCAGAATACGACTATCATGAATAATGTGGAACTGGACCATGTGATACTCGACAAGGATGTGATCGTCAGGGACGACAGAAAAATCGCGGGGCATGAAACCTTTCCCGTCGTTATAGAAAAAGCAAGCATCGTTTGAAATTTTGGGATTCGATATGAGGGGAAAATATGAAAATACTATTTGTCAGCACTGAAGCCGAGCCATTCGCCAAAAGCGGGGGGCTTGGAGATGTTGTCGGCTCTTTGCCTAAACAGTTGAAGAACAGAAAAGCCGATGCGAGAGTCATACTGCCCTTATATAAATCGATCAAGAGAAGATTCGCAGGGGATCTCAACTTTATAGGAGAGATTACGGTCACCCTGTCATGGCGCCGGCAGTACTGCGGATTATTTTCCATTGAAGACAATGGGATCCTTTATTATTTTGTGGATAATGAGCAGTATTTCGGAAGGGACGCGTATTATGGATACTACGATGATGGGGAACGTTTTGCGTATTTCTCCAAAGCGGTCCTGGAACTCTTAAAAATCATGGAATTCAAGCCGGATATCCTTCACTGCAATGAATGGCAGACCGCTATGATCCCGGTATATCTCAAGTCGGTTTACAAGAATGATGATTTTTATCGACCGGTCAGATCGGTATTTACGATTCATAATATTGAATACCAGGGCAAATTTGATACTGCTGTTGCGCAGGATATCATAGGACTCCCCATTGGAGATCTTCCCCTGATCGAATTAAATGGCATGGTAAATATGATGAAGGGCGCCATCATTTGCTGCGACAGGCTGACAACCGTCAGCGAAAGTTATTCCAGGGAACTGAAGGATCCGTATTTTGCCCATGGACTGGATGGTGTGATCAGGGATAACGACTTTAAATTAATCGGGATCATCAACGGGATAGATTACGAGAAATTCGACCCTGCTACCGATAGAGTGATTTATGCGAATTATAATGGCCGAACGATAGATAAGAAATTGGTCAATAAAGCGGCTCTGCAGGAACAGATGGGACTTCGGATCGATCCGGACATTCCGATGATCGGCATGGTTGGGCGGATGGTGGCGCACAAAGGCATGGATTTGGTGAAAAACAGTTTTACTGGTATCATGGAGGAAAATGTTCAATTTGTCGTGCTGGGTACCGGAGATGAGGAATATAAGCATTTTTTTACGCACAAAGCCCATGAATATAAGGGTAAAGTAGCCGCTTCCATTCATTTTTCAACAGATATGGCCAATAAGATCTACGCGGCTTCGGATATGTTTTTAATGCCTTCAAAAAGTGAGCCCTGCGGTGTTGCCCAGATGATTGCCCTGCGTTACGGGACGATTCCGATCGTCAGAAAAACAGGTGGACTGCGCGATAGTATTTTGACCTTTGATTCCGAAAGCGGAACGGGCAACGGCATCACTTTCGACGATTATTCTGAAAATGCCATGATGAACGCTATCAGACAGGCATTGGATTATTATCAGGAAAAGAAAATGTGGAAAAAGTTGGTCTCCAATGCGCTTCGCTCAGATTTTTCATGGAAGAAATCGGCGGCAAAATACATGGAGCTGTACAAATCGCTGATATGATCATTAATTCAAAAACCGGGGGGATAGAGATGGAAAACGAATACACATCCAAGATGATATCTGATCAGATAGAAGGGAAACTCATGAGATATTTCGGGCGGGAGCCCGGAAAGTCGACCCAGCATCAGTTTTACCACGCCACCTGTCTTGTTATGCGGGATATCCTGGCTGAGCATTGGATGAATAACCATGATATTGTCCATTCCAATAAAAAAAAGCAGGTCATATATTTATCCATGGAATTCCTGCCCGGAGCTTCGTTGAAAAATCATCTTTTCAATTTCCGGCTAGAAGATATCTTTAAGGCGGCACTATCAAACTTTGGGCAGAAGATCGAGGATTTTTACGAAATGGATCCGGATGCCGGCCTTGGAAACGGTGGCCTGGGAAGGCTGGCGTCCTGCTATCTCGATGCGATAGCGGCCGGTGGCATGTCAGGGCATGGGATGTCGATTTTATATGAATATGGCATCTTCAAGCAGAAGATCGAATACGGCAAGCAAGTCGAGGTCGCAGATGATTGGCTGGATATCGGCGATGTCTGGCTGATGGAAAAGGAAGACGAGACCAAGGAGGTGCATTTCGGCGGCGAGATCCATGAGTATTGGGAAAAAGGCAGAATCAAATTCCATCATACAGGATACACGACTGTGCTTGCAGTACCCTATGATTTTATGATTTCAGGCTTCGACAGCGATGTTGTAAATACACTCAGGCTGTTCAAGTCAAAATCACCGGTCAAGATCGACATGAGTCTGTTTTCTCAGGGAAAATATATCAAGGCCATGGAAGAGCAGCATATGGCCGAGGTCATATCAAAGATCCTCTATCCCGAGGACGCCCATATCGAAGGGAAGACGCTGCGCCTGAAACAGCAGTATTTTTTCATTTCTGCCGCTATGCAGACGATAACGAGAAGACATATGATCCAGCATGACACGCTTGCTGATTTCCATGAAAAATATGCCGTGCATATCAATGACACGCACCCGACAATGGCGATACCGGAGCTGATGCGCATCCTGATGGATGATTACGGCTATGAATGGGATAAAGCCTGGGATATAGTCAGGAAAACCATATCCTACACAAATCATACGATTATGCCGGAGGCTCTCGAACGCTGGCCGGAAAATCTCTTCAAGTCATTGCTGCCGAGGATCTATTCTATCGTCGCCGAGATCGACCGCAGGCTTAAGCTGGAACTTCAGATCGCCTTTCCAGATGCAGGAGATCTCAGAAAGCAGACGTCGATCATATTCGATGGCCAGATTCACATGGCGAATCTCTGTGCGGCTACTTCCCATATGGTAAACGGCGTTTCAGCTCTTCACAGCAATATCATCAAGAACAGCATTTTCTACGGATTTAACAGAATGAATCCGGAGAAGTTTACGAATGTGACAAACGGGATCGCCTACAGACGCTGGCTGTGCCAGTCGAATCCAAAACTGAGCAGACTGCTGAATGAGCTGATCGGCAACGGTTATGAGCATGATGCCATGGAACTGGAAAAACTCATGGACTTCTATGACGATGCGGCGGTTCTCGAAAATCTGGAAAGAATAAAAAAAGACAATAAATCAAGACTGGCGGTCCATATGCTGAAGACAAACGGGATACTGACAGACCCCGAATCTATTTTTGATGTGCAGGTCAAAAGACTTCACGAATACAAGCGGCAGCTCTTGAATATCATCCACATCATTTATTTGTACAATCGGCTCAAGGAAGACCCGAATACAGACATCATGCCTCGCACATTCGTTTTCGCAGCCAAGGCGGCGGCGGGATATTACATGGCAAAACAGATCATCAGCCTTGCTTATCATTTATCTGTTGTGATCAATAATGATAAGGAGATCAGAAACCTGATCAAGATCGTATTTCTTGAAAATTACTCCGTATCGCTGTCAGAAATGATTATGCCGGCGGCGGATATATCTGAACAAATATCACTAGCTGGAAAAGAAGCGTCTGGAACGGGAAATATGAAGCTCATGATCAACGGGGCCGTCACCCTGGGCACGCTTGACGGCGCAAATGTCGAAATTTCTGAAGCTGTCGGTCCTTCCAACATATTCATTTTTGGTATGAGTGCGGCGGAGGTGGATATCGCCGTTCGTAAAGGCAATTATAATCCGAACATATATATTCAGAACGATCCTGCTCTTGCTGAAGTGATGCGGTTCATGAACAGGCCGATAAACGGCGTTGTATTTTCCGATGTGGTCAGATCGCTGACGAACGGCACGGGAATCGCTGATCAATATTTTATCATGGCTGATTTCGATTCATATCGTCAAATCCAAAGTGCGGCTGACCTGGCCTGGCGGGACAGAAATAAATGGAACAGGATGTCGCTGACCAACATCGCGAAGGCAGGGATATTCTCCGCCGATAGAAGTGTCGGGGAATATGCCGGTCGTATATGGGGAATAAAGCCTTTGAAGGGAAATGCAGGCAATGGTCGTATATTATGATTCGAAAGACGAGTATTATAAATCACCGTTTGGCGCTGTTGAAGCGGGGACGGACATTTATTTCCGCGCAGGTGTCGACAGAAGATTTGTCCTGAAGGAAATGTGTCTCGTCATATATCCCGACAACGGCAAGGAGGAGAAAATCCGGGGATCCTGGGCCGATCTGGTTTTGGGTCAGGATTTTTATGCTTTTGAATGGAGTGCCCGGGTAGCGGGATTGTATTTTTACCATTTTGAGGCCGTTTTTCCTGACGGAAGGAAAATGAAAGGTAAAACCTGTCAGCTTACCGTATATGAAAAACACTATAATATACCGGAATGGCTCGGCAGCGGCATCATGTATCAGATTTTCCCGGACAGGTTCGCGCGGAGCAGAGACTATGACATTCCTCCCATTGACCGTAAATTCAGCGTCCATGAGATTTGGGGAGAAATGCCGGTGTATAAGCCTGATGCGAACGGTGCAATTCTGAATAATGATTTTTCCGGAGGCAATTTAAGAGGCATCATCGATAAACTGCCTTATCTTTCTGATCTCGGCGTAACGGTCCTATATCTGAATCCGATCGTTGAGGCTTTTTCAAACCATCGGTACGATACGGCAAATTACAAGAATGTCGATCCTGTGCTTGGAACAGTGGACGATTTCAGGAACTTGTGTGAAGAGAGCCGGAAACATGGCATCAGGATCATTCTGGACGGCGTTTTCAACCATACGGGAAGCGACAGCCTGTATTTTAATAAATATGGCAGGTATCCGGAAATTGGCGCGTATCAAAGCCATGATTCCAAATATTATCCATGGTATCATTTTGTGAAATATCCTGAAAAATATGATTCCTGGTGGGGCATCGAGACACTGCCGCACGTGAATGAAACGGAGCCATCCTATCTCGATTACATCATCAGGGCAGAGGATTCCGTTGTCGAGTTTTGGCTAAAATGCGGGGCTTCCGGTTTCAGGATCGATGTAGCCGACGAGCTGCCGACGCAATTCCTCGAGCTGCTAAGAGTTAAAGTCAAAGAACTGGATCCGGAGGCCGCTCTCATCGGAGAGGTATGGGAAGATGCTTCAAATAAAATCAGCTATGGAGAAAGACGCCGGTATCTGCTGGGAAAAGAACTGGACAGCGTGATGAATTATCCGCTGAAGGATGCTGTTATAAGATTTGTGGCCTATGAAAAAGAAGCCGCCGAATTCGCTGCAGTTGTCGGAAGTCTATGGGAAAATTATCCGCCGCAGGTTTTCTCAAGCCTGATGAATATCCTGGGAACGCATGATACCGCCAGGATACTTACAGTGCTTGGCTTGAAGGATGATTTGTTCAGGATGGGAAAAGACGAGAAGGCTGCGTTTCGATTGCACAGGGAACATAAAAGGAACGCAAAGGCCATGCTTTATCTTGCAGTTATGATCTGGGCATTCATGCCGGGCATTCCATGCATATATTATGGCGATGAGATCGGCATGGAAGGAGCGGAGGACCCTTTTAACCGGAAATGCTTCGATATAAATGGCGCCGATAAAGACATCGTATCATTTTATAGAAAAGTGCTGACATACAGAAGGGAGATCGCCGACATCGGCCAATATGGTTTCAGGCCTGAAATCGCAAGGAACGGTCTTTATGTTTTCACAAGATTCAAGGATCAGATGTCTGTCATCACTGCAGTCAACGCCGGTGGCATAAAAGAGGAATTTTCGATCAATCTCGGAGAGGATGGAAGGATCATCGATCATATGTCCGCCGGAGACTGTGATGTGAGCGATATGGGCCGAATAATCCTTGGCGCATGCTCGGGAGCCGTTATAATTGCAACAGAATAAAAAAACCTGCAGGGTATGCAGGCTTTGAGTTTTCAGATCGCTTTGTTGACTTTGTTTCTTGTTCTCAGACATCTAGTACAGATATTTTTTCTTGTGGCGTTGCCGTTCTCTTCGATAACGACTGTCTGGATGTTCGCATTCCATTTTCGGCGTGTGTGTCTGTTGGAATGGCTGACGTTATTTCCGGAAACCTGGCCTTTGCCGCATATTTCGCATTTTCTTGACATTTGCTGCACCTCCTTATTACAATGCTCAAAGCATAATTTTCATACCGAACAAGCGTTATTATAACATACATTTTTAAGCGTGTAAAATAAAATGTTTCAATTTCAATAAAAAAAATATATAATTATTCCTGATAAGTTTAATGAATTGGAGCGTGCGGATATTGCTGTATAAATTAGACACTGAAACCGGACAAATCATTATCGATAAAGCGGTCATCAGAAGGATCGTTGCTGAATGCCTGGGCGTTTTCGAGGGCAAAGTCCGTCTGGCCAACTACAAAGGACAATCAAGAGGCATGGTTTCCAAGATCAGCGGCATTGACGACAGCGGTCTTATTACTGTTGCAAAATCGCAGACTGGTATTGAAATACGAATCAATATCACTATCAGATTTGGAACGAGCATCAATAGGGTAACGGATCAGCTGATAGCGGATATCAAGGAAAACGTCTTCAAGTTGGCTGGTGTAGAAGTCAGTGGCGTTACGATCCTGATTGTTGGCATCATGTCAAAAAAGCTTGTAAGACGAAATATCGAAGTGAAGGGCTGATGTGATGGACGAATTTGACAGACTGACTGAACGTGTCAGCACGCTGAAGGGTATCGGCCCCAAAAAGGCCGGCATCCTGTCAAAGCTTGGCATCGAGAGCCTTAATGATCTGATAGGCCATTATCCAAGGAGCTATGAGGACCGAAGGGAAGCCAGCAGCATAGCCGGTTTGGAGAATGGAGCAGTTGCTCTTATAATCGGCCGGATCGATCTGGTGGTCCCGGGCAGAAGAAAATTCGGCAGGGGTTCAAATTTAAGATTATTGGTCACGGATGACAGCGGAAGTATCGAAGCTGTTTTTTTTAATGCCTCTTATTTGGAAAAGGCAGCTAAAACAGGGTTGCGCTGCAGCATGTTCGGCAGGGTATCCGAGAATAACGGAAAACTGCAGATGCTTCATCCCGATCTGGATATCGGAAGCGAGGCACTAAGCGGCGGCATCCTGCCGATCTACCCGCTGTCAAGCGGCATCAGTCAGAATGACATGCGCCGATGGATCCGGAAGGCTATGGAACTGGCCGGATCGTTCCGCGAGTATCTGCCGCAGGAAATACTGGAGCGGAACCGATTGTGCAGCATTGATTACGCTTTGGCAAACATTCATTTCCCAACAGATTTGAAAAAATATCAAGAGGCAAAATTCAGGCTCGTTTTTGAAGAACTTTTATATCTGCAGACAGGGCTGCTGGCGGCAAAAAAAAGAACTCTTGAAGCCGGTGAAGGAATTAGCTTCTCAAGAAAAGCCGACATGCTGTCTTTTATCGACGGCCTCCCATTCCGGCTTACAGGTGCTCAGTCCAAGGTCGCGGCTGATATCGAAAGGGATATGGAGTCACCGAAAAAAATGAACAGACTGGTTCAAGGAGACGTTGGATCCGGTAAGACGGTGCTAGCGGCAGCTGCTATTTACAAAGCCGCCAAATCAGGTTATCAGGCAGCGATGATGGCACCGACGGAATTGCTGGCTAAGCAGCATTACACGACATTGCAGAAGCTTTTTTCCGATAAGGGGCTCAGAATAGGCCTTCTTACTTCCGGAATAGCGCCTTCAATAAAAAAGAAGCTGCTTGAGGATTTAAGGGAAGGATCGATCGATGTGCTTGTCGGCACGCACGCATTATTGCAGCCGGGTGTAAAATTCGCGAGGCTTGGCCTTGTCATCACTGATGAGCAGCATCGGTTCGGCGTCCGTCAGAGATCGGTTCTCACTGAAAAAGGAATCAGCCCGGACGTGCTCGTCATGACAGCCACGCCCATCCCAAGGACTCTGGCGGTCATTCTATACGGGGATCTCGATATTTCCGTGATCGACGAGATGCCAGCCGGGAGGAAGAAGATCGTTACCACGGCGATACGCGGGAAAGAGCGGGATTTGGCTTATGATTTTATCAAACGGCAGCTCGAGCAGGGAAGGCAGGCATATGTCGTGGCGCCGCTGATTGAAGATTCAGAGGAGATGGATGTCCGATCGGCCGGCAGCCTGTTCAGGGAATTGGGGCATAAATTAAAGCCCTATAATACAGCGCTGATGCATGGCGCGATGAAGCAAAATGAAAAGGATGAAACAATGCAGTGTTTTGCCGACGGAAATACAGATGTATTGATATCGACAGTAGTGATCGAGGTCGGGATCGACATTCCGAATGCGGCTGTCATGCTGATAGAAAATGCGGAACGGTTCGGACTGGCACAGCTCCACCAGCTCAGAGGGCGAGTGGGCAGAGGAGCGGAACAGTCGTACTGTATGCTCGTTACCGACGCTGATGACGGTATCGCGGGCGAGAGGATATCGACAATGGTCGAAACAGATGACGGATTTTTAATCGCGGAAAAAGACCTGAGTCTAAGAGGACCCGGAGAGTTTTTCGGCACCCGGCAGCACGGAGTGCCGGAATTGAAAATCGCAGACCTTGGAAAGCATTTCAGGGTTCTTGAGACAGTCAGGAAAGAGGCGGAGCTGCTTCTTGGCAAGGACCCGCTTCTTGAAGCGCAGGAGAATGCCGGATTGAAAATGAGAGTGGAAAATATGTTTAAAGGTCTGGAAAATTTTAATCTGTAGTTTGCCAATATGGATTTGAAAACATCGCATTCTATGGTAGAATAAATTCTGAAAGGGGTGAGTCAATTGAGAATCATCGCCGGCACTATGAAGGGAAGAAGGCTTTTCTCTCCCAATGACGAGAAAATCAGGCCCACCTCGGATAAAGTCAAAGAGTCAATTTTCAATATAATACAAGACCAGATGAAAGACGCTGTCGTCATAGATCTGTTTTGCGGCACCGGAAATCTGGGAATAGAAGCCATCAGCCGGGGAGCAAGAAAATGTTATTTTGTCGACAGATCCAGAGAGAGCATGGCGCTGACGGAAAAGAATATCGCTCATTGTAAAATTGAAAATGCGTCGGTGACCATCTGCTCGGATCATATCAAAGCGTTGGACAGGATTCGCGAGAAGGCGGATGTCATATTTCTCGATCCGCCTTACAATACAGGCCTGCTTGCCGATTGCCTCGCGAGGATTGATGAGTCCGGCCTGCTGGAACAGGACGGCATTATTGTTATAGAGCATGGCATAGACGAGGAACTGCCCGAAATCCTGGGATCTTTCACAAAAATTAAACACAGGCGATATGGAAAGATCATCATAGAAATTTTCAGTGAAAGCACGGAGGAATGACAATATGAAGAAAGCTCTTTACGCCGGATCGTTCGATCCTGCTACCAATGGCCATATAGATCTTATTGAGCGAGCGGCGAAGTTATGTGATTGTCTCGTTGTTGGCATTATACAGAACCCGTCGAAAGATCCGTTTTTTTCAATCGAGGAAAGAGTGGAAATGATACGCGAGATGACCAAGGGATTTGAGAATGTCGAGGTCGATTCATTTACGGGCCTTCTGGCGGATTATGTTGAAAAGAACGGTATAGATGCGGTAGTCAGAGGTCTTCGGGCAAACATGGATTTTGAATATGAAATACAGATGGCCCAGATGAATGCGAGATTGTACGCGAAGATGGAAACGATTTTCCTGATGACGAATCCCGGCAACTCTTTCGTAAGTTCGAGCCTGATTAAGGAAGTGTTCAAGCTGGACGGCAATGTGGAAGGGCTGGTTCCGGACATAGTTCTTCGTAAAATGAAAGAAAAACTCAAGAAGTAGAACATAAGGAGGGAAATTCAAATGAAAGTATTAGAACTCTTGGATGAATTGGAAGATATCATCGATACCAGCTCTGGTTTCCCGCTGACCGGCAAGGTACTGGTCGACGCAGAAGAGGTTCTGGAGATCATCAGGGAGATCAGGGTAGAGCTCCCCGGCGAGATCCAGCAGGCTCAGTGGATCAAGGATGAAAGACAGCGCATATTGGATGAGGCGAAAAAAGAATACGACAACATTCTGAAGGATGCCAAGAGCCAGGCCGAATCCCTGATCGAGAACGATGATATAACATTAAAAGCAAAATCCAGAGCGGATGAAATGATGCGCATGGCTGAAAACACCTCCAAAACGCTTAAGATGGGAACGTTTGAATATATTGACGGCATCTTATACAATTTCCAGGAAAAGATGGACAAATTGAATTCCGTTTATTTCGAGGAAATGTTCGGATCACTTCAAAGAACTTTTGATCAGGTAAACGGAACATTGACTTCAAACAGAAATGAAATCAAGGAACTGATCTATAAAACCCAGATTGAAAGTGACAATCGATGATTTAAAGGGAATGTTATTAAATTAAATGAATAAAAAGAGCTTGCAAGGCTCTTTTTCTTTAAGGGACACTCATGAAAAATTTAGGAATAATAGCAGAATACAACCCTTTCCATAACGGTCATAAATATCATTTGGAGGAATCGAAAATGATCACAGGCTGCGACCGAAGCATCTGTGTCATGAGTGGTAATTTTCTCCAGCGGGGTGAGCCGGCTATTTTCGACAAGTGGCTTCGGGCAGAGATCGCTGTCCGCAATGGTATTGATCTTGTGTTTGAACTGCCGTTTGCTTATGCCTGCAATAATGCCGAATATTTCGCGAAAGGCGCCGTCGGTTTATTGAATAGCCTCGGATGCGTCTCCGACTTGTCTTTTGGAAGCGAAACGGGTGAAATCAGATCACTGGAGCAGGCAGCTCAAGCGATGATGGACGAGGGGCCGGATTATTCCGAATCGATCAGGCGCGAGCTGAAGAGCGGCGTTTCATATGCGAAAGCGCGTTATGAGTCGTATAGGAATCTTATGGGCGAACATGCCGCGGCAGCATTGAACAACCCGAACAATATATTGGCCGTGGAATATATAAGGCAGTGCATGGTACTGAATAGCGATATGAAATTAAATACGATCAAGAGGACCGGCGCAGGTTATTCAGAAAAAAACATTCAGGGAAACATAGCCAGTGCGACGGCTATTCGGCATATGATGCTTGAAGAGTCCAAGCCTATCGAAGAATTGTCATCCGTTATTCCGATCGAAACGATTATGGCCATACAAAGCGGGTTTTCCGGGAAGCTTACAGTTTGGGAGGATTTCCATACGCTAATAGCTTATAAGATAATATCTTCCTCTCATGCGGAATTGAACGGAATCTTTTCAATAACGGAAGGTCTTGAAAACAGGATCAAAAAAGCTGTGCGCAAATCCAGCAGTGTCAGGGATCTCATAAAAGGAATAAAATCAAAACGCTATACGGAGACAAGGATCCAAAGAATATTGATTCACATGCTGCTTGGACTTACGAGGGAGAAAATGCAGAACATGTCCGGAAAAGCCCTGTATGCCCGCGTGCTGGCGATGAATGAAAATGGTGCGGCTATCTTAAAGGATATCAGAAACAGTGAATGCGCTTCGATCCCCATATTGACCAATATAAACCGGGAAGCGGATAAATATCCGGACATCGGAGAATTGCTGGATCTTGACATATTGGCTTCGGATATCTACAATCTAGCCGGATCCAAACCTATTCACATGAATTCCGATCATGTGAAGAAGCCATATTATCAGAGTATTCAAGACATTAAGCAAAAAAGGATTGAAAAAAATCATTTTTAACATATAATCAATAGTGTTGAATAAAATAACAGGAGGCTGAATTAATGAAAGTATTGGTAATAAATTGCGGGAGTTCTTCTCTGAAGTATCAGGTCCTGGATATGAGCACCGAAACGCTTCTCGCAAAAGGTCTTGTTGAAAGGATCGGGATCGAAGGATCCGTTTTGAAGCATGAAAAGGAAGGCGCCGATAAATATGTCCTGGAAACACCGATGAAGACTCATAAAGAAGCGATCGGCCATGTATTGGAAAGCGTAGTGGACCCGGTTCATGGCGTTGTGGCCAGCATGGATGAGATCACCGCGGTAGGACATCGCGTTGTGCATGCAGGCGAAAAATACAGCGGATCAGTATTGATAACAGAAGACGTGATGCATGCGCTTGACGAATGCACTGAGCTTGCGCCTTTGCATAATCCTCCAAATATTCTTGGGATAAGAGCGTGTCAGGAATTGATGCCGACAACGCCGATGGTTGGAGTTTTTGATACGGCATTCCACCAGACGATGCCTAAGGAAGCGTTTGTTTACGCGATCCCATATGAGTATTATGAAAAATACGCGATTAGAAGATATGGATTCCATGGAACAAGCCACAGATTTGTTTCCGAAAGAGCTGCAGCCATGCTCGGCAAGGCTGTGGCCGATGTTAAAGTCATCACGTGTCATCTGGGCAATGGCGCGAGCGTCGCTGCTGTCAAAGGCGGCAGATCGATAGACACCAGCATGGGATTCACACCGCTTGAAGGTCTTGCAATGGGCACCAGATCGGGAGATATTGATCCGGCTATCATCTCTTTCATCAAGGACAAGGAAGGCTTGAACGCCAGCGAAGTCACTTCGATATTGAACAAGAAATCAGGCGTACTCGGTATATCGGGTGTCAGCAGCGATTTCAGGGACATCGAAACTGCCGCGGCAGGCGGAAACGACAGGGCTCAGCTTGCACTTGACGTATTTGCACTGAAAGTCAAAGCCTATATCGGAGCGTACATGGCAGAGCTCAACGGCGCGGACGCTATTGTGTTCACGGCTGGCCTCGGAGAGAACGGCATCAGCATGCGCATGAGCATCTGCAAGGATCTGGAAAATTTGGGCATAAAAATGGATGCGGACAGAAATAATATCAGAGGCAAGGAAACTGAAATCAGCGCTGCAGACTCAAAGGTCAAAGTATTCCTGATTCCGACAAATGAGGAGCTTGTTATTGCAAGAGACACAAAAGAGATCATCGAAGCCCTTTAAAGACAAACGGCAGAAAAATGTTGACAGTGTGTCTGCCGTGCAATATAATTATATTCGTTAGTTTTATGGGACAAGGAGGTGTTTTAGGATGGCAGTTCCAAAGAGGAAAACTTCAAAGGCTAGAAGAGATAAAAGAAGATCTCCGAATATGAAAAAGTCCTTGCCAGGTTTATCGATCTGTCCGCAGTGTCATGAACCGAAGCTTGCTCATAGAGTATGCCCGAATTGCAATTACTATGACGGTAAGGAAGTTATCGCTTCAGAAGCGTAATGAATTGAATTGGAAGCTGCCATGCAGCTTCCAATTTTTTTACCGGATCGGGATCGTCTGCCAGGTGGTTTAATGGAGGGATATTATTTGTTAAGCGATACTTTTGTTTTTTTTATCATAGCCATTTTTTTAATAATTTTGGTTTCGATCCAGTTTACATTGAATAAAATCTTAAAGACCCTGAATGATATCAGGGCAGGAAGACGTTTAGACGATTCGAGACACTAGATATTGCAATGCGTACCATGAGAGCATGCCTTTCCGGCAGGCTCTTTTTTATCGGCATTTTTGCTGTGGGGTATTGACAAGGCACGAAATTCGAATTATAGTATTACTAAACAGGAACACTATATTTGATTTGGAGACGGATTTTAATGGATACAGTGGAATTATTGACACAATTCAACCTTACCAGGCAGGAGGCTTCCATTTATTTGACGCTTCTTTCAGAAGGGGAGCTCAATGGTTATGAAGCTGCAAAGCTGACAGGAATATCCCGTTCCAATACATACAACTCTTTGGCGGCACTTGTTGAAAAAGGAGGCGCTTTTGTGGTCGAAGGCTCTGTTGTCAGATATGCTCCGGTGCCGATCGGCGAGTTCTGCGATAATAAAATTAGAAAGCTGCTGCAGACAAAAGAAGAACTCATAAAGAACATTCCCCGAAAAAGGGAAGAAATTGAAGGATATATCACAATCAAGGGCGAGACCCATATATTGAACAAGGTCCGGAATATGATCTCCGAAGCGAAGGAAAGGGTATATCTCTCGGTATCCGAGCAGATACTCGAATATATACTTCCCGATATCGAAGACGCTATCGGCAGAGGTCTTAAGATGGTCCTGATCACCAACAAGCCATATCGCCTCGAGGGGGCGACGGTTTATCATAACGAGGAAAAGCCTCAGCAGCAAATCAGACTGATTGCCGATTCGTCCAATGTGCTGACCGGGGATATCGATCATGGCGAATATTCTACCTGTTTGTATTCCAAAAAGAAAAACCTGATCGATTTATTCAAGGATTCAATGAAAAATGAAATCAGGCTTATAGAAATGATGAAGGGAAGAGAAGAAACATGAAACAGACATTTGTCAATTATGACCGGTTGAAGGAAATAGTCCGCGAATATCCAACGCCATTCCATCTTTACGACGAAAAAGGCATTCGCGAAAACGCTCGAAGATTAAAGGATGCATTTTCATGGAACAAGGGATTCAAAGAATATTTTGCGGTCAAGGCGACCCCCAATCCTTCGATATTGCGTATATTGAAAGAAGAAGGCTGCGGAGTGGATTGCTCGACGCTTACTGAACTCATGATGGCTGAAATGGCTGGATTCAAAGGCGATGACATCATGTTCACATCTAATGTCACACCTGAACGGGATTTTGTTGTTGCAAGGGAAATGGATGCCTATATCAATCTTGACGATATCACGCATATAGATTTTCTGGAAAAGGTGACAGGCGGCTTGCCTGAAACCATAAGTTGCCGTTATAATCCGGGAGGGGCTTTTTCAATAAACAATACCATTATGGATACCCCTAATGAGGCAAAATACGGCTTTACGCGAAAGCAGCTGACGCAAGGCATAGAAAAGCTTATGGCAAAGGGTGTCAAGCATTTCGGACTCCATGCGTTTCTTGCCAGCAACACCGTGGCAAATGAATACTATCCGGCTCTCGCGGCCATCCTTTTCCGGACAGCCGTTGAACTGAAGCGTGAAACAGGTGCGCACATAGCATTCATCAATCTTTCGGGCGGTATCGGCATTCCTTATCGTCCGGATGAGACGGCGGCTGATATCATGGAAATCGGAAACGGTGTCCGAAAAGCCTTCGAGGAAATACTGGCACCTGCAGGCATGGGCGATGTAGCGATCTATACGGAGCTTGGAAGATTCATGCTGGGGCCTTATGGCTGCCTGGTCTCGACCGTGCTGCATAAAAAACATATCCACAAAGACTATATAGGACTTGATGCCTGCGCTGCGAATCTCATGCGCCCGGCCATGTATGGATCGTACCACCACATCACTGTCATGGGGAAGGAAAATGAACCATACGATCATCAATATGACGTGACGGGAGGACTTTGCGAAAATAACGATAAATTTGCTGTCAACAGAATGCTTCCCGCTATAGACATCGGAGACCTGGTCGTCATACACGATACAGGCGCTCACGGATTTGCCATGGGCTATAATTACAACGGTAAACTGCGCTCAGCGGAGATATTGCTCAAGGAAGATGGAAAAACTGAGATGATCAGGCGTGCCGAGACGCCGGATGATTATTTTGCGACGTTTAATTATTAATGGGGATATTGAAAGGAAGGATCATATGGCGTTTATCAATGAAAACTATATCAAATTACCAGGAAGCTATTTGTTTTCAGAAATAGCTAAGCGGGTCAATACGTTCAAAAGCGAGCATCCCGAAGCGGAAATCATCAGGCTGGGCATAGGAGATGTTACGAAACCGTTGCCGAGCGCGGTCATAAACAGTTTGCACAAGGCTGTGGATGAAATGGCTTGCGAAAGCTCATTCAGAGGATATGGGCCCGAGCAGGGCTACAAATTTCTTATTGAAAAAATCATCGAATTCGACTATGCTGCCAAAGGCATCGATTTGAATACCGATGAAGTATTCGTAAGTGACGGATCTAAAAGCGATACTGCCAATATTCAGGAAATATTCGGAGCTGACAACAAAATTGCAGTAACAGATCCTGTTTATCCAGTCTATGTCGACAGTAACGTAATGGCCGGAAGGACCGGAACACTTGGGACAGATGGCAGATGGTCCAATATTGTTTATATTCCCTGTACTGCCGAAAACGGATTCATACCTGAACCGCCCGCAGAGAAGGTGGATCTCATCTATCTCTGTTTTCCAAACAATCCAACCGGCACGACGATTTCAAAAGAAGATCTTAAGAAATGGGTAGAGTATGCAAAAAACAACAGGGCCATCATATTATACGATGCGGCATATGAAGCATATATCCAGGAAGAAAACGTTCCGCACAGCATATATGAAATCGAGGGTGCGAAGGAAGTCGCCATCGAATTCCGAAGTTTTTCCAAGAATGCCGGGTTTACCGGGACAAGATGCGCGTATACAGTCATTCCGAAGGAGGTTCTTGCATATACTTCAGCAGGCGAAGAGATTATGCTCAACAAACTATGGAAC
The DNA here is from genome assembly GCA_002418625.1 of Firmicutes bacterium UBA5774. Lineage (GTDB taxonomy): Bacteria > Bacillota > Clostridia > Peptostreptococcales > Anaerovoracaceae > UBA5774. The sequence continues at coordinate 24,080 of DIEM01000016.1, forward strand.
AGAAGGCAGACGACTAAATTCAACGGTGTTCCATATATCATTCAAAAGGGAGCAGAGGCTGTCTATACAGATGAAGGGCAAAGGCAAATCAAGGCACTGGTGAATTATTACATGGACAATGCCAGAATCATCAGGGAAGGCATTAAGAGTATCGGGATCGAAGTATTCGGGGGTGTGAATGCTCCTTATATATGGCTAAAAACGCCAAACCGTCAGGATTCCTGGTCGTTCTTCGATAAGCTGCTGCAGGAAGCGAATATAGTCGGAACACCAGGTTCCGGCTTCGGCCCAAGCGGACAGGGTTATTTCAGGCTCACCGCCTTTGGAAGCAAGGAAAATACAGTTGAAGCTATCGAAAGATTCAAGACCAGACTCCGTTTATGATCATTTTTGCTTGGCAAACAAAAAGGCTTGGGATAGAAAATATCCCAAGCCTTCATATTATTTTTGGAAGACAGCCATCAGACGATATCCTCCATAGAATAGAGGCCGATGTCTTTTGTGAACAGGAACTTAGCGGCTTTAAGCGCGCCGCGTGCAAAAATATCCCGCGACAGGGCGGTATGTGTGATTTCGATCACTTCGTCCGGACCGGCAAAAATGATTGTGTGTTCCCCCGGTATCGTGCCTCCGCGAACGGCATGGATGCCAAGTTCATTGATTTTGCAGTCGTCCGCATTGCTGTGTCTGCCGTAAATATAATCCTTTTTGATCAAACAGGAATTGTTGACAGCATCAGCAAGAAGCAGCGCCGTGCCGCTTGGAGAGTCCTTTTTCTTATTGTGGTGCTTTTCAACGATTTCGATATTGTAGTCCTCTTCAAGCACGGGAACGATCTCTTTCAATGCCTTAGCGATCGTATTGATGCCAAGAGACATGTTTGCCGTATGAAATACAGGAATCTTCGTGGCGGCTTCACGCACGAGGGCACGCTCCATGTCGCCAAGCGCTGTCGTTGCGATGACGACAGGCGTTTTAGACTTGATGCAATAGTCAAGAAGTTCACCGACGGCGGAATGATGTGAAAAGTCGATGATGACGTCGGCCTTGTGCCCGCAATCCATTGGGGACATATAAAGCTTGAATGGCGTCGGACCATCGATATTCTTATCGATTCCCGCTATGACTTCAAGTTCGTCGTCTTCTTTGATCAGCTGCTGCAGGACTTTTCCCATTTTCCCGTTACAGCCATGCAGAATGATTTTTATCATGGCAGGTTCCTCCTATAAAAGCCCATAAGCTTTCATTTCCTGTTTTATTTTTTCCAGTGAAGAAGCTTCGGGCGGGCAGAGCGGAAGCCTGTACTCAAGTTCGATTCTACCCATCAGGTATAAGGCTGCTTTGACAGGAATAGGATTGACTTCCACAAACATGGCGTCGATCAGCGGTTTCATGTCCAGCTGCAGTCTGCATGCTCCCATGACGTCTCCCGACAGGTATTTCATGACCATCTCGTGCGTATCCTTCGGCGCTATATTGGCCACTACTGAAATGACGCCCTTGCCGCCAAGCGACAGTAAAGGGACAATCATGTCGTCATTGCCTGAATAGATGCTGAAATCTTCCGGAACCAGACGGGCGATCTCGGCCACCTGCGATATATTGCCGCTGGCTTCCTTGATGCCGACGATGTTGGGGTGCCTGGCCAGTTCGGCTACCGTCGATGGATTGATATTGACGCCGGTTCTGGAGGCAACCGAGTAAATGATTATCGGTATATTGACACGATCGGCAATAGCCGTATAATGCATGACCAATCCCTTTTGCGTGCATTTATTATAATATGGAGTAACATGCAGCAGTGCGTCTGCTCCAGCTTGTTCCAGGCCTATATTGAGATTTATGCCGTGGTGCGTGTCATTGCTGCCGCCGCCGGCTATGACCGGAACGCGCTTGTCGACGCGTTTGACTGTATATGTTACAGTTTCGATCTGTTCCTCGTCAGTCAATGTGGAGGCTTCGCCTGATGTGCCGCAGATTACAATGGCATCGGTTCCTTGCTCGATCTGCCAGTCGATCAGTTTTCCGAGACTTTCAAAGTCAACTTTCCTGTCCTTGAACGGTGTGACAATCGCGACACCTGACCCTGTAAATATAGCCATAATGATTCTCCTTTCTATCCAATGAGCAATTCGGCGATTTGAACAGCGTTTGTCGCAGCGCCTTTTCTGATATTGTCTGCGACGACCCACATGTTCAGGCCATTTTCGATACTGAAATCTCTTCTTATGCGGCCGACAAATACGTCGTCCTTGCCGGCGCAGTCTTTCGCAAGCGGATAGACGCTGTTTGCGGGATCATCCTGGACAACGATGCCAGGAGCCGAAGCTAGCAGCTTGAACACGTCATCAAGCTCATACGGTTTTTCAAATTCAACATTGATGCTTTCGCTGTGGCATGCGAATACAGGGACTCTAACTGTTGTTGCCGTCACTTTTATACTGTCGTCTCCGATGATCTTGAGGGTCTCATTGACCATTTTGATTTCTTCTTTCGTATAGCCGTTCTCAAGAAAAACATCGATCTGAGGCAGGCAGTTTCCGGCTATAGGGTGTGGGTAGGCGGCCATGATATCGTTGCCCTTGAGCCCTTCTTCCAGGTCTCTGATGCCTTTTACGCCTGAACCTGAGACGGCTTGGTATGTGGAGTATACGATCCTTTTGATCTTATATTTGTCATGAAGCGGCTTGAGCGCTACAACAGCCTGGATCGTCGAGCAGTTTGGATTGGCAATGATGCCTTTGTTCCAGGAGATATCCTGCGGATTGACTTCCGGAACGACCAGAGGAACTTCCTTGTCCATGCGCCAGGCACTGCTGTTGTCAACGACAATCGTGCCTTTTGAGGCTGCGATGGGTGCGAATTTTTGGCTGGTCGAGCCACCGGCCGAGAACAGCGCGATATCGATCGGCTTATCAAATGATTTTTCGGTCAGCTCCTCGACCTTATAATCATTGCCTCTGAAATGGATCGACTGGCCCGCTGATTTAGCGGATGCCATCAGATAAAGATTATCGAAGGGAAATTCCCGTTCTTCCAGGACTTTGAGAAAAGTGCTTCCGACAAGGCCGGTAGCGCCTACGATCGCCAGGTTTGGCTTTTTCATTGTGATTCCTCCTTAGGTATGGTCAATAAGCTTTTAAATTATGTTAATGTATTAATTTAATATCTGAAATATAATTATAACGTATTTTGCTCTGACTGTTAACCATTTTAATTAAAAAATCGCGAACAGAGAAGTTCACGATCCATCACGATCCATATGGAATGAGAAATTGCTCTGCCTGTGTAATTGCACTTCACGAGCCGATCGCAGCACCGGGCGTGACAGTTGCATATCTGTTCGATATGCACCCAGCAATATCATTTTGTGGTAATGATAAAGCTTCGGCGTTGGCGCCTTTCGTCCTGTCCGATACTTCCACCGGCCGACAGGATTACTGATCACTCAACGCAACCTCAATTGCACATTTATGTAATTATTTGGTATAATATCAGAAGAATTAAACGCTGTCAAACGATAATTTTGAGTCGAAGTTGTAAAGGCAATATGCTATAATGAATAGAATCGATTTTCAATATCGTTCTATTACTGATAAATTTTGCTATATGAAAGAGAGGGCGTTGATTTGACATTATTCGAAGCTATTGTTCTGGGACTGGTTCAGGGACTCGCCGAATTCCTGCCTGTAAGCAGTTCGGGCCATCTGGCCGTATTGCAGTATATTTTCGGCATCAGAGGTGAAGAAGTACTCATTTTTGCAGTAATGCTTCATTTTGGCACATTTCTTTCGCTGGTGGCGGTGTATTATAAAGATTTATATATGCTGATAAAGGAATTGTTTGCGACCTTAACCGATATCGTGACCGGCAAAGGTCTGCAGATCAACAAAAACGATTATCGGAAGCTTGGTGTCATGATCGTTGTGGCAACTATTCCGACCGCATTCTTCGGTATAGTATTTTCAGATGCGTTCGGAGCTATGTATAACTCCTTGTTATCGATCGGGATAGGATTCCTGATCACCGGGACTTTGCTGTGGTGGGTCGAAAAATTCGGAAAAGGGAAGAAGAATACCGGGGATATGCTGTTCAGAGACGCTTTTCTTGTGGGCCTGTTTCAATCCGCGGCTATTGCACCCGGAATATCAAGATCGGGAGCGACGATCGCCGGAGGATTATTTTCAAATTTCAACAGGGATCTTGCAGTTCGTTTCGCTTTTCTGGTATCGATCCCGCCGATACTTGGCGCTGTGATTTTGGAGTCGCCGAATGCTTTCGAACAGGGGATGGATATCGCTCTGATGCTTCCGATCGTTGTCGGCGTAATTGTTGCGGCAGTATCCGGGTTTATTGCGATAAAAACGATGATCAAGATCGTTTCCAAAAAAAAGCTGCATTTCTTTTCTTATTACACTTGGCTTTTGGGTTTTGTCGTAGTTGTTTATGCAGTAGCAAATAATATTGGTTGAATCGGAGTATTATGATGGAGCAAAAGAGGAGAGGAAGACCGCCAGGATCAAAAAACAAGAAGGCCAAGGCGGTCAATAATAAAGAAGCCGACGGGAATGCCAGACCCGCGAGCAGACTCAGGGACGAAATTTGGGCGATCGTGATACTCGCCATCGGCGCTTTTCTGGTCGTATCGCTGCAGACGGATGCCGCAGGGCAGTTCGGTGTCGCAATCGGTATACTTCTTAAAGGATGCTTTGGAATGGCGGCCTATATTCTGCCATATTATCTTATATTATACGGCTTTCTGCTTTTTGGCAAAAGGACCACCCATATCACAGGCAGATCCACTTTGTTTCTTTTGTTAATATTTCTCAGTATAACGACATTGAATGCGTCAAGATTTATTGCAGGTGATGTCGATTCATCGTTTTCCATACAATATTTAAGGGATGTATTCGATCTAAGCGCAGGCGGTCCGGATGGAACTCCTATCGAAAGCGGCGGACTGATAGGCATGCTGATCGGATTAGGCCTGCAGAAGCTTATCGGCATGGTCGGTCTTTATATTTTTTGCGGACTCGTAATCATTATATCGCTGCTTCTAGTCATTAATACGCCGATTTCTCAATTCTTCGATATGTGGAAAGTAAAGCGTGACGCTGCGAAGGAAAGACGTGGAGCAGAGGAAATATCAGCTCAGGCAGCGTCTGACGACAGGACGCCGCAGTATGCCGGGCAGGATGACGGCTGCGCATTCAAAAGCGAGTCGTTGTTCAAGCCGGGAATATCCAGCAAGCAGATGAAAATCATGGACTATATGAAAAACGACCAGCTTTTCGACAAGAAGGAGCCCGAAAATCCAAAATTTGAGGAATATAAGGAATCACTCATAGAAGAAAAGCAGGACACAGTTAAAGCAGCCCCTAAAAATGTTGCTGCCGAGAGCATCGACATTATTCCGACGGAAATGGCGGCGGCCTTCAGGCTGCCGACGATAGATCTTTTGGATAAAACTTCTGCCGACAACAGGAAGGGCAATAATGACAATCTCAAAGCAAAAGCCGAGACTCTTGAGAAGACTTTGCAAAATTTCGGCGTGAACGCCAAAGTGATCCAGGTCACAAAGGGCCCGGCTGTCACAAGATATGAGATCCAACCCAATGTTGGCGTCAAGGTCAGCAGCATTGTCAGGCTTGCGGACGATATCGCCCTCAATCTGGAAGCAAAAAGCATCAGGATCGAGGCACCGATACCCGGTAAAGCTGCTGTCGGGATCGAAGTCGAAAACGAACGGGTCAATCTGGTCACGATCCGTGAGATGTTCGAGTCCTCCGAATTCAGAAATGCCAAATCAAAAATAAGCTTTATAGCAGGAAAGGATATTTCCGGAAACGCAATCATAGCCGACCTCAAGGAGATGCCGCATCTGCTCATTGCCGGTTCGACAGGCTCAGGAAAGAGCGTCTGCATAAACAGCATCATCACAAGCATGCTGTTCAAAGCAAAACCGGACGAGGTGAAATTCCTGCTTATCGACCCCAAGGTCGTAGAGCTCAACAATTACAACGGCATACCGCATTTGCTGATACCGGTCGTAACAGATCCGTCCAAAGCGTCAGCAGCCTTGAATTGGGCGGTTCAGGAAATGACCTCACGCTACAGGAAGTTTGCTGAAGCCGGAGTACGGGATCTTGAAAACTACAATGCAAAGGTAAAAGCAGACCAGGTGAAGCCTTTGCCGCAAATAGTCGTGATCATAGACGAATTGGCGGATCTGATGATGGCTGCACCGGCGCAGGTAGAGGAATCAATTTGCAGACTGGCACAGATGGCAAGGGCTGCCGGTATGCATCTGATCGTTGCGACGCAGCGTCCTTCCGTTGATGTCATTACGGGTGTCATTAAGGCGAACATCCCATCAAGAATCGCGTTTGCAGTTTCTTCACAATTTGATTCCAGGACCATTTTGGATATGGCCGGCGCGGAACGTCTTGTCGGAAAAGGCGATATGCTTTTCAATCCGCTTGGGATGTCAAAGCCGATTCGGGTGCAGGGCGCATTCATATCGGATGCCGAGGTGCATAAAGTCATTGATTTCCTGAGAAACCAAGTGCAGGAGAATGAATACTCCGCTGATATAATAAGCAGCATTGAAAAAACCAAAACCGACATTTCGGCGGATGATGAGGATGAACTTTTGAAAGACGCCATTGAAACAGTCGTAGCTTCCGAACAAGCATCGGTGTCGATGCTCCAGCGCAGATTCCGCATTGGTTACAACCGTGCGGCCAGACTTATAGACATGATGGAAGGGCGGGGTATCGTAAGTCCCCCTGATGGCAGCCGTCCGCGCAAGGTGCTGATCACCAGGGACGAATTTGAAGAATTGGAGAAACTGGACGAATGAAAGTATATATTGAAACATTGGGCTGCCCCAAAAATATCTCCGATTCCGAAACCGCAGCCGGAGTGTTGGAAAAAGATGGCTTTACAATCGTTGAAGATCCTGAGGCGGCTGATGTGATCATCGTCAATACTTGCGGTTTTATCAACGACGCAAAGCGTGAATCGATCAATATGATTTTGGATATGGCAGAATACAGAAACAGTGGAAAACTGCTGGTCGTTTCAGGCTGCTTGAGCCAAAGATTCGACGAAGAGCTTTTCAGAGAGATACCGGAGATCGATATTTTAATCGGCGTCAATGATTATCTTCAGTTGCCTGAAATTTTACATAAACATATTTATGGTAAACGAGATATATATCAAAAAACTTATGACAAAGAATATGAAGAGATTGCGGAAAGGAAGCTTCTCGAAACCGATTATTCAGCTTATCTTAAAATTTCTGAAGGATGCGACAATATATGCGCATACTGTGTTATTCCCGCGATCCGAGGCGGATACAGGAGCCGGAAGTGCGAAAACATTGTAAATGACGCGAAAATGCTGGCAGAAACCGGCGTTAAGGAATTGGTGCTCGTGGCTCAGGATGTGACGGCCTATGGCATCGATATTTACGGTGAATACAGGCTTCCGAAGCTGTTGACGGAGCTTTGCGGCATCGAGGGCATCAGATGGATCCGGCTGATGTATTGCTATGAAGACAGAATTACTGACGATCTTATTGAAACGATTGCAAAAGAAGAAAAAGTATGCAGATATATCGATATTCCGATCCAGCATTGCAGCGACAAGATACTTCAGGCAATGAACAGAAGATCCACAAAACGATCAATCATGGACACGATTGGACGGCTTCGGGAGGCGATGCCCGATATCCACATCAGAACGACTCTCATAACCGGGTTTCCGGGAGAGACACAAAAGGAATTCGAGGAGCTGTATGAATTCGTGGAAACCATGAAATTCGAACGGCTTGGCGTGTTCCATTATTCCAAGGAGGAAGGCACGCCGGCAGCTCTGATGAAAGGACAGGTCAGAGAGCAGACGAAAGTGGCGAGAAAAGAAAAGCTACTGGCTTTGCAGAGAAAAATCGCACTTGAATCAAACATGAAAAAAATCGGACATATTTTTGAAGTGCTGGTTGAAGAAAAAATCGAGGGAGAAAACACATATATAGGAAGGACGCTTTATGATGCCCGTGAAATCGACGATTCTGTCATTTTTTCATCAAAACGGAGTCTAAAGCCGGGCGATTTTGTCCATGTACTTATAAACGACGCTTTTGATTATGATATCACCGGAGAGGAGACGAATTATGAATCTGCCAAATAAACTTACGATACTGAGGATCCTTTTGATACCTGTATTCATTGTCATTCTCATGACTGGCCATTATTATATTTCGGCTGTCATTTTCGTGGCGGCTTCCCTGACTGACGCTCTTGATGGAGCCATTGCAAGAAAATACAATTTGATAACCAATTTTGGCAAGATCATGGATCCTTTGGCGGACAAGCTTCTTGTCACTGCCGCTCTGGTTTGTCTCGTACAACTAGGGGACATCCCTGCCTGGATGGTGTTTGTGATCCTGGCGAGAGAATTCACCGTCACTTCCCTGAGGTCCGTGGCGGCAAGCGAGGGCATTGTCATTGCCGCCGGAAGGTCCGGAAAAATCAAAACAATTCTGCAGATGACGGCGATCATTGCCATCCTGTTTAAAAACAAACCGTTTGAAGCGATGAACATACCTGTTGCAGACGGATTGCTGTGGGCCGCTGTGATCATGACGATCGTATCGGGTGCAGAATATATCTATAAAAACAGGCAGCTGTTTTCCATGTGAAAAAGGAGATGATGATTTGAGATCCATTATATTGAGTGTTGGAACGGAATTATTATTCGGTCAGATCACCAACACGAATTCAGTCTATCTTTCCCAGCAGCTCAATGCGCTTGGGATAGATGTGATGTATCATTTTACTGTCGGAGACAATCCGAAGCGGGTCGAGGAAACATTAAAGCTGGCGCTTGAAAACAGCGATATCGTCATAACGACCGGAGGGCTTGGACCGACACAGGACGATCTGACAAAAGAAATCGTTGCCAAAGTGATGGAAAACGAGCTTGTTCTTCACAAGCAATCGCTTGAACACATCGAGCATTTTTTCAACAGGCTGAAACGTGTCATGACGGACAATAATATAAAGCAGGCTTATCTTCCCGAAAGAGCGATTGTTTTTGAAAATGATGCCGGAACAGCGCCAGGCTTTGCTTTGGAATCGAAAGGCAAGATCGTCGTATGCCTTCCGGGGCCGCCCAGGGAAATGACGCATATGTTTCAGAAGAAAGTGCTGTCATATCTCGAAAAGAAATCAAACAGCGTGATTCATTATAAAATGATCCGCCTTTTCGGCATCGGCGAATCGGCCCTGGAGGATGCCTTGAAAGATATTATCAGTTCCCAGACGGATCCCACTATCGCGACATACGCAAAAGAAGGGGAAGTCGCCATACGTGTGACATCCAAGAGGAAAAATCGCAAGGAGGCCGATGAGGCCGTTTCGGACATGATCGAAAAAATCCGGGAAAGGATCGGCGAATTCATTTACAGTTTTGAAGATGAGGATCTGGTCCATGTCGTCGCGAAAAAGTTAATTGAAAGAAATATCAGCTTTTCCTGCGCCGAATCCTGCACTGGCGGTCTTTTCGCAGCGTCTTTGACAGAAATTCCCGGGATCTCAAGCGTTTTTGACAGAGGAATCGTTACTTACAGCAATCATGCGAAAATCGAGGAATTGAACGTAAGCGAAGAAACAATCGAAAAATTCGGCGCAGTGAGTTTCGAAACCGCTCTTGAAATGGTGGAAGGTCTCCGGGCAATCACTGACAGCCGACTTTGCATTTCCGTGACAGGTGTGGCGGGGCCAAACGGCGGCACGGAGGAAAAGCCGGTCGGGCATGTCAATATGTGCGCGATCCTGGATGGTGAAAAAGTATGCAACGAATACAAGGTTAGAGCTGTCAACAGGAACTGGAACAGGAATTATACAGTGCTGCTTATGCTGAATATGATCAATAAACTGATCAGAGATTAGAAATAATATCAAAAAGCAGAAGAAAAAAAAGGAAGGATGGAAAATATTTACATTTATTCTTTTTTATGATAAACTTGAACTATGGATAACAGAAGAACATTGAAACAATTCACGCTTTGTTAAAAAATTCTTGACTGCCGGGCATTTGTATTATAATATTGGAGCATAGAGAACATATGTTCTTATTTTGACGGGATGGTGAAATAATGGGAATAAATAAAGAGGATAAGGATAAGGCACTTGAAGCGGCTATGCTTCAAATCCAAAAGCAATTTGGGAAGGGTTCGATCATGAAGCTGGGCAGCGATGAAGCGACGATGAACATCGAATCGATTCCGACAGGTTCTGTAAGCCTTGATATCGCAACAGGTATCGGAGGGATCCCAAGAGGAAGGATCACAGAAATATTCGGACCGGAATCTTCAGGCAAAACAACGCTGACGCTCCATATAATCGCCGAGGCACAGAAACTCGGAGGCAAGGCTGCTTTCATAGACGCAGAGCATGCGCTCGATCCCGAGTATGCCTCTAAAATTGGTGTCGATATAGATGAATTGCTGGTATCGCAGCCTGACACCGGGGAACAGGCCCTGGAGA
>DIEM01000001.1 GCA_002418625.1 Firmicutes bacterium UBA5774
GACCAATGGACATAAATACGACAGCCATCCCCGTATCCTGGCACATCGGTATCTGTTTTTCGTTTGCCGTCTCCGCATTCTTCAAAAGATCGCAAAGCACACTTTCCGCGAGCGGCGTGTCCTCATGTCCCGCGGCCGTTTCTATAGCCTTTCTCAGGTCGCCGCTCATGAAGTAATTCATTTTAATGAACATCTCCCGGATCTGATTCCTGATCAGCTCCACATCAAGTTCCCTCATTGTTACCTCCTATAAAACAACGCAGGGGAAGCATGTTCCCCTGCGTTCAATTCACTCTTTCTCCCGGATGACCTTGGCCTTGACTGTTTCATTCCCGGCAGGAGCGGCATCGCCGCGCGCAGCCGGAACATCCGCCCGCAAGGGTTCGATCTCCTCAGCCGCTTCCGCGTTCTCCGCCATGGTGAGCATATCCTTCTTCTCCGGAGCCGCCAATGCTTCGATCGCGTCGACCGGCGTCAACGGCTCAAGCTTTTCGCGCTTTGAGACTTTCTTTTTCTTGGGGGTTTCCATATCCTTGACTTCCGTGACGATCTCCTGCTCTGTCTTTTCCCCTGTAAAAAGTGCTTCGAATTGATCCGCATCAAGCGTTTCGACATCGAGCAGGGTTTCCGCTATCAGATGCAGCTTGTCCATGTTGTCGGTCAGGATCTGTTCCGCCCTGTTAAATGCGGCTTCCACCATCGCCTTGATTTCGAGGTCTATTTCCGCGGCGATCTCTTCCGAGTAGTTCTTCTTGGAAGAAAAATCCTTGCCGAGGAATACTTCTTCGGATGTGGCGTAATTGATGGGTCCGATCCTGTCACTCATGCCGTATTTTGTAACCATGGCCCTGGCGATATTCGTCGCTCGCTCAAGATCGTTGCTTGCGCCGGTGCTGATATCATGCAGCACCAGTTTTTCAGCGACCCTGCCGCCGAGCAGATGGATGATCTGTTCTTCCATCTCAGTTTTCGTCACATACATCTTGTCTTCTTTTGGCAGCATCATGGTAAATCCGCCGGCCAGTCCTCTGGGTATGATGGTGACCTGATGGACGGGATCGCTGTGAGTCAGCATCCTTGCGACGAGCGCATGGCCCGCCTCGTGGAATGCCGTGAGCCTCCTGGTCTTTTCGGTCAGGACGCGGCTCTTCTTCTCCGGCCCCGCGATCACTTTCGTGATAGCTTCCTCTATAGTATCCATGTCGATTTTTTTCTTGTTCTTTCGCGCCGTAAGGATCGCCGCTTCATTAAGAAGGTTTTCTATGTCCGCAGGCGTGAAGCCCGGAGTCCTTCTAGCCAGCACTTTACCGTCTACGCCGGCTGCCAGCGGCTTGTTCTTGGAATGTACGTTGAAGATCTCTTCCCTGCCCTTGACATCCGGTATGCCGATGACGACCTGCCTGTCGAACCGGCCCGGTCTCAGGAGCGCCGAATCGAGGATATCAGGTCTGTTGGTCGCGGCCAATATGATGATGCCCTCATTGACACCGAAGCCGTCCATTTCAACGAGCAGCTGGTTCAGCGTCTGTTCTCTCTCATCATGGCCGCCGCCGAGTCCGGCTCCTCTTTTTCTGCCTACAGCATCGATCTCATCTATGAATATAATGCACGGGGCGCTTTTCTTTGCCTGCTCGAACAGATCCCTGACCCTGGAGGCACCGACCCCGACGAACATTTCAACAAAATCGGATCCGCTGATGCTGAAAAACGGTACGCCGGCTTCCCCTGCGGCCGCTTTCGACAAATAGGTCTTTCCTGTGCCCGGAGGGCCTACCAGCAAAATCCCCTTTGGGATCCTCGCGCCAAGATCGATATATTTTTTTGGATGCTTCAGGAAATCAACGACCTCCTGAAGTTCTTCCTTTTCCTCGTCAAGTCCCGCCACTTCGGCAAAGGTGATGCGTTTTCCTTCATCATCCTTATGGAGCTTCGCTCTGCTTTTCCCGAATTGCATGACCTTTCCCCCGCCCTGGCTCTGCTGCATGAACATGAACCAGAAAACGACAAAAAGAAGAATCATGAAAATAGTCGGAAGCATCGAAACGATCCACGGTGTCTTGACCGGCGCCTGGCTCGTCACTTCCACCTTGCCGGCCTCCACCTGCGGCAGTACATATTTCTCGAATATCATGCTGCTTTCTATAATAGACGGCGCATAGGCGTACACTTCCTTGCCGGAAGAGAGCGTGCCGCTCATTTTCGTATCGACGATCGTAATCGTTTCTATATTCTCATATTTGAGCTGTGTTACAAACTCCGAAAAATCAATGGCTTCGGGAACTTCCTGCGGCTCTCCGTAATATAGCCATGCCATCGACAGCACCAGCGCAAATATTATCAAATAAATGCCTATGCTCTTAATATACTTTTTCAATAGTATGCCTCACTTTCTGAACAATTTCCAATAAGGATATTTAAATATATTACCATACCGGCTTCTGATATTCAAGTATCAGAACTCTTTTCGTCTCAGGACCGACCTTATATTTTTCGCTCATCCGGTATCCCACGACCCAGATGATGTCATTGCCGGCGCAGACTAGCGGTATATTGTCACGCTCCATCCGCGGTATCTTTTCATCGATAAAATAATCCTTGAGCTTTTTGCTGCCCGACATGCCAAGCGGCGAAAACCTGTCTCCGTCACATCGTGTTCTGACATGCAGCCCGGCTTCCGATCCTGGTATCAAGTCGCAGTCGAAGCATTTGATGAAATCGGAATCCGTTTTGACCGAAACTTCGTTTCGCTCTGCCACAACTGATTTTAATATACCCGGTTTTTCTCCGGCCAATCCGCGCCCCACATTCTCAGGCCTTGTTCTTTTTCTGAATTCGACCATACCGTAAGAAATAGCGAGGAAATATCCCCCGGGGAAATCCAGACTTTTTGATGTGTTGCCTTTAATAACGATTTTCATTGCGGAGGAGAGATGTACAGCCTCAATGTCCTGTATCAGGCCGATCTCGTGAAACAGCCTGGCGACGATCCTCTTGCCGACGGCCGGGTGCTGTCCGCGCAGTATTTCGCATGGGATGGAGGCAAAGCATTCCGCATTCCGTATATCCGCATGCTCCGCGACGATCTCCATGACTTTCATATTTATATAATCGCTGTCCTCGCGTGCGATCCCGGCAAGCCGGCCCAATCCGCGCACGATGTTCTCATTGTAATTTTCAGCAATCAGCGGCAGCAGCTCCAGCCGAATCCTGTTTCTGGCGTACAGCGGCTGCAAATTGGTCAGGTCCGTTCTGAATGCAAGCCCATGTACCATGCAATACTCCTCGATCTCCTTCCTTGTCACATCAAGGAGCGGTCTGATGACCACGCCGTCCCTCACATACCCGATGCCTGAAAGGCCGTCCGTTCCCGTGCCGCGGATGATCCGCATCAGCACGGTTTCAGCCTGATCGTTCAGATTCTGGGCAATGGCGATCTTTTGGGCCCCCTGCTCGCGGAGCACCTTGAAAAAAGCCTCATACCTCGCTTCCCGTCCTGCCTCTTCAGAGGTCAGGCCTTTCTGCGCGGCGATTGCGGGAACATCGTATCTGAATACGCTGCAGGGTATCCCGAGGCTTTCACAAAAGGCTTCCGTAAACCGCTGGTCTTCATCAGCAGCCTCTCCGCGGATCATGTGGTTCACATGGACCGCATGCAGCCGGATATTCAATTCCCGTCGAAGTCCGGCCAAAAAATGAAGAAGACATACCGAATCCGGGCCGCCTGAAACGCCCGCCACGATACCGTCTCCTTTTTGAATGAGATCATATTCTGCAATGGTCCGTCTTGCTTTGTCGATCATTTCCTTGTCAATCAATGCCGAAAAACGCTTTCGCGTTCAGCAGCGTCCTTTCGGCCGCTTCCTCAAATGTGATCCCCTTTATTTCGGCGATCCTGCGCGCGGTATATTCGACATAACCGGGTTCATTCCGCTTTCCGCGATAAGGCTCCGGCGTCAAATATGGCGCGTCTGTTTCTATAAGTAAATGCTCGATCGGGATGGCCTCAACCACCTCGACCACCTTATGGGCATTCTTGTAGGTCACCGGCCCGGCGATCGACAGAGTCGCGCCGAGCTTCACATACTGCTCAGCCAGCTCCCTGCTGCCTGAATAACAATGCATCAGCACTTTTCCGGCAAAAGCCCCTTCCTCCTTCAGGATCTGCATGACTTCTCCGTGGGCGTCCCTGTCGTGGATGATGACGGGTTTGCCGATCGAAAGCGCCAGCTGGATCTGCCTTCGGAACCAGTAACGCTGTACGTCCCTTTCCGAATGATCATAATAGAAGTCGAGACCTATTTCACCGATCGCCATAACTTTCGGCTTTTTGGCCAGTCCCTTAAAAAGAATCATGCTTTCCTCGTCCATCGTCTTTGCGTCGTGCGGATGACACCCAACAGCCGCGTAGCACCATGGATGAGCCTTCGCGTGCTCCACTGCCATCATCGAGCTTTCGAGGTCAAAACCGACATCCATGACATAAGAGACCTTTGAAGCCTCGATCCTTTTGAATAATTCCTCTCTATCCTCCGAATACTTCTCAGAGTTCAGATGGGCGTGCGAATCGAACAGCATCAGCTCACACCTTCCCCATGCGGTGCGTCAGTCGTTACAAACTCCAGTCTCTGGCCATTGTCGGCAAACAGGATCATGCCCATGGATTCCTCGCCGCGCAAATTGATCGGCTTCAGATTGGCAACGACGATGATCCTCTTCCCAATCATCTGTTCCGGCGTGAAATACTTGGCGACACCGGAAACGATCTGCCTCGTCTCACTGCCGATCCTGACCTGGGATACCAGCAGTTTATCTGCTTTCGGATGCTTTTTGCATTCCACGATCTCGCCGACTTTCAGATCAAGCTTATCAAAATCATCGATCGTGATCTCAGGCTTTCCCGGAGTCCGGCTTTCTGCTTCGGCAAAAGGCTGTGGCGCTGATTCCTGCGCCGCTTCCGACATCGCGGCGAGCGCCTCCAATTCCTTGGCGATATCCAGCCTCGGAAAAATGGCGTCGCCCTTGCAGACAGTGCTNNGCCGATCAAACCAAATTTACCGGCATCCGCCCATGCGACAGGCAGATCCCCAATCCCCAGCTGCGCCCTGATTTTCCCGGCCGTCGTATGCATGAACGGATAAACGAGCACCGATACGATCCTTATGGATTCCGCCAGATTATACAGAACCGTGTCGAGTCTCTGCCGGTCCTTATCTTCCTTGGCCAGGATCCACGGCGCCGTTTCGTCGATATATTTGTTCGTCCTTCTCACAAGGGTCCATATTTCCTCAAGCGCCAGGCTGAAACTGAATTTTTCCATATGGGCTTCCACTTTGGCGGCCGCAGCCTCGGCGACCGTCTTCAGCTCGGCGTCCGGCCCCGTTTCCCAATGCGGCTCCGGCAGAGCGCCGTTATTGTATTTTTCGATCATCGCAACAGTCCTGCTGACAAGATTGCCAAGGTCATTGGCAAGATCGAAATTCATTCTGTTCAGCATGACTTCATTGGTAAAAAGTCCATCCTGCCCGAATGTATATTCCCGCAGCAGGAAATATTTTAGCGCGTCGACGCCGTACCTCTCGATGAGCTTGACGGGATCGACCACATTTCCCTTTGATTTTGACATCTTGCCGCCTTCCATGAGGATCCAGCCGTGTCCGAGCACTTTCTTCGGCAACGGAACATCGATGGACATCAGCATTGCAGGCCATATGACAGAATGGAACCTGACGATCTCCTTGCCCACAAGATGCACATCGCAAGGCCAGTATTTCTCGAATTTCTCCGGTTCGTCCGGATAACCCAGCGCCGTGATATAATTTGAGAGTGCGTCAAGCCAGACATAGACGACATGGCCCTCCTCGATAGGCACCGGAATGCCCCAATCAAAAGTAGACCTCGATATGCACAGATCCTCAAGGCCTTGTTTTACGAAATTCAGCATTTCATTCCTGCGGGACTCAGGCTGCAGAAATTCAGGATCCTTTTCAAATAATTCTATCAGGCGGTCCTGGTACTTGGACAGCTTGAAAAAATAAGCGGCTTCCTTCGCCCTCTCGACTGACCTGCCGCAATCAGGGCATTTGCCGTCCGTGATCTGTGTCTCGGTCCAAAATGCTTCACAGGGCGTACAATACCAGCCTTCATACTCGCTCTTGTAAACATCGCCCTTCTCATACATTTTCATGAACATCGCCTGCACCCTTTTTTTGTGGCGAAGCTCTGTCGTTCTTATGAAATCGTCATAAGAGATCTCCATCGTCTTCCAGAGTTCTTTGATCCCAGCGACGATCCCGTCGACATGCTGCTGCGGCGTGATGCCTTTTTCCTGGGCAACCTTCTGTATTTTCTGCCCATGCTCGTCGGTCCCGGTCAGGAACATGACGTCATAACCCGTAATACGCTTGAAGCGCGCCATCGCGTCTGCCATTACCGTGCAATAAGTGTGTCCGATGTGCAGATTTGAGCTCGGATAATAGATCGGCGTGGAAATATAATATGTTTTCTGTGTCAATGACCCCATCTCCTTTATAGTGAATTTGCCTGAGCAACTTTCCATTCAACTTTTATATATTATCAGAAAATCGCCCTCATTGCAAGGGAGATAGCGTCGACGCATCTGCCTGCGCGGTTATTTCAGCGCATCCAGCAGATTTGCCATTTCTATTGCGCTAACAGCCGCATCGAAGCCTTTGTTCCCTGATTTGGTGCCGGCCCGCTCGATCGCCTGTTCGATGGTATCCGTCGTTAAAACACCAAATATCACGGGTATGCTGCTGTCCATGGACACATGGGCGATTCCCTTGGTCACTTCGGACGCCACCAGGTCATAATGGGAGGTCGATCCCTTGATCACTGCGCCCAGACAGATCACTGCGTCATATTTCCCGGAAGCAGCCATTTTCTTGGCGACGAGCGGTATCTCGAAGGCGCCCGGCACCCAGGCCGCTTCGATGTCGTCCTCAGAGGCTCCGTGCCTCTTCAGCGCGTCCAGGGCGCCCGACAGAAGTTTTCCGCCGATAAACTCATTGAACCTGCCGACAACGATGCCGAACTTGTGACCGCCCGCAGATAGATTTCCCTCATAGATCTTCATTTATTTTTCCTCCTTCATTTTTAACATATGACCCATTTTATCTTTTTTTGTTCTCATGTAGAATTCATTTTTCTCATGATGTCCGGTTTCCAGCGGCACTCTCTCGACGATCTCGATATCGTATCCCGACAGACCGGACAGCTTCTTGGGATTATTGGTCATCAGCCTGATTTTCTTAACGCCCAGATCGGAAAGGATCTGGGCACCGATTCCGTAATCGCGCATATCCTCGGGAAACCCCAAGGCGATATTAGCCTGGACAGTATCCATGCCGCCGTCCTGGAGGGCGTATGCCTTGATTTTATTGATCAGACCGATCCCTCGGCCTTCCTGCCTCATATACAATATGACGCCCCGACCTTCCTTTTCTATCATTTTTTGAGCCTTGGCCAGCTGATCGCCACAGTCGCATCTTACCGAGGCGAACGCATCTCCCGTCAGGCACTCGGAATGGACCCGGACAAGCACAGGCACTTCTCCGGTGATATCCCCCTTGACCATCGCCACATGGTGCTCCCCATTTATTTTATTGACATAACCATGGATCGTGAAATGACCGTATTTCGTCGGCAGATCCGCGCTCGCTACGCGTTCTACCAAATGCTCGTTCCGGTGGCGGTACGCGATGAGATCCGCTATGGTGATGATCCTGAGACCATGCGTCCCGGCGAATTCCATGAGCTGCGGCACTCTTGCCATCGTACCGTCGTCGTTCATGATCTCGCAGATGACGCCAGCCGGATACAATCCGGCCAGATGCGCCAGATCGACGGCCGCTTCCGTGTGTCCGGCCCTCTTCAGAACGCCGCCCGCCTTGGCCGCCAGCGGAAAAACATGACCCGGCTTTGTAAAGTTTGCCGGTTTCGCCTCTGGAGCTATGAGATTCCTGATCGTGCAGGCCCTCTCGCCCGCGGAGATCCCTGTCGTGCAGACGACCGAATCGACAGAGACTGTAAAAGCCGTCTCTTTCGGATCGGAATTGTTGGCAATCATCGGATGGATGCCAAGCTCCTTGAGCCTGCCTGCGGTCATTGGAACACAAATCAGCCCCCTCCCGTATTTGGCCATGAAATTGACCGACTCCTGCGTGGCCATTTCAGCCGCCATAAGCAGATCCCCTTCGTTTTCGCGGTCTTCATCGTCAACGACTATGACCATTTTACCGGCTTTGATATCCGCAACAGCCTCTTCAATGGTATTAAATTTCATATTGATCCTCTCCCTTATAAAAACCCATTCTCTCTCAAGAATTCCATGCTTATCTGCGAAGTCTCCGATTCTCTGAAGCTCAGCAGCCGCTCAACATACTTGCCTATCATATCGCATTCAAGATTGACCTCCCCGCCGATCCTTTTATTCAAAAGTGTCGTATTCTCCCCGGTGTGCGGAATGATCGACACCTCAAACCAGACGTCCCCGAGCGCCGCCACCGTGAGGCTCGTGCCGTCCACAGCGACGGATCCGCGGTTGATGATGAATTTCAAGATGCTTTTATCCGCCTGTATGCGGATCCGGACGGCATTGTCGTCCTCCTCGATCGCCGACAGGACTCCCGTGCCGTCTATATGGCCCGAAACCATGTGCCCGCCGAGTCGGTCTCCCAGTCTCAGAGCCCTTTCCAGGTTGACCCTGCTTCCGGCTTTCAGCTTCCCAAGATTGGTTTTTCCCATGGTCACGGGCATGACATCCACCGTGAATGCCCCTTCGGCGATGGAGGTGATCGTCAGGCAGACGCCATTTGTGCTGATGCTGTCGCCGATCTTCGCATCCGCCAGTATCTTATCGGCCTTGATCGTCAGGACCGCTGATTTCGATCCCGCTCTGACGCCCTGAATGGTACCTGTCTCTTCTATTAAACCAGTAAACATTTCTTATCCCTCCTTCTGCGGATAGGCTGTGATCAAAATATCCCCGTCGATCCTGGCAATGTCGACTTCCTGAAGCTGAAGCGCATGTTTCATAAGTTTGATTCCTTCGCCGCCGACCGGCGTCTTTGCTTCCGCTCCGCCTACGATTTTCGGCGCTATGAAAACCATGATCTTGTCCACGATCCCTTCTGTCAGCGCGCTGAAATTTAGTTCCGCCCCGCCCTCGAGCAGGATGCTGTCGATGCCGCGCCCTCCCAGCTCCTTCATGAGGATTTTCAAGTCTACACGCCCTTTCCGATCGGGAATGCGAATGACCGATACGCCTTTCGCCTCGAGCTCCCTTATTTTTTCCGGGTCGGCCGCTTCAGTCACGGCCAGGATCGTGCGTGTCTTGTCCGTCACTTCAAGGACCCTTCTGTCGGCTGGGATCCTGGCGCGCGAATCAATGATGATCCTGACCGGGTCTGATGTTTCAACGCCTTCGCGCCGGGCAGTCAGCAAAGGATCATCGGCAAGCACCGTCCCTATACCCGCCATGATGCCGGAAACCTTGTGCCGCAGGCGGTGCACGAGTTCTCTTGACGCTTCGCCCGTCACCCATCTGGAATCGCCCGTCGAAGTAGCGATTTTGCCATCCAGGGTCATCGCGGATTTCAATATCACAAACGGCCGTTTTGTTGTGATATATTTGAAAAAGATCTCATTCTGCCTGGCGGCTTCCTTCTCCAGCAATCCGGTTCGAACATCGATGCCGGCCTCCATGAGTTTTTTGATGCCCTTGCCGGAAGTGACCGGATTCGGATCCACTGCGGCAATGAAAACTCTGGCTATACCATGACGGATGATCGCATCGGCGCAAGGCGGGGTCTTGCCATAATGGGCGCAGGGCTCCAGCGTCACATACATATCTGCTCCGGCCGCATCCTCCCGAAGGCTTTTCAATGCGTTGACCTCGGCATGGGGACCTCCGTAGCGCTCATGATATCCTTCGCCGATGATCCTGCCATCTCTGACGATAACCGCTCCGACAATCGGATTCGGTTTTGTGTACCCCTCTCCCTTTTCAGCCAGTTCAAGAGCCCTTCTCATAAATTTCTTTTCCATTCAGATACCTTCCTGCCTGAAGTCAACACGGACGGTCATGATCCGAAACGCCGGGATCGTCTTCGAAGCATTAAAAAACCCTGAAGAACATTCTTCAGGGCTTATGCTTGTTTGATAAGACGACAAGCGTACAATAAAATATACGTTTGCATTTTTCCTTCTTCCATCCAGACTTTACTGTCGGTCCTGGAATCACACCAGATCTGCCGTTTAAGGCTCGCGGACTTTACCGCCGGTCGGGAATTTCACCCTGCCCTGAAGGATATTTAATTTTGTTCAATATAACATGCCTACGGATTTCCTGTCAAGTGCCGACAAAATCATTTTGATAATTTTTTCACTATTAATTCAACATTTTATTCCGCTATTTTAGAAACAAACTCCTCGAAATCCATCTGCTGCGCCATCGCGAGCTCATTTGAGCCAGCAAGGGTCTCAATGAACAAAAAAGCGAATACCGGGTATTTATGATAATCGATTTTTCTTAATTCAAGCACCTTGCCGAACCTTGCCGCGGCAGCATCGTAATTGAAGCCTTCAATATTTTCTGCTTTCAGGCCCTTCGGAACATCAATAAGAACAAGACTGAACACTTTTCCATCTTTACCCTGTAAAATTCTGCTCCATTCCGGCTCCTTGTTATTAAAATAGTAATCATAAGTGTTGATGCCGTAAGCAAAATAGGCTATGTCGGTAACGCACCATCCTGCAAATCTCATAGGATTGAATTCAATAGGCGTGACTTTACCGTCCTTGTCCATGCGAACCTCGGCATGGATCGGAAAGTTCGAAAAACAGGCAATATTGCCAATACTTTCGAGCGTCTCCCTGAACTTTTCCAGGTATTCCAAAATGATTTCCTTTGATGTGTAATAAATCCTGTCGCTTACATCAGTGTCCGATGAAAAAGGATGCTTCAGTATATTCAAAATAGTTGGCTTGCCTGATGAATTATAGTATGCATCAATAGCAAACTCATCGCCATCAATACATTCCTCAATGATGAATCTTGAGGAATTCATGACTTCCTGCGGATATAAACCCTCCGCCAGCTTGATATCCCGAATCAGCTGTTCTGCTATTTCTTTCCATTCCTCATCATTGGTAACCTTATAAACTCCAATACTGAAAAACCCTACTGCAGGCTTTATGATAAAAGGTTTTTTTATCGAGGCGATATCCAGATCCATTATGTCCCTGAAAGCCACTTGCCTAAAATAAAAGTCGGGGTATAATGGCTTGATCATCTGCCTGAACTTCACCTTATCCTTGCAAAAGTCAATATATCCGGGGATGTTTGTATGAGAAAGGTTTTCGATGATCCAGTTTATTGAATTCTCGGAATTGCAGTAAAGCTTCAAGGGATTTCGTGCTCCTGCCAATCCGAGGAATTCGTCCTCCGCAAGCAAATTGAACTTCTTGTTTTCTGTAATATCAAAAATGTGCCCATGATCTAAAACTGGTATATTCATATCTTCAGCCGTTTTTTTCAAAAACTCCGAAACATAAGGTTTATCCAATATCAGCATAAATGACTCCTTCTTTCTTTTATTGTTCCAATATGCGTTGGGTGCCGGTCACTACTATATTACGATTTTGCTGTTTTATCAATCTCAGTCTAACATAATTGCAAAACTCCCTCAAACCGCAGTTTGAGGGAATTTATAATATGCTATAAATTTCAGTTCAACCTTCAATGTCTCCGCTGCCGGCCTATCTGCGGCGCCTGTAGCCGCCGCTCTTGACATGCATCCTTGTCAGCGCCCTTGCGATCGCCAGCCTCGCGAGTTCGATCTCCATCGAATCCTTCGGCTCGATCTTTAGCTTGCTCTCAGCGCGTTCCTTGGCTGCCTTCGCACGTTCCTCATCGATCTCCTCAGGCCATTCGGCCGAGTCGGTGAATATGACGATCATGTTCTGGACGTCTATATACCCGCCGGCGATCGCTGCGACCCTGAAATCCTTGGAACCCTTTTCCTGTATCCAAAGTTCCCCGGTCGCCAGCAGCTTGCAGGCCCAGGCATGATTGGCCATGAAGCCTTCATCGCCTTCCAGTGTCCTGACGATGACCATCTCAACCTCGCCTTCATAGAACAGTCTTTCAGGCGTTATCACTTCCAATTTTATGCTGTTAGCCATTCATCCACCTACTTCTGTTCCTTGTATCTTTCAACGACCTCGTCAATGCCTCCGGCAAAAAGGAAGAGCGATTCGGGTATCTCGTCATGTTCTCCGTCCAGGATCTCCCTGAATCCGCGGATCGTCTCGCTTAGCGGGATGTATTTTCCCGGTGTTCCCGTGAACTGCTCAGCTACATGGAATGGCTGGGACAGGAATCGTTGTATCTTTCTCGCCCTTGAAACCAGAAGCTTATCGTCATCGCTCAGTTCGTCCATCCCAAGGATTGCAATGATATCCTGCAGCTCCTTATAGCGCTGAAGCACTTCCTGCACGCCTCTGGCGACATTGTAATGCTCTTCGCCGAGGATCAGCGGGTCCATGATCCTGGAAGTGGAATCAAGCGGATCGACTGCCGGATAGATTCCCAGCTCCGAAATGGACCTTGACAATACGGTTGTCGCATCCAAATGGGCAAAAGCCGTTGCCGGCGCCGGGTCGGTCAAATCGTCCGCAGGTACGTAAATAGCCTGAACGGATGTGATCGAGCCTTTTTTAGTCGATGTGATACGTTCCTGGAGCGCTCCCATTTCAGTCGCCAGCGTCGGCTGATAGCCGACGGCGCTCGGTACACGGCCGAGCAGCGCGGATACTTCCGAGCCAGCCTGTGTGAATCTGAATATATTGTCGATGAACAGCAGCACATCCTGATTTTCTTCGTCCCTGAAGTGCTCGGCCATCGTAAGGCCGGTCAGGCCTACTCTCATTCTCGCTCCGGGCGGCTCGTTCATCTGTCCGAATACCATGGCGGTCTTTTCGATGACGCCGGATTCGATCATTTCATAGTAAAGGTCGTTTCCTTCCCTCGTTCTCTCGCCAACGCCGGCAAATACGGATATCCCGCCGTGCTCCTTGGCAATGTTATTTATAAGTTCCTGGATCAGAACTGTTTTGCCTACGCCCGCTCCTCCGAACAGTCCAACTTTTCCGCCTCTAGTGTATGGGGCGATCAGGTCGACGACCTTGATTCCGGTTTCAAATATCTGAGTGGTCGTTTCCTGCTCCTCAAAGCTTGGAGACTCTCTGTGGATCGGCATTCTCTTTGTCGAAAGACAAGGGCCTTTCTCATCGATGGTCTCGCCTATGACATTGAAAAGCCTGCCGAGGACCTCCTTGCCCACAGGTACGCTGATCGGGGCCCCTGTATCAATAGCCTCCATCCCTCTTGTCAGTCCGTCTGTCGAGGATAATGCGACGCATCTGACGACATCGTCACCCGTATGCTGGGCGACCTCCACGACGATCTTTCTGCCTTGATAATCGATTTCCACAGCATTAAGAAGCTCCGGTAATTTTTCAGGCGCGAATTTAACGTCAACGACAGGTCCTATGATCTGGTGGATCATCCCTTTATTTTCTGCCAAGTGTTTTCACATCCTTCCTATTTCAAAGCCTCTGATCCGCCTACGATTTCGGTGATTTCCTGAGTTATTGCAGACTGCCTGGCCCGATTGTAATTTAGAGTAAGATTGCCGATCATTTCCCTTGCGTTGTCTGTTGCACTGTCCATAGCCATACGTCTGGCCGCATGCTCGCAGGTCGCTGATTCGACGATTGCGCGATAGATCATTATTTCCACATATTTTGGTATCAGGTAATTAAAAACCGCTTCCATGGACGGCTCGTATTCGACCTGATGCAGCAGCTTTGGCGCGTCCGGATCCTTCTCGATCTTGAACGGCAGCAGCTGAACGGTCTTGACCCTTTGCTCCATGGCGCTGACAAAGGATGTGTAGACCATGATGATCTCGTCAACTTCCTTATTGTCATACATTTCAATGATCGGCTTGCTGATTTCATGGGTTTCCATAAAAGCGATATTTTCAGGAGGAAGCATATACGCCTCTTCGATCCTGTACCCCTTTTTCGCAAAGAAATCCCGTCCCTTGCCGCCGACGGCCACGATGACAGGTTCTTCGGGATCGTCCTCGATCATGGCCGAGGCTTCCTTGATCACATTGGCATTGAAGCTGCCGCAAAGTCCCCTGGAGCTTGTAACAACAATGTAGCAGCTGTTCTTGACTTCCCGGTTTCCCTCAAGGTAATCGGCCGGAACCTCGGCGTTGCTGTTGAAGATCTCTTCGATCGACTCCGTCACAAAGCCAAAGTACTTGCTCGTTTTTTCAAAAATCGCCTTGGCTCTTCTGAGCTTGGCGGCAGAGACAAGCTTCATCGCATTTGTAATATGCTCTGTGCTTTTGACGCTCTTTATCCTTCTTTTGATTTCTCTCATTCCGCTGACTGCCATACTTGCTCCGACACCTCTTTACTATTGGCGTTCAGGCTGCGAGCGATGAAAAACACGCCCGCCCTGTATCAGGTCCCGTCTTTATCAGTCCCTGCCGCTGTTGAATATTTCATTGAACTCCTCGATCGCCGCCTTCAGCTTCTTTTCGGTCGCCGAGTCCATGTTGCCCGACGTCTTGATGGCCTTTCCGATCTCAGGATGATGTGTGTCCATGAAAACGTAGAATTTATGCTCGTAGGTACTGATATCCTCGACCTCGATTCCGACAAGGTATTTGTTCGTCGCTGCATAAATTAGCATGATCTGATGCTCGACCTTGACAGGCGCGTACTGACCCTGCTTCAAGATTTCCATAAGCCTTTCTCCATGGGCCAGACGGTTTCTCGTATCCTTGTCCAGATCCGATCCGAATTGCGAGAAAGCTGCCAATTCCCTGTATTGGGCCAATTCGAGCCTGACCTTGCCGGCAACCTTCTTCATGGCCTTGATCTGGGCCGCGCCTCCTACTCGGGATACAGAGATGCCGGAGTTTACCGCCGGTCTTTGTCCTGAATAGAAAAGCTCTCCTTCAAGGAATATCTGTCCGTCTGTAATGGATATGACATTTGTGGGAATATATGCCGATACGTCTCCGGCCTGGGTTTCGATGATCGGCAGCGCGGTGATGGAACCGCCGCCCAATTTATCGCTCAGCTTGGCCGCACGTTCGAGCAGCCTGCTGTGCAGGTAGAAAACGTCCCCAGGGTAAGCTTCACGTCCCGGCGGCCTTCTGAGCAGCAGGGACATGGCGCGGTATGCGACGGCATGCTTGGACAGATCGTCATAGATGATGAGGACATCCTTGCCCTCGCTCATGAATTCTTCCGCCATGGCACAGCCCGCATAAGGCGCGATATATTGCAGCGGCGCAACTTCGCTTGCAGTCGCAGATACGACGATCGTGTAGTTCATTGCGCCCTTTTCTTCCAAAATCTGAACGATCTGCGCCACTGTGGATTTCTTTTGTCCTATAGCCACATAGATGCAGATGACGTTTTCCTCACTCTGATTGATGATCGTATCGATGGCAATGGCAGTTTTGCCTGTCTGCCTGTCGCCGATGATCAGCTCACGCTGGCCTCTGCCGATGGGAATCATCGAGTCGATGGCCTTGATGCCCGTCTGAAGCGGCTGATTGACGGATTTTCTCTGCAGCACGCCGGGCGCCAGATTTTCTACAGGCCTGAATTTATTGGTCCTGATAATGCCTTTTCCGTCTATCGGATGGCCCAGAGCATTGACGACCCGGCCTATCAGTTCATCACCTACCGGCACTTCGACGACTCTGCCGGTCGGCTTGACGACGTCGCCTTCCTTGATTTCGCTGTCACTTCCCATGATAACCGCTCCGACATTGTCTTCTTCCAGATTCAGCGCCATTCCGAAGATTTCGTTGGGGAACTCAAGGAGTTCTCCGGCCATGCAGTTACTCAGCCCATATATCCTGGCAATGCCGTCTCCAACCTGCAGAACGGTGCCAAAATCTGATATCTGAACTTCGTTGGTATATCTTTGAATCTGTGCTTTTATGACTGCACTGATTTCTTCAGGTTTCAAATTCATTTGCATCACCTTCCATTAAATAGTGCTGTATCAAACAGCTAATTGGCTGAGTCTTTCCTTCAAGTCATGAAGCCTGGTCCTGACTGTCGCGTCTATGACCTTGCCTTCAATAAATATTTTGACGCCGCCTATGATGGATGCGTCTGCCTCGTTACTGAGCTTGACCGTCTTTTGAAGCAAACCTTCCGTCTGGCGCTCGAAGGATTCGATCTCTTCTGCCGTTAGAGGTTCCGCCGAATAGAGGATCCCTTCGGAAATATTCTTGCTAAGGTTCATCTTTTTTTTATAAAACCGGGCGATTTCCTTAGCATTCCTTATTCTTTTCTTATCCACCAGGATGTACAGGAAGTTCAGCAGCTCATTGCTGATCTGCCCCTCAAAACAGGCCTTGAGGATCTTCTTTTTCTCATCCTTTGGTATGGTCGGCATGCTTAAATATTGAAAAAGGAGCGGGATTTCGTCGAGCAATGAGACAATACCCTCGATTTCCGAGAGCATGTCTTCAAGCGTGTTGCCTTCCTGCGCGACTTCGAAAAGCGCAGTTCCATATACAGAGCTTATCGTTAGTTCTGCCATTTCACAGCCCCTGCCTCTTCAATGATGCGGCCGATCATTGCATGATGCGCCTTGGCATCAAGCTCTTTTTCAATGACCTTTTCCGCGGCAAACATCGCAAGCTCGGCGATCTGTTCTTTCAAATCGCCAATTGCCTTGATTTTCTCTCTTTCTATTTCCGCTTCATTCTTTCTCAACAGTTCAATAGACTTTTTCTGCGCTTCCGCAATGATATTCTTGGCTTGGCTGTCAGCTTTGACGACTGCGAGTCTGATGCGTTCTCTCGCCTCTTCGTCGATGTCGGCAAGCTTCTTTTGATATTCGGCTTTAAGCAGCTCCACATCCACGTTTTTTTTCTCCGCATCAGCAATGCTGTTCGCGACCGCCTCTTGCCTTTTGACCATATGCGCCCTGATCTTATGGAAAAACATTTTCCTCATGATCAGGAACAGGACGATCATTGTGGCCATATTGATAAGAAGTGTCGCGTTAGGATCTACAAGTCCGGTATAAAATTCCAAAATACCGCCCCTTTCCGAGTTTGATCTTATTCATATCTTTACAACATACCAATAAGCGGATTGGCGAACAGAAGAACGATCGCTATTATGAAAGCGAAGATACCTGTCGTTTCGGTTACCGCCTGGCCGATCAGCATCGTCTTGATGATGTCGGTCTGGGCTTCAGGCTGCCTGCCTACCGCTTCAACAGCTTTCGCCGCCGCCATGCCCTGTCCTATGCCGATACCGATAGCTGAAATCATTGTAAACCCTGCAGCAAGCGCTGAACACATGATTACAAGTGCTTTTGGATCCATGATAAAATTCCTCCTTGTGACTCTCTTTATTTTATTTTATTAATGATCTTCATGATGCGGTATATTATTGATCGCTATGAAGACCATCGTTAACATGGTGAATACGAAACCCTGCAAAATCGGCTCAAAGATGTCAAAGAACAGGTTCGCAGGCAATGGAATCAAGAACTGCAAAAGCGGTATCGGCAGATTGAGCGATTCGGATGCGGAGCGCAGTCCCGAAAACATCAGCGCCATGATGATCGTTCCCCCGGCTATATTGCCAAAAAGTCGAAAGGATAGTGAAAGCGGGAATGCCAGTTCTCCGACCAGGTTGATCGGCAGCATGAACGGATAAGGCGCCGACATATGCTTGATATAGCCAACGATACCTTTTGCCTTGACCGAATTATAATGAACTAAGAAAAATGTCAGACCTGCAAGCGCGAAAGTCATATTGATATCTGCCGTTATCGGCCTCAATCCCAATAGACCCAGGGAATTCCCTATAACCAGCACCATGAACAGCGTGCCGATGTAGGGGGAGAAGTTTGTATTTCTCTTGCCCATGGCCCCTTCCGTGAAATTATAGACAAACTCGACGATATATTCGGCTACGAGTTGAATGCCTCTGGGTTTTTCTTCCAGTCTGCGTGTTGAAATATAAGCAAAAGCGATCATGACAGCCGCGATAATCCAAAAAAATATAACAGTCTCAGTAATAAATACGTCCCCGATCGCGAATATTTTTCGGGGTCCCAGGTGTTCGATGGAATGCATTTTGCTCCTTACTCTCCTTCCGATTATCCATATTTTCAGGGCATGGTAACGATGCTGCGAAGCTTGGGATCCCTGTCCCGTCAAAGCCTCAGCCCTGTTTCTTTTTCCTTATGACATGAAGATAATAAATCGATACCTTGATAGTCAGGAGTCCCGCTATGACTCCGGCGGCGCTGACAAGTCCGGCTTTCAAAGCGAACAGGCAGGCGGCCGCGCTGAGCACAAGCCTTGCGCTGTAGCCAATCACGGTGATTCCAGTGTTTTTCGAGTCGGCCATCCTGCCGAACGTAAAGGCCATGATGCTGAAATTCAATATGGCGGCAATCGTTCCAAGGCATAATCCATAAGCAAATTCAGTGCCCAATCCCGCTATCGGGATGGAAATGATCTCGAACACGACCGCCGTGATCAGCGCATACAAATAAATCTCTTTCTTGAAACGCGCCATATCATCAATCTGGTCAATGCTGCTCATTTTTTGAATCTGCGTTTGCTCTTCCTGACATAAATCGGGCTGACGCGGTTCAGTTCACGGTAGCATGCATAAAAACCGCCGACGATGCCGAGCATCAAAAAAATAAAGAGAAACAGATAACCGCTGCCGACAGCATTATCTATCAATCTTCCTATTACAATGCCTATTATTATCGGGACTCCAAGCGTAAGACCGATCTGGGTAAGGAGAGCAAAAGCGTTGAGTGCGTCCAGTTCTTCATTATCATGCGTCTTTTTCATCAGTACCTATCTCTTCCTTGTTTTTAGTCGATGGAACTAATTATAAACTTATCCGCCAAAAAGTAAAGCGTGAATTTTCTGCTTATTTGATTCAATTATAGACCCCGAAAATAAAAAGTAAATAGGATTTCCGGTGTATAATGTATACACTTGCTTTATGCTTACTTTTGTTTTGTTAATATTCTGACGATTTTTTCCGCGGCGTGGCCGTCTCCATAGGGATTGGCAGCGCCTGCCATCGCCGAATATGCCTGTTCATCTGTAAGAAGCTCATATGCCATGCTGTATATCGTCTCTCTTTCCACTCCCGCCAGCTTGACTGTTCCCGCCTCGACCGCTTCCGGCCGTTCCGTCTCCCGGCGAACGACCAATACAGGCTTGCCCAGGGACGGCGCTTCTTCCTGCATCCCGCCGGAATCGGTGATAATCAGATATGACCGGGCCATCAGATTGACGAAAGGCTGATACTGAAGCGGCTCGATCAGGTGGACGCGTTCGACGCCGGAAAGGATCCTGTCGGCCGTCTGCCGCACCCTGGGATTCATATGCACGGGATAAACGATCTCCACATCCTTGAATTCAATGGCGAGGTCTCTGATGGCGCTGAAGATATTCTCCATGTATTCGCCCAGATTCTCACGCCGGTGGCAAGTGACCGTTATGATTCTTTTACCGTTGAAGTCCAAAGTTCTCAAAACCGGTTCCTCAAAAGTGTATGGCTTTCCCGCGACTTCAAGCAGCGCGTCGATCACTGTATTGCCGGTGATGAATATTCTTGCTTCCGCGATGCCTTCGCGTATCAGATTGCTCCTGTTCCTTTCTGTCGGCGCAAAATGAAAATCCGCAAGATGGCCCGTCATCACGCGGTTCATCTCCTCCGGATAAGGGGAGTATTTGTCAAATGTCCTGAGACCGGCTTCGACATGCCCTATTTGAACTTTATTATAGAAAGCAGCCAAAGCAGCCGCAAAGGTCGTTGTCGTGTCACCGTGCACTAGGACCATATCCGGCCGCTCCTTTTGAAGCACCTCTTCAATGCCGTAAAGAACATTGGCGGTGATCTGCCCGATGGTCTGGTTGGGCTTCATGATGTTGAGATCATATTTCGGCTCAAGCTGGAACAAGTCCAGGACCTGATCAAGCATTTCCCGGTGCTGGGCCGTTACGCACAATACCGACTCGACGCCGGGCTCCCGGTCCAGCATTTTAACGAGCGGCGCCATTTTGATGGCTTCGGGCCTGGTTCCAAAGATTGTCATTATTTTCATGTCGTATTCCTGCCTTTATATTCAGCTTGCTATTGTCTGTGCAGCTGTGTATCCCAATAATTATTTTTCCTTATGGATATATTCATCGATGGTGGGCTCATCAATGGCAATTTCCTCGAGGGCCTGTTCCTGTTCCTGAAGCTCTTCCTGCTCCTTGACGAACACATAGATCAATGTCATCGCGACCAGGACCAGAAGCCCGGCTTCGACCCAAAGACCACGCGTCACAAGAATGGCCGCGACTCCCATGATCCCGCTGATGCCGTACAGCGTGAGCACCGTACGCTTTTGACCCAGTCCGACTGCCATGATGCGATGGTGCAGATGTCCCTTATCCGCCTCCATGATCGGGCGCCCATTGACGAGTCGCCTCAAGATAGCGAAAAGCGTGTCGAAAATCGGAAGAGCCAGTACAAACATAGGTACGACCGTCGCAATGACCGTCGCTCCTTTCATCGGTCCCATGACGGATATCCCCGCAAGCATGAAGCCCAAAAAGAGCGATCCGCCGTCTCCCATGAATATTTTTGCGGGATTGAAATTGAAAGGCAGGAAGCCCAGTGCCCCTCCGGCGATGGCAAGCGCCGCAATCGAGATTCCCGGACGGTCCGAAAGATATGCGGTATAAGCAATGGATACCGATGCAATGAAGGCGATACCGGCCGCCAGTCCGTCCAATCCATCAATCAGGTTGATCGTATTCGTGATGCCCACGATCCAGACGACCGTCACTATGAGGCTCAACCACCAGGGGAAGAAAAAATATCCTTCTCCAAAGGGATTGCCCACAAAGGATATCCGGACGCTGAATTGAAAAAGGATCAGGGCGCAGACGATCTGGCAGGCCAGTTTGACCTTTGCCGACATGCCCTTGATATCATCAACGATACCCGCTGCGAAAATCAGCGTTCCGCCCGCCAGGACACCAAGCAGCTTGGTATCAAGCGGCATGAACGCCACCATGGCGGTCATCGTTCCTATATAGATCGCCATCCCTCCAAACCGCGGCATCGGCTTGCTGTGCATCCTGCGGTTGTCTTTCGGTATATCCAGCGCGCCGATCTTCGGCGCGAGTTTTATCGCGACAGGCGTAAAAATAAAGGCCAATATGAACGCAAGTCCAAGAGCCAAAATGTAGTTATTCATGATCGCATCCTTTCAGCTGCCTATTTCATTGTTTCGATATTCAGTCCCGCCTCGGACAGCATTTCTACAGCGAGCTCGTCCGGGTAGCCCTGTCGGACCACGATGCGCTTGATGCCGGCGTTGATGATCATTTTGGCGCAAATGACACAGGGCTGCGTCGTGCAGTAGAGCGTGCCGCCCGCGATGCTCTGCCCCAGATGGGCCGCCTGGATGATGGCGTTCTGCTCGGCGTGGAGTCCACGGCACAGCTCATGCCGCTGCCCGGAAGGGACCTGCAGTTCTTCCCGCAGACATCCCCGTTCGGAGCAATGCCTGATTCCTGTCGGAACGCCGTTGTATCCGGTTGCCATGATGCGGTTGTCCTTGACGATCAACGCTCCGACTCTTCTTCTGGTGCAGGTCGACCTCTTTTCGGCGACTTCAGCCATTTCCATGAAATATTCATCCCAGCCGGGTCTTTCCATGATCATTCTCCTCCTATGCCCTGCGCAATTTCATCTGCCTCAGGCCTTAAAAACCTCGCCTGCCGCCTTCACGGTGGCCATGGCGTCTTTTCCGTAATAATCGGCGCCGATCCTCATGGCATAATCCTCGGTCAGCACGGCGCCCCCCACAGCGATCCTGCAGTCCAGCCCCGCTTCCCTGAGCGCCTTGATCGTCGCCTCCATATTGACCACCGTCGTGGTCATAAGCGCGCTGAGTCCCACGAATCTGATCCCTTCACGCCTGACTGTCTCAACCACCGTCCCGATAGGCACATCCTTTCCGAGATCGATGACCTCGTAACCGTAATTTTCAAGCAGTACCTTGACGATATTCTTGCCGATATCGTGAATGTCCCCCTTGACGGTTGCAAGCACGATCCTGCCGTAGCTGATGCTGTCCCCGCTGGATTTCAACGCCTCTTTCAGGACTTCGAACGCTCGGGTCACCGTATCGGCCGATTTGATCAGCTGCGGAAGAAACAGCTCTCCTGTTTCATAGAGCTTACCCACGATCTCGAGTGACGGGATGATCTTGAGCTCGACGACCTCGAGCGGCTTCAAGGTTTTCAGCAATTCTGCCGTTGCTGCCGCCGCTTTGTCCTCATAGCCTTCCCGTATGATGTTTTCCAGGCTCAGATCCAGTTCAGGCGTGGTCCGCGCAGCCTTCACGGCCTGCGGAGCCTGCTGTCTGCCTGCTTCTCCTGCTTTTGCGCCAAATGCGCCTATATAATCCTTTGACTCCTTGTCCTTGCAGCTCAATACCTCAAACGCACGTATCGTATCGATATAATCAGGCTCCAGCGGATCCGTAATAGGCGCATCGAGCCCCGCTTCCATGGCCATGGCCAGGAAAGTCCTGTTCAGCAGCTTCCTTTCCGGCAGGCCGAAGGAGACATTGCTGGCGCCCAGCGTCGTCCTGACGCCGAATCGCCGCTTGATCTCCCGGATCGCCTCGAGCGTATCCATTGCCGCATGCTGTTCAGCGGAGACGGTAAGCGTCAGGCAGTCGACTATGATGCGCTCCCTGCCGATGCCATAGGTTTCGGCTGTCCTGATTATTTTTTCGGCGATCGCGACTCGCTGCCGCGCATCCTTTGGCAGTCCGTCATCATCCAATGTAAGCGCTATGACGCAGGCGCCGTATTTTTTCACGATCGGGAAAATCTCATGCATGACGCTTTCTTTCCCGTTGACGGAATTGATGATCGGCCTGCCGTTGCATATCCTCGCAGCGGCCTCGATGACTGCGGGATCGGAGCTGTCGATCTGTATGGGAACATCCACGACTGACGAAACGCTTTTGATCGCACGCAGCATCATTTCCCGCTCATCGATCTCCGGAAGGCCGACATTGATGTCCAGGATCTCAGCGCCCGCCTTGACCTGGCGGATCGCTTCATCATT
Source organism: Firmicutes bacterium UBA5774 (assembly GCA_002418625.1). Lineage (GTDB taxonomy): Bacteria > Bacillota > Clostridia > Peptostreptococcales > Anaerovoracaceae > UBA5774. Next base: position 23,263 of record DIEM01000001.1, read on the forward strand.
GATATATCCGATATCTTCGGATTTCAGGGCTTCCTTTAAAAGCTTCTTGCCCGTCGGATTGATCCTCTCGCCGATGATCCTGATCCTGTCATCCAGGACTACCGTTCTGGTTGCGGAACAGACGGCCGTTACAGCGGTGCCTTTGATTGTGGGTCTGATCCCGTCCGCTTCCATATTTCTGATCCTTGCAGACATTTTTCTGATGTAGCCGGGATCTGTGCCGCAACAGCCTCCGACGATCGATACGCCGGCAGCCGCCATCACGGCCATAATATCCACAAATTCGTCTTCCGTCACATCATATACCGTCTCACCGTTCCTGATGACCGGAAGCCCTGCATTAGGCTGCACAAGAACCGGTATGCGCGAGTACCCGAGGATCTCCCTGACTGTCGGCAGCATCTGCGCCGGTCCGACCGAACAGTTCACGCCCAGCGCATCGATGCCCAGATCCTGCAGCATGGTGACCACCGTCAGCGGATCCGTTCCCATGAGCATCCTGCCGTCCTCCTGGAACGTGACGGAACAGAACACAGGCAGCGTGCAATTTTCCTTCGCAGCCAATACGGCCGCCTTCATTTCATAAATATCGACGAATGTCTCAAATAAAACAACATCGGCGCCGGCTTCGGCACCCGCCGTGATTTGCTCCTTGAACAGATCATATGCCTCTTCGAAAGTCAATTTTCCCNNTGAGCCGGCCGATCGGTCCGACATCCAGGGCGACATACTTCCTGACGCCGGTTCTCGCCTCATGCTCTTTGGCAGCCTTCCTCGCTATCGCGACAGCCTGCGCGACGACTTCAGAGGCCGAATGACCGCACCCCTCCAGCTTCAGCGCATTGGCGCCGAAGGTGTTCGTCGACACCATATCGCTTCCTGCGTCAAAATACTCCGCATGGATCTTTTCAACGATCCCGGGATTCGAAAAATTCAAAGCCTCAGGAAGCTCTCCCGTGCCGAGGCCGTAGCGCTGCATCATGGTCCCCATAGCGCCGTCGCTGATAATGATCTTCTTTCCTATTAATTCCCGCATGGTACCATCCTCCGCCGCTGTTTATACCGATCAGTTGCCTTTCAGCAGCCTGGTGATCTTAAAAAAGAAATCCTGAATATTTGAAACAATAGTGGTCACCTCAAGCGTTCCCCTGTCGCGCAGCTTATTCAGCACGAATTCGGACACGTCGACCGCATAAATGTACACAGGCCTGACTTCGCCGTCCGCAATCGTGAAAGAAGGGGTCAGATTTCCCGTGGCGATCGTATGGAGCTGCGTCGCAAGACAGACCACCGTGGTCGCTTTTTTCGTGTGCTTTCTCATTTCGTCCTGGACATCCGACATGTCGTTTATGACTTCTCCAAGCGGCCCGTCATCGCGGATCGATCCGGCAAGGACAAATGGCACATCATGCTTCACGCAGGAATAGATCAGTCCATTGTCAATGCCATAGGTTTCGATGGCTTTGGAAATCGATCCGGCCTTGTTGATCATGTTGATCGCGTCCAGATGATGGTAATGGCCGTTATGCCTGTTCTCCCGGGTCCTTATGTCCTGGCCGAGCGCAGTGTTGAACAGGGCGCCCTCGAGGTCATGGGTCGCTACCGCATTGCCTCCGAATACAGCATGGGCGTATCCGTTTTGGATAATGTACTCCATTGCTTCCCTGGAGCCGCTGTCGAACACGGCAGCCGGCCCAAGGACCCAGACGATATAGCCATGCTCCCTGTCGTGCTTTAAAAGCTCTACGAGTGAATCATAGTCCTGCGCAAAGGAGGTCTCACGCGTCCTGCCGCTTCTGAACGAGAAGGTGTCGTGCGCCGCGCAGGCTGAAGCAAAGCCTTTGCCGTGCAGATAGATCCCTTCTGTTCCGTCATCATTTCTTCCGGTGATCACGATCTCACCTTTTTTCAGTCTTCTGAATTCCTTTGCCTCAAGCGTCCCATCCGGGCAGATGACCGGAACGCAGTCCATCCTGGCCTGGGGCAGCAGCGTCCATTCCCCTTTGATTTTATAATATTCCGGGTACATGGATGTGGCGTGGTAATCGTCAGGGGCCACGCCGGCTATGGCTACCTCTTCAGTCTTCGCGTCCGGCGAATTCCTGAATTTATCCGAATTGAAATCGGGCGCTTCATATTTCAGCATGTTGAACATTCGAACATCTCCTTCGCTCTAAGCACTTGAATGAATATTATATTATAATTTTCTTATGTTTTCAATATTGTTCATGATCCTGCGCGCGGTATCAGGCCTGTTCATCGTGTAAAGATGGATCCCCCGAACGCCCCAGGCCATGAGATCGATGATCTGTTCGATGGCATAGGCTTCGCCCGCTTCCTTAAGCGCTTCCGGATTGTGTTCATACTTATCGATGATCCTGCGGAATTTTGGCGGCAGATCGCAGCCTGCAAGCTGGGTAATGCGTATGATCTGCTTTTTATTCAGTACCGGCATGACCCCGGCCGATACCGGAGCGTCAATATCCGCCAGATCCAGCTCCTCCATGAATCTATAGAAAAGTTCGTTGTCAAAAAAGAGTTGTGTGATCAAAAATTCGGCGCCAGCGTTCACTTTTTCCTTCAAGTGCTTGATGTCCTTGATTTTGCTTTCGCAGGTCGGATGCCCCTCCGGATAGCAGGCGGCCCCGATGCTGAACCCGCCTTGCTCCCTGACTTCCCTTATAAGGTCGGCAGCATAGGCATAATGAAGCGGATCCGGGAATTCAAAATCAGGATTCTCCGGGATATCCCCCCTTAGAGCCAGTATGTTCTCAATACTGTTGGCCTTCAAATCGTTGAACATCTGTTCAACGTCTTCTTTTGTTGACGAAATACAGGTCAGGTGCGCGAGGCTTTCTATGCCATAGTGATTCTTGATCTTCGAGGCGATCTCAACTGTCCTGCCCTTCGATTTGCCTCCGGCTCCGTATGTGACGCTGATAAAGTCCGGCTTAAGGTCCTTCAGCTCCTCGAGCGTGCTGTAGACGGATTCGATGGGCGAATCGACCTTGGGAGGGAAAACCTCCAGCGAAACAACGGTCCTTTTATTATCAAAGAGTTCTTTTATCTTCATTTTTTATCCCTCCCCGGCAGAACGATCGTTTTGTTTTCCCTGGACTGCCTGTAAATCGAAAATCTTTTGCCGATGCTTTGGACGAATTCCGCATCCAACATTTCACACGCCTGATTCGCGGCGTCCCTAGGCGTCAGGCCGCAGCCATCCTGCAGCTTGACCTTGACCAGCTCCCGGCTTTCCAGGGCTGTATCCAGCTCCTTGATGACATTCTCTGTAAGACCCGCTCTTCCGATATGAACGATCGGATCAAGATCGTGGGCAAGTCCTCTCAAATAACTTCTTTGTTTTCCGTTGATCATCCCAATTCCCCCAATATTTCACTTTCATCGTAATATACCTTCAGTAAATACAGGCCTTGCGGCTGAGCCGTCCGGCCGATCCGGGCCTTTGTGCCCGACAGGGCCTCCAAAACCGCCTCCGGTTGATTATTCCGCAGTCCGATATCGATCAGCGCTCCTGCCATCATTCTGACCATTTTGTATAAAAACGCGTTGCCCGTTACTTTCAGCAGTATAATATCATTTTCGTCTTTTGTCACCCTGAAACGCTGTATCGTCCTGACCGCAGTTCCAGAAAGTTCTCCGTTGCTGGCGGAAAAAGCCTTGAAATCATGAGTCCCTTCAAAATAAAGCGCCGCTCTTGACATTGCATCGATATCAAGCACTGCCGGAACATGCAGCATCTGATTCCGGAAAAACACCACCGGCTCCGACTGATTCAAAACCTTATATACATAGGTCTTGCCCTTCGCGGAAAATCTGGAATGAAAACTGTCGTCGACCTCTTCGGCCGCCGTAACTCTAATGTCCCCGGGCAAAAATCCGTTGATGGCTTTTTTCAGCCGGTCTGTCGGGATCGGAAAATCCGCCTTGAAATTGGCCCGCTGCCCATAAGCATGAACGCCCGCGTCGGTCCGGCTCGCTCCGGTCACTGCGACAGCCTGTCCGAGCAAGCCGGAAACCGCATGCGCAAGCTCGCTCTGAACAGTCCGGGTCCCGGGCTGCATCTGCCAGCCGGAAAATCCTGTCCCGTCATATTCCAATGTAAGACTGATATTCCGCATTATATACCTCTCATGGCCTTCAGGCCCGCATACTATTATTTTAATCCCTGCCGGCGTTCCGCACAATAGAATTTTCAAGCCTTGCGCATCGATTGGAAACATCGCGGCATTATATGCCGAAAAATGCATATTGACAGTTTGAATTGAATATTGTAGGGTAAAAAATACCTGCGATACATCGCGGTAATCAAAAGGAGGAGAATTATATGAAAAAATTCAAAAAAGCAAGCATACTTGTGTTGATTCTTATTATGTCTATGATGGCTTTTGCCGCATGCGGCGGGAGCGAACCGGCGGCTGAAGAGCCAGTGGCTGAAGAACCGGCAGCTGAAGAAACCACCGGATACGTCGATGGAACCTACTATGCAGAAGAGCCCGAATTCAACGAAAACGGCTGGAAAGACAATGTGACAGTCACGATCACCGACGGCGTGATCTCAGCGGTCGTACTCAATGCGATCAGTGAGGATCCGGCAATCGGGGACAAACTTGCGGCAGTGGCGGCCGGCCAGTATGACATGTCCGTTGCAGGCGCTCAGGCTCCTTGGGACGAGCAGGCGAAAGCGATACAGGATTACATCGTCTCGACTCAGGATACTGCAGGCATCACATTCGATGAAGAAGGCAAATCAGACGCCATCACCGGCGCAACGATCTCCTATGGTCATTTCTTCGATCTTGTGAACGAAGCGCTTGCCCAGGCATCAGCCGAATAATTAAAATAATTTTCCAATCGAAAACAGCGAGCTGCCGCCATCGATCCCTTTCGGGAGATATGGCGGCAGTTTATTTTCAACATGACGCGATCTTTTTATGCATCCAAATTGATTTGCGAGACCGCCGCTCCGCAATTCCCGTATCATTCCATGCCCGCCAACTCGAACGGAATCTCCGTGCCGATGCCCGAAGTGCTGATGATGGTTCCGTTCTTATTTATGAAGATGGCTTCCGTATCAGGAATATCTTCTATAAGCGCAGCGGCCTTTTCGACGCCAAGCAGGAAGCAAGCAGTGCTTAAGCCATCACCGTCCACCGACAGATCTGAAATGATCGTGACGCCTGAAATGTCGTTGTTGACCGGATAACCCGTTCCGGGATCGAGTATATGATGGTAAAACGTTCCATCCGCACCGATGAAGCTTCGTTCATAAATACCCGATGTAACTACTGATTTTTCAGCGACGCTTACGGTTCCAACCGTCTCGCTGCGATCCGCAAAGGGCTGCTGTATGCCTACACGCCAGGATTCTCCGCCTGGCTTTGCTCCAAAGGTCACGACATTGCCGCCCAAATTGACTATTCCGCCGATGAGGTTCTTATCTTTCAGCAGCTCGACCATCCGATCCGCGATATATCCCTTGGCGATGGCGCCGAAATCCAGCTGAGCACCGGGTCTCAGCAGCGTTACAAAATTTCCGTCTATTTTTATATCCTTGTATCCGATCGTTTCCATGGCAGCTGCGACCTCATCTATCGGCGGAACAGTCTTCCTGTTTTCGCCGAAGCCCCACAAAGTCGTAAGCGCACCGGCGCTGACATCAAAGAGCCCGTTCGACAGTTCACTGTAATATATCGCTTTTTCGAGTATTCTGATCGTATCAGCGGAGACCTCGACCGAACCGCCGCTCGAATGGTTGATTTTATAAACGTCACTGCCTTCGATAGTGACACTCAGCATGCTCTCGTAGGCCTCACCCAGCGCGAACGCCTCATCGATGGCCTTTTCGCCATTTGAGCCGTAAACCGTGATCGTGCAGCTCGTATTGAGCATGAACCGGGATTTTTTCACCGGCTCGGTTGAACCGCAACCTGTTTGTGCTATAATAATCACAATAAACGCTGCCGCGCATAGGTTTCTGACAAAAAGATTCATGTCCGTCCTCCTGGTTTATTGTCGAATCAGCGGGTATATAAGAATCACCGATGCCTGCCAATTAGACAGCAGACATCATCAGCACGATTTCAGAATCGTCCATCCAGTGATGCCGCCCTGTTATCGTGTGTTTATTTTACAGGAAATCCAAGTATCATATTATACATTCCACAAGACCGCGTCAAGCAGTCCCATCGTACCCGGGACATGGATGACATATGGATTGGACCGATAAATGTATAAAATTAAGGTATTTCCTCATAGCAAGGTGGTGCATCAACATGAATAAGAAAATAATTGTATTGGGCGGAGGCTATGCCGGCGTCCTGACAGCAAAGAGACTGGCTAAAAAATTCAAGGATCCAAACGAAGTTGAGATCGGACTGATCGATAAAAACCCGTTCCATACCATGTTGACGGAGCTTCACGAAGTCGCCGCATGCCGCGTCGAGGAGGACAGCATCAAGGTCAGCCTGAAGCGGATCTTCGCCGGCAGAAACGTCGAGTTGTTTCTGGACACGATCACCTCGATTGATTTTGAAGAAAAGAAACTGACAGGCATCAATGGGTGCTATGAATACGACTATCTGGTCATTGCCAGCGGCTCAAAGCCGACATTCTTCGGCATACCCGGAGCCGCGGAGCATTCCCACAAGCTGTGGTCCTATGAAGCCGCGGTCAAACTCCGCAACCACATGATCGGAATATTTGCGCAGGCTGCTTTGGAAGCCGATATAACCAAACGCCGTAAACTCCTCACCTTTTATGTGGTCGGGGCAGGCTTTACGGGAGTCGAAATGGTCGGTGAGCTTGCAGAGTGGCTGCCCAACATCTGCGCGGAATACGAGCTTGATCCTTCAGAGGTAACAATCGTCAACGTGGACATGCTGGAGCGCGTCGTTCCGACACTGCCTGAAAAATTATCGGCAAAGGTGCACAGGCGCCTTGAGAAAATGGGTGTCAAGGTCGTCCTGAAGTCAGGCGTTGTCGCCATTGGCCCTGATTTTATCGAATACAAGGTCGACGGCGAGACCAAGAGAGCCGATGCCGCGACAGTAATCTGGTCTGCCGGCGTCGAAGGCACGGACATTTCATTCGCCTCAGGCGCGGCCATGGAAAAAGCGGCCGGAAGAGGCCGTATCCAGACAGATGAATATCTCAGAGTTCCCGGCAACGAAAATGTCTTTATTGCAGGAGACAATATTTTCTATATTCCCGATGGTTCCAGCACACCCGTACCGCAAATGGTCGAAAACTGCGAAGCATCCTCACACACTGTCGCCGAAAACATCACTGCCGCGATCAAAGGCCATGCCATGAAGGCATACAAGCCTAAATTCCACGGCGTCATGGTCTGCGTCGGCGGCCGGTATGGCGTCGCGCATGTGGGAACGGACAAGAGAAAATTTGCCCTGCCCTCCTTCCTGGCCATGTCGGCGAAGCATTTCATCAACATTTTATATTTTGTCCAGCTGCTGGGCTGGAATAGGGTTTTCAGTTATTTATGCCACGAATTCGGATGCGTCAGAAACAACAGGAGTTTTCTGGGCGGACATTTTTCTTTCAGGACCCCGAATTTCTGGATGGTACCGCTTAGAGTCTTCCTCGGCTTCATATGGCTCTATGAAGGCATCGTGAAGGTGCTGGAGGGATGGCTTGAAGAACCGCGCCTCGAAGGCTTCTTCGCCGGCGCCGACACATTTTACGAGACGATATTGAACCC
>DIEM01000062.1 GCA_002418625.1 Firmicutes bacterium UBA5774
CGCCGGTATGGCCAACCATGTCCGGATTGGCGAAATTAAGGATGATCACATCGTATTTATCCGTGTTGATCATTTCCACGGTTTTTTCCGCTACGAGGTACGCGCTCATTTCCGGCTGGAGATCATAGGTCGCAACTTTTGGAGACGGTATCAGGATCCTGTCTTCCCCGGGGTTGGAGTCTTCGACGCCTCCATTGAAAAAGAACGTGACGTGAGCGTATTTTTCCGTTTCCGCGATATGGAGCTGGGTCAAGCCTAAGGCGGCCAGATGCCGGCTTAAGGTGTTGGCAAGCGACTGGGGCTCGAAAGCAACCTTTACATTGGGCATTTCCGAATCATATTGGGTCATGCAGACATAGCAAAGATCCCGGGGTTCAGCTGTCCTTGCAAAGCCGGTGAAGTCCGGATCCGTAAAGCATCTCGTGAGTTCCCGCGCCCGGTCCGGCCTGAAGTTGAACATGATGACCGCATCATGGTCGACGATAGACCCGCCGGTGCCTTCGATGACGGTTGGAACGATGAATTCATCGTTTTCACCGCGCTTATAGGCGTCGGCGAGCGCTTTTTCAGCAGTGGGCGCGACATGTCCTTTGCCGAGCGTCATGGCATCATATGACAATTGGACCCGCTGCCACCTGTTGTCCCTGTCCATGCCGAAATACCTGCCTGAGATCGATGCGATCCTGCCGATCCCGATGCTTTGCATATAAGTTTCCAGCTCACTGATATAAGTGCCGGCGGACCTTGGAGGAACGTCGCGGCCATCCAGCAGCGCATGTATGAAGACCTGATCGATATTTGCGGATTTTGCAAGATCAAGCAGCGCTTTCAGATGATCGATATGGCTATGGACACCTCCGTCGGAAAGGAGTCCGGCGAGATGCAGCCTGGATCCGTTTGAAGCAACGTGATCGAGGGCGCTGAGCAGTGCTGCGTTATGGTAAAAAGAGCCGTCGCTGATGGCTTTTGTTATGCGTGTGAGTTCCTGGTAGACGATGCGGCCGGAGCCAATATTCAGATGTCCGACCTCCGAATTTCCCATTTGTCCGTCGGGCAGTCCGACATCCATGCCGCTGGCACCAAGGGTCGTATTCGGATATTTTTCAAAGATCCTGTCCAGGTTTTCCGTTCTGGCCAGCCTGATCGCGTTTCCGCGTATGTCGTCACTGATACCGAAACCGTCAAGGATCATCAGCATTGCGGGTTTTCTCATGGTATTCCTCTCTTTCGCGGCATTCTCCCAATTGATTGGAAGGTTCAAGAAGGGTCATGGCTGCATGCCGTACCTGATAAATATTATAGCAAAAATGTTCAATTAAATATACATTGGCATGGTCAATTTTGATATAATATTGTAGATTCTACTCTGACCCGAACCAGCAGGAGGGATGCATGAACAGGAAAACATTTCTTAAGGGTGCCGTGGTGCTTGGCGTTGCCGGACTGCTCGTCCAGGTCATGGGCGCGATTTTCAGGATACCGCTGGCGAATATCATCGGAGACGAGGGCATGGGCTATTATCAGACAGCCTATCCCATATACATATTTTTACTGGTCTTTTCAACAAATGGCGCTCCGGCTGCCATATCCAAAATGACATCGGAAAGGATCGCAGTCGGCAACAGGACGGAAGCCCACCGGGTGTTCAAACTGTCATTCATACTTATGTTCGCCCTCGGCCTCGTCGCGGCGTCCATTTTCTTTTTTGGTGCTCAAGCCATTGTCGGATTGCTGAAAAACCCAGGCGCCTATTATTCGATGCTTGCGATTGCCCCCGCATTGCTGTTCGTGCCAGTCATGGCAGTTTACAGAGGGTATTTCCAGGGGCTTCAGGAAATGGAGCCGACGGCTTTTTCCCAACTCATCGAGCAGGCCGTCCGTGTCGCAGTCGGTCTTGGACTGGCTGTTTTGCTGATTTCCCGCGGGATCGAAGAGGCGGCGGCAGGCGCTTCTTTCGGCACAAGCGTAGGACCGGTGGCCGGCACCGCGGCGCTGCTGGTGCTCTATTATATGCGCAGACACAAGCTTCTGTCCGCCTGTGCCGAGGATAAAGTCCATATAAGGGAGAGCGCAGGCAAGATCCTGTTCAAACTTGCTTCCATAGCGGTGCCCATCACAATCGGAGTTTCAATTCTGCCGATCATGAATATCGTCGATGTGTCGATCGTCATGCGACGCCTGCAGGAATCCGGCTTTACACCGACGGAAGCCAATGCGCTTTACGGTCAGCTGTCCGGAATGGCAGGCCCCATCATCAATATACCGCAGGCGCTTGCCATGAGCATCGCCCTTAGCCTTGTTCCGGCCGCCGCCGCCGCAAAAAGCGTCGGTGACATGCCGTTTCTGAGACAGAATATATCGCTTGGCTTCAGAGCCGCGATCATCATAGGCGTTCCGTGCACATTCGGCCTCATGGCGCTCTCTTCGCAAATCATGCAGCTTTTATACCCACTTCAGACTGAAAGCGCCGCCAGCGGAGCAAACAGCCTTTTCATCCTGTCAGGCGGAATATTGTTCCTGGCCGTGGCCCAAACGATGGCAGGCATCATTCAAGGCCTGGGGAGGCCATCTGTTGCGGTCGCAACGCTGATGGCCGGCGTAGCGGTCAAAGGGGTTTCGACTTATTGGCTGTGCGGCATCCCGGCGCTCAATATTCTTGGCGCAGCCATCGGCAGCACGCTTGCGTATGCCGTCATCGGCATTTTGAATTTTGTGATCGTCAAATATGAAACAAAGACGTATTTTGATCTTGGATTGTCACTGGTCAAGCCGCTTGTGGCGGGGCTCGCGATGAGCGCCGGCGTGCTGGCGGTATATTGGGGGCTTTCATGGCTGATCGGTTCGAATCTGGCAACAGTGCTGGCTGTAGCAGCGGGAGCCGCAATATACGGCGCGACGCTGATCATGATCAAGGGAATCAGTGCAAGCGAAATAAAAATGCTGCCCAAGGGAGAGAAACTGTTTCGCCTTCTGGTCAGGCTGCGCATGGTGAAAAAAGATGGCATGGAATAAACAACAGGAGGCTGCGATCGGGCTTCGCGGCTGCAACATACTTGTATCCGCGGCCGCGGGATCAGGCAAGACAGCGGTGCTGGTCGAAAGAATCAAGCGCCTCGTCATTTCCGACGGTATAGGTGTCGATCAGCTCCTGGTCGTTACCTTCAGCAATGCAGCCGCCACAGAAATGAAGGAACGGCTCGTGTCCGCCTTATCCGAGGAAATAGAAAGGGATCGGGATGCCGGCCTTTTTCTCAGGAATCAGCTGAATCGTGTCAATACCTCCAATATCAGTACTTTTCACGCGTTTTCGATGGAAGTCATAAGACGCTATTTTTATATGACCGATGTTGCGCCCGATTTCAGGATCTGCGATGAAGCGCAGAAGACGATTCTGCAATCAGAAGCGATGGAGGAGCTTTTTGAGGAGCTGTTCAGGGAGAGGGCAGCGGAATTTATTGATTTTTTAAACCGGTATGCTTCCGGCAAAAACGAGAATGATGTCAGGACCATGATTTTGGAAACGCATCGCTTCATACAAAGCCTGCCGGACCCTATGGACTGGCTGGCAGAAAAGGTGGAGGCGCTGAATTCCGGCAGGGAGACTTTTCTCGAGAGTATTCCTTATAAAATGGTATGCGATGAAATAGCAAACGGGCTTCGAAATGCGCTGGGCTGCTTCAGAAAGGTGGAGGAACTCGTCGAGGAAGCAGGCGTTGTCAGTTTGACCGCCAAATGCGGAAACGATATTGCGATGGTCGAAGCACTGTTCCGGAGGTTTGAAAACGATGATTTCGATGCGTTGTCAGAAGCAGCGGGCAATGCCTCTTTTGAGGTATTCCGGCCATCCAAGGCGGATGCGGACGCTTATGAGCCGATCAGGGACAAAGTCAAAATGCTGCGCGACAAAGGCAAGGATATCATTAAAAAACGCTTGTATGACAACTATCTCAAGAGGCCGATAGACGACCTGATCGAGGAGACACGCAAAACATGGCTGCCTGGGCGCAGTCTTCTCGAAATGGTCAGGCGATTTGATACGATCTATAAGATGAAAAAGCAGGAAAAAGGCTTGATCGATTTCAATGATATCGAGCATTATGCGCTTGAGATCCTGCGTCATCCGGAGCCGGCGAAAGAGTACAGGGAAAAATTCAGCCACATATTTATCGATGAATACCAGGATAGCAATATCGTTCAGGAAACGCTCGTCAATCTGATCAAACGTGAGAATAATGTCTTTATGGTCGGTGATGTGAAGCAGAGCATTTATAAATTTCGGCTGGCTGAACCGGAGATATTCATTCGCAAGTACGAAGCCTTCAGACAGGACGATACAGGCCTGAATACCCGGATCGACCTGAATGTAAACTATCGCAGCAAGGGCGGCGTGATCGGCATGATCAACGATATTTTTCGCAGGATCATGCGCCCCGAAACCGCAGGGATATCCTATGACGACGACGCAGCCCTGAATCAGGGGCTCGCAGGATGTCCGCAGGAGCTTGAATATCCGGTCGAGTTGTATGTCATCGATGATAAAAAACTTGAGGATGACGAATTTGATGACGAGATCAACGAGTTAAAGAAAGCGGAGGTGGAAGCGGCCGTTGTCGTGCAGATCATCCGGGACTGTCTTGGGCAGCCTTTATTCGATTCAAGGCTCAATAAGATCAGGGCGGCGGAATACCGTGATATCGTGATCTTATTCAGAAGCGCCAAGGGTTATGCGGATGTCTTTTATGAAGTGCTGATGCAGGAGGGGATACCGAGCTACGCCGATATTGGCGAGGGCTATTTCGACACGCTGGAAATCAGCGTTTTCCTCAATTTGCTGCGGATCATCGACAACAAACGTCAGGATATCCCGCTGATCAGCGTATTGCGCTCGCCGATTTTCGGTTTCACTTCGGAAGAACTGGTGCGGATAAGACTGAATAAAAAAGGAACGCCTTTTTATATGGCGTTCGAAGACTATGGAGTGAACGGTAGAGAGGCGGATCTGGCGGAAAAATGCCTGCAGGCCCTGTCGAAAATCAGGGGGTGGAAGACGGAAGCTGCATTTATGACCCTGGAGGAGCTTCTTTGGAAACTGATCCGCGAAACGGGTTACTACGACTATGTTGGAGCCATACCCGGAGGCAGCAGGAGACAGGCCAATCTCAGAGCCTTGATCGACAAGGCGGCAGCCTTTCAGAATGCTCACCTGAAAGGGATGTTCGGGTTTATCAATTATATTGAAATGCTTCAAAGAGACAAGGTGACAACTGGCCAGGTCACGACCATTTCCGAAAATGACGACGTTGTAAGGATCATGACCGTCCACAAGAGCAAGGGACTTGAATTCCCGATCGTTCTGGTCTGCGGACTTGGAAAACGCTTCAATAAGGATATGAATTCCTACAAGGTCAGTTTGCACAAAAACGCAGGGATAGGCCTCCGTCATGTGGATATGGAGCATGGCTGCTATACCGGGACGTTGGTCCAGACGGCCATCGATCTTCAGAAATCAAAGGAAAGCGTCGCTGAAGAAATCAGGATCCTGTATGTCGCGATGACCAGGGCTATGGATCGGCTCATATTGGTCGGTACGGCGCAAGATGCCGAAAAAACCTTCGAACGCTGTGAATTGAAGGATGAAACGGATATCCCGGAAACCGGATGTTATCTGGAATGGATCCTGATGACGGCCGACAGGGCTAAACTGCAGATCAGGCGTTTTGGCAGGAGCAATGTCAGTCTTCTTAGGAAAAACGCTGGGATTCTAAGGGATTTGATTGGCAAAGAACTGGAAAGCGGATTTGCCGGGGGGATCGACAACGCGCAGTATGAATCCATTGCGCAAAAGCTGGCATGGGAATATGAATACAGTCAAGCCCTTGATATCCAATCGAAATTCAGTGTATCTGAAATCAGCCGGATGAAAGGCCGGCCGGCGCTGCCGCGGCATATGGAATATGCGCAGAAGCCCAACCTTTTCGATGCCGAGCCGTCTTTCCGCCGCAAGCTGGAAGTGCTTACCGGAGCCGAGAAAGGCACGGCCGTCCATAAAATAATGGAGCAGCTTCCCTTCAGAACCGGAATGGATTCCGTTACAATTGAAAAATGCGTTTTGGAGCTTGCAGAAAGGAACACGATCTCGGGCGAACAGGCTGAAGCTGTAGATCCTGAACGCATCCTGGCGTTTTTTGATTCCGAAATAGGGCGAAGGGCCTGCCGGGCAGAAGCGTTATTCAAAGAAGCGTCCTTCAATATTCAGAAGCCTTTGTCGGATATCCTTCCGGATATGGCCGATATGCCTGAAGAGAAGGTGATCATACAAGGCACGATCGATTGCTTTTTCGAGGAACAGGATGGCCTGATACTTTTGGATTTCAAGACCGACAGGATCATGGGGGACAGGCGGGCGCAGCTTGAAGAGATGACTGAAAAATACAAGCCTCAAATGGCTTTGTATAAAGAAGCTCTCGAGATTTCACAAAAAAAGAATGTAAGGGAGGCGTGGCTGTATCTTTTCGACATAAGAGAGGCAGTCCGGGTCGAGCTTTAAGATGGGCCGGTGGTCTCATAACGATTGACCTATGCGGCATGTGCCGTACAAGTGTGTAAGTGTGCATAGAAAAAGGGCAGTCTTTCGACTGCCCTTTGAATATATGCTTTTATTGTGGTATGGCTTAGATTACGCCCTGAGCAAGCATAGCTTTCGCAACTTTCTGGAATCCGGCAATGTTAGCTCCGGCAACATAGTTGCCAGGCATTCCGAATTCTTTGGAAGCTTCGTCGCAAGCCTTGAAGATACCGGTCATGATGGAGTCGAGTTTAGCGTCGACTTCTTCAAACGTCCAGGCCAGTCTCATGCTGTTCTGAGTCATTTCGAGTCCGGAAGTCGCAACTCCGCCAGCGTTAGCTGCCTTTGCAGGTCCAACCAATACTTTGTTAGCAAGGAATAATTTTACAGCGTCGTTTGTGCAAGGCATGTTAGCGCCTTCGCCTACTGCATAGCAGCCGTTGTTGATAAGCGTCTGAGCTTTGTCTACATCGATATCGTTCTGAGTGGAGCATGGAAGAGCGATGTCGCATTTAACATCCCATACGCATCCGCCATCGACATATTTTGCGCTTGTCTTACGAACAGCGTATTCGCTGATTCTCTTTCTTTCAACTTCTTTGATCTGCTGTACGAGAGCTACATCGATGCCGTCCATGTCAATGATATATCCGTTGGAGTCGGATACTGTGATGACCTTTGCGCCATAAGACTGAGCCTTTTGGCAAGCATAGATCGCGACATTTCCGGAACCGGAAATGCTGACGAGCTGGTCTTTGAAGCTCTTGCCGTTGGCTTTGAGCATTTCTCTTGTGAAATAGACGAGGCCGTAACCGGTAGCTTCGGTTCTTGCAAGGGATCCGCCGAAAGGAATGCCTTTTCCGGTCAGGACGCCGTCAAATCTGTTGACCAGTCTTCTGTACTGTCCGAACATGAAGCCGATTTCTCTTCCGCCAACACCCATGTCGCCAGCTGGAACGTCAGTGTCAGGGCCAATGTATTTGACCAATTCTGTCATAAAGCTCTGGCAGAATCTCATGACTTCATTGTCGGATTTGCCTTTGGGATCAAAGTCCGATCCGCCTTTTCCGCCGCCCATCGGGAGGGTAGTCAGGGAGTTTTTGAGGATCTGCTCGAATCCTAAGAATTTGATGATTCCAAGATAGACGGAAGGATGGAAGCGGATACCGCCTTTGTAAGGTCCGATAGCGCTGTTGAACTGTACTCTGAAGCCTCTGTTGACCTGTACTTTGCCGCTGTCATCGACCCAAGGGACTCTGAACATGACCTGTCTTTCAGGCTCAAGGAATCTATCTATGACGCCTTTTTCAACGTATTCAGGATATTTTTCGAGAACCGGAGCCAGAGACTCGAGAACTTCTTCTACAGCCTGATGGAATTCTGCTTCGCCAGGATTTCTTTTTTTGACTGTTTCGATGTAGTTTTGAATTAATGCTGACATTTTTAATTCTCCTTCTTAAATTATAATTTGAGCGGTCTGCCCGTTGTTACTGTATCACGATATCACAGCCTTATGAGGTAGTCAAGGAGGCACACACAAAAAAAAGCCATATTTCTGTAAACGTTTACAAATCGGCGTGCTGTTATCAGAATCTTTTGAAAAATGCCTCACTTTCAGCATATTCAGCCGCCGCCGGCAAAATGGATCATAATCATATTGAAGTGCACATAAAACAGCACCCGTGCAGGTTTCCCCCGCGACGGGTGCTGTATGGAAACTGTTGTGCATAGCCGGATAGAGTACAGGCAGATCAAAGATCGGCCATTCGATGCTCCGGCTTCAAAGGAATGGGACGCGCCTCATGCAAGCAGGCTGTCCGGGCTTATTCGACTTCCGCCATCAATTCAGCCAGTTCCTTCATGGCGGTGGTCTCCTGGTTCAGGAGGCTTTTGTAAATTTCTTTCTGGCTTGCAATAGCGGCATTATAGACCGCGATCTCGTCACTGAAGTCGGAATCTGTCGTATCATATTTTAGGTTTAGAGATCTTGTGGCAGCTTCCACATCCGCGATGGCAAACATCTTGCCGGTGCCCCAGAACAGGTTGCCTTTGTTCAATTCAGGGTCGAACATATCATTGGCGATCTTCGTCACTTCCGGGCTGAAGGAATAATTGTACCATTCAAGCACGTTGTTGACCGCCCAGGCGTATTCATCGACGACCGTATTGACATCGCCGCTGTTCAAGCCATCGACGCAAAGCTGCATCAGTTCGATATTCTCCTGAGGCGCTTCATGCGGTACGATCGGGCGTTCGTACATCAGGCCGAGGAACGCATCCTGAGTTTTTTTGAAAATATCGAGGTTTGCCGCGTTCATTGCCTTGGCCTGTTTCCAGACTGCGGCGATTTCGGCGTCGCTTGCGCCTGCCGCCACAAGATTTTTATATTTGCCGTTAAGCGCCAACACCTTGTCGTGATTGGCCTTAGCGGCGGCGCCGTAGGCTTCGAGAGCTGCCTTGAAGGCCGCCGTGTCTGCGCCGGAAGCCGCCGCGGCGGTTTCATCCAGCGATGCCATGATGCGATCGTACTGAGGCGTGAAATCGAGTTCCAGAGCCGGAGTGCTGTCGATCGTCATGGCCATGGCGCCATAGAAAGAAAGATTGAATTTAAAGACAGCCTCGTTATAGGTCGATGCTGTATCGAAATTCGAATGGTAGCGCTCATAGTAGAATGGGAACACATCTTCACCGTCGGCTGTGAGCAGGAATCCATTGATCATGGAAGGCACGCCGGCGGCATAATACGAGAAATCGTCCGAATAAGTATAAGTCTGATAGCCTTCGGTCAGGAAGCCTTCAGAAAAACAGCCTTCAGGAGATGGTGCGTTTTTATCCGTTTCTGCAAAATCACGGATCATCGTATAGAATTCAGGTGCGGAAAACGCATTTGTATAATTTGCGAATTCATAAGCCGGAAGCTCGAAATTCAAAAATGCAAGCGTCTTGCCGACCCATTCGGGATGTGCTTCATTGATCATGCGCCATGCGCCGATCGTCCAGTCGAACTGGGTTTCCGAAGCACCCCATTCTTCAGCGGCATGGATGCAGAAAATGATATCCCTTTCCGGCATATAACCTGAGTCGATCATAGCTTTCGCCATGGCGAAATCCAAGGCTACAGCCATGCTGTTGTCCTGGAAGCCGTCGAAATATTTATCGTAATGGGACCCGACCACGATCATTTCATCATGGCTTTTGCCGGGAATCATACCCATTACATTATAACTCGTGCCGCCTTCCTCTACAATGTTGTCAACCTTGAGGGTCGCGGTCACGGCGCCGGCTTCAAGAAGCCCTTTGATATAGTCGGAATCATTGACACTGATGCTTAGGCAGGGGATCCCGACCGGACCGCAGATATCCTGGCAGTTCAAGGCGTCCTTGCTGATTTCCGCAAAGCCTCCCACATTGGCGTTCAGGATCGCCGCAGCGCCCTGGAACTGGGCTTCGAGCATCGGATAGGTGATCCACCAGTTTTCGCGCTGGTTGATGTCGATCAGCACGATTTTACCGTTGACGTCGATTTCTTCATAATCCCACATGGTGCCGTCGCCTACATAGACTATTTCGGCGGTGATGCCGGCTGCCGGTGTCGAGGCAGTGGCATACGAGTGGGGTGAAATGACCTTGTCCGTTCCGCTGATAGCGAGCGAAGCGCCGTTGAATTGCCATTTATCCACATCGATAGCTACTTTTTCAACGCCGGCCAGGCCAATTTTTTTCATTTCGGCAACAAGGAAATCAGCGGCTGCATGTTCGGCATCGCTGCCCGATGTACGCGTCCCCAGGGATGAGGATTCATAGAGCGGATTTTCAGCGAGTTCAAGGCCGAGAGCATAGGCATACTGAGTGTCCATAGCCGCGAAATATTTCGCGAATTCAGGATCGGCAGCATCTGCGACGGGGCTAGGCGCCTGCTCCGGTTCAGTCACAGGTGCGGCCGGCGCTTTTTCCGGAATATTGATGGATTGTCCCGGGAATATCAGATCCGGATTGGCCAGTTTGTTGAACTCAGCGAGCGTCTGCCAGGTCGTGCCGTACTGCTTTGCGATCTTCCAGAGGACATCTCCGGATTTAACGGTATAGGCGGCTCCAAACGCGAAACTGATGCTGCTTGCAACCAATGTAAAAATAACGAATGTTGATACCAGTTTTCTTTTCACAAAATCACCTCCGAAAATAATTTTCAATGCAATTATATTATACAATGAAGACAGTTACTGATTTGCTGAATATTCGGAATTATCTTGCTAATATTTATTAAAAACCGGAGGATGCCGTATTAAACAGCCGTCCTCCGGTTCGTCGGGATCATGAAGATCATCTGGTTGCAGTGATGAATTTATCAGTCGATAGACAGGACAGCGCCTGTGTTGGCCGATGTGACCAGCTTTGCATATCGAGCAAGGTAGCCAGTCTTTACCTTCGGTTCAGGTTTCACATAAGCGCTTTTGCGGGCTGCTATCTCTTCGTCTGAAAGTCTGGCTGAAAGCTTGCGGCCGGGTATGTCTATGTCGATGATATCGCCGTTTTTCAACAGGCCGATCAGGCCGCCGTTCATTGCTTCGGGTGAGACATGGCCGATAGACGCGCCTCGCGTAGCGCCGGAGAATCTGCCGTCCGTCAGCAGGGCCACATCCTTGTCGAGGCCCATGCCGGCTATCGAGGAGGTTGGCGCCAGCATTTCCCTCATGCCGGGACCGCCTTTGGGACCTTCATATCTGATGACGATCACGTCGCCTTTTTTGATCGTTTTAGCATAGATCGCCGCAACCGCGTCCTCCTCGGAGTCGAAAACGACTGCTGGGCCGGAATGAACGAGCATTTCCTCTGATACGGCCGATTCCTTGACGACAGAACCGTCCACGGCAAGATTGCCCCTCAGTATGGCCAGCCCGCCGCGATTCCGGTAGGGCTGGTCTATCGGCATGATGACGCTGTTGTCAAGGACAGTCGTATGGGCGATGTTTTCGCCGACAGTCATGCCGGTGACGGTCATGCAGTCTTTTATAATAAGGTTATTTTTTGTCAGCTCGTTCATTAATGCGGGTATCCCTCCGGCTCGGTGCAGATCCTCAATGTGGTGGTGGCCGCTCGGGCTCAGCTTTGCAATATAAGGAGTCCTGTCGCTGATGGCGTCGAACATTGCCAGATCGAGACTGATCCCGGCTTCGTGGGCGATGGCCGGGAGATGGAGCACTGTGTTGGTGGAGCCTGCCATGGCCATATCTACGGTGATCGCGTTCTTGAAGGCGTTTTCAGTCATGATGTCACGCGGCTTGATATCTTTTTTGACCATTTCCATGACCTTGATCCCGGCCATTTTCGCCAGGCGGATCCTTTCGCCGCTATCGCTTAAGGCGGTTCCGTTATAGGGAAGGCCCATTCCGAGAACCTCTGTCAGACAGTTCATGCTATTGGCAGTAAATAGTCCTGAACAGGAACCGCATCCCGGGCAGGCATTCAATGCGGTCACTTCCAGATCCGCTTCGGTGGCGGTGCCGTTTTTATAAGCGCCGAGTTTTTCCATAATACTGTTGAAATCCAGGACTTCGCCGGCGCTGTAGCCGGCTCTCATGGCGCCGCCGCTGATAACGACGGCCGGAATGTTGAGCCTGGCGGCAGCCATCAGCATGCCCGGCACGATTTTATCGCAGTTGGGAATCAGGACCAGACCATCAAAGGCATGGCCTCTTGCCATGGCTTCAATGGAATCGGCGATGAGTTCCCGGCTCGCGAGCGGAAATTTCATGCCATCGTGGCCCATGGCGATCCCGTCGCAAATGCCGATGGCAGGAAACTCTATGGGTGTCCCGCCGGACATCAGTACGCCCTTTTTAGCGGCTTCCGCAATCCTGTCGAGAAGCATGTGGCCGGGCACGATCTCGTTCTGGGAATTGACGATACCGATCAGCGGCCGGTCGATCTCCTCCCTGATATAGCCCATTCCGTATAGAAGTGTTCGAACGGGTGCCCCTGAAGGTCCGCTTTTAATTTTTGTGCTGTTCATAATCTCAGTATCCTTTCATTGCTTTCGCAGATGCCGCCCATGGCGGCCGATGAAATAATTTTACCCTATGTGGTTGCAATATTCAACTTAAATAAGGTATAATTTTATAGTTAATGTCCTGAAAAAATGAGCAAAAATCAACTTGCGGCAAGGTTTTTCGGACTGAAGGGAGGCGAGAGAACATGGCTGACCAGGTATACTCTGAAATCATGGATCTTCTTAAAGAAAAGAAATACAGCAAAGCACGGATGGAGATCCTGAAATATAATGATGCTGATATCGCAGAGATCATAACCGAAGTCGAAGAGGAATTCGACATGGAAAAAGCGATCGTTGTGTTCAGGATGCTGCCAAAAGATATATCGGCGCAGGTCTTTGCATATCTCCCTGCGGATAACCAGGTCGAAATCATTAATGTCATTACGGATCAGGAAACAAAATACATTATGGATGAACTCGGGTTCGACGATATGATCGACGTGCTTGAGGAGCTTCCGGCAAACGTCGTCAGCCGCATTCTCAGCAAAGTATCCAAGGAAGAGCGGAAGCTGATCAACAGTTTCCTGAACTATCCCGAAGATTCTGCCGGCAGCCTGATGACCATCGATTACATTGGGCTCAGGAAGGAAATGTCGGTCGGAGAATCGCTGAAATACATCAAGGAGCATGGCATGGACCAGGAAACGATCTACACATGCTATGTGATGGACAGCGCCCGCAAGCTGGAAGGGATCGTATCCCTGAGGACCCTTGTGGTCACCGATGAAAACGCCAAGATCGATGATCTGATGCATACGGATATGATCTATGTCAACGTGCTGGAGGACCGGGAAGAAGTTGCCAACATTTTTAAGAAGTATGACTTTCTCGCCCTTCCTGTCGTCGATAATGAAGGCAGGCTTGTCGGCATAATTACAGTCGACGACATCCTTGACGTCATCGATGAGGAAAATACCGAAGACTTTCAGAAAATGGCCGGTATGTCGCCAATCAGGGAAAGCTATTTCAATACCAGTGTTTTCGACCACGCTAAAAGCAGGACGCTGTGGCTGCTGATCCTGGCGATCTCTGCTATAATAACAGGATACATAATAGTCAGTTATGAAAATGTTTTGTCGGGAATCATTGCGCTGGTCCAGTTCATGCCGATGATCATGGGGACCGGAGGAAACTCGGGGGCACAGGCTTCCACGCTGATCATCCGCGGCATTGCTGTCGGCGAGATCGAGTCCGGCGATATCTTGAGAGTCGTCTGGAAAGAATTCAGGATCGCCTCGATCGTGGCCATAGTTCTGTGCGCTTTCAATTTTGCCAGGATCGTATTCCTGGAGAAGTACGATCTGAGGATCGCCGCAGTTGTCTGTCTGACGCTTTTTCTTGTTATTATTTGCGCCAAGACGATCGGCGCGGTGCTGCCCATATGCGCCAAGCTGGTCAAGATCGACCCTGCAATCATGGCAAATCCGCTGATCGCGTCACTCACCGACGCCATTTCGGTCATCATATATTTTGCGTTAGCAAAAGCCGTATTCGGAATAGCCTGATAAGAGGAGGGTATATCATGAGGATCGTGACGGGAACGCAAATGAAAAAAATCGATCAGCAAACGATCGAATATTACGGCATTACCGGGCTAAGCCTGATGGAAGCCGCCGGAACAGCGGTTTTTGAAGAGGTGACAGGCAATATTGCGAATGAATCCGAACCCTTTGTCGTTGTTGTGTGCGGTGCGGGGAACAACGGCGGCGACGGATATGTTGCCGCCAGGCTTCTTCATGAAGCGAGGATCCATACAAGAGTCTATTCCACTTCCGATCCCGATGCTTTGACCGGAGATGCAAGATCGAACTATGAAGCTTACGCAAGACTGAACCTGCCGGTGAGAAGGCTGGATGACGGGGATGAACGGCCAGAAACGGCGACGCGCACGCACGGCGCAGACAGCAGGAGCAATTTTTCATCGGATATCAGAAAGGCGTCCTTGATTGTAGATGGGATCCTGGGAACAGGGATCAACAGGCCGGTTTCAGGCGTGATATCCAATATCATAGATGAAATCAACCTGTCGGGAACCAAAGTGGTTTCCATAGATATCCCATCAGGAGTCGGCGGCGATGACGGCGCGCTATACGGCGCCGCCGTGAATGCTTCCTCGACAGTGACGTTCCAGGCGCCGAAGCTCGGCTGCCTCATTTATCCGGGAGCGGGATGCACGGGGCATCTGGTGATTCAGGACATCGGCATTCCGGCGGATATCATCGACAAGCTGTCTGATGAATTGTTTCTGATCGATGAAGCATTCGTCAGGCAATATATAAAAAGAAGAGGAAGAGACCTGCATAAGGGAAACTTCGGCAAGGTCATGATCATAGCCGGATCATCCGGCATGGCAGGAGCGGCAGCGCTTTGCGCCCGGGCGGCGCTTCGAAGCGGAGCGGGCCTCGTCAGGATCGCCGTCACGCCTGATATTCTTGCCATTGAGCAGATGCTGGTGCCAGAAGCGACCTGCATACCAAGAGAAGACGCATTAAGTGAGCTTGAAAGGCACGATGCCGTCGTGATCGGCCCCGGACTCGGAAGCGGAGCTATGACATTGGAGCTGATCCGCGGGATCATGATGCAGGAAAATCTGACGGCAGTGATCGACGCGGACGGACTCAACGCGATACAGCATGATCCGGCGATACTGGCCGGCGCCAAGGCTCGCCTGATCCTCACGCCGCATCCGGGCGAAGCGGCAAGGCTGCTTGGCAAAACTTCTTCGGAAATCAATTCGGACAGGCTGGGCAGCGCCAGAAGGCTTTCTGCGCTGACCCGATCCGCAGTCGTGCTGAAAGGCGCTTCAAGCGTCGTTGCGCTGCCGGATGGAAGTCTATATGTCAATCCGACCGGCAACCCCGGAATGGCGACGGCCGGAAGCGGAGATATTCTGGCGGGAGTGATCGCGTCGCTGGCGGCGCAAGGTGTCCCATGGGATCGTGCTGCGCAGGCAGGAGCCTACCTTCATGGGCTTGCGGGCGACATCATGGCGGGGCAATTGGGAGAATACGGACTGATCGCGTCCGATATGAATGTTGGGATCGCGCTGGCGATCGAATCCATCATCAAAGGTTCCATATGAGAGAAATATTATTAAACAATAATCAATTGATCAGTTAATGAAAATAATCGAGCAGAAGGAGATTGATTCCATGGCGAATATAATCAATAAGAGGGCGATCGCAGTGCTGGCTGTTGCATGCATCGCGGGATTCACGGCTGTTGCCGGAGCGGCGACTTACACTCCTGGTTCGGAAGATGATCCTGTCGTCACAAAAAGTTATGTCGACGCTGAAATCGCTGAACTAAAAAGCACGATCGTGTCCGGCGGATCGGCGGCATCGACCTATCAGCCTCTTCAGATAGCGGCCGGAAAAAGCTTCATCGGCGGAGCAGGGACAGAATTGATCCTGCGAAGCGGTGAGGCAACGGCAATAGACAACGGAGCAAACGGTATTTCTGATATAACGGCAGGTACGGACCTATGGACGGGAAATGCGGTTTCCGCGAATCATCTTTTGCTGGTTCCGAGAGCGGACGGCCGGGGCATCAAGGCAACGACGGACATCTGGCTGATGGTCCGGGGCGCATATGAAATACAATAGTGGGAGAGGCATTCATGAAATCTTTTATATATGAGAACAGGATCCTGGCCGCAATCGTCGCTTTTGCCCTCCTGGTATCGATATTTGTCGACGCCGGGCGTATCGGCATTGAAAAAGACGCAAAGAGCTATGATATCATCCTTGATTATCAGGAGCTTGTCAACATGTCCAGGCAGTCGGAGCATGACATCAGCTGGTGGCTTGCGGAATTCAAAGGCATGGGTATCGACAAAGTCGGCCTGTCGGAAGAAACGCTCCTCACTTTGATGGACGATGAGAACATGCTTGTCAGCGCCGTCATGATGAGCACTGTCCTTGAAGAGGCGGACTGGCGCGACGGCTATCCGCAGGGTTTTGCAGCCGCCCTTGACGAGCGGGGATTTGACGAGTTCGACGTCGTCGTAGAAGCGGATTCTGCTGAAGCATTCGAATTCATATCTGCAGCGCTGGTCAGCAGATTCGAGGAAGATCAGTATCTTCTGTATTTTGCCGGAGATGGAGGCTATATTGTTCTGAACGGAAATTCCAAGGATGCTCTTTATACTGACAAATATAAAAATCTCAATTCGCTTGGCATAGGATTCACAGAGCAGGACAAGATATCAGGCTCAAAAATACTTTATGTCAATCTTGGAATGCTGCCGGAAAAAATCAAAATGATCGAGTATGCAGGCATGCTGGTCATTCCGAGGACCGCAGGCTATTCGGGCTGGAACGGCTTGGNNGAAGGGATATGGCGCTTTGCGTGAAGTACCCGAATATGCCATATTTTCGGGAGAGGAAACGATCGGGTTCGACGAAGGGACCGAGCGCATCACAGCATATTTAAAAGAGCATGATGTGACTGTCGGGCTGATCGAAAATACGACGCAGCTTCAGAATATCATGCAGGAAGGCTTGTATGAAATCGTTTCCGGGACCGGCTATAACGCCGTCAGGGTTTTTACGGTCTGGAACTATATACAGAACCGCTATCAGTATTATGGCTATGAAGGCAGTGAGGAGATCGAGAACACAATTTTCAGGGCCATAGTCGAAAGAAACATCCGCGTCGTTTATTTCAAGCCGATGAAGGAGTATAAGGACAACCATACATATATCACAGATCCTGAAGAGTACCGCGAATTGCTGGGAAACATCGCGGAAAGGGTGGGCGAGCATGGCTTCAGCACCGGAAAAGCATCTGTCATGCCGTTCTATCAGGTATCCCTGTTGAGTAAACTTGCGATGGCCTATGGATGTGTAGCAGCGGCCGTTTTGCTTTTGGCTGCAATCCTGCCGGCAGGGAAAAAATTGAAAATGGCGCTGCTGGTTATTGGAGCAGCCGGAACGACAGGTATTTTTTTATTCATGCCGGGAATCGCGCCGCTGATGTTCAGCTTTGCTGCGGCAGTCATATTCGCGTGCCTGGCGGTCGTCTATATAATGAAACAGAGCAAATACTACGCTGATCATTCGCTCAGCGATGAAAGGTTCGCATTGGTTGCCGCTAAAGGCATCATGACCTTGGGCGTTGCGGTTCTTATTGCTACGCTTGGCGGCCTGATCACTGCGGCACAGATATCCGGCACGGCGCATCTGCTGGAAATAGATATATTCAGGGGAGTCAAGCTGTCGCAGCTTCTGCCGATCGCATTCTATCCGCTTGCCTATCTCGCGTATTTCGGCTTCGGCAATATGAAAAAGGAACAGGGACGGCTGGAATTTGTAGATCTCAAAGACATGATGAACAGCAGCATTAAAATATGGATGGTGCTGCTTGGCCTTCTTGGTGGAGCGCTTGGTGTATATTATATTTTGAGAACGGGCCATGATTCGGAAATCATGCCCTCGACTTTTGAGATGCTGATGAGGAACACCCTTGAATCCGATCTCATAGCGCGGCCTCGCACGAAGGAATTCCTTTTCGCGTTCCCGTCCATTATGCTGCTGGTGTACACGTCGGTACGCAGATTCAAGATATGGCCGATCGTTTTCGGACTTGCGTCAGTTATTGGATTGACGTCGGTCGTGAATACGTTCATGCATATCAGGACGCCGATGTATCTGGGACTGGCCAGAACCGGTTATTCCCTTCTGTTCGCTGCCGCTATAGGCGTTGCGGGCATGCTGGCCTTTGAAGCAGCCCGCAGGATCTATAAGAATTATGAAAGGCAGCGGTCAAGCAATGGATAAAATCGTTATATCAGGCTATTATGGTTTCAACAATATAGGGGATGAGTCGATTCTGAGAGCTGTTGTCGACAATCTTCGGGAGAGGATAGACAATATCCAGATCACGGTACTGTCACAGAACCCTGAATCAACGGCTGAAAAATATGGTGTGCATTCAGTCGACCGCAAATCGCTGGGCGCGATCATAAGCGCCATCAGGGCGTCGGATCTGGTTCTCAGCGGCGGAGGCAGCCTGCTTCAGGATATATCGAGTAAAAAAAGCATCATATATTATCTGGCAATCATGTGGATCGCGATGATCTTCGGCAAAAAGGTTTTCATTTACAGCCAAGGGGTCGGACCGATCATTTCAAAGGCGAACAGATTGCTGACAGCCATGACGCTGCGGAAAGTGGATGGTATCGTGGTAAGGGATGAAGCCTCGAAAGAGCTGCTGGTCGAATTGGGGCTCTGCCCTGATGATATACATGTCACCGCAGATCCGGTCCTGCGTATCAAGCGCGCCGATTTGTCGATCGGAAAGGAAATACTGGAAAAGGAAGGCTTTCAGCCTGATTCTGAACGGCTTACAGTCGGCTGGGCCATCAGGGAGAGAAAGATCGAAAGCAATTTTGTTGACGAGGTTTGCTGCGCAATCAAAAACCTGTCTGAAAAATACGATGCCCAGATCGTGCTGATCCCGTTTCACTATTCGGAGGATATGGCAGTCATCCAACGCATCAAGGAGAGGTTGAACGGAAACGTAACATGCATCGAGCATAAATATTTGACGGAAGAAATGCTGAGCATCATCGGAAACATGGACGTGCTTATCGGTGTCAGACTGCATTCCATTATCCATGCGGCCATTATGGGAGTACCGATGATTGCCATTTCCTATGACCCTAAAATCAATTCCTTCATGCACTCGATCAACCTGAAAGCCATGTGCAGCGTTTACGATTTCAAATGCGAGTTCTTCATGGAGGAATTTGAAAAGACACTTCAAAACGCTGAAAAAATTAAGAGCACCGTTGCGGAGCGGATCGAGATCCTCATCGAACGGTTGAATCTGAACGAGGAACTGATCAGGCAATTGCTGAAGCGATGACGGCCGAAGCGATATCCGCCATGAATTTGCAAGGGAGTAAAAAATGCCGGAAAAGATAAATATTTTAGGTGTTCCAGTCGATAGGGTGAATTATGAAGAAGCGTTATGCATATTCGATAATTTGATGGACAGCCCGGGATGCAGCCTGATTGTGACACCGAATTCCGAAATCGTCGTCAACGCCTCAAAGGACAAAGAGCTGATGAAGATCATCAGTGCGGCTGAACTGGTCATACCCGATGGCATCGGCCTTGTCTATGCATCGAGGATTTTAGGCAAGCCACTGAAGGAGCGCGTCACGGGAATCGATTTTCTCGGTCATATTCTCGAGCACCTGGAAAAAAGCGGAAAATCCGTATTTTTTTTCGGAAGCAAACCGGGCGTCGCGGAAGCGGCGATCGGAAATATTGTAAAAAAGCACCCCGCTCTAAGGATCGCAGGCCATCAACATGGCTATTTCAATGCGGATGAGGAAGAGCGGATCGTTGAAGCGATCAACGGTTCAGGAGCGGATTTTCTATGCATCGCGCTCGGATCGCCCAAGCAGGAAAAATTCGTCTACAAATATAAAGACTGTTTGATGGCAAGAGCAGCCATCGGCGTTGGCGGAAGCCTGGATGTCTGGGCAGGCACCGTGCGCCGTGCGCCGGAATTTTACAGGAAGAACGGGTTGGAATGGCTGTTCAGGTTCATGCAGCAGCCGAGCAGGTATAAGAGGATGGCGGCGCTGCCGCTGTTCATGATAAAGGTCGTCATGACCGGAGGAGGTTCAAAAAAATGACAATAGACTACGGAAATCTAGCGCGGATCGCCAATGATATCAGGATTGACATCATAAGGTCCATCTGCGCCGCGGGATCCGGCCATCCAGGCGGATCGCTGTCGGCAGCCGACATTTTAACGGTATTGTATTTTCAAAAAATGAAAATCGATCCGGCGCAGCCGAATAAAAAGGGCAGGGATAAATTTGTTCTTTCCAAAGGACATGCCGCGCCATTATTGTATTCAGTGCTGGCGGAAAAAGGATACTTTCCGAAAGAAGAGCTGAAAAATCTCAGAAAGATCGGATCCATGCTGCAAGGACATCCTGATATGAGGAAAGTTCCGGGTGTTGAGATGTCGACCGGATCGCTGGGGCAGGGCTTTTCGACAGCCGTGGGCATGGCGCTGGCCAACAAGATCGATGGCAGTGAAGCCAGGGTATATACGCTGATCGGTGATGGCGAGATGCAGGAGGGACTGGTATGGGAGGCGACCATGTGCGCCGCTCATTATTGTTTGGACGGATTGACGGCGATCCTTGACTGGAATGGCCTGCAGATCGACGGCCAAAATTGCGATGTCATGACAATAACACCGGTCGATGAAAAATTCAGGAGCTTTGGCTGGCATGTGATCAGTATAGACGGTCATGATCTCAAGCAGATCTCGGAAGCATTGGACGCCGCTGAAAAAGTCAAAGGAAAGCCGACCATGATCGTAGCAAAAACAATAAAAGGTAAGGGCGTTTCCTTTATGGAAGGCGACGCCGGCTGGCACGGCAAGGCGCCGAACGAGGCGCAGGCAAGACAAGCGATAGAAGAGCTGGGAGGTGCATGGTAATGGCTGATAAAATTGCAACGAGGCAGGCATACGGGGAGATCCTTGTGGAACTGGGCAACCAAAATGAAAATATCGTCGTTCTTGATGCTGACCTGTCCAAATCAACGATGACGACACACTTTGAAAAGGCATGCGGCGGCAGATTCTTCAATGTGGGGATCGCCGAGCAGAATCTTTACGGTGTGGCGGCCGGCATGGCGGCTTCCGGAAAGACTGTATTCGCCAGTACCTTTGCCATGTTCGCCGCCGGACGCGCCTATGAGATCATCAGGAATTCGATCGGCTATGCCCGGTTGAATGTCAAGATCTGTGCGACCCATGCAGGCGTCACCGTAGGCGAGGATGGCGGCTCGCATCAGGCAATTGAAGACATGGCGCTCATGCGGGCGATACCGGGAATGATCGTCCTGAATCCCGCCGATGCGGTGTCGGCCAGGAAATTGATCACAGCTGCGTCGGAATTGGACGGACCGGTTTATGTAAGACTTGGGAGAGCCGCCGTGCCGGTGGTTTATAATGAGGATTCAGACATTCGGATTGGAAAAGGGATATGCATCCGAGAGGGATCGGACTGCACGGTGATCGCGACGGGCATCATGATCAACGAAGCCCTGATCGCTGCGGAAAAGCTCAGCGCCGAAGGAATCAGCGTTCGTGTGATCGATATGCATACGATCAAGCCGATCGATCGAGACATCATTATAAAGGCTGCCCGTGAGACGAAAGGCATTGTCACCTGCGAAGAGCATACTGTGATCGGAGGGCTGGGTTCGGCGGTTGCCGAAGTGACATCACAGGAACAGCCGGTCAGGATCAGAATGGTCGGGATCCAAGATAAATTCGGTGAATCCGGAAAGCCGGACGAGTTGTTGAAAAAATTCAATTTGACCAGCGATGATATTATCGAGGCGGTCCGGAGCTTCTAAACGAAAAAGCAGAACGGCAGTGATGTCGATCAATATAAAAAAGGCGGATACGACCCGCTTTTTTTACGACCATTATTTACATATAATGTAAATAATGTATAATAATAACATGAATGATGATTCGGATCATCAAATAACGATTGAAAGGACACTGCTTTATTAAAGCAGAAGAACCAGGATTTTGGAGGCACGGGAAAAGGTTTACCCAAGAGGCGTGATCGAGCGCGGCGTTGAACGTGAAGAAATAAAGGAGACGCATCCATCGCTGGAAAAATGCCGGATCGGTATAATTGGACTGAGCGCGGGGGCGGGTGTGAGTTTTTTGACGTTGGCGCTGGCGAAAGCGATCAGTGAGCATGGACTCGTTCCAGCTGTCGCTGAACTTGGAAAGAGCGGGATTTATGACGCGCTCGGAATGGATGTCAGATTTTCAGGCCGCCAATTCTTCTCCTACCATCAGGCTTTGGATCAGAATATGAAAATAAGGGCGAGGGATAATTTTGACGAAGGCATCAACTGGGCTCTGCGCTGTCCTGGAGAAGATCATATAAGATTGGGCGCTTCAAAAATGCTGAGGCTGATAGACAATATCAGGGGAGAAGTTGTTTTATGCGATTTTTCAGGAGTTGACCTGCCGTCGCAGACGGACACTTTGACGGCTGAGATGCTTCGGGATATGGACGGCCTGATCGCCGTGGCGGATCCTTTGCCCTCCAGGCTTCTCGGCAGCTATCCGCAGTTTCTGGAACTGTCAACGATCTCAAAGGAAATCGTCTATGTGATCAACAAAGACAACAGGGGGGTAAAAAGAAAAGAGGTGAACCGAATGCTGAAATTGGAAAAGCCCATCTATTTGCCATTCATCGAGCCGGAGGAAATCTATCGCGCGGAGTACAGCTGCGGCATAGCTTACGGAAACGCTGCGGTCAAAAGGCAGATGAAGGATCCCGTGCGTGAAATCCTGAGACGTGTAATGCCTCCTGAACTTTTGGCATTTCAGGATCGCGGGCGCACTAAACGCCGCAGCTGAAACAAGCGCCCGGCGTTAAAATATGATCCATTTTTATATCGCCCGGATCGGACGGCAGATCGCCGCAAAGCTGAAAGTCATAGGCCAGGCCTATTTTAGGCGCTTTCTGATCCAGTAGAGGGAGAAATCGGTCATAGCAGCCTTTGCCATAGCCTATACGATTGCCGCGCAGGTCAAAGGCCAGCCCCGGAACGATGACAAGCTCTATAGCTGAAATAGGAGCTGGAACGCACCTTCGATGATCCGGCTCCCTTATGCCCATCGGGCTCGTCAGCAGATATTCATAGGATTCGACGATATAGGGCTCGATTTGAAAATCACTGTTCACATAAGGAAGCACGATCGTCTTGCCTGCTGAACACAGGTTATCGAATATTGCTTCTGTCGGGACTTCATTTTTGAACGCCATATAGATCATGACTACGCTTGCGTTTTTATAGGGCTCAAGATCAAGCAGCCGGGCAGCGGCCGAGCGGCCCAGTGCATCCTGGGCTGAAGGGTCCAGTGCTTTCCTTGCGGCCATCATGGCCGTCCTGATATCGGATTTGGCAGGTGTGATACCCATGGATGCCGTCCTTTCAATACAAGAGGCTATTGCAAAAGATTATCGGATGTAATATATTTGTAATACTTTGCGGAATAATAAATGTTCAATAAGGCATGCAATTATATTATAATATTCATTGGGAATATTCAAGCTATCTCAATCGACATAACGAGGGAAACTTCATGATCATATTTGAAAACGTTTCGAAGTACTACGGCAGCAATATCGGCGTGGAGAATGTCAACATCCGTATCGATAAAGGCGATTTTGTTTTTCTTGTGGGCTCGAGCGGCGCCGGAAAATCAACTTTTATTAAATTGATGCTGAAGGAGATCAATGCCGATTCAGGACGGATATTCATTGACGGGGTCGAAGTCACAGGGCTTCCGAACAGGCATATTCCCCAGCTCAGACGCAATATCGGCATCGTTTTCCAGGATTTCAGGCTGCTTCCAAAGAAGACCGTCTATGAAAATGTCGCGTTTGCTATGGAAATCGTCAAGTTCAGCCAGAGGACCATCAGAAGACAGGTGCCCCAGGTCTTGAGCCTTGTAGGGATCAGTTCCAAGGCGAATAAATATCCAAACGAGCTTTCTGCAGGCGAACAGCAAAGAGTTGCCATCGCCCGCGCGATCGTCAATAACCCCACCGTTCTGATCACAGATGAACCGACCGGAAACCTTGATCCCGATACTGCCTGGGAGATCATGAAACTACTGACCCAGATCAATGTACGCGGTACAACGGTCGTCATGGTGACCCATGCCAAGGATATCGTGGACAGAATGGGCAAAAGGGTCATTGCCATCGAGGATGGCCATATCATCAGGGATGAGGCAGAAGGAGTGTACGGATATAATGATTAGAAGTCTGATCTATGTCATAAAGCAGGCTTTCCTGCAGATCGTCCGGAATAGGGCGATGAGCTCTGCCTCGCTTTTTTCCATTACGGCGATGCTGCTCATCCTCGGGATGTTTTTTATACTTGCGGTCAATGTGAATCTGATCTCTGAAAATGCGAAGAGGCAGTTCGATACGATCCAGATCTATCTGCTGGATACGGCCGAATGGCCGCCTGTCGCGGACATGATCCGGCAGCTTGACGCGATGCCGGAGGTATCCACGGCGGAATTTGTCAACAAGGATCAGGCTTTAACGGAATTGAAAGTACGCTGGGGCGACAATGGTTATCTGCTTGACGGCCTTAATAAGAATCCGTTGCCGAATTCGATCCGCGTCAAAGTGAAACAGCTTGAATACGCCGATGTCGTTGTCCAAAAGGCGAGGACATTCGAAGGGATTGAGGATATTAAATATTATCAGAGCACTGTCGATAAACTGATCAGCGTGACCAACGCGATCCAGATGGCGGCATTGGTCATAATCGTCTTTCTGGTGGTCGTCTCTGTCGTCGTTGTATCGAATACGATCAAGCTGACAGTGCTGGCAAGAGAACGGGAAATCAGCATCATGAAATACATAGGAGCAACAAACTGGTTCATCCGAGGGCCTTTCCTGACGGAAGGCATACTTATGGGACTGATTTCGGCTGCGCTGTCCGCAGGGATCGTCGCATTCATTTATACGAAGATCGTGCGAAGCATGTCCCAGCAGGCTGCGGTATTGTTTTCTTCCGGAATGGTCCCTGAGGAATTTCTGATCTTCAATCTGGTATGGGTCTTTATCGCCCTTGGGGTGAGCATCGGCGCTCTTGGAAGCATGCTGTCGATGAGAAGATTCCTGGATACGTGATAAGGGGGGGGTATTCTTGAAAAAACTGATAGCGGTATTGCTGGTTCTGGCACTGCTTGTCGCTGAAGCGGCCATGGGCATGGTATCTTATGCGGCCGGAGAGCAGGATCAGCTCGAAGACGTGAACGGTAAGATCAGCAGCGCCCAGCAGAAGCTTACCCAGGGAAAGACCAAGATCAAAAACCTGAATGCACAGATAAAAGAACTTGATAAAAGGATCCAGGTGCAGCAGGCCGAGATCGCGGCGATCCAGCTGGATATGGATGTCACCGCCCAAAAAATCCTTTTGGCGCAGCAGGCTCTGAACGAGACAAAAGCGGCCATGCAGGAGCAGAACGAGAATCTTGACAACAGGCTCAGAGCAATGTACAAAAATGGTGACGTAGGATTGATCGAGATCCTTCTGGGGTCCGAAAACATATCTGATTTCATGACTAATGTCGATATGGTCCAAAAGATATTCGACAATGACGTAGAGCTGCTGCAATATATCGAAGAGCAGTATGAAAAGATCGATGCACAGAAACGGGACCTGGAAGCGCTTCAGAATGAGCTGAAGGCCCAGAAAGAAAGCGAAGCGTCCCAGAGGGCGGCTCTCGAGGGCAATAGAGGGCAGGCGGCAACGCTTAAAGCAGCCGTCGCGCAGGACAACAAGGCTCTGGAGCAGCAGATCGACGAATTGAACGAGCAGGCTGAAGAGCTTATTGCCAAAATCAGGGCTCTTCAGGGTGACCAGGCTTATGAAGGCGGCGAGTTCTCCTGGCCGGCCCCCGGCTATACGAGGATCACATCGCCTTATGGATATAGGATACATCCGATCCTCAAGGTCAAGAAGATGCATACGGGGATAGACATCGGCGTTCCATCCAATGGCAATATCGTTGCCGCCAATGGCGGAATCGTCATCATGTCTGCCTGGTATGGCGGGTACGGCAATGTCGTCATGATCGACCACGGCGGCGGTATCGTGACATTATATGGCCATAACAACAAACTGCTGGTTAAAAAAGGCGATGCTGTTGTGAAAGGGCAAAAAATCGCCTTGTCCGGCAGTACGGGAAACTCGACGGGTCCACATCTGCATTTTGAGGTTCGCGTGAACGGTAAATATGAAGACCCGATGAATTGGCTATAAGGCATGGTAATAAATGCGGGCAGATCGTCTTCAGGGGCGGTCTGCCTTTATTGAATGGAGCGAATGGATAGAACAAGGAGCTATGATGCGAAAAAAGTGGATCATGAAGGATATCGCCGATCACCGTAAATTAAACGGGATATCGGATATCGTGCTGGATGTCCTTGCGGCGCGCGGCGTGACCTCCGACGAGGATATTGCCGAATTTCTGTCTCCAAAACCACAGCGGACTTATGATCCTTTTCTGCTGAAGGACATGGGTCAAGCTGTCGACAAGATTCTGGAAGCGATCAGGAATGATACCAGGATATGTATTTATGGCGATTATGATACGGACGGTGTGACAGCTATCTGCCTTATGCTTGAATTCCTGGGAAATTTGACACAAAATATGACGTATTATATCCCTTCCAGATTCGAGGAGGGGTACGGTCTCAACAAAGAGGCGATCGACCTGATCCGAAACGATGGAGTCGGTCTCATAATAACAGTGGACTGCGGAAGTACGGCCATTGCTGAGGTTGAATACGCAAAAGGAACGGGTATGGATATCATCGTCACGGATCATCATAACATTGACGGAAAAGCTGCGGACTGCCTGGTCATCAATGCAAAGCAGCAAGACTGCCGTTATCCGTTCAAGGAGCTCTGCGGCTGCGGCGTTGCCTTCAAACTTGCCCAGGCGATCCAGCGCAGGGCCGATATCGGCAGGCAGACGCTTACAAAGCTGCTGGATCTGGTGGCGATCGCCACGATCGGGGATATTGTGCCATTGATCGACGAAAACAGAACGCTTGTCAAATACGGCATGGAGATCATCAATAAGGGAGGCCGCGAAGGAATCGTCATGCTGGCTCAAGCTGCAGGCCTTTCGGGACAGACGATCCGCTCCCACCAGATCGCCTATGTTCTTGTTCCGCATCTGAATGCGGCAGGCAGGATGGCCGAAGCCGAATCGGGCGTTATACTGCTGACCGCAAAGGAGAACAGATCCATGCGTGATGCAGCGGCGACGCTGGTCTCGAACAACAATGAACGGAAGCGGATCCAGGAGGAGGATTTCAGGAAGTGCATGGATATAGCCGAAAGCAAGCATGCAAATGACTTGTTCATGGTCATAGATGCCGGCCGGGCCCACGAGGGCATAGCCGGCATAGTGGCAGGCAAGATCAAGGATGCGTTCGGAAGGCCGGCGATCGTCGTGACAGGCACAAATGGGGACATGCAGCTCAAGGGAACCGGACGCAGCATTGAAGGGATCAACATCTATGAGGTTCTTAAAAAGCATGGCGATTTATTCATCAAATTCGGCGGCCATGCAGGGGCCTGCGGATTTCTGATGGAACCGGCCAACCTCGAGATTCTAAGAACAGGATTGAACCGCAGCATAAATGAGATTTATGAAAACGACAGCGAGCTGTTCGTTGACAAGCTGAGAATAGATTTGCCCTTGAATCCCGGCGATATTGATTTTGAACTCGTCTCACAGGTCGAAAGACTTGAGCCGTTCGGTCATCGAAATGAAAAACCCGTTTTTTCACTTGATAATGTCAGCGTCGACCATGTGATGCATATGGGGGACGAAAGGCAGCATGCCCGTTTTACGGTACGGGATGCATCCGGATCGATCGATTGTGTCCTTTTCAACGAAGCAGGGGAATACAGGGCGGAGCTTGAAAAAGGCAGCGTGATATCTGTTGCCGGTTATCCGGACATCAACACATGGAACGGCAGCAGCAAAATTCAGTTTGTCGTCCGGGACATCCGGTGGTATAGTAATAGAGTCGACTAAAAAATGAGGGGTTTGGATAAGAAAATGCTGATGATGAAAAAAAGAAGTCTTGCTTTGATCGTTATATTTTTCATGCTTGTTTCCGCCGCGGGAACGGCGGCGGTGATCCTGCTCGGCGGTTTGTCCGCAGGAGGCCTGGTTATGGTGCCGAAGACGGAATATGAAGACTACAGGGCAATCAAGAAAGAATATGCGACCATGTTCGACCTGAAAGAATATATCAATAAAAATTACTATTTGCCGGTGGAAAACGAAGCTCTCAACGAAGGGATCTATAAAGGGCTTTTCATGGGGATAGGGGATCCGTATTCCTCGTATTTGTCCAAGGAGGAATATGAAGATATCATGATGTCGACGAGTGGGGAATTCCAGGGGATTGGCGTCACGATAGCGCCGGACGACAATGGATTCATCAGCGTTATCGCTCCGATCGAGGATACGCCGGCCGAACGGGCTGGCATAAAAGCAGGGGACAAAATAGTCAAGGTCGATGACACTGAATACTCATCCGTGACGATCAACGAAGCTGTCAGCGCCATGCGCGGCGAAGCGGGAACCAAAGTGGTCATCGCAGTCCTGCGCAATGGGCGGATCATCAGTTTCGACATCATACGATCCAATATCATACTCAAGTCCGTTAAATCAGAGATGCTTGAAAACAACATCGGCTATATAAGGATCACGAATTTTGACGAAAAAACCGGCGAAGAATTCGGCACGCATCTGCGGTCGATAGAGTTGAAAAAACCGGCCGGAATCATCATAGACCTCAGGGATAATCCGGGCGGCGTGGTCGACGCCAGCGTGGAGGTCGCCGACAGGCTTCTCGGAGCCGGAGTGATCACATATACGGAGGACAGGGCGGGGAAGAAGGAATATTACAAATCCGACGCTGACAAACTGGACATACCTTATGTCGTACTGATCAACAAAGGCTCGGCGAGCGCGTCGGAGATACTGGCGGGAGCGGTGAAGGATTTTGAAGCAGCCAAAATAGTTGGAGAGACGTCCTTCGGCAAGGGAATCATCCAGCGGATCACGCCATATGGCGATGATGGAGGCGGGATCAAACTCACGGTCATGCAGTATTTTTCTCCGAAGGGCAGCGTTATTCACAAGCAGGGCGTTGAACCGGATGTTCAAGTGGAAATATTGGAAGAGGATTATGTCGACGGTACGCTGCCGGAAGAAAACGACAAGCAGATGCTTAAAGCGATCGAGCTTTTATTGAACGAATAAATTTTTCTGTGCAGGACAGGTAAAAATCTTAAGGGAATAAAGGAGGGGCTGTATCCATCGAAGGATACAGCCCTTTTGCTTCATGAAGTTCATTAGTTTGCTTGATGAAGGATTTGTTGCGCAAGCTTGATTTCCGGATATGTTTTATTGACGTTTTCTTCCCAGATAATGGACCAGGACATATAATTCATGGAACCATAGCGGAGCGGTCGCAAGCGCTATGAGCGACATCCATTCCTTGAGCGATAATTCAACCGTGCCGAACATTTCAACCAGGAAATGCACTTCGGTGACTGCGATCTGAAAGATCAGGCCGAATACGAAAGCAAACAGCATCATTTTGTTTTCAATATGGTTGTATCGAAATATCGACTTTTTCAGATTGCGCATGCCGAAGGCATGGAACAGCTGGGAAACACCGAGCACAGTGAAGGCATAGGTTTGCGACCGCGTATAGATCTCAGGATCTGTAAGCGAATCGCGGATGCCTTCATAGTTGATGGCCTGCCCGATTTCCATGAGGTGGGTGATCGGTCCGAATATGTATGCCGTGAGTGTGATCAGACCTATGACTGCGCCGAAATAAAGCGTTGCGGCCAGGCCGCCGTTGGCGAATAGATTCTGGTTCGGGTCACGCGGCTTTTCCTGCATGATGTCTTTGTCACCGGGATCGACACCGAGTGCCAGGCCCGGAAGAGAGTCAGTGATCAGATTGATCCAGAGAATATGGATCGCTTTGAGCGGCGAGGCAAGCCCGATAACGATCGCTGTGAACATCGTGATGATTTCCCCAAAATTGGAGGATAGCAGGAATAAAACGGACTTCCTGATGTTTCCGTAAATGTTTCTGCCTTCTTGAATTGCTTTTTCAATAGATGCGAAATTATCGTCCGTCAAAACCATGTCGGCGGCGCCCTTGGCCACGTCGGTTCCCGTTATGCCCATAGCAACGCCTATATCGGCGTATTTCAAGGAGGGAGCGTCATTGACGCCGTCTCCAGTCATTGAAACGATATGGCCATAGGATTTATAGGCCTTGACGATCATGACCTTGTGCTGCGGCGATACGCGCGCGAATACACGTAAATCAGGCACAATAGCGTTCAATTGCTCCTGGGTCATTTCCGATAAAGTATCCCCGTCGATGCACTGGGATTCGTCCTCCGCTATGCCGAGCTCCCGTGCAATGGCAAGCGCGGTATCCTTATGGTCGCCGGTTATCATGATGGTCGTGACGGATGCTTCCTTGAAGATCTGAACAGCCTTTGCGGCTTCCGGTCTTGGCGGGTCGATCATGCCGACGAGTCCGGCGAATACAAGGTCGTCCTCGCTGGCTGAGGGATCATTTTGCTTGATGGCGAGTGCCAGGACACGGAGAGCAAAAGCAGCCATCTCTTTAGTGGCTTTTTCGATATCGGTGATATCGGCCTCCGTGATCGGTCTGATCTCACCGCCGCATAAAATGCCGGTGCATTTTCCAATCAGCCTGTCGACTGCGCCCTTGGTGTAGCTGAGCACCTGGTCGCTGGAATCTTTGTGGACCGTGGTCATCATTTTACGTGCGGAATCGAAAGCAAGCTCGTTGATTCTGGGTGTCGCGGCCTCCAGATCCTCTTTGACTGTTCCAAAAAGGATGCCCATGTCAAGAAGCGCAAGCTCCGTCGGATCGCCGTAGCGTCTTTCCTCTTCGATCGTCGCATCGGTGCAGAGAATGAAGCCATCGACAAACAGCTTGTTTTTCTGATAATCGAAACTTCCAATGTCTGATAAAGCATTATTCGTATAGGCTTTAGTGACGGTCATTTTATTCTGGGTCAATGTGCCGGTCTTGTCCGAGCAGACGATGCTGACTGACCCTAGTGTTTCAACTGCTGGCAGCTTCCTGACGATCGTATTGACCTTGACCATGCGCTGGACGCCCAGAGCAAGGACGATTGTAACGACTGCGGGAAGCCCTTCGGGAATCGCCGCTACAGCCAGTGATATGGCGGTCAGCAGCATCTCTCCAACGTCACGGCCCTGATAGAGCGCTATGCCGAACAAAGCGACGCACAGCACGACAGCAACGATACCCAGGAGCACACCAAGGTCGCCCAGCCGCTTTTGAAGCGGTGTCAGTTCTTCGGAGGATTCATTTATAAGACGGGCGATTTTTCCGATCTCCGTTTCCATTCCGGTTTTAACGACGACGCCCTCGCCTCTTCCATATGTGACCGGTGTTGAAAGAAATGCCATGTTGATCCTGTCACCGAGGGTCGTATCGGCAGTGGCAATAAAATCAGCATCCTTCTGTACCGGAACGGATTCTCCGGTCAGCGCGGATTCTTCTATTTGAAGATTGATGCTTGCAGTGAGGCGAAGATCGGCTGGTACGACACGTCCGGCTTCAAGAATGACGATATCGCCGGGAACCAATTCTGCAGCCGGTATTTCCATAGCCTTGCCGTCGCGGCGGATCAGTGCGACCGGGCTCGAGAGCTTCTTCAGGGCTTCCAGTGATTTTTCGGCTTTTGATTCCTGAACGACGCCGATCGTAGCGTTCAGAAGGATAACGGCAAGAATGATGATCGAGTCGCTGAATTCCCGCAGGAACATCGAAATGGCGACTGCAGCGAACAGAATGTAGATCATTGGATCCCGCAGCTGCGCCAGGAACATCTGGATTTTCGTTTTTGGTTTCTTTTCCTCAAATGCGTTTGGCCCGTATTCGGCAATTCGTTTTTTGGCTTCGGAGAAACTCAATCCGTGTCGATGATCGACCTTCAGATTGTCGAGCGTTTCTGCGGCTGACATTTTTTCAAACTCAAACATTATTTACCTCCAGTGCTACGAAAAAGATTCATGTCTAAAAAAAAAAACTTTAGGCACGAATAGGCTCTTCATGCCAAAAGTCTGGTTACCTTTACGGATTTATGACCAGGCAGGATCGAGCTGCCATGATGTTGATCACAAATTTAAAACTACTCCCTTTTGCTAACAAAATAATTTTAGAGTAAAAAATAATGATTGTCAAGGAAAAAAGCGGAGAGTATAATCATACTGTAAAGCGTTAAAGTGGAAAAATGAAAGGCGGGATTTCAATTGAGCTATGAATCAAGACTGAAGAACAAGGAAACCGATGACTTGTTCAAAGCGATACTGGCCTTGAACGATGAAGAGGATTGTTACCGTTTTTTTGAGGATATCTGCACGATCAAGGAGATCCATTCGCTGGCTCAGCGCCTGCAGGTAGCCAAGCTGCTGGCCGCCCACAAGACATACAATGAGATCGAGGAGATCACAGGGGCCAGCACTGCCACGATCAGCCGCATCAACCGCTGCCTCATATATGGCGCAGACGGCTACAAAAGCATCCTGGAAAGGATCAGGCAGCCTTAGACGGTTGATGTGCCTTGCGTATAATTCTCTTCATGACTGCATAATGCTGTGAAATCGCTGTAAAAAAATTAAACCGATAAATATGAAAGTGCCGGATGGAGTGGAATTCCATTTCCGACGCTTCTTTCATAATGTTCAACATGTTCAACGTTTGATCTCTGCGCGGCGCATTAGGAAAAATGAGGCTCCTGCGAACAAAACGGAGAAGATCAGGAATGTCGTTGCTGCATTCATCGGAGCGGCGTGAGGATAAAGGCCGAGCGCGTTTCCGATAAAATTGATGAACTGTAAAGCGGGCTCAGGATTGAGTCTGGCGGAGAAGGGCAGCACTATAAACAGAATGACGGGCGGAGCGATGGAAACGGCCAGCTTCATTGCAAGTCCGCTTCTGTAGTAGATCAGGCAAATCATATATCCCATCATTGCGACCATTATATATAGCAAAATGGACCAGACAGGACCGGAGAGCAGGCTGCCTGAGAAGGATTGCGGGCTATTCCGGAAGTAAAGCTGTGTGAAAAGTGATGAATAGGGCATGAAATTTGAAAATATCAGCATGAATATTGAATCGGCGATCGCCATCGCCGTCGCAAATATGGAAATGGATGCGGCAAAGCCGATGAACTGTGTTTTTCTTGAAATGCCGTTTGCCATCGAAAAATTGAATGCGGGTTTGAATGAGTTGAGTCCGACGACAAAGATGAATATTGCTGAAGCCATTTCCATGCCGGTGACCGAGCCGTTTCCGCCTCCGGCAACAGCGGCGAGGATCAGGATCAGGAACACGATGCCCCAAAAAACCAAAAGTGCCCTACAGGAATCATTTAGCTGATACTTTATTGAAGACAGGATTTTCATTTTAATATCCTCCTTAAGCATTGGTAAGATGAATGAATAACTTCTGCAGATCCAGCCTTGCAAGCACCATGTCCGCGGGAACGCTGTCCGGTGCTGAATCCTCCAGCAAATAAGCGGTTTTCATGCCGCCAAGGGAGTCGACGGCAAGGACGCGTTTATTCCGGATGAAAAGATCGACGCTATCCGAGGCACCCGTGACAGAATAACCCCGGCTGACAAGATCGGACGCGCTGCCGGACAGCAGAACGCAGCCGTCCTTAATGATTATGACTTCGTCAAGCACATCGGCGACTTCATCGATCAAATGCGTCGAAATCACGAATGTCCTGGGGTGCTCGCTGAAATTTGCGACCAGCTCCTTGTAGAAAAGATCTCGATGGTTGGCGTCCATGCCAAGTACCGGCTCGTCTAGCAGGATGATTTCCGCGTTGCTTGCAAGAGCGGTTATGAACTTGAATATCGAGGCATAACCCGTAGAAAGAGATTTGATTTTTTTGCTGATGTCCAGCTCGAATTTGCCGGCAAGTCTTCGCGCATAATCCATTTCGAAGCTCGGGTAGAATTCTCCCGTCCACTTGAAAGCGTCCGAGACTTTCATATTCTCAGGGAACAGATTCGTCTCAGCCATGCAATATATTGAAGAGAGCACATGATCGTTTTCGAGCACACTGACACCGTCGACGAGTATTTCTCCCTGATCCGGAAAAAGCCTGTTTGATACGAGATTCAACAGGGTCGTCTTGCCGGCTCCGTTTCGTCCCAAGAGACCGTAAATGAAGCCGGGCTCGATCAAAAGATCGATATTGGACAGGGCTGCAGTCGATCCGAACTTCTTTGTGATGTTTTTTATTTCCAACCTTTTCATTTTATGCCGCTCCTTTCGATCATGGTCAGGATATCGCTTCTACTGATCCCCAATTTGGCGCCTTCGGCCATCATTGGCCTGACATAGTCCTCGTAGAAGCCGATTTTACGCTTTTGCAGGATATTGTCTCTTGCCCCTTCGCTGACAAACATGCCGAGGCCGCGCTTTTTATAAAGTATGCCGCTGTCGACAAGGATGTTGACGCCTTTCAGGGCTGTAGCGGGATTGATCCTGTAATTGACGGATATGTCAGTTGTGGAAGGCACCTGGCTTTCTTCGGGGAAGGCGCCGGATAGGATGGCGTCTTCAAGCCATTCGGCCAATTGCAGATAAATCGATTTATCGTTTTTAAAATCCATCAGTAAACCACCGCCTCCTGTAGATAGATAGTTAACTACTTGTGTAAATAACCATATAACAACCGGAATGAAATGTCAATATATTTTTAAATTACTGCTGTGAAATCAAGATTTCAGAAAATTCAAAACATATTCCGATAGACTATTGAAATATTGCGACTATTGAAATTTGAACATTTATGCTTCAAATTCCATTGTTAAAGTGTTAACATTTAATACGGAATACAGCGCGCCGATCCGCGTTCCGGGAATCATTTATATCTATTGACCGTTTTTATTTATCTTTACAGCTTGGAGGAGAAAAAAATCATGGCTAATTCTAAGAGAACCAAATTAAACAAGGCCGTTCCCATCATTATACTGTTGCTCACTGTGATCATTGCGCTTCTGCTGATACCGGCGATGGCCGGCAGCCCGCACGAAGCCGAAGAGGTGATCCCGGCATTGTCCGGAGAGGCGGCCTCCAATATTTACGACTCGCTCAAATATGAAAAATCGATCCACATCCTGGCGATGCTGCTTGTCGGTTTTGGCTTCCTGATGGTATTTGTCAGAAAACACGGTTTCAGTTCGATCACCGCAACTTATCTTGCAGTCAGCACGGCACTGCCTTTGTACATGCTCATAAGGAGCTTCGGTACCGGCGAATTCCAATTATCGATCACCAGCATAGATAGTTTCATTCTGGCGGAATTCGCTGCAGCGAGCCTTTTGATCGCCATAGGGGCGCCGCTTGGGAAACTGAAAATGGATCAGTATCTTGCCATGGCGGTCCTTTTCATACCTGCATATGTCCTGAATGAATGGCTGATGCTCGAAAGCGGCATATTCCCAGGATTTGTCGATGTGGGCGGATCGGTCGTGATTCATGCTTTCGGCGCTTATTTTGGATTGGGAGTCATTGCGGGGACCTTCGCCAGATTCGAGAATGGCCCGCAATCGGAAAACAATTCGGTCAGTAATCAGTTTTGCCTGATCGGAAGCATGATGCTGTGGATATTCTGG
Source organism: Firmicutes bacterium UBA5774 (assembly GCA_002418625.1). Taxonomy (GTDB): domain Bacteria; phylum Bacillota; class Clostridia; order Peptostreptococcales; family Anaerovoracaceae; genus UBA5774. The sequence continues at coordinate 35,973 of DIEM01000062.1, forward strand.
CCGTCGTTCACGAGCGCGCTTGTGGCGCCGGATCAGGTTCCGCTGACTGCGATCAATACTGTGTTCGCGCTTTGCGGCGCTACGCTTGCCACTTACGTCTGTTCAAAAATTCTACGGGGAAGGATCGACATCGAAGATATAGCCAACGCGGCGCTGGCCGGCGGTGTGGCTATCGGCAGCGTCTGCAACCTTGCATCTCCCGGATATGCGATGCTGATCGGCATAGCGGCAGGCATGCTGAGCACAGCAGGATATGCGGTCATAGCACCGAGGCTGGAAAAGCTAATAAAAGGAACGGATACCTGCGGCGTTCATAATCTTCATGGAATGCCCGGAATCCTTGGCGGATTGGCCGGCGTATTTTTTGCCGCCAGTCCCGGTGTCCAGCTCGGCGGCATTATCGTAACAGTTATTATTGCATTTGCGATCGGAAAAATTTCGGGCAGCATCATAAGGCTTCTCGGCCAAAAGCAGGTGCCTTACGGTGATGAAGATGAATTTATTCTTGAGCATGCCGTTATGGAAGGCAACGAAGCCACTGAGCCTGGCAATGCAGTTGAAGTCCATGCATAGATCCGTGCCGGGCATATGATTCTTATGGAACTATGACGGCAGGAGCGGCAGCAGCATAAAAAAATCATGCTCCGGAGCAAGGATGCATCATCCTGTTTCGGAGCATGATTTTAAGGTTGCCGTACCGGACGGATCCGGATCAAATATCGCAGATGCTGACAGAGGTGCAGCCGTCGATTTCAGCGAGGGCGACATGGATCATTTCGTTTCTGGAGGTCGGTACGTTTTTACCGACATAATCAGCGCGGATAGGCAATTCCCTATGGCCGCGGTCAATCAGCACCGCAAGCTGTATCCTGTTGGGCCTCCCGAAATCCATTATCGCGTCGAGTGCAGCTCTGACGGTCCTGCCGGTGTAAAGCACATCATCGACCAGAATGATCGTCTTTTGCGTCACATCAAAATCGATATGCGTATCTTCAACAATGGCGGATTGGCTTTTTTCTGTCAGATCGTCGCGATAGAGCGTTATATCCAGAGTGCCTAGCGCAGGTCTGATACCTTCGATTTCCTCGATTTTTGATGCGATCATTCGAGATAGCGGGATCCCGCGTCGTTTGATGCCGACCAGAGCGATATCGCCGATGCCCTTGTTTTTTTCGATGATTTCGTGGCTGATCCTCGTAATGGCTCTATCCATGGCTTGCTGATCCATTATAACGGCTTTTGCTTTCATTTTTCCTTTGCGCCTCCCATGTTCACATTAAAGGTTAAATATCCGATTGCAAATGGCTATGATGCCAGTATACCATTAAATACGATGCCGTCCAATGCGTTTTGACCTGAAATCCTCATAATGGCGCCATTTTTGACAATCTCCATGGAAGCGTGGCGATAAGGCGTAAAAAGGTTGACACTGAAATATGTTTTCATTAGAATATTTTCTGCAGGGTGTGCCGCCGGCCGGCACGCACAGCAGCCTGGAAGGAAGTATAGATTCATGTTTTCATTATTGATATCATTACTGCCGATTTTTGCAATTTTAGCGATGCTGCTGATTTGGAAAAAGCCGGCGGACATTACGGGTGTTGCAGGTTGGGCAGTTGTTTCCATACTTGCTTTTCTTTTTTTCGACACGAGCATCGAGGTCATTGCCAGATCGACTGCTGCAGGTGCCGTCAAATCCCTGCCCGTTACATTGATCGTTGCGGCGTCGCTGCTTCAGATGGCATTCATGCAGACGACCGGGGCGCTGAAAAGAGTTATCATTTTCATTAAGACGATTGCATTGAATGACAAGGCCGTTCAGATCATCATGATCAATGTCGGCTTCGGGACACTCATGGTTTCCGTCGGGGCGACGCCGGTTTCTCTGCTGCCGCCTATTCTGCTTGCGATGGGCTATACGACATACAGTGCCATCGCGCTGCCGGCGATCGGGTATGATTCGCTTTGCACCTATGCATTGCTGGGAGCGCCGGTCGTCGTATTTGTCGATGTCATGAACGGATATCTGGCCAAAGCGGATCCTGCGGCGGCACCGGTGACCCTGGGCATGGTCGCAGGTGTATTCTGCCTTTTCGTGCCTATTGTCGCAACGATGATCGGCTTTTGTATGCTGTGGATCGCCGACAGATGGAACGGGATAAAAAAAGGATTCGTCCCGTGCATCCTCGCCGGAGCCGTGATCGCGGCAATCGCTTATTTGACCAGCAAGGCCGACAATCTGGTTCCGCTGACAGGATTGATCTGCGGAACCGCAGTTATATTGGCGATGGTAGCCTATCTGAAGCTCCGGGGCAAAAAGATAATTGACCGAAGCATCCTTACTGCTGATGAACTTCAATTTGAAAAGAACATGCCGCTTTGGAAGGCGCTTGTTCCCTGGGCGCTGCTGATCGTACTGATCCTGGCGCTCAATATACCGAAGCCGCTTTTTGACTTCTTTTATTATCAATTCACTATGCCGGTGACTGGGCTTGCCGCTGACGGAAGTCCGATCGCGACAAGACTGATCTGGAACGCCTATACCTGGATCTTTGTCAGTGTTTTGCTGTCCATTCCATTTTTGAGGCCGACCGGTGATCAGATAAGAACGACTTTGGTGATCTGGGGCAAGAGAGCTCCACGGCCGGCCTTTGCCGCGGCGATCTTCTTCTGCATAGGCGAGGTCATGAATCTTTCGGGCTTCAGCATGACTGAACAGGCATTTACCACGCCAAGTATGATCAGGGTATTGGCGGATAAATCAGCGGAGGTTTTCCAAAACGGATATGTATTCGTCTCGCCCTTCATTGGCTTGCTTGGCGGATTCATAACCGGCAGCGAGGCCTCGACCATCGGCATGTTCGGTAAATATGCCCTTACAACAGCCACAAATCTGGGCTCTTCACCCCCGGTCATGATCCTGATAACTGCGGGCGTCGCGTTCGGCGCAGGCCTCGCCAGCGTCATATCGCCGGCAAAGCTTCAAAATGCGGCGGCTTCGATCGACCGTCTCGGAGAAGAGATCAAGGTCATTCCGCTTGCATTCATATTTTCCCTCATACTGGTTACGGCTACTGCGGTTCTGGCCGGATTCTATATCATTGCAGGCATCATCCATTAAGTGGCGGATATGACGGCCATGTGATATTATGATCGAGATGAGCCGATTGCAGCATATGCACGGGAAGTCTTCGGTCAGCAGCAAACAGTTCGGCATGGCGAAACGGAGCGCAATATGATTTTGTATAAATCCGAAGCATACAAAAAAGAGGAAGGGCCGGCTCTCGCAGCCGCGGCGATCCGCGATTATTGCATAAAAAAAAGCGTTCCGCCGGGAGAAGGCCGGGCGGCGGTCGTCATGGCAGCCGGGGAACACGGAAAGCCTTACTGCGTCGAGCCAAAGGGCATCCATTTTTCCGTAAGCCATTCCGGGAAGATCTGGATATGCGCCATACAGCAAGAGCCGATCGGAATAGACATCGAAGCCTTCGAGAAGGACAATGAAAAACAACTGGCGGTTTCGGCATCGAAAGAGCGTTACATGAAAATAGCGTCGCGCTTTTATACCGTCGAAGAGAGGCAGTATGCCGATAAAAACGGCTCATTGGGTTTTTTATCCGTCTGGGTCCGCAAGGAAGCGTACGCGAAGCTCAAAGGAACGGGTCTTACTGAAGATTTTCGAAGTTTCTCGGCAGTGAGCGGCGGTAGTCTGGCAGACCGCATCGGCTCGGCGGAATTTCGCGAAATCAAGGAGACGGGTCGATGGATCGGCGCCTGCTGCAGCGAGTATCTCGAACAAATTGAGGAAGTAGTGGATATGGAGGGGCGACATGACGGATAGTGCCGGCACGATGAAGGTTTACGCAGTCTCATTATTGTTCACAGTCCTTGTTGGTTTCTCTTTTTTGTTTTCGAAACTTGCCGTTATTTCGGCGACACCGCTTGAATTGATCACATATAGGTTCAACTTTGCCGTTATCGCCGTATTCGCGGCACTGGCATTGCGCATCGTCCATATCGATCTGAAAAACAAGCCTTTTATGAAGGTTTTTCCAATCGCGGCGACCTATGGCGGATTCATAGCGATCCAGGCCATAGGTATCAAATACGCGACGTCTATCGAAGGGGGGATCATTTTCGCCATCGTTCCGATCATCACGATGGTCGTTGCATCATTGATGCTTCATGAGAAGACAACCGGACTGCAAAAAGTATTTGTATCCATGTCTGTCACAGGTGTGATCCTGATGTTCGTCATCGGCGCGGGCTGGGATGCCGGATTTAACATCAAGGGTATTTTCCTTTTATTTTTATCCAGCCTCTCGATGGCGTTCTCAAATGTCCTGATGCGTCATGCGAGAAAAATCTTCACGCCGACGGAAATAAGCTTCGTGATCGTTACGGGATGCTGTGTCGCAGCTAATATTGTAACGATCATCAATGGGATACAAAACGGCACAATCATGGAATATCTCCGGCCAATGTCGGATTGGAAATTTGCCGTATCGGTGATATACTTGGGTGTGACCTGTACTTTTATAACGTCACTGCTCATGTGCTATATGCTGGCGCATATGGAGGCTGTCAAGGCAACGCTGTTCGGCAATTTGTCAACGGCCATCTCGATCGTAGCCGGAGTATTGATTTTCGGAGAGCCATTAACGATCTACCATATCATATGCACCATGCTGATCATCACCGGCGTTATCGGAACAAGCACCGCCGGGCGGAAAAAGGCAGAAGTTGAAGAACCAAGGGATAAGGAGTAATCAGCATGCTTAGATTGAAATTTTTATCGGAAAATAAAACAGAAAAAGACGATTGCCTTGCCGAGCATGGCTTGTCGATCTATATTGAAACCGAAGAAGCAACGATCCTGTTTGATGCGGGGCAGTCGGATATATTTGCTTTGAACGCCAAAATTGTCCATGCGGATCTTGACAATGTCGACGCAGTCGTTATCAGCCATGCCCATTTCGATCATACGAACGGAATTCCGACATTTTGCAGGGCCAACAGACATGCACCAATCTATTTGCATGCAGAATCGTTCGGTGAACGATATCAATCAAGCAATGGGAAGCCGGTGGGAAAAAACATCGGAATACTCTGGTCGGCGGAGCAGATCGCGGAGATCAGGGAACGTCTGGTATTCACCGATGAGCCGGTGTATCTGACGCCGGGCATCGCAATATCGGGAACCATGGACCGGAGTGATGATTTTACTCCGACGGAGAGATTCATCGTACAAGACGAGGATGGAAGCTTCAGGGATGATTCAATGGCGCATGAACAGATCCTGGTCATCGACCAGCCGGAGGGGATCTATATTTTTTCGGGATGCAGCCATCTCGGCGTCATACCTGCGATCAAGCAGGGCCAAAAGCTTTTTCCCGGCAGGCCGATCGCCGGTCTGATCGTCGGTATGCATTTATATGAAACCAAAGCTGAATTGCGCGAGATGATCATCAGTGAAGTACTCAAATATGATATGGGAATGATCGTTCCGCTGCACTGCACAGGGATCGAGGCGATCTGCAGCATAAAGACCAGGATGGGCGACCGCTGTATAATAGCCGGTGCGGGCGATACGCTCGTTGCGGGTTTGCGGCCCATGCTGGAAAAGAACGAGTGAGTACTGCTATGGAAAAGGAACACAGTGCAGCCGCCAGGGAACTGGCTTTGAAATATCTTGCAAGAAAAGATAAAACGCAGAGCGAGATCCGTTCATATCTGATGTCGAAAAACCAGCCGAATGACGCGATCGACGACGTCCTGTCCGCGCTTTCCGAAGCCGGCATCGTCGATGATCGAAAATTTTGCGAGAATTATATTTCGGAGTGCATCCGAAAACGGAAAGGCCGCAGGCTGATCAGAGCAGAACTGTCGGCAAAGGGTATAGACCGGGAGTTGGCCGGTGAGATGCTCGGAACGCTTCTCAGCCAGGATGTCGAACGCGAGAATGCTTATGCCGAGGCATTGAAGCTGACTCGGTCAGGCGAAGGCTCCGCCGATCCCGAACGCGTCATGAGACGGCTTGCGTATCTGGGCTATGACGCCGATATCATATATGGACTGATCGAGCAATTGCGGCGCGACACCGCAGAATACCGGGAAAAGCATGAGTGACAGCCTTAATATAAACTTAACTTGACATTACGAGCCTCATTTAATAAAATAACCTGGTAATATAATAAAGGCTGGGAACGGGACAGTAGTCAGCCGGAAGCTTGCAGAGAGACGGACGCATGGTGCAAGGACGTCAGGGGAAAGCTGCTGAAGATCACCCGGGAGCCGGACTGCCGAATATAATGTAGGCGGTCACGGAGTTACACGTTAAGTAAACGAGAGTCAGGAACGGCATGAGCCGATATCCTGTCAGTAGGGTGGTACCGCGCTTGATGATCGTCCCTAAGTCGAGAGGCTTGGGGATTTTTTTGTTGGAAAAACCGGAATCAGTCACCGGATCGGGACGTGTCCGGGTCAATGGGCCTGCAGCCCGAAATAGGAAAGGAAACAGCCATATGTTTAAGAATTTGTCAGAAAAGCCAATAGCGGAATTGCAGAATGAGCAGGCTGATCTTTGGGATCAGGAGAATCTGCTTGAAAAATGCGTTTCGACAAGAAGTGGAATGCCTTCGTTCATTTTTTATGAAGGCCCTCCGACCGCGAACGGCAAACCGGGGATACATCATGTGATTTCAAGGACGCTCAAGGATTCCGTTTGCCGATATAAAACGATGCAGGGATTCGTCGTGAAAAGGAAAGCCGGCTGGGACACCCACGGGCTTCCCGTTGAGATTGAAGTGGAAAAGCAGCTCAACATGACAGGCAAACAGGATATTGAGAAATACGGCATCAAGGAATTCAACCAGAAATGCAGGGAGTCGGTGTTCACCTATGAGCGTCAGTGGCGTGAAATGTCAAGGCGCATGGGATATCTGATCGATATGGATGATCCCTATATCACACTGGACAACGATTACATCGAGACGGAATGGTGGATCCTGAAGCGCTTTTTTGAGGAAGGCCTGATTTATGAAGGCCATAAGATATTGCCTTACTGCGCGCGCTGCGGGACTGGCCTTGCCTCCCACGAGGTGGCGCTGGGCTACAAGGAAATCAAAAGCAATACCGTCATCGTCAAATTCAAGAGGAAGGATGCCGACGAATTTTTTCTTGCATGGACCACGACGCCGTGGACGCTGGCATCGAATGTCGCTCTGACGGTCGGCGCCGATATAGACTATATCAAGGCGGAAAAGGACGGCGAGGTCTACTATTTGGCTAAGGCGCTGGCCGACAAGGTGCTTGGAACGGCGGATGAAAACGGAGCGGGCGGCTACAGGGTGCTTGCCGAGATGAAGGGAAGAGATCTGGAATATATAGAGTATGAACAACTGATGCCGTTCGTCGAAGTCGATAAGAAGGCTTTCTACGTCACGCATGCGGATTATGTCACTATTGAAGACGGGACCGGCATCGTCCATACGGCTCCTGCTTTCGGTGAGGACGACTATAATACGGGCAGACGATACGATCTGCCTGTGCCCAATCCGGTCGGTGAAGACGGCAAATATTATATTACGCCGTGGGCCGGAGAATTTGTCATGGATACGGATGTGGACATCATAAAATGGCTGGCTGCCGCCGGGAAACTTTATTCGAAAGAAAAGATGGAGCACAATTACCCCCATTGCTGGAGATGCGGGACACCGCTGCTTTATTACGCGAAACCAAGCTGGTATATCCAGATGACAAAGCTCAAGGATCAATTGATCGCGAATAACAATACGGTCAATTGGTTTCCGGATTTCGTCGGAGAGAAAAGATTCGGTAATTGGCTCGAGAACCTCAATGACTGGGCGATCTCGAGAAACAGGTACTGGGGCACGCCTCTCAACATTTGGCGATGCGAAGCATGCGGGCATCTTGAGTCCATTGGATCAAGGAAAGAACTGGCCGAGAAAGCCATTGAAGCGATTGATGACACCATCGAGCTCCATCGCCCGTATGTCGACGAAGTCCACATCAAGTGCTCTGCTTGCGGTGAGGTCATGAACAGGGTCAGTGAAGTGATCGACTGCTGGTTCGACAGCGGTTCGATGCCTTTTGCCCAGCATCATTATCCATTTGAAAACAGTGAAAAATTCGACGAGGAACTGTTCCCGGCGGATTACATATGCGAAGGCATCGATCAGACAAGGGGCTGGTTCTATTCGCTGATCGCCATTTCAACCTTTGTCATGGGGCAGTCGCCATATAGGAATGTGCTGGTCAATGACCTGATCCTTGACAAGGAAGGCAAGAAAATGTCCAAATCCAAGGGTAATACAGTCGATCCATTCGAGCTTTTTGATAAATACGGAGCTGACGCGACGAGATGGTATCTGCTGCATTCTTCTCCCGCCTGGTCTCCGACCAAGTTCGATGAAGATGGCCTGATCGAAATCATGAGCAAGTTTTTTGGGACACTGAAAAACGTATACAATTTTTTCGTGCTTTATTCGAATACAGATGGAATCGATCCTTCAGGTTTTTCTGTTGATTATGCCGTCAGGCCTGAACTCGACCGATGGATCCTGTCGAAATATAATCAGCTGATCGCGGATGTCACCTCTGAAATGGACATTTACGACCATATGAAAGCCGTCCGTAAAATTCAGGATTTTGTGACTGAAGATCTTTCAAACTGGTATATCCGCAGAGCCAGACGAAGATTCTGGGGCGAAGAGCTGACGACAGACAAGGAGTCCGTATACGCGACCACCTATGAGGTATTGGTCGGAATCGCCAAATTGATAGCGCCATTTGCACCATTCATATCGGATGAGGTCTACACCAAGCTGACCGGAGAGGAATCGGTCCACATCGCGTTCTATCCTAAAGCCGATTTGGCTCTGATCGATAAAAATGTCGAGAGCCGGATGGATCTCATCAGGGATCTTGTCGGTCTTGGCCGCGCCGCCCGTGAAAAGGAGAGACTAAAGGTCAGACAGCCGCTGTCCGCGATCATGGTTGACGGTAAGTATGAAGGCTTGATATCCGATCTGGCGGATTTGATCAAAGAAGAATTGAATGTCAAGGATGTCATATTCGAAAAGCATCTCGACCGATATATGAATTTCAGATTGAAACCGAATTTCAAGACTGCGGGGCCGGCGCTCGGAGCCAGGATCAAGGCGTTCGGAACAGCTTTGGCAGCTGTCGACGCTGCTGCGGCGGTGGCGGAGCTGGAGGAGGCAGGAAAGCTTGACCTTGTGCTTGACGGAGAAACCATGACCGTCGGCAGGGATCTGATCGATGTGAACATCACCGCGAAGGAAGGATTTACAGTGTCGATGGAAAACAATCTGTTCACGATCATCGACACGACGATCACGCCGGAGCTGGTGTCGGAA
>DIEM01000057.1:0-30171 GCA_002418625.1 Firmicutes bacterium UBA5774
TATCGCTGCCCGATGATGAGATCGGTCACTTGAAGAACCGGTACAACATGATGCTTGATGAAATCGACGGGCTTTTCAAGGAACTGATTACCAAGGAAAAGAAGATCAGGAGTGCCGAACTGTCTGCCCTCCAGGAGCAGATCAAGCCGCACTTCCTGTATAACACACTCGATACGCTTGCCTTTATGGCATCCCAGGCCAAGGCAGACGAGGTATATGATGCGATTCAGACGCTTGCAAGTTTCTTTACGAACTTCCTGAGCGACGGCAGCATCGAAATACCGCTGCGCACCGAAATCCAGATCGTAAAGGACTACCTGAAGCTCCAGAAATACCGATACGGTGACATTTTTGATGACGTATATGAGTGTGATGAGAAGCTCCTCGACATTAAGGTTCCCAGGCTGATTCTGCAGCCGCTTATCGAAAACGCGCTCTACCACGGGGTCCGCCTGAAGGGCGAAAAGTGTATTATCCGGATATCGGTTTTTGAAAAAGACGGAGTACTCCGAATTGTTGTTTATGACAGTGGAGTCGGCATGTCCGGAGATCAGATCGCGGCACTCATGCTGTCCGGTGAGTATGACAGTTTTGGATTCAAGGGTACCATTGAGCGGATACGCTATTTCTGTGATACGGAAGATGTGTATGAGATCAGAAGCCAGATCGGCCATTATACGGAAATAGACCTGAAAATACCAATGAATAAGAATGCAGCCTGGAACGGCCATGGAGAAATCAATTCGAAGCCGGGCACGGAAAAATCCATAGAAACAGCCAGTGAGGATGAGAAAAATGTATAGGGTAATGATTATTGACGACGAAAGGGCAATCCGCGGACTTCTTAAATCTTCGGTCGCCTGGGATCAGCTGGACATGCAGGTAGTAGGCGAGGCGGAAAGCGGGATTGAAGCGATCAATACGATTGATGAATTCCGGCCGCATATCGCGTTCGTGGATATTAAGATGCCCTTTATGGACGGCATTGAGTTTTCGAAGCTTGCCATCAAGCGGTATCCGCTTCTCAAGATCATTGTACTGACGGCATTTAATGAGTTCGAATATGCCCGGCAGTGTATCGGCATCGGCATTACTGAGTTCCTCGTCAAGCCGATCAATCATAAGGAAATTCAGACCGCCCTCGAAAAGATCAAAAAGGATCTCGATAAAGCAGCCCCGGATCTGACGGACGAAGAGGCAGAGCCGGCCTTAAGTACAACAGCCGAAAAAATCAAAGAGTATCTGCGTCTTAACTACACAAGCCCCGACCTGAATCTTGCCTCGACTGCGATGGCGTTCGGCTTCAACGCAAACTATCTGAGCCGTATGTTCAAAGCGGAAGCCGGTATAAGCTTCGGCGATTACCTTTTCGCGCGGCGCATGGAAAAAGCCATCGAATATGCACAAAAGAAGATGCTGATGTATCAGGCTGCAGAGAAAGTAGGCATTCCGGACCCCAATTATTTTGGCCGCTGCTTCAAAAAACACACGGGAAAATCGTACTCCGAATATATCAAATAGTGTGTCATGTATTCAAAAATGAAGGGTATGTCTGAAAGCCGGGCATACCGTTGATTATTTTGTCATATTTGACATGTCATGCGGTTGACATATACGCACGCTTTCGTTACACTGATTGTAATATCAGATCATCCGGATCTTCGATGAAGAAGGTGGTATCATGGCGAAAGCAAGTTTTGACAGCCGTATGAACGAACGGGTTGATAAGCTTAAACAGCTTTATCAGAGCCTGTACGGGACAGGTTCACGTACCGAAGAATCTTTCGATCAATTGCTGCATGTCATGCGCAGCGCATATGAAGACCGCCCTGACGCATTGGTCGAAGATGACCTCCAGGATTCCGGGTGGTATCTGTCAAATAAGCTTGTCGGCATGATGCTTTACACCGACCTGTTTGCCGGCGACCTTAATGGGGTCATCGACAAAATTCCCTACCTTCGGGACCTCGGTATTACGTATCTGCACTTCATGCCTCTGCTAAAGGCACGTGACGGCGAAAACGACGGCGGTTATGCCGTTGCGGATTACCGCTCCATCGATCCGCGGTTCGGCACGATGGACCAGTTCAGGAAGCTGGTAGCCACCCTGCGTAAAGAGGGCATCAGTGTCTGTCTCGATTACGTCGTCAATCACACAGCCAAAGATCATGTCTGGGCGCAGCAGGCCTTATCCGGCGATCCCGACAGCCAGGCAATGTATTTCATGTACGATACACAGGATATACCTGATGCCTTTGAAGCCACCGTCGAGGAAGTTTTTCCCAAGGTAGCCCCGGGGAACTTCACCTACTATCCACAGATCAATAAATGGGTATTCACATCGTTCTACGAATTCCAGTGGGACCTTGATTATCATAATCCGCGCGTCTTCCGTGAAATGACGGATATCCTGCTGTTTCTTGCCAACACAGGTGTCAAGGTTATCCGCCTCGACGCGATTCCCTTTATGTGGAAGGAGCTCGGCACCAGCTGCAGAAACCTTCCGCAGGTTCACACTCTCCTGAAGATGTTCCGCCTGATTACCAACATTGTCTGCCCGAGCGTTGTCCTTAAGGGGGAGGCGATTGTCGAACCCTGGCAGATCGTCAAATATTTCGGTACCGACGGTCAGGAGGAGTGCCAGATTCTCTACAATGCCGCTCACATGGTCAATATCTGGAATTCACTTGCCACACGCGATGCCCGTCTGATGACCCGCAGTGACAAGAACGCATTCCACACACCGCATTCGGCCTGCTGGGTGAATTATGCCCGCTGCCACGATGATATCGGCTGGGGGATGGACGAGCACGGCCTGCGCGGCCTTGGGCTCGACCCGGGCGCACACAAGCAATATCTGATTAACTTCTATAAAGGCGAACATGCATTCAGCTATGCCGCCGGTGAATTATACGAATTCAATCCGGAGACGATGGATGCCCGAAACAGCGGCTCCATGGCCAGCCTGTGCGGTCTGGAAACGGCGATTCTTACCAGGGACGAATACCAGCGTGAACTGGCCCTCAAAAGGATTATGCTTATCCACGCACTGATCCTGTCCGAATCCGGCATCCCCCTTATTTACAGCGGGGACGAACTGGCAACGATCAACGATTACAGCTACAAGCAGGATCCAGGTAAATCGCATGACAGCCGCTGGCTTCACCGGCCGTTTTTCAGCTGGGAGGCGGCGGTCAGCCGGCACGATCTCGGAACCAACGGAGGGCAGGTGTTCACACAGCTTAAGAAGCTGATCGAAATCCGCTGTGCCCATGATATTTTCCGGGCTGAAATCCGCCCCGAAATCATTGAGTGCTATGAACACCCCGTGTACAGCTATGCCAAATATCATTATGGACAGGTGTTTATCTTCATCGGCAACTTCAGCGAAGACCGGCAGTTTGTGAACACACAGCCCTTCCGCGACAAGGGGATTTACGGTAGGAGGACAGATCTTTTCCAGGGTAAAACAGTTGATTTTGACTGCGGCAGCGTGCTGCTGGGACCCTATGAATATCTGTGGCTGTCAGGCAGCTGCTGAAAAGTACCTTGCCAAAAACCGCGTCCTGGAACACAATGGAATCATCTCAGCTTGGGGGACGACGTATGATTGGAACCTTAATCAATAAAATGATTCACTATTTTGGTCCTGATGCCAGAAGAATCCAGCACGCCATGAAGGTGTACTGCTTTGCCTGTGCACTCTGGGATGAAGAGGTCCTCGAGAGAGGCTTACATAAAACGGATGCGCGGAAGGACACTCTCCTTGCCGCTGCGATTCTTCACGACATCGGCATTCATGAAGCTGAACGCAAATATCAGTCATCTGCCGGCAAATATCAGGAAATCGAAGGGCCGCCGATCGCTGCGGATATCCTCGAGGCATGCGGTGCGTCACATGAAATGATTTCCCGTGTCTGCTTCTTAGTCGGGCATCACCATACCTATAACATGATTGATGATCTGGATTTCCAGATATTAGTCGAGGCGGACCTTCTGGTAAATCTTGAAGAAGATCATCCGGGGCGCGAGGCAATTATTTCCGTCCGCGAAAAGCATATGAAGACGGCAGGTTCAAGAATGCTGCTGGAGAGTTATCTGCTGCCCTGATTTCACAAGGCTGCAATATCAGCATATCAATCGGAACCGCAGTTTTACTGCGCGTCGAGATATGCCTGGAGCCGGTTCACATAATCCCCGAGATGCACGCCGTCTGCCAGTGCATGATTGAGCTGCACAGAAAAGGGAAGCATGACGCGGCCGTTTTCGCGGAAATATCTGCCCCATGAAATTCTCGGGGCGGCATCGTCCGGATTCAGCTTGATCGTATGCGTTATGGCGGTAAACGAAAACCACGGAAGACAGGTAATATAAATCAGGTCATCGCGCTGCGCTGTTACTGCGTCCGGGAAATAATCTGTTTTGCTCTGCGAGGCTGCTCGGGCCAGGTCGGAAAAATGGAGCAGATCGCCCGTCAGATCCATTGTCACGATTTTGAACTGATCATCGCCGGGCGTGATGTCAGTAAAGGACGGATGCGTCTTTTCATGAAGGATGACACGCCCGCCGCGAATGCGGTAGCGGAGATTCTCACATTCATTGGCGACTGTTGTAACAGCGAAAACAATAGAATAATAAAGTGACAGATTGTTTTTGCGGACGACGTCCATAAAATGTGTGATGTCGATATTCATGCAGACGTTGTACTGCGGAAAATCAAGTGAATGGAAAAAATCAAAGTGCCCTTTTCTCTTCCAGTTATCCATATCTATATATTCCATAAGTTAACCTCGCGTTTTTCTGCTGTCTCTTATTACTGACTATTTTAGCAGAAAAAAGATCAGGCAGGTTCGTGAATACACCAGACCTGCTGTTATGAATCCGAAAAATTATTTTCTGTTCCCATCTTCGGTAAAAATTTTTCTCATATGCAACTCAATTTCAATCATGCACAATGGAATGGAGAGGTAAGTAACCCCAACTTGAAATACAAGTCCTTTAAATGTGGGAGAAATTGCATTTGTGATAAATCCTAATATGATATTGAGTACCCCTTGTCCGAAAATCCAACGGCCGGCAATTTTTTGGCCTGTTTCCCATGCTTCCTGGCTGGCTTTGACGCGCCCCCTTGCATATCCTCCGATTACGTCATTTGTACCCAGCGTTGTCTTAGAGTAATGGAAAGTCAACGCAAGTGAATAAGCAATGTACAGCAACCCTATAAAATGAAGAAGATAACTCGATTTAATGACTTCTTCCATAATGTCTTTTTCCTCTCTTCCTAAACCTTTAAATATTATACATTTAACAATTACCGTATACGTTAATGTAACTATTATCGCTGACTTGTATGACGAGAGTTTACAAGGAAATGGGGGGAACTATCTCTCACTACATAAACGTGCAATTCATCATATTTGTTACAACAATTAATATATTTGGAATAATTTTTCAAAAATAATATAATGTAGTTTTCGGAGCATTGAATCTTAAAGATCTTGCCGGAAAGGTACGGTATACACTTATGAAAAGACAAAAAATCAGAAAAGCTCTCCTAATTATTTCCTTTCTTCTTTTTCCGGTAACCATATATTATTTTTCACCATACCTGATCATTCAGGGAGCTTCAGAGGGGATTATTACCGGAAGTTTTGTAGTATTTGGCATGATGTTCTTCGCCTCGCTTTTTTTCGGGAGGGCATACTGCGGTTGGATATGTCCTGCGGGCGGACTGCAGGAATGCCTGATCCTTGCAGCAGACAAAAAGGCCAGAGGCGGCAAACAAAACCTGATTAAATATGTGATTTGGACTCCGTGGATTGCCATCATAGCTGTGGTCTTCATATCTGTCGGAGGCGTCAGGAAAATTGATTTCCTATATCAGACAACCAACGGTATTTCTGTGGCTGATACCATGGCATATATTGTTTACTACGCCGTCCTGCTTCTCATCGTCATATTGTCACTTGCTGCCGGACGGCGCGGTTTCTGCCATTACGCCTGCTGGATGGCGCCGTTTATGATCATCGGCACAAAAATCAAAAACCTCCTGAAGATCCCATCTCTGCACCTGACCGCTGATCCGGACAAATGCATCGCCTGCGGGAAGTGTAACCAAAAGTGTTCGATGAGCCTGAATGTGAGTGCCATGGTTAAGAAGGGGAATATGAAAAACACAGAATGCATCCTGTGCGGTGAGTGTGTTGATGTTTGTCCCAAATCCGCGATCAGATATAAAGTTACCAGCAAATAAAAAGTAAAGAAAGTCTTACACGGAAAACTGTAACAAATTGCCGTCCAAATACGTTTATGTATTAGAGGCTCGAACAATAGTGTTTTGAGTTCGTCGAGCGTAATTGAAGGGGGCGGATATTTATATGACGAAGTTTTCAAAAACACTCTACATTCTGTTGATGGTATTTGTCGTGGCAAGTTTTGTATATCAGCTTACTGCATTCCGGTACTCGGAAAATCAAATTAATTCTTTAATCAGCGAGCATGTCACACAGAGCTCGCAGCAGGCTTCCGACGTCGTGTCCGTATCTGAACTTACGCAAAAGGAAGAAAGCAATGTTAAGGTCGTTATGTATCAATACAACGGAACAAGCGGTCTTGAGACAGGCGTTGCTGTATTTACTCAACTGCAGAATCTGCCGTTTTACCGGTTCGAAGACATTGAAGACAGCAGCGGGAATATGACCTACCGGAGCATTATAGACACAGGAACTTCGCAGCAGCTTATTTCGATCGACGGCAGCGAAATTACAATCTCAAAGATAGGAACAGGCTCCCTTCTTCGCATGTTCGGCCTGCTGTTCTTCCTGACACTCTGCGCTTTCCTATCCTGGACATATTTTCCCAAGAGCCGGGAAAAGAACAGCATCCTATAGAAAACTCCATTGATTCGACAATATATAAGTTCCCGGATTAAACAATTCAGGGATATTCCGGGATCTGTAAAAACCAAAACATAAAATGTAAATGAGCCAAAACAAAAAATGACACCGCGTAGATGCGGTGTTTTTTGGCGTGTCAGCGAGCAGATGCAAAAATCTGATGGCTGTTTTTTTGTGCAAAAATGAAAAAATTTATGTCTTTTACAAGTGATCAAATGTATGATTAAATCAATGAAACAATATATGGCAATTCAGGGGGCTTATATGGCTACCATCAAGGAAGTCGCCGCATTAGCAGGCGTATCAATCGGAACTGTTTCCAATGTCCTCAACGGCAAGACCGATAACGCGGCCCTCATTTCGATGGTTGAAAAAGCGATTGAGGAACTCGATTACCGCCCGGACATGAATGCGAGAAATCTGAAGAACACAAGGACGAATACGATCGCACTTATTCTTCCGAATACCGTCAAGCAGAGCGTGCTGACGGTTCTTTCCACCGTGGAAAAGGGACTGCTGCAGCGCGGTTATTCACTGCTCCTGAAAATCAGCCGCAACAACGCTTATCTTGAGAAAAAGTGCATCCAGCAGTGCCTTGATAAGCGGGTTGACGGAATTATCGTATATGTCTGTGACAATACCCTCAAATACTACAAGCAGTTCGCTGATGAATCGACACCCATCTTATATATTTCCGAGAACAGCATTCTTAAAAATCTTCCGGTCGATATCATCAGTGTCGACTACGGTGCCGCCCTCGACAAAGCTTTCAAAGCCAATGTGTCAGGCAAAGTGGGAGTTATTTTTGAGCGCAGCATGCTGGATATTGAGAGCATCAAGGAAATCTATCACAATTATTATAGTGACATTGAGGATATCAGGGTCATTGATTACAGCCAGGAGCGAGGCTTTAAGGCTGCTTTTGAAATTTTATGCAACGATGCCGAGGTCAGGACTTTCATAACAAGCAGCAGTCTGATTGCGCATGCAGCCAAAAAAGCGGCAAGCATGCTGGGCAAAACGGATATCTCATACGTCTGTGTAAAGGAACCAAAATGGCTCGAGGACGACGGTGAATTTGTTGCGACAATCTCCCCGCCTTACGGTGAAATTGCCGAAATTGCGCTGTCGAAAATTATGGAAGCCATTGATCACTCATCCAGCTACGAGCCCAAGTCGCTTACCTTTAAAGCGGAATATCTGCCCGCCAATAATCTCATGAAACACATCACCGTACCGCAGAAAACAACCACACTGAATTTCTATATGTTTGACTGCCCGGCGACAAGGGCATTCGAAATGCTGTCCAAGATATATTCTGCAAAAACAGGTATCGAAATCAATATTGATATATTCCCATACAGCCAGCTTGAGGATAATCTGTATACGCTTTTTGAACAGAAAAAGTCCAGTATCGACGGTGTCATGATGGATATTGTCTGGCTCGACGAGATGAAAAAGACGGGAGGACTCCTTCCGCTGGACACAATGATCAAGGATAAAGAGGGCTATCTGCGAGGATTTGAGGAGTTTAATGAGATGATCCGGGATACAATTTATGGTATTCCCTTCGTTTCGGGAACGCAGTTTTTGCTGTATCAGAATGATCTTTTTGAAGACAGTCAGCTTAAACGCCTCTACAAACGCATGTACGGAAGTGAACTTGAGATCCCGGACACCTGGTCCAAGTTTAATCTGGTCGCAGAATTTTTTACAAAAAAATATAACCCCAAATCGCCCGTGCAGTATGGCACGTCGGCAATTCGCGGGGTAAATGCATACACATCGCTCATTTTTTTGAACTATCTTTGGGCGTATGGCAGTGACATATTTGAGAATGACAATGTTGTCATTAACAACCCCAATTCGCTGAATGCCCTTAAGAATTTCATCAAAAGTTATCAGTATGCGCATGACAACGGCAGCAACAAATCATGGGATGACGTCGTCAAAGAATTCCGGCGCGGAGACTGTGCGATGACCATTATCTATGATTCCCATGCTGTCGATATTAATGACTACAGCAAATCGAAAGTCGCGGGCAATATCGGTTATGCGGTCATCCCCGGACGGCAGCCTGTCCTTGGCGGCTGGTACCTGGGAATCAATGCTCAAAGCAAACAGAAGCAGGCAGCGGTTGACTTCATCATGTGGGCCTGCAGCAACCGCACTTCTATTCCATATTCGCTGCTCGGCGGTACATCGCTGCG
This sequence comes from Firmicutes bacterium UBA5774, assembly GCA_002418625.1. Taxonomy (GTDB): domain Bacteria; phylum Bacillota; class Clostridia; order Peptostreptococcales; family Anaerovoracaceae; genus UBA5774. The sequence continues at coordinate 9,107 of DIEM01000057.1, forward strand.
GATGGGCAGTTACGAAAGAAGTGATCTTGATAACATTTATCCGTGGAAAAACATCGTTGCCGAATGCTACCACATCAGCAGAAAGCGGCAGTTCTCACAGAACTACGGTGATAATTACACGGAGCGCAACATCTATACGCACCTGATCCCGGAAGAACTTGAACGCGCCCTTAATGGTGAACAGACACCGGAACAGACGCTGGTCAACATTGAACAGCGAATTAAAAAAATGGGAAGTAACGCGTAATATAAAAGGAGCGGCGGTTTATCCGGCGTTTTTTTATCATTTGCTTTGTAGATAATCACCAAAAATATTTTCGATAACGTATTGAACTTTGTGTAAACGTGTTGTAAGATACGTTCATGAAACAATTCATATAACGAATCGCGAACTTTGCCGCCCTGGTTTTTCCCCATCTTCCCCGTTCATTCTCAGAATAATACATGTCAAAAGAAGGCGTAAAATTTCATTCTCTTCAAAAAATTGCACGTTATCAGGAGGAGCAAAAATGTCGGACTTTTCTATTGACCTCAAAATTGATCCCGTATTGCCCAAGCGCAAGGATTACCGGATCGGCAGCATTGGCGCAGGGTTCATCGTGCGGGCGCAGCATATGGTTGCCTATCGTGACGTTGGCTTCAACCCGTACGCCATCGCATCACTTTCCCGGGAAGAATCAGATTTTGTAGCGAAGCTTCACAGCATACCCAATGTCTATGATACCTGGCTGGAACTGATTGCAGACGAGAATGTCGAGATTCTGGACATCGCGGTACCGCCCGACTGTCAGCTCGAAATCGTTCGCGAAGCTGTCAAGCAAAAACACATTCAGGGAATTCTCTGTCAGAAACCTCTGGCCATGAATCTTACCGAGGCCAAAGAAATCGTCAGACTGTGCCGTGATGCCGGTATTAAGCTCGGCGTCAACAGCAATATGCGATATGACCCGTCCATCCGCGCACTCAAAACGCTGCTGGATGAGAATTTACTGGGCAAGGTAGTCCTGGCTACCATTGATATGCGTGCGATACCTCACTGGCAGGGATTTTTGCAGAAATACGACAGAATAGAGATCCTCAACATGGGCATTCACCATATCGACGCTTTTCGATATCTGTTCGGCGATCCTGAGAAAATTACAGCACTTACAAGGCGTGATCCCAGAACAACTTTTAACCATATCGACGGAATCAGCCAATATACTTTTCAGTATGCCAATGAAACGATGGCAACCAGCCTCGATGACGTCTGGGCATGGCCGGGCGAAGGCTGCGAGAAGGATTTCTATATCAAGTGGCGCGTAGTCGGAGAAGAAGGTATGGCTGAAGGCCGCATTTTCTGGTATGCAGAGACACCGACACCCAGCACCATCAAGTTCACTTCCAAACGGTATCCGAACCAGTGGTTCACACCCGAGCTGAACAGAATCTGGTTCCCGGATGCTTTCCGGGGAACGATGGCACAGCTTCTGTGTGCTGTTGAAAATGACACGGTACCGGAGATAAACGGTGAGGACAACCTGCACACAATGGCAGCCATCGAAGCCTGTTACCGGTCCATCAAAGAAGAAAAAACCATCAATTTTAATGAAGTTTTGCAGGAGGCAGTACTATGATTTCAGTAGGTATTTTCAACGGGTATTTTCCTTATGACCTCAAAACCACCATCGCAAAAGTGAAAGAAGCAGGCATGAGCTGTGTACAGCTTGATCTTGCATTCAAAGACATGGACCTGCAGCCCGGCACACTTACAGTTGAAAAGTGCCAGGTTATCAGAGATGCCTTCCGCGACGCCAATCTTCCTGTCGTAGCCATATCAGCCTACACAAATCTTGTCAGCCCCGATGCTGACAAAAAAGCAGCGAACATTGCCTATGTCAAAGAACTTCTGAAGTATGCACGTGACCTCGGCAGCCCGTACGTCATTTCTGAGACCGGAACCTACAATCTTGACAGCGACTGGGTATGGGATGACAAGAACGCCACCCCGGAAGCCTTTGATGAGATCTGTGCCGTTATTAAAGATCTCGCAGTCTATGCTTATGAGCACAATGCCGTTTTCCTTGTTGAGAACTATGTTAACAACATCGTTGGATCAGTCGATAAGGTTCTTGAGCTTTTTGGAAGAGTGAACCACCCGGGACTCGGGCTGCTTCTTGATCCGACCAACTATTTTACAGGTTCTAACATCGGTGATGTGGACGGCGAACTGAACCGCATTTTCAACGCTCTCGGTGATAAGATCAAAGTTGCACATGCCAAGGACTGCAAGCTTGCCGAAAATAAGACGGAGAAGCATGCCCATATTGATGCCGCTGAGTCGCATACATTCCGCGGAGCCGGCGATGTTGAGCTTCCGGCCGCCGGACTTGGCGTCTTAAATTACGAGCTTTATCTGACCCGACTGTCAGCACTTTATCCCAATATCCCGATTATTATTGAGCATCTTGACGAAGAAGATGTGCCGCGCGCCAAGAAATTCCTGGACGATACCCTCAAAAAAATAGGCGGCTGATCCCTAACCTATCCTGTCAGGCTACCCTTTGAAATGCGCGGATTTTCGCGCAGTGTGTTTTGTGTTGCCAAAATTAGGCATACAGGTCTGGATTCCACAAGAAATGAGGAGGATTTAACCGTGAAAAAAGCAATCTCCCTGGTACTTTCCCTTGTTATGGTGCTTACCCTCGCAGTTGGCTGCAGCGCCAGCGCCAAAACGACTACTGCCACAACCAAAGCACAGACGCAGGCAACCACCGCGGCAGCTGCAGAGACAACAGCTGCTGCTGAAACAACCGCCGCCGCAGTAAAGGTGGACTACAGTGATATAACCATCGGTGCAGTACAGCCCGGTCCGGAGAACTACTATCAGACGTTCTTTGACAGAATTCAGGAGTCTGCCGAACATGCAGGGATGAGCATAACAACCCTTCTTTCAGAGTACAGCACAGAAAAAGAACTCAGTAACGTTGAGGATCTGATCGCCCAGGGCGTAGACTGCATTGCAATCTTCCCGCTCAACAGCGATTCCGCCCAGCAGATCGCCCAGATATGCAACGAAGCTGATATGCCGCTCTTTCTTATAACGGCTGAAGCATCGGAAGGCCCCGGCGTTGTAACCTGCTCTGTCAAGAATGACTTTTTCGACATGGGCTATATGAACGGCGAGTGGCTCGTTGCTAACTTTGAAGGACCGGCTAAGATTCTTGAAGTCCAGGGCGCTCTCGGTACCGGAATCGGCGACAACATCACAGCCGGATTTGCTGAAGCGATCAAGGCTCGTGAAGATCTCGAAGTTGTCTACCAGAAAGACTGCGTATGGGACAGGGCACAAGCTATCTCTTTTGTAGAAGACCAGATTTCAGCAGGAACGGAGTTCAACGTCGTCTTTGTCCATAATGAAGATATGTGCGGCGGTGTTGTGAGCGTTCTCGTAGAGAATGACATGCTCGATGATGTCATGGTTATTACACAGAACGGTTCGGATGACGGCTTCAAGATGCTTGATGCACAGCAGATTGCCTGTACGGTTACCAATTCCCCGTCTCTTGTTGCAGGTGAAACCATTGTACGTATCATGCAGTATTTTGACAGCACACTCAAAGACAATGTTGTTGATGCAGGTATCTATGCCATTGATCAGTCCAACTATAAGAATCCTGAGACAATCACATGGGATGTAAGCTGGGCATTAAATCTTGTCGACGCTTATATTGAGTCAAAATAAACCAGAGGACAGCACTTTGCATACCTGCTTCAGGCGATGAAAATTCGTCTGAAGCAGGGGGTGCAGGCTTTGAGGATCAGAAATATGGATGAGACCGACCAGAACGCTATTGTCTGCGTAAACGGCTGCTGTAAGAGCTTTAACGGCGTAACCGTGTTTGAAGATGTATGCTTTGAACTCATGCCCGGCGAGATCCACTGCCTGTGCGGTGAAAATGGTGCAGGCAAGTCGACTTTTATTAAAATAGTTTCCGGAGCTTATTATACGGATAAGGGTACGGTAGAAATATGCGGCGTCAAAATTAAGCATTTTGAGCCGGACATCGTTCGTAAGCTCGGCGTCCAGACGATCTACCAGAGTCAGTTCCTGATGCCGGATCTCTCCGTCGCCGAGAATATTTTTATGGGCGATTACGTAACAAAAGCGGGTTTTATAGATTATAAGGGACTCGCCAGGAAGGCCAAAGTCCTTCTCGATGAACTTGAACTGGATATCGATCCCAATATACTTGTCGGTATGCTGGATGTAGCCGACAGACAGACCGTGCAGATTGCCAGGGCACTTGCGCAGGAAGCGAAGATTCTGATTTTTGATGAGCCAACGGCTTCTTTCGGAAGAAAAGAGAAGCAGAATCTGCTCAAAATCATTAAGCGCATCGCTGCACGCGGGATTGGCATCATATATATTTCACATCATCTCGATGAAGTATTTGAACTGGCAGACCGGGTAACTGTTCTGCGGGACGGCAGGAAAATATCCTGTTACACAAAAGATGAAATCGACGAAAAACAGATTATTCGCGATATGGTGGGACGGGATACGGATCTTTATTATAAACGCGAGCACTTCGAGCTGAATTCTCCCGGCGTCCTGTCAGTCAGCGGCCTTGGAAAGACCGGCTATATAAAGCCTTCCTCCTTCAGTTTAAAGCGGGGGGAGATTGTGGGATTCGGCGGCATGGTAGGCTCAGGCCGTACAGAACTCATGAACCTGATTTTCGGTGCGGTCAAGGCTGACTCCGGGGATATCTGCATTGATGATGTGAGCATTATGCCCTCTGATCCGCACGATGCAATTAAAAAGGGCATCTGCCTGATTACCGAGGACCGCCAGGGCACGGGACTGTTTTTGGGTCATAGTGTCGGCTGGAACTTTGTATCCGCAGCAATGAACAAGCGAAAAGGTGTGCTTTTACACCAAAAAAGTGAAAACAAGCATTTGAGTCAATATATTAAGAATATCAGCATAAAGACCGAAGGCTGTGATCAGGATGTCTGCTTCCTTTCGGGCGGTAATCAGCAGAAGGTTGTGCTCTCCAAGTGGATGTATGCAAAAGCAGAGATCATCATATTCGATGAACCTACAAAGGGCATTGATATTGGTGCAAAAGAGGATGTATACCTGCTCATCACGCAGCTTGCCAAAGCCGGTAAATTCGTCATCGTCGTGTCATCCGATATGCCTGAGCTTATTGCAATAAGCGACCGCGTCATCGTCATGAAAAGCCGTGGAATCGTCGGCGAGCTGACAGGGCCGGACATCAATGAAGAAAAGATACTTTCGTATTCAATAGGAGGCTAAAGGCAATGGATGCAAAGAGCATAAGAACAAAGCTCAAAGTTAGGTCAAATTCGCAGATTCTGATGCTGGGAGTAGCGTTGCTTGCCATCGTGATTGCCATGTGTTTTGCCACAGACCGGTTTTATCAGACGAAAAATCTGCTTAATATCCTGACGCAGATAACATGTCTGGGCATTGCCGCACTAAGTGCGGGCATTGTCATGATTTCGGGCGGCATTGACCTGTCCCTTGGATACATCATCGCTTTTTCGGGCTGTTCTGCGGCAAGCGTAATGGCAGCCGGCGGCAATGCGGCACAGGGATTTCTGGTCGGTGTCCTCGTAGCGGTCGGCTGCAGCACCTTAAACGGCATCCTCATTGTACTTAGTAAAGCAGAGCCTTTCATCATTACACTCGGTATGATGTGCGTATATCAGGGACTTACCCTGCTTGTCACGAAGGGAAAAAACATTGCAGTCGACACAGTGGGCTTTACTTTTGGAAGAGACAAGATTGCAGGCGTTGTTCCATACCCGGTCATTTTCCTTATAACAATATTTGCAGTGATTTATCTTGTGTTCAAATATACCAGGTTTGGCCGAAGGGCTTATGCAATCGGCAACAATACCGAAGCGGCATACCTGACAGGCGTCAAAATCAAACGAAATAAAATATTTGTTTTTTCACTGAGCGGCCTGCTTTTAGGTATCGCAGCCATGATACTTCTTTCCCGTCTGGGTTCAGGGAATTCCACGATGGGCGACTCCATTCTTATGCAGGCCATTGCCGCAGCGGTAATCGGCGGAGTTGCGATGTCCGGAGGAAAAGGCAACGTCTGGGGAATCCTTTTAGGAACACTGCTCATCGGTATTATTTCAAACTCCCTCAATTTGCTTATGGTCCCGTCGTTCTGGCAATATGTCGTGCTTGGCGCCATCATTGTCGCAGCTGTGTTCATCAGTAATGCAGGAAGCAAAAAAAGATAAACCAGCGAAAGGAAATATTGTTATGAATTCCAGAGAGAGAATTGCAGCTGCCATCAACCACAAAATACCTGATAAAGTACCCCTGGATTTCGGGGCGGGCCCTACTTCCGGCATTCATGCAGGCCTTGTCTATGAGCTGCGGCGCGCCTTCGGGCTGCCCGAGAAGCCGATCCGCCTGACCTGCAGTTATCAGATGCTCGGTGAGATTGAAGACGACCTTGCGAAATGCCTAAACATCGACACAGTCAAGGTAATGGATCTTTACACAATGTACGGCTTTGAAAACCGGGATTGGAAACCTTGGAAACTGTCAGACGGGACGCCGGTTCTCGTACCCGGAAAATTCAATACAATACCCGATGCCAAGGGCAACATCCTTAATTATCCAATGGGTGACATGAGTGTTCCGGCCAGCGCCAGAATGCCCAAAGACGGGTTCTACTTCGATGCCATCATACGCCAGCATGAAGTTGATGATGACACGCTGAATGTCGAAGACAATCTTGAGGAATTCACACCCTTTTCAGACGACTATCTGCGGTTTGTCGAAGACACCACGCGTGAAGCCTTCGAGCGTACGGACCGGGCCATCATGGGATCTCCCGGAGGCTGCGCACTCGGAGACATCGCAATGGTTCCCGGCGTCAACCTGAAGGATCCCAAAGGAATTCGCGACATAGAGGAGTGGTATGTATCCATATTACTGCGCAAGGATTATCTGACCGAGCTTTTCGACAGGCAGTCGGATATCGCGGTCGAAAACCTGAAACGCTATAAAGAAGCGGTTGGAGACCGTATCTCCATGATCTATCTGTGCGGCAATGACTTCGGTACGCAAAACGGACCGTTCTGCTCACCGGATGTGTTTAATGAAGTGTACCTGCCGTATTATCGAAAAATGACCGACTGGATTCACAAAAATACCGGCTGGAAAGTGTTCAAACACTCCTGCGGATCCATTGAGCCGCTGATCAATCCCTTTATCGACGCAGGCTTTGACATCCTGAACCCGGTACAGTGCTCTGCCTTCAACATGGATGCAAAGATGCTTAAGCAGAAATACGGCGACCGTATCGTATTTTGGGGCGGCGGTGTTGATACACAGCAGACCCTGCCTTTCGGCACACCGGATGAGGTGCGTGCACAGGTAAAAGAGAGAGTCGAAATCTTCAAGCAGGACGGCGGCTTCGTATTCAATACAATTCACAACGCGCAGACCGGCGTTCCCGTCGCAAATTTCATGGCCATGCTTGAAGCGTTTGAAGCGAACAGGTAGAACCATAGAGTACTTCATCCAGCATACCGAAAGTTGATAAATGATCAGGGTGGTAAGATCCGGAATCATTTTTCGATAGAGTTCCCATTTATCATCTCCTTTTAAATGGACTCAAGAATAGAGGGCCATCTGAACAGTAGACGTAATTCTACTTTCATTTGACCCTCTATTTCTGACCGAGTGCTTGCATGTCTGATTTTCGCTGGTGAAATATTATTCCGGTTCGTGCGGAAGAACAGAATGGACGTTCTTGACGGTGCACAGGGTGACAATCGTCTGCGTCTTCTGGATGCCGGGGACACTTTTGACGCGTGTTAATAAGCGTTCAAGCGTCTCCGTACTCTCGGTTACGATCTTCATAAGATAATCAAAATCACCCGCGATGTAATGGCATTCGAGAATTTCGTCCTGTGTATTGACGAAGGATACAAAATGCTCGGAATAGTGCGGCTTCTCAAGGCTGACAAACATCATGGCGGTCAGCTTCATATTGAGGGCGGCTGCGCTCACGATCGCAGTATACTGCGTGATGATTCCCGCGGCTTCAATCTTGCGGATGCGGTCGCTCGTTGCGGGAATCGAAAGATTCACACGCGAGCTGATCTCGGAGATCGAGGACCGGGCGTTCTTCTGCAGGATACTGATAATCTGTCGGTCGATGGAATCCATAAGTCCCCCCCTGAATCAATACAATGCGATGTCGAAAACACCGCGAAAAGTAGTTCCATTTTATTTGATATGCAGCTGCTGTTCAAGCGCCTTCTGTAAGACGCTTGAAAAATTAACATGGTTCTTTTCCGCAAAGGTGTTCATCCATGCCGGAATCGTCACATTTTTTCGCACCGCTTTTTTACCGAATTTTTCTGTGTAAGTATCCATATCAAGGATGAGTGCCGTCACGAATCCGTCCGGTTCATCCGGTTTGATATCAGATATCGGCGATGCCTCAGGAACTTCATTGCCATCCTCTAATTCAGTCAGGACCCAGCCGGAGGCGGCGTCGACCGCCATTTCAATTGCTTCTGCAAGGCTTGCTCCGCCCGATACGCATCCTGGTAAATCAGGAACAGTAACGGCAAAATACCCCGGCTGCTCCGGATCCGGATGCACGCATGCACCATATACTAATTTCATATGCTCCTCCTGTCTCAGGCGGGCTCTACTTAAGACCGGCCTGCTTAAAAATACTCTTTACTACTATGTTGGGGATATCTCCGGGATGATTCGGTATTGTGACTTTTCCGGGCTTTGTAGGGTGTATGTATTGATTGTGTGACCCCTTGGTCGTCTTAAATACCCATCCGTCATCAAGAATGGCTCTTTCGACTTCCCGAAACCTCATACTCTCACCTCTTGGTATAAATATAATACGCACTATGCGCATTGTCAATGAATTGTGCGCATGATGCGCCTACCCAAGCGTCCATAGGACGCTTTCTAGAGAAGGGACAATGCTTTTCGAATAGATTCCGCAGGATTGCAAAGCAATCCGAGGACCTGACCGAGTGAGAAAAGCATTATCCCTTACTCTCTTTCCTGTATAATAGAAAGAAAACGAATGCGGCCTGGCATATTTTTTGCCGGCTGTTCGAACCCGGGAGGATTACTGATGGATTTGATGCAGATGCTGGCCAAAGAATTTGAGATGGCACCGACGCTGGTGGAGAAGACCGTTGCGCTTTTAGATGAGGGCAATACTATTCCGTTTATCGCGCGCTATCGAAAAGAAGTGACCGGAGGGATCGACGACCAGGTCCTGCGCCGCCTGTCGGACCGCCTTGATTTTTTGCGTTCGATGGAAGAACGGCGTGCGGATATCCTGCGCCTGATCGGTGAGCAAAATGCCATGACTCCTGAGCTTGAGAAGGAAATCGCCGCCGCACAGACGCTGACGGCCCTTGAGGACCTATACCGTCCGTTTCGGCCGAAGCGCCGTACCCGTGCCTCAATGGCACGCGAAAAGGGTCTTGAAAAGCTGGCCGATGCGATCCTTAACCGCGGGATGTCCCAGGCTGCCCTTTTGAAAATTGCTGAGTCTTCGATCGATCCGGAAAAGGGTGTCAATAACCTCGAAGAGGCGTTTGCCGGAGCCATGGACATCAATGCTGAGAAAGTCAGCGACGATGCGCATCTGCGTGACAAGCTTCGCCGTATTCTCCAGAACACGGGCCGGATCGTCTCCAAACAGAAGAAAAAGGAAGATTCGGTATATGCACCGTACTATGACCATAACGAACTGATTTCGCGTGCAGCCGGACACCGCATTCTCGCGATGAACCGCGGGGAAAAGGAAGAATTCCTGTCGGTTTCCCTTGAGATGGACGACTCGCTCGCGCTTGTACATATCTTGCAGACGATGCCCGCCGGCAATGAGATGGCGGCCGAATATATCCGCCAGACTGCCGAAGATGCCTGGAAACGGCTTCTTATGCCGTCACTTTCGACCGAGGTGCGCACGGCTTTGACCGAGCGGGCTCAGGAAGAAGCAATGGATGTTTTTTCGCAGAACCTCCGAAGCCTTCTGATGACGCCGCCGACCAGGAGACATGTGGTCCTTGCCCTCGATCCCGCTTTTCGCACGGGCTGCAAACTCGCCGTCATCGATGCGACGGGCAAGCCGCTCTATACGGATGTCATTTATCCGACCCCCCCGCAGAGCAGGATAGAGGAATCCGCACGTACGGTTGTGAATCTTTATCAGAAATTCTGCGTGACGATGATTGCGATCGGCAACGGCACCGCGTCCCGCGAGACCGAGCAGTTCGTCGCACAGACGATCCGCGAAAAGAACCTGTCGCTGAAATATTATATGGTCAATGAGGCAGGCGCTTCCGTCTATTCGGCATCCGAGCTGGCTGCTGCGGAATTTCCCGACCTCGACCTCACAAAAAGAAGTGCTATCTCCATCGGACGCCGCCTGCAGGACCCGCTCGCGGAGCTTGTAAAGATCGATCCGCAGGCAATCGGTGTCGGCCAATACCAGCACGACATGAACCCCAAGAAGCTTGCACACACCCTCGGCGGCGTTGTCGAAGACTGCGTCAACGAAGTCGGTGTCAACCTGAATACGGCCTCCGTATCGCTTCTGTCCTATGTCGCGGGCATCACAAAGCCTATTGCGCAGAACATCATAAACTTCCGCGAGTCACATGGCGTCTTTACCTCGCGCTCCCAGCTCAGCGAAGTTGCGCGCCTCGGGCCGAAAGCCTTTGAACAGTGCGCCGGATTCCTTCGCGTACCGGATGGTGCTGAGCCTCTCGACAATACACGTGTTCACCCGGAGTCCTACAAAATCGCACGGGCGCTCCGCAAAAAACAAAAGCCGTATGACCTGCCTACGCTTGCCGCCGAGCTTTCCGTTGGAATTCCCACGCTGCAGGATATCGTCGCCGCCCTCGAAACACCCGGCTTCGACCCGCGTGCCGAGCTTGCCCAGCCGGAGATGCGCGCGGACGTCCTCGAACTGTCTGATTTAAAAGAAGGGATGACCCTGACCGGCGTCGTTAGAAACGTATCCGCCTTCGGTGCTTTCGTCGACATCGGCGTACATCAGGACGGGCTCGTGCATATCTCAGAGATGGCCGACCGCTTCATATCCAAGCCAATGGAACTTGTCCACGTCGGGCAGACTGTCCGTGTCCGTGTGCTGTCCGTCGATCCCAAAAAGAACCGGATTTCACTCTCAATGAAGGGCCTCAACACGGGGCTGTAAAGATCGCCGGGACATCGCCTGCCACTCGGTTCATGGCAAAGGCGATGTAGAACAGCCTCCTAAGGCTGCCATTTATCACCAGCATAAAAATATATGTATATGCGCACAAAAACACGAAGGAATTGCGATTGCTGATCAGTCAGTGACATGAAGCAACACGTAAGGTATATAATAACCTTGATATGGGTAATAGCCTTTTTGCTATATAGAAAGGGATTTGTCATATGGATTCTTTATTTGAAAACAAGACAATTTACACGAAAAAATTGTTTATGGAGACGCAGCGGGAAGCCTACAGAAGATACCACAAGACATACAGAATTTTTTTGCTGACGCTATCCGTCATCTTCATGATTTCTGCCCTTATTTCTTTTGGGATATATTTCGCGGATAAAGACGTGAAATTCGTGATTGTGGCTGGCGGCGCTTTTGTCCTGTCCACTATCTTTCTTATCCTGCATTTCCAGGGCTTCAGGTTCCGCGCGAACAGCTCGTTTACGACAAGCCGGGCGCTTTGCCCGACCGGAGAGCATAACTATTCCGTTTTCAGCGATAATATTGTGCTGGTAACTGCCCAGTCAACGCAGACGATCCTCCTCGATCAGATTTCCAAAATATTCGAGACGAAAAATGCCTGTTGCATTATGGTCCGCAAAACATTCTTTTTCGTTGCCAAAGATGGGTTCACCAAGGGCACCTATTACGATTTCAGAGATCTTTTGAAGCAGTCATGCGGAAAGAAGTTCCAGTAATCGGCTTGCCGCTCACGAAGGCAGAATGAAAAATCTAAAATAAATATCCCTCCTCATTCTTTCCCGAACGCTTTGTAAACAAGTGGTGACGTCCCCTTTTCAGCCTTTACAAGAACATATGTTCCGTGCTATTCTGACGGCATAAAAGGAATGTTTGTTCGAGTTTGCAAAAGGGGGGATTGGGATATGGATGTTCTTGAAAAGCTTGCCATTCTGACAGATGCCGCTAAATACGATGTCGCCTGTACCTCCAGCGGTGTCGATCGCTCCGGTCAGCCCGGGAAGATGGGCAGCGCCGTCGCATCAGGTATCTGCCACAGCTTTGCGGCAGACGGGCGGTGCATATCCCTCCTCAAGGTCCTTATGAGCAACCAATGTATTTACGATTGCAAATACTGCGTCAACCGCGCTTCCCGCGATACGGCCCGTACTGCCTTTGCGCCGCGCGAGCTCGCTGACCTGACCATCAATTTCTACCGGAGGAACTATATCGAGGGGCTTTTCCTGAGTTCCGGCGTCATGAAGAATCCTGATTATACGACGGAGCGCATGATCGAGGCGATCGAAATCCTGCGCACCGAATACAGCTTCAACGGTTATATCCATGTCAAGGCGATTCCGGGTGCCGACAATGCACTCATCCAGCGGCTGGGGCTTCTGGTCGACCGCATGAGCGTCAACATCGAGCTCCCTTCCGAGACCGGACTCGTAAAGCTAGCTCCGCAGAAGACACCGGAGGCGATCCTGCGTCCGATGGCCCTGATCCGTTCCGGGATCGAGGAGAACACATCCGATCTCACCCTATACCGGCACGCACCCAAGTTTGTCCCGGCCGGCCAGAGCACGCAGATGATTGTCGGAGCCACGCCGGACAGCGACCATAGAATCCTGTCCCTGAGCGAGGGACTCTATACCAAATACAAGCTCAAGCGCGTTTTTTTCTCTGCTTATACACCCGTCGTGGAAGATAAGCTTTTACCGTCGCTATTCTCTGCGCCGCCGCTTCTGCGGGAGCACCGTCTCTACCAGGCGGACTGGCTCATGCGGTTCTACGGCTTTTCGGCAGGCGAAATCGTCGACGCGAAGAATCCCAACATGAATCTGGCGATCGATCCCAAATGCAACTGGGCGCTTCGCCACCTTGAGGAATTCCCGATTGAGATCAATCGCGCAACTTATGAAAAATTGCTGCGCGTTCCCGGAATCGGTGTCCAGAGCGCCAGGCGGATCATACAGGCGCGGCGGGCGGGAAGCCTGAGCTTTGAGGGCCTGAAGAAACTCGGTGTTGTCCTGAAGCGCGCCAAGTTTTTTGTAACCTGCCAGGGACGGATTTTCGAGGGAGTCGTCATTCAGCCTGACACGGTGCTGCGCGGGCTGCTTTCCAAAAACGACCTGAAAATGCTGCCGGCTGCATCGGGAGAGCAGCTTTCCTTTACGGATGTGCCGGACATGGCACGCATAATGGGCGGCACCCCGGTCAGCGCCTTTGGTTATTTACCGGAAGAGAGGACGAGAGTACATGCAGGACAATACGAATTTGGTATACATATATGACGGAACACTCGAAGGATTTCTGTGCTGCGTGTACGAGAGCTATGCCCGGCGCGAAGTGCCCTGTGAAATACGCACGGAGAACGGCCAGCTCCTGATTTTCGAGCAGAGCGAGTGGATCCGCACGGACCTTATCCATGCCGAAAAAGTCTACGAATCCCTTGACCGCAAGATCAGTCTCGAGGCACAGGATTTCATCAAGAATGCATTTCTGACCAACATCGACAACCGTGAGATACTCATGTACCGCTTCATCCGGCAGGGCTACCACTTTGGGCGCGCCGTCTTTGACCGCCTGACCGACGATACCGTCGATGCCCTCACCAAGGCCGTCCGCAACCTCCAGCGTGAGGCCCACAGCTTCATGGGATTCATACGCTTTGCCATCTATGACGGCGTCCTGGTCTCCTGCATTTCCCCGAAAAACAGAGTGCTGCCGCTTATTTCAGAGCACTTTGCAAACCGCTACCCTGACGAGACCTTCCTGATCTACGACAAAACACACCAGATGGCCATCGTCCATAAGCCGGAAGGCACCCTGCTTACGGCCATGACAAACCTGACCCTGCCGCCGATCGATGATGCCGAAGAAGCCTACCAGACCTTATGGAAATGCTTCCAGCGCACCATCGCCATCGAAGAACGCCACAATCCCAAATGCCAGATGAACCACATGCCGAAAAGATTCTGGGCAGACATGACGGAGTTTACAGGCACATGAAGTAACACCGGATATGCTTTTTCTCGCTCCGGGTCCTCGGATCGCTTTGCGATCCTGCGGAAGTCGCTCGAAAAACATATCCGGTGTTCCGGGAAGGCGCTGCGCGCCGCGGAATATGACTTCCTCGGATACTTCCAAAGGCGAAGCCATTCAATCTTCCGTCACGCGAAGCGACAGCAGGGATCAATTATCACCAGCTGTTTGAAATCACAATTGTTTCTCCGGAAGCGACTTCGACTGTGTATGTACTTTCCGCTGAAACTTCGCTTTGTATGGGTTCATTATTTACTATGTATATGCGTTTTATTAATTCATTTGCCGCAGGATCCTTAATATAATCGATGTTTGCATAGTGTTCATTTCCACTGATGCTGAAGTTCACTGAATAGACGCCGTCGATTCGGTTGTATATTGTTGAAGCAGTTTCTGTAAGATAATTAAGATCTGACTGAACGATATCAAAAACCTCCGGCGGCATCGTGTCATCTCGAGCATATACGCTGAAATTAATAAATACGCTCATGATGCCTGTTTCATCTCCCCAGAAAAATATATCGCTTTTACAGAGATTATCCGGGGGAAGGATATCAACTAGTTTATGATTCAGCGCTTCTATTTTCTCATCCGATATTGATAAGCTAAATAATGACGGATTGATCACTTCATCGTCTTTACTCTCGATATGATTTTTGGTCAGGATACTGACGCATACCATGGTAGAAATGATTACGCCAAGAATAAGCCAGGGGTAAGGTTTGCTGAAGTTCAGGATATTTTTGATTTTGGGATGGCGGCGAAGGACGCTGGAAAATTTTGATTGTGCTTTGCCCATCTTTTCCCCCGGAATATCGTCTTGATCAAGGACGACAATGTCCTCTAGAAGCACAATTGCAGTTATGCTGGAATCTTCATTTCGTAAAATGCCTCGCTTACATAGCCTTCGTATTGCTGATGACGCAATTGACTTTTTCCAGCCAAAGCGCACAAAGCATGACCAGATAAGGTCAGACAACTCTGCCGGCTGTGTTTCGCAAACCAGTCTTGTTAATGCATATTCCGAATGACTGAGTACATGTGTTTCCATCAGAATTACCTTCGGTAAATGTAACGGCAGATATATGCGGGGAAGAAAGTTCTTATCGTCTGACTAAATATCAACACTATATGAATTCAACATTTTAGCATTGGCCAGATCAGTGAATAAAGCGTCACGATCGTCATAGAAACCGGAATACGCGTATATACTATAATCTGTCTTACTATATTCATCAAAAGTCTTTACATATTCGACTCTTCCGGAATATTCATCTGCAAAGATTATGAAATCAATAACGAGAGGACCATCAATCCGGCTGCATATTGTTGATGCAATCACATCCAGCGATTCGTGATTATCACGGGTGACATCAAATGCGTTTTGGGATTTCGATTTGCCGTCTATTTCAAAGAAAAAATCAATAGAACACAGTGTATTATCTGCCAGTGTGATGCTTCGTTTGCCTGCAATAAAACAATCAGGGAAGACCAAATCATCAACCTGTTGGCTGATCTGACTGCCAATATCCTCTGCTGCCGAAATCCTGGACGCCCGGGCTGAATACCCAACAAAAAAATTGACACATACAACTAAAACGACAAGCAGGGACAAAAGAATCCAGAATGGCAGTTTTCTATAATTAAGGAGCCCCTTCATTTTGAATCTCTCGAGAAAAGAGGGGAGAAATTTCCTTTTGGGCCTTTTGTATAGCTGCCAGGGGATAGGCTCACCCGCAACGAACTGCACGTACTCTTTGGGAACGATAGCCGTAATCGAGGAATTCTCAATCCGAAGGAAACCGCGTTCGGAAAGCTTCTGCACAGCTGTCTTCGTGATGGATTTACTCCATCCAAAGCGTTTGTGGCAAAGCTCGACAAGCTCGGTCAAATCCGTGGGCTGAAGTTCCCATACAATATTTAGAAAATCATATTCTGCAGAATAAAGAATGTATTTATCCATCCAAAAACACCTTGCAAAAAGGGGGGAAAAGAATGCTTCTTCCCCTATTCGAAAGTGACCCCGAACGGGAACAGCGATACCTGTGCCAGCTTGAAGCACTGGAGTCCGAAGGGAATTCCGATGATGGTGATGCAATAGATGCAGCCGATTATCAGATTTGTCAGGGCAAGTTCCCATCCGAAGAAGATTATCCAGAGGATATTTCCCAGGAGGCTGCCGACGCCGGCTTTGTGATAGGAGATCTCTTTGCCGAATGGCCAGAGGGAAAGTCCCGCGAGCTTGAAGCACTGTATACCGAAGGGAATTCCGACTATGGTAATGCAGCAGATGATACCTGCAACAAACCACAGGATAGCTAAAAATATTCCGCCAAAAAGAAACCATATGATATTGCCGATTGTTTTCATTTTCGTGCCCTCTCGTTTGCTTCTAATAAATATTTGAATTGCTATATTTTTATTGTATCACAATGAAAAAATCGGCAGTCTTTGCATGAGTGCAGCCGGTTGTCTTGGGATTGGATTTAATGTATTACTTGTTCCAGGACCTGATATGCCTGGAGGGTTATCCATTTGGAGGGCTTGCCTTTTTGTTCAATGCGGACGAGCATTTTTCCGTTGTTTGATGATTCCAGGAGCCATTTTCCGTCAGGCGTCTGTTTTTCGCGGAGGATCTCAAGCGCGTCTTCGAGACGGGGATCGCGTATTCCGGGCTCGGTGAAGAGGCTTAGGAGTTCAAGGATATCTGTCTGGTACATCAGAGGAAAACCGAGGCGAAGCCAGCCGGGACGTGAGATCTCCTCGAGACTGTGGCTCTTTTTATACAAGTGGTGTTTGAGGAAATACTCCGTGAGTTCATCGAGCTTGGCATTTATTTCCGCGCTGCGTTTTTCGGGCGGGATGGCTGTGAGTGCTTTTAGAGCTTTGGCAACACCCATGTGGCAGGAGTGACGTCCCCAGCACGTGTAGAATTTCTTGTAAATGTCACCTTCCGGTGCTTTCTCGATGCCGTCGTCCGCCCGCTGGATGCGGGTGATCCAGCTGATGGCGCTTTGGACCCGGCTGTCTTCGAGATATCCCAGACGAATCAGGCTGTAGACCATGTTCCCGGTAAGGCAGGGAATCACGCCGCTGGCAAGGCCGGTATGTGTTTTTGCACTTTCACCATATGAAAACCCGCCGGTTTCCGGATTCTGTGAATGCTGCAGGATAAATTCACAGGCATTTCGGATGCGGGGATCGAGTGGATCGGCATGAAGTTCGGCAAGGAGCAGGAGAGTCCAGACGGTGCCTGTGTATTTGAGGCCGTAGAATTTTTCCGGAATGCAAAAAGAGCCGTCCGGATTCTGGAGGGACAGAATTTTGGGAACCGGTCCCTGTGTCATTATGGCGGATTGTGCGGCGATTACTTCGGGATCATCCGGTGGCCTGTGAAGAAGTGAAGTGAGTGTCAGGCAGCGGACAGACGGGTTCTCTTCTTCGAGCAGCCAATCCAGAACAGCATCCGGGATCATGTCAGCCTCCTTAAAAATCAATATTTGAAGGTATCGGGATCACTGCCGGTACGATGATTCTCGTTCAAAGCATCTATGGATGCCATATCTTCTGTGGTCAGTGCAAATCCGTACAGGTCTGTATTACTGATGATGCGTTCTTTATGTGTGGATTTGGGAATGACGATGTTACCGTGCTGGAGGTGCCAGCGCAGGATGATCTGTGCCTCTGTTCTTTCGTAACGGGCGGCGATGTCCATGATGACGGGATTGGTCAGGAGGGTTCCGCGCCCAAGGGGGCTCCATGCGGCAATGGCAATTCCTTCATCTTTGAAATAATGTGTGACGTCGGGCTGCAGAAGGAGCGGGTGGAGCTCGATCTGATTGATCGCGGGTACAACCAGGGCTGTATCCATCAGGGTTTCGAAGTGGTGCGGATTGAAGTTGCTGATGCCGATGGCACGGACAAGTCCGTCCTTGTACATATTTTCCATTATGGTCCAGGACTCGGGGTATTTCCCGCTGACCGGCCAGTGCATGAGATAGAGGTCGATGTATTCGACGCCGAGAAGCTTCAGACTCTCGTGAAAAGCCTCTTCCTCACGGTCTTCGCGCATGTCGGTTGTCCAGAGCTTGGTGGTGATGAAAATCTGTTCCCGCGGGATTTTGCTGTCACGGACGGCACGGCCGACACTGGCTTCATTGCCGTAGGCTTTGGCGGTATCGATGTGCCGGTATCCGGCTTCGAGAGCCCAGAGGACGGAATGATATGTCTCATCTCCCTCAGGTGTTTTGAAGACACCAAGGCCGAGCTGAGGTATTTTTACCTGGTTGTTAAGTGTGACGGTTGTGTTAATATCCATCTCTTTTTCCTCCCAGCGAGTTGTTACCTTCAGAATGCCACGGATCAGACGGAAATGCTACCCGATTTTTCTCTGCTTTTTGTATGAATTGCCATATTTTCGATTCTGTGTTCGGTTGTTGGCGCGCCGCATGGTATACTGAAAAAGTTCCGTCCGGAACATATTACTGACATATCAGGAACATACTACTGACTCAAAAGGAGGATCCGTTGATGCCGCTTACAGGGACGTTTGTGAATTTCGCCGCAATTATTATAGGGGGTGCGGTGGGACTCCTTTTCCGCAAAGGTCTTCCGCAGAAGTATATGAATGCGGTGCTCTATGTAATAGGACTTGTTGTCTTTGCCCTTGGCGTCAAATATGTGCTTGCCAGCCAGCAGGTTCTTGTCGTGATCATCAGTGTCATTATCGGTACGCTTATCGGTACGGCACTTCACCTTGATGAGCGTCTCAGGAGTCTCGGGGATTTTTTACAGTCGCATATCCGCATCGGCGGCGACCGTTTTTCCGAAGCCTTTACAACGGCGACACTTCTCTACTGTATCGGTGCGATGGCGATTACGGGAGCCATTGCCGGCGGTCTGCAGAATGATCACAGTATCATTTATCTGAAGGCGGTAATGGATGGCGTGACAGCGGTGTTTTTCGCTTCGACACTTGGCGTCGGCGTGCTGTTTTCAGCAGTACCCGTACTCATTTACCAGGGTTCGATTGCCCTCGGTGCGGCACAGCTTGCACCGGTCCTTAACATGGCGATCATACCGGAAATTTCCGCGGCCGGAGGGATTGCCCTGATGGCGCTTGGCCTGGGACTTACCGAAATCAAGAAGCTCAATGTGGCGGATATTCTTCCGTCCATCTTTTTACCTCTGCTGATTTACCCCCTGATTGAAGCTCTGACCGGACTGTTTTCCTGATATAGGCTAAGAGGACCCGCCGTATGAGAAGAAGAAGTATTATTTTAATAGGAATGCCCGGCAGCGGTAAAAGCACCATCGGAGTGCTGCTGGCCAAGGCTGTGTGCATGAATTTCCTCGACAGTGACCTGCTGATTCAAAGGCGCGAAAAAATGCCGCTGCAGCAGATTATTAATACGCGCGGGAACGAGTATTTTGCCGAATGTGAAGAGAAGGCAATTCTCTCCATCCGTCAGCGCGGCCAGGTAATCGCGACAGGCGGCAGTGCCGTCCTGCATCCCGAAGCCATGAAGCATCTCAAGAGCCTCGGCAAAGTTGTCTATCTGGATGTGGCTTTTCCCGAACTCAAACGCAGGTTATGGAATCTGAAGACCCGCGGAATTGTACTTGCTCCGGGCCAGACACTCGAGGATCTTTTCAACGAGCGCAAGCCTTATTACGAAAAATACGCGGATGTCACCATCCACGCCGGCCGCACGAAAACCGAGCAGGTGGTACAGATGATTGTCGAGCAGGCGGGGCTTATAAGGTGTGACATGTAGCGGGACTCAAATGGTGAATAAAACAGGTGCTAAGCGCCGAATAAATACTAAACGAAATGAAGAACCGGCCAGAATTTGATCTGACCGGTCTTTCTTATGTTTTTTTCTTTTGGAACTCACATTACTGTTGCTGATTTGTCTTTTAGCAGGTCCGTTCGAGTTGCACTGCTTATTTGCCTAAGATTTTGGCAAGATCAGCTTCCGGTGTGGAGATCGGCGTAAGTCCGAAGTTCTCGACAAGATAGTTGAGGACGAACGGGGATACGAAGGCGGGGAGTGTCGGCCCGAGGTAGATATTCTTGATTCCGAGTGACAGGAGGGTAAGAAGGATACAGACAGCCTTCTGCTCGTACCAGGAAAGAATCATCGTAAGAGGCAGTTCATTCACGCTGCAGTCAAAGACTTTTGCGAGGGTAAGGGCTACCTGGATGGCACCGTAGGCATCGTTGCACTGTCCCATGTCCATGATGCGGGGGAGTCCGCCGATATCGCCCAAGTCAAGATCATTGAAGCGGAATTTACCGCAGGCCAGTGTCAGGATGATGCTGTCTTCAGGAGACTGCTTTACGAAATCCGTGTAGTAGTTTCTGCCGGGACGTGCACCGTCGCAGCCGCCAACAAGGAAGAAGTGGGAGATCTGTCCGGCCTTCACTGCATCAACAACTTTGTCAGCTACAGAGAGGATCGTGCCCCAGCCGAAGCCGGTTGTCAGAACGTTGCCGCCATTGATTCCTGTAAGTTCTTTTGTCGTCTCATATCCGCCGAGGGCAAGTGCCTTTTCGATAACCGGTGTGAAATCCTTGTCGTCATCGATGTGTACGAGTCCCGGATAAGCTACTACTTCTGTTGTGAAAACGCGGTCGCGGTAGCTGTCTTTTACAGGCATCAGGCAGTTCGTTGTGAAAAGAACGGCACCGGGGATATTATTAAATTCTTTTTGCTGTGACTGCCATGCGGTTCCGAAGTTACCCTT
>DIEM01000057.1:30265-54560 GCA_002418625.1 Firmicutes bacterium UBA5774
CCGGATACGACAATGAACGGGCCCGGCTCAATGAATGTGGATACCTTTGTCGGTACGGGTGTGCCGTAGGTTCCGGTATTGGCTTTGTCAAGAAGTGCCATACAGGCGAGGTTGACCTGGCCGAGTTCCATATCGAGTGCAAGCAGGTCGCCGGCAGGAAGGTCGGCGCCAAGTGCTACAAGTGCTTTGACCATGAAACGGTTGACGGTATCGTCGGTAAGGCCGAGAACATAGGCGTGATAGGCGTAAGCAGCCATTCCGCGAAGTCCCAGGAGAAGCAGGCTCTTGAGGGAACGGATGTCCTCGTTTCCTTCCCACAGTGTGTTCATATCGAGGGGTGCATAGTTGGAGCACTGCTCAACTTTACCGGCGCATTCAGGATGAAGTTTCTCGATCTCTTTTTTGGTTTTCTGGATTCGGACTTCGATGGCTTCGTCTGAGAAGCTTACATTGGTTATTGTTATGAAAAGACCTTCCAGAATGGCTTTATAGGTTGACTCTGTCGCACGGCCGTCTTCTACCCGGGCAAGTGCTACGAGTTCGCCGGTCAGGCGGTCCTGAAGCTCGGACTGTGAAGCTGATTTACCGCAGACACCGACGGTGGTGCAGGCGCTGCCGTGAGCTGTCTGTTCACACTGGAAACAAAACATAGGATTTGATCCACAAGAATTTTCTGCCATTTTTATAATCCTCCTGTAATTCAAGAAGCAAATATTGTGTTGCCCTTGTTTTTTTAGCGGGCACTTTTACGCCCTACAACAGAAGTATATGAGTTTTCGAGATTTATAACGGTTGCAAATACAACGAAAAATAAAAAATCCAGAGCTTATTTTACAAAATTTATATTGCCAGTTTTTTCCTCCTGCCTGCAAAAACAAATGATTTCTGAAGTTTGTAACTTACAGCAAAAAGCAAAGTCTCGGTAATCAGCTTGGCAGGGACAAGACCGAGGCTCAAAATATGTGTGAAGAAAAACATCAGCCCGTAATTACAGGCGAGGATAAAGAGCACCAGCGAAAAATACCTGACAGCTGATCTGGCGGTGCCGTGGCCTGCTTCGCGGTCGAAGACACAGATCTTATTTGCAGTGAAATTAAACACCGAACTGCTTGCGCGTGCGGCAATGACAGAGAAAAGCAGATTACCGGTAAAGTACTCCAGCAGGATCAGTGCCAGAAAATCAATGAGGGCTGCGGAGAGTGAAGAGATGCCGAATTTGATCAGGGGCAGATATATCCGGACGGAATCGACGACCGGACGAAAATGAGAAGACTTGTTGTTTTCAAGATAAACCGTATCGATTGGAATTTCTTTGAGCAGGAATCCTGCTTTTTTGGCATCAAGGAGGATGTTCAGCTCGTATTCATAATGATTGCCGTTGATACCGGGCAGCCAGGGAAGCATGTTCATCGGGTACCCGCGCAGGCCGGTCTGCGTATCCGAAAGAAAAATCCCGCTCGAAAGGAAAAACGTAAGGGTCGTGAAGCGATTGCCGAAAAGGCTTTTTATTGGGACTTTGCCGATGAATTTTCTGGAGCCGAGGATTATGGCGTTTCCTGCGGCTCCGATCTGTGTGGCAGTCCTCATGATATCCTGCACGGTATGCTGGCCATCGCAGTCGGCACAGACCACGCCCTCGTGATCCGTGTCCTTCATCCCGGCAATATGCCGGAAGCCGGACTTCAGGGCCGCTCCTTTTCCCTGGTTCGGGAAAAGCCGGAGGACTTCGCATCCGAGATCTTCCGCATCCTGGAAAACCGGCGCATATTTTCGTCCGCTTCCATCGTCGACCAGGAGTATATGGTATGAACATTCCTGTTTTAGCTGCCGGACCAGCGCGAGTAGTTTTTCGTCAGGTTCATATGCCGGGATTAATACGATCATGTCCGTTCACCTTCCCTATTCACTTATATAAAGGACATCACTGACTCCGCGCTCCTGTCCTTTTCCCAAAGGATTGTTGACGACATCGCCCATGAAATACATGGTTGAAGACCCGCCGCCGTCAAGGTTGTAGGCATCCGTGCAGCCAAGATCGCTGAATATTCGGGCGAACTCCGGCAGCGTAACACCTCTGCTGTATCCTGAGCTGCGGCCGTCAGCTACGATAAAGACAAAATGATTCTCATCGATGACGCCGACACCGGTCCGCGGCTGGTTTCCCTGGATGGAATGATTGCCGACATTGGTATCGACTTCAAGAGTATCGATATTGCCGGGGATTGTTCCGTCCACAAGTATGGCCGGTCCGAACGAAAGTGTATTCCATACACCGTCAGCCAGAAGTTCGTCCGCGCTTGCAGCTGTCTCGTCATAGACTTTCATCGAACCGTCGAGATAGAAGGCAATACCGGTGCGCGCCGGTTCGTCACGGTAGATTACGCCGTTTCTAATCTCAATACCGTCCGTCCGAAACCCGTAGTAGTCTCCGTTAACCGCAAAAACAGCGTCGTTACCCTCTGCAATGACGGAAGTGTCCTGAATGATATTTGTTCCGAACTGATCTTTGGCAAAGCCAGTCTTCAGGTCCGAGGCATCTGACAGTGTGACGTCCGCGACATAATAGGTGACGGTGTCATTACCGCTGCCGGTTGTCACTTTTGTTATGGTAATAGAGGTTGTGTCACTGACATATGAAGTACTGTCGCCCGTTGTGGTTACTGTTGTTTCTGCCGTCTCTTCCGTCTGACCGGCGGTTGAGGAGGAATTGCCGTCCGGGCTGTCCGAAGAATCCTGTGTCGTGCCGGCTGCTGATAATGCCGCTGCAGCCTGGATTTCATACGTCTTAACATCTGCAACCTGTATGTGTTCGATCAGATATCGGTCTGCAAGCCAGTACAGGATAGATCCGATAACGAGTACGACGGAAAGGGCTGCAATCAATATATGCCGTTTCTTTTCTGGTTTTCTAACTTTGTTCATAAAATACCTCTTATGTCTTCATGACTTCACCGGCGCCGGTGCGGGTTCCTATTCAAAAGAGCACGAGTGCTCGTTAGGACCTATCATAGAAGAAATCATTGAGGCAATTACGTGAAAACTCCGGAATAAGAGGGCAGTTCTGCATAGCAGGTGAGTGAAAATGAAGCAATGCAAAAAAACGCAGCTGCCATTGCCTCCGCGAAGTGCGGGAGGCAATGGCAGCTGCGTTTAATAAGTAAAGGTACAGTAGGTCTTATTGCCGGGAAACTTTATCGCTGTTCGTCGAGTGCCTTTTCCTGTCGTATAGCTTTTTCAACCATCATATCCTTGACCTTCATGAGGCGGGTGATTGAACTGCGCTCATTTTCATCAAGCTTCATTGTGATGTACCGGATTGTCTCAACGTACTGGGGAATCATGACATGTTCGAGCGCGTTAACGCGGCGGCGCGTCTTTTCGATCTCGGCGGCCATGAGCTGGCAGGCCTTTTCGAGCTCGGCCAGGCGAAGAAGGTCCGGCATGATGTTGGAAAGGGCAAGTACGGCGTCATCTAAGTCGAATGACGTAAATGCATAACCATAAGAGTAAATATCGTGCTTGTTCGCTGTCTTGAGCTTGATTTGAAATTCCGGGACACGTACGCTCATGATGTTGCGTTCCGATACTTCGAGGGACATCTCCTGCTTGTGGTACATGAGTGAGACGGCAAGCGCTTCATTCTGCATAAGGGAGCGGGCGACAGCCATGTGCTGGTTGGCCACGATAAGGCCCTGCTCAACCTCGCGGCGGAGCTTTTTATTTTCGCGGACAGCCTCAAGAAACTGGCGCATAAGCTCGTCCCGCTTGTCCTTTAAGAGCTTGTGACCGCGGCGCGCCGTAGTCAGCCGCTTTTTGAGGCGGGTCAATTCCATTCTGGTCGGATTGACGTTCAGTATGGCCATAGTATTGTTATTCTCCTTCGAACACCCACATGAATATTCTTTCGAATATCCCGACGGATATTACTCGTAATACTGATCCAAAAGGGCGTCGCTGATTCGCTTGTGCTCGCTTCTCGGCAGGAGGCGAAGAAGCTTCCATCCGAGATCGAGTGTATCTTCGATCGAACGGTCAGCTGCAAAACCCTGTGAGACGTATTCCTTTTCAAAAGCCTCTGCGAACTTGGCGTATAGCTTATCCATGTCTGTCAGGGCGGCCTCGCCTAAGATAACCATAAGTTCCTTGGCGTCCTTGCCCCGGGCATAGGCTGCGAACAGCTGGTTCATCGTATTGGAGTGGTCTTCGCGGGTCTTGCCCTTGCCGATACCCTTATCCTTCAGACGCGACAGCGACGGCAGAACATCGATCGGAGGAAGGATGCCTTTGCGGTAGAGTTCGCGGCTCAGGATAATCTGTCCTTCCGTGATATAACCGGTAAGGTCAGGGATCGGGTGGGTCTTGTCATCTTCAGGCATGGTCAGGATCGGGATCAGCGTAATGCTGCCCTTCTTGCCTTTCTGACGTCCGGCTCTCTCGTAAAGGGACGCAAGGTCTGTATACATATAACCGGGATAACCGCGGCGTCCGGGAACTTCCTTACGGGCGGCGGAGACTTCACGGAGTGCATCTGCATAGTTGGTGATATCGGTTAGGATAACCAGCACGTGCATATCCATGGTAAAAGCAAGATATTCGGCGGCTGTCAGAGCCATACGCGGAGTTGCGATACGCTCGATGGCCGGGTCGTTGGCGAGGTTGACAAAAAGCACCGTGCGGTCGAGTGCGCCTGTCTCACGGAAGCTCTCCATGAAGAAGTTGGCTTCTTCAAAGGTGATTCCGATTGCGGCAAAAACGACGGCGAAGGGTTCATTTGTTGATACCTTGGCCTGTCTGGCGATCTGGGCAGCCAGTTGTGCGTGAGGCAGTCCGCTTCCTGAAAAGATCGGCAGCTTCTGGCCGCNNACCAGTGTATTCAGGCCGTCAATGGCGGAGATTCCTGTCTGGATGAACTCCTGCGGGTAGTTGCGGGCGGCGGGATTCATCGGCGTTCCGTTGATGTCGAGACGTACATCCGGGAGTATTTCCGGACCATCGTCGATGGGGCGTCCGAGACCGTCAAAAACACGGCCAAGCATATCAGGGGATACGGGCAGTTCCATCTGGTGTCCGAGAAAACGGACTTTGCTGTCGGAAAGGTTGATGCCGGCGCTGCTCTCGAAAAGCTGCACGAGGGCGTTGCTGCCGTTGATTTCAAGGACGCGGCAGCGTCTTGTCTCTCCGCTTTTGAGCTCGATTTCACCAAGCTCGTTATAACTTACATCCGTTACCCCGCGGACAAGCATCAGGGGGCCGGCAACTTCCTGTATGGTGCGGTATTCCTTAGGCATTACATTGCCTCCTTTTCGAGGGTATTGGCAAGTTCGTGCTTGAACTGCGCCTCGATTTGTTCGTATTCAGCGTCAATGGCGTCTTCCGGTATGTACTTGAAACGGCCGATCCGCTCACGGACAGGAAGGCCTGCAAGAGCGTCGATCGAAGCTTCTTTTTCAAGGGCTTCACCTGACTTATCATAATAGAGAAGGACAAGCTTCATCATCAGGTCCTGCTTGTGCAGGGAGGAGTGTGTATCAATCTCGTGGAACGCAAGCTGATGCAGGAAGTCTTCACGGATCGAACGGGCGGCCTCCATCTTGAGCCTGTCGGAAGCGGACAGGGCATCCATACCGACGAGGCGTACGATTTCATCGAGCTCGGATTCCTCCTGCAGAAGATGCATGATACGCCCGCGGTTACGAGTCCATTCAGGGGAGACATTCTTATCGAACCAGCCGCCGAGGGAATCAACATACAAGGAATAACTTGTAAGCCAGTTGATGGCGGGGAAGTGTCGCTTGTAGGCAAGGTTGGCATCGAGGCCCCAGAATACTTTAACAATACGAAGTGTAGCCTGTGAAACAGGTTCGGAAATATCGCCTCCGGGAGGAGATACGGCACCGATGGCGGACAGAGTACCCATGCGCTTGTCTTTGCCGAGCGATGTGACGCGTCCTGCACGTTCGTAGAACTGCGCAAGACGGCTGCCGAGATATGCAGGGTAACCTTCTTCACCGGGCATTTCTTCAAGGCGTCCCGACATTTCACGGAGAGCCTCGGCCCAGCGGGATGTGGAGTCGGCCATCAGGGCGACGGAGTAACCCATATCGCGGAAATACTCTGCAATGGTAATGCCTGTATAGATCGAAGCCTCACGTGCCGCAACGGGCATGTCGGATGTGTTCGCTATCAGTACGGTACGCTTCATCAGCGACTGTCCTGTGTACGGGTCGATCAGCTCGGGGAATTCATTAAGAACGTCCGTCATCTCGTTGCCGCGCTCACCGCAGCCGATGTAGACGATAATGTCAGCCTTGGCCCATTTCGCGAGCTGATGCTGTGTGACTGTTTTTCCGCTTCCGAAAGGACCGGGAATGGCTGCTACGCCGCCGTCTGCAATCGGGAAAAGACTGTCGACAACACGCTGCCCAGTGACCAGAGGCATGTTGGGGGCATGTTTTTTGACGTAGGGGCGGCCGATACGGACAGGCCACTTCTGCATCAGCGTCAGGAGCTTCTCGGCACCGGACTTAAGGGTAAGTGTGCACACTGTCTGCTCGAGTGTAAAATCACCTTCTGCAATGGCGGCAACCTTGCCGGATACACCGGGCGGAACCATGATTTTGTGCGACACAATTTCTGTTTCCTGGACGGTTCCGATGATATCACCTTCGCCGACCTCTTCGCCTGCGGTGACGAGAGGCACAAAATGCCACCTGGCAGTGCGGTCCAGTGAAGGAACATCAACGCCGCGTGGGATATTGTTGCCGGCTATTTTCATGATCTCCACAAGGGGTCTCTGAATGCCGTCGTAAATACTTCCGACCAGTCCCGGCCCGAGTTCGACGGAAAGAGGAATGCCCATGGATTCGACCGGCTCGCCGGTACGAAGTCCCGAGGTCTCTTCATATACCTGAATAGATGCCCTGTCTTCATGCATTTCAATGATCTCACCGATCAGACGGTGGGAACTTACGCGAACCACGTCGTAAAGATTCGCATCGCGCATGCCTTCTGCAATGACCAGTGGCCCGGATACTTTTTGAATCGATCCCTTACTCATGTGTGCTGTACTCCTTTATGTATCTGCCAGAATATCGGAGCCGACGGCTTTTTCAATCGACTTTCCGATAGCTTTCATGCCCATACCTGTATTTCCTGAGATGCCCGGAATCGGCACGATTACCGGAAGCTGTCTGCTTTTGTATTGTTCCAACTCGGGTTCAAGCTTCTGGGCAAGAGCCTCTGTTATATAAATCACGGCATAACCGCTGTCCACGAGGCGGTGCAGGGTCAAAACCGGACTGTCCATCTTGTCTTCGGGGAAAATATCAAGACCGATGGATGCAAAACCGTAAATGCTGTCACGGTCTCCCATAGCGGCAATCTTATACATATAGCCTCCTCAATCGCTTGCGGACCTTATCTGCGGGGATATTATTCTCCTTGGCCGCCAGCAGAATGCGTACATTTTTGATTTCGGCTTCCTTTGAATAGTAGTAGGCAATCAGCGGTTCCGGCCCGAAAAACTCATATTTGGTCCGCTCCAGAAGGGCTTCCTGCGCATCATCAAACCACTTCTCAAAGTCGGCTAGAGATTCAGCAGCAATTATGGCTGCGGCATACGGGGTCGTGGCAAGATAAGCCATCAGCGGCTCTTTCCCGCGTGCCGCTTCCGAGACAAGCATGTTTTTTTCAACCGTACCGCATTCCGATAGAGCGCGCTGCAGGAAATCTTCGTTCTTATCTGTCCGCGCTGCACGGATCGCCGTCTTAATATTGGCTGCTGCGCAGAACAGTTCGGAAAGATCGATAATCAGCTTATTATTGGTTGCTTTCGCACTCTCCAGAATATCTGTCAGGGCTGCCCTGTCGATCAGAATATCTGCCAGCTGCCCGTCCCCGGTTCTTACCAGCACGTCATACGCTTCTTCACCGACTGAAGCAAAAGGCTCAGGCAGCAGATCGAATTGACGGTGAGCAATGGCTTCAACGAGAAGATCATGGGAAAGCGTGGACGGATGGAGAAAATACGTATTAATATCATATCCGCTCAGGCTGCTTTTAATGCCGGCCTTCAGGTTATGATAATCCTTGCGTAGAATCAGCGGATAGAGAATTGAGATATCCGGTGCGATTTCACACAGGAAATCCCATGTGCGAAGCAGCTCCATGCGAAGGATCTGATTTGTTTCGACCCGCTCGGCCGGAATCACCCACCCGTGTTCAGACAGGAAAAAGAGAGCCGCAGAGTATGTCGGAGCAGCCATAAGCTGTTCCATCTCCGTCTGACCGAAAAGGGAAGACTCTTTTACGCGTATGCTGGCTACTGAAAAAGCATAATCGGTATTTTGCATTTGTCTTTCCGGCTCCTAACTTTATTCTGCGAATAATTCTTTGTTGAGAAGATCCCGAAGTTCGTCTTTTTTCTCATAAATCAGTGCATCAAGGGTCCCATTGTATTCGACTTCACCGTAGATCAGGACACATCCGGCATCAAATTCGCCGGGAGTGCCGGATATGGTGACAGGAACGGAAAGTTTTGCGGAAAGTTCTGCTGCAAACCCTTCCGGAAGCCGGGACAGATCCCGATTGTTCAATTTTAGTATGCCGGGATCTTTTTGTGCATGAGAGAGCACAAAATGTTCGAGCATCTTAAAATAGTCCTGATCCGGCAGCGACAGGACGCTTAACCGCACATCGCCGAGAACTTCGTCAATGATCCTGTTGCGTTCCTGCAGCAGACTTCTCTTGGTCTGCAGTTTGGCTGCCGATTCACTGCGCTCTGCAAGAGCCTGCGCTTCGGATTTAGCCTTTGAGACCCTTTTTTCTACCTGGGCGGCTGCATCGGCTGCATCGGCGGCAAGAATTTCTGCTGCCCTGTTTCGGGCTGCAGATAGTTCGAGCTCTCCTGCTGCCTGGGCATCGGCAAGGATTTTTGAAAGAATTTTATCAAGACCTGACATGTTCACGCTCCCTCTGAGTGCTCTTAATAATAAAGATTAGAGACCGAGCTTCCCGATATTCATGACCATAAGGAAGGAAGAGATGAAGGAAAGAAGAGCGTAGAACTCAACGAGTGTGGCAGAGATGATGGCCTTTGAAGATTCGGAAGGCTTCTTTGCAACAATTGTAATACCTGTGACGGCAACGCGGGCCTGTGCAACAGCGGAGATGAGACCGCCGATGCCGATAGGAAGGCCGGCTACCATATAGAGGAGACCGGTGACAAGGGATACTTCAGGAGATCCGCCAAGGACACCAATGTTCAGAAGAATCATAACGGCAACAACCAGGCCGTAAAGCCCCTGTGTACCGGGAAGGAGCTGAAGAATCAGCAGCTTAGCAAATTTGGAAGGATCATCAATTACAACAGCGGCAGCTGCCTCACTTGCGATACCAACTCCTTTTGCAGACCCTACACATGCGAGCGTGACTGCCAGTGCAGCTCCCAACAACGCAAAAACCATACCTAAAATACCCATTTACTTGTCCTCCTTAAATTTATATCTTTTTGTTTTGATTCCGAAAGGCTTGAAAGCTTTTCCGCCGCCCTCATAGAATTTACTGAAAAATTCGACATACTGGAGACGATTGACGTGCACGTAAGCACCCAATGCATTGATGCCGATGTTTATCGTGTGGCCGAAAATAAATATGGGAATGAAAACCAGTACGCCGATTATGCCTCCTCCGCCAATGCTTCCGATTGTATTAAATACGGTTCCCATAATACCGGTAACAAGTCCAAGCGCCATCAGTCGGGAATAGGACAGGATATCGCTGAAATAACCCGTGATGCTGTAAAGACTCGCAACTCCGCCCATGATCTTGCCGGGAATACTCTTGCTTGCCCGTCCCTGTGTAAGGACAAGACCGACAGCACCGCCTGCAGCGATATAAAGACCGATTGTCTGAAGAGGGAACGAAACACTGACAGCCATGCTGCCGATTACGCCGCCAAGTCCTAAAAAGACAACCCACCACAATCCAATGTCCATAAGAGCGTCAAGCCATTCGCCGTGCCTGCACATATTATAGAACTTCAGAGCCAATCCGACCATGATATGGAAGAAACCAAGGATCAGGCTGATAATCAGAAGCTTGAGGGGATCCGTTACAGGATCAAACCAGAGAGGTGCAAGTGAAATCGTCCGGCCCATGAATGTTGTCGAAATAACATAAACAATGTTGCCGAACCAGCTTCCGAACATGGCACCCCAGAATACGGTCGATAATCCGCAGAGGAAGAACTTCTGGATATTCTGCTTTAGCGTCCCCTCCGGCTTGAGGAAAAAGAGTATTGCGAGCGTAGCGATTACCAGCAGAACGCCGTAACCTGCGTCAGACAGCATCATGCCAAAGAAAAGGTAATAGAAAAACGCCATAGCCGGATTCGGATCGACATCGGTTTTGGAGGGGAGGCTGTAGGACTGAACAATATCCTCGACAGGGTATACAAGAGGATTGTTTTTCAGCAGTACAGGCACATCGTCGTCATCAGCGGGCTCATCAATTGTAACGGATGCCGTGAAGTACTTATTCATTATTTCTTCAATATACGGGACATCTTTTTCAGGGATGTAGCCGTCAAGAACAAAGGTCTTCCTGGAAAAGAGAAGATTTCCGAGAGCTTCATACTTATCCCTGCGCATGAGATAGTAGTCCGAAAGGAATTCCAGATTCTCACGTTCATTCACATATCCGGCAATCTGTGCGGACGCCTCGGCAATTTCTGATTCGGCATCCGCTATCTTTGCACGGAAACGTGCGATTCTTACCTGCGGCGGGTGCTTGGTCGGATCAGAATGGACTGAAAAACCAATCTTTCGCAGATTGCTTCTTACATAAGCTTCTTCGGACTTGTGACACATGACTACAACGCAGGTAAGCTCGCGTGTAGAGGATACTATTGTCACATCAAGCGGCGGGAATTCCTTTGCCGCATCATCAGCCTTGTCGATCTCATCATCAGTTGAACCGCTTCCGGCTGCTGCTGCAAGGGCCGATACGAGGGAATCTTCGGTATATGGGGCGGGAAGCGATCCGACAATGGCAGCTGTATGGGCTGTGCCCGTAAACTGCATGGGTATGTTCAGATTCTTCCATGGGAGCATGGATTCAAGCTGGGTACGCGTATATGAAATTACAACGTGTGCCGTTTCGATTTTTTTGGCAAGCGCGTTTATTTCACGTACATGGTGAAGTGATTCTTCTACCTTATGAGAGCGTTCCGAAAACTCAGCGAGGGTCAGTTCGTGCCGGCCGGACAGGCTTGCGAGCAGGGATTTCTTGACAGGGGCATACTCATCAAGCTCCAGGAGGGCGGCATTGACCATCTGAAGTGTCTTGTCAAACTGTGTAATGCTGGCGTGTGTGTGCAGCTGTATGAGCGCCTCGCCGGTATCAGAACCGGCTGACGGACCCGAATCAGTACGCTGCGTGATTTCGACGGCACCTGAGCGCTGCAGAAATTCAACAATCGATTTTGCATCACTCTGAAGGGCGATGACTTCGATGCGCTTCATTTTCAGTATCGCCATGGTTATGCCCTTCCGGAAAGAACATAAACGGCTGCTTTTACAGCTTTCGCTTTATTCTGTTCCGCAGCTGACTGCAGCGCCGATATTAAATCAGCGGCAGAAAGTTCTTCCTTTTTGAGAATTGAATCCGCCTCAAGGCGAGCGGCAGCCTGGATATTGGATATCGTTGTATCGGCGGCCCGGTTCATATTACTGCGGTTGGAGGCTGCCTCGGATTTTGCGGCATCAATAATTTCCTGTGCCTTCATTCGCGCATCCTGCTCGATCTGTGCTGCTTTTTTTTCTGTCTCAATAACAAGAGACACCTGTGCTGATGGCATGCTAACCTCCTGAAAGATTTTTACGCGTTTCCGCGATCAAAATACTCTAAGCTATTTTCACATGTTTTGGTGGCTTTGACAACGCATATTTTACAATTTGCATAACAGGAAAACGATATTCGATGTTTTTTATTATCATATTTGAACATTCTGCAGTCCTTGCTGCGTCGCCGTTCCGACTCGCTGATTTCTTTAATTCTATATCATACAGGTATATACTGTGCATGTGCACATTAAATGAAAATCATTTCAAAAATACTTTCCATGATTGTATTGACATCAAAAAATACGAGGAGTAGCATAACACGGTTGTTAATCGATAAAAGGACTTGGTAAAAGATATGGAAATTATTACATTCCTGATTGCTTTTCCGTTTTTAGCGGCGTTGATTCTTGTTTTTATGCGAAGGCACAGCACTCTTCGAAGCATATTTGTATTTTTCAGCTGTGCTTTAATTGTCGCAGCTGTCCTATATTTTTCGGTAACCGGATTTATAGGAAATAAGACACTGACATTTCTTCCGGAGACGCATAATCTTGATCTTGTGATGATGGCGGCTGAAGGTATCCTGATGCTTGTAATAGTTGGTTACGCAGTCAGGTACCACAGGTATTTTGTGGCGCTGCTTTCGATCGTGCAGACCGGGCTTATGCTCTGGCTCGATTTTTCGGGTGAACATGAGACCGCTGAAGCGCCCCACATATTCTCCGACAAGCTGACTATTATGATGTGTCTGATGATCGGGGTCGTCGGCACTCTGATCTGTGTCTATGCAGTCGGTTATATGAAAGAGTACCACGAACATCATAAGGAGTATAAAGACAGATCCGCATTCTTCTTTGCGATGCTCTTCGTGTTCCTCGGAGCCATGTTCGGCCTTGTGTTTTCCAACAACCTTACATGGATGTATTTTTTCTGGGAGATCACGAGTCTGTGTTCATTCCTCCTGATCCGCTATACTCTGACAGATGAGTCTAATAATAATGCTTTCCGTGCCCTTTGGATGAACCTCCTCGGCGGCCTCGGGTTTGCGGCGGCCATTCTCTATTGTGTATTAAAGCTTGGCGTTGTTGACCTGCATGGGTTTGCAGCCCTCGGGACAGGCACGGAGATTGCATTGGTTCCTCTTGCACTTCTCGCATTTGCAGGCCTTACCAAGAGTGCGCAGATGCCGTTTTCCAACTGGCTTCTCGGCGCGATGGTTGCGCCGACACCTACCTCGGCACTTCTCCACTCGGCTACGATGGTTAAGGCCGGCGTATATCTGCTGATCCGTCTGGCCCCGATGTTCCACGGGAATCTTGTCGGCACGATGGTCACTACGATCGGAGGATTCACCTTCCTTGTAACATCAATGCTTGCCATATCACAGAGTGACGGCAAAAAAGTCCTGGCCTATTCAACAATCTCGAATCTGGGCCTGATTACAGCCTGCGCTGGTGTCGGTATGCATGAGGCCGTCTGGGCCGGTGTTCTGCTGATGCTTTTCCACGCGATATCAAAATCACTGATGTTCCTTTCTGTCGGAGCTGTAGAAAATAGTATAGGCAGCCGAAACATTGAAGATATGCATGGATTAATTGTTAAGCTGCCGGGACTTGCATTCGTTATGATTACAGGTATTGCCGGTATGTTCCTCGCACCTTTCGGTATGCTGATTTCCAAATGGGCGGCGCTGAAGGCGTTTGTGGATTCGAATAGCATGCTGTTGGTGGTGTTTCTGGTTTTCGGAAGCGCAACGACTCTTTTCTATTGGACAAAATGGCTCGGCAAGCTGCTGGCGGTTATTCATAATTCGGCACGACTTCACAGTATCGTAGGTACAAGCCAGTGGATTTCTCTTCTGGTACAGTCAGCGATTATGATCGCCCTGTGTATTTTGTTCCCGGTCATCTCAACATTTATGGTCGAACCATTTCTCTCAGAGATGTTCCATGAGACGCTGCCGGCTATCATAAGCGCAGGCAATATGAAT
Source organism: Firmicutes bacterium UBA5774 (assembly GCA_002418625.1). Taxonomy (GTDB): domain Bacteria; phylum Bacillota; class Clostridia; order Peptostreptococcales; family Anaerovoracaceae; genus UBA5774. Next base: position 44,099 of record DIEM01000057.1, read on the forward strand.
ATTATGCTGATGATGCTTTTCGCCATCGTGATTCTTCCGATTGCGGTCCGGTTCCTTACCTTCGGTAAAAAGCAGAAAATTGTCATGTCATATATGGGCGGTGCAAATATTGGTGATGACAGGCATTTTACGGATTCCCTCGGTGAAGACAAGGAGATCTATCTTGCCAACTGGTATATGGAAGATTATTTCGGGGAAAAGAAGCTGCTTACGCCTTCAATCCTGCTGTCGGCCGGTGTCATACTTGTCATGATGGCGATTGTGATTGGAGGTGGATTCTAATATGGAAAAAGCAATTGCAATTGTTCTGTATCTGGTTTTCGGGCCCATACTCGGCGGGTTGCTGGCCGGAGTCGACAGAAGGCTGTCTGCACGCATGCAGGGCAGGCAGGGTCCGCCGCTCCTGCAGCCTTTCTATGATCTTTTCAAGCTGTTCTCAAAACAGGTTGTTGTCGTTAATCACGTCCAGGATTTCCTGGTCGGCGGGTTTCTGATCTTTATTATCTTTACCGGGTGCCTTTTCTTTTCGGGCGGGGATCTTCTTCTTGTGTTCTTTGCCCTTACCCTTGCCGGTATATTCTTCATGATGTCGGCATGCTCGGCCAACTCCCCGTACAGCAGCATGGGAGCCCAGAGAGAACTTCTGCAGATGATGGCCTACGAGCCGATGGTGCTTCTGGTCGGTATCGGATTTTACATGTCGACGGGCAGCTTCGCCGTGTCTGACATCATCAAAAGCAGTACGTCAAGCATCCTGTACCTGCCCGGCTTCTTTGTCGGATTTGTATTTATCCTCGCGATAAAGCTTCGCAAGTCACCGTTTGACCTGAGCACTTCACATCATGCGCATCAGGAGATGGTCAAGGGCCTTACCACGGAGATTTCCGGTAATATTCTGGCACTTGTCGAACTTTCGCACTGGTATGAAAATATATTCCTCCTTGGTGTTGTAGGCCTGTTTATCATGAATGCCACATGGTGGAGCGCGATCATTGCCGTCGTCGTCTGCATGGCGGTATATTTCCTTGAAGTATTTGCGGATAATATTTTCCCGAGGGTGAAGTGGGAGGCCATGCTGAAATCGACATGGCTGGTTACACTCGTGGCCGGCGTCATGAACATGATTATCTTAAGCGTGATCTGAGACGGCATGACAGAAAGGTATGGTTAACATATGACAAGTATCTCTAAATCCCCATGGCTGCTGCATTATGACGGATCAAGCTGCAATGGCTGCGACATCGAAGTCCTGGCCTGCCTGACACCCGTATATGATGTCGAGCGGTTTGGCATATTTAATACGGGAAATCCCAAGCACGCTGATATTTTCCTGATCACGGGGGGGATAAATGAGCAGAATGCTCCGGTGGTCAAACAGATATATAAGCAGATGCCCAAGCCGAAAGTCGTAGTTGCTGTCGGCATATGCGCCTGTGACGGAGGCATTTTCAAAGAATGCTACAACATTTTGGGCGGAGTCGATACAGTACTCCCCGTTGATATTTTTGTACCGGGATGTGCCGCCCGCCCTGAGGCCATCATCGATGGCGTTGTAAAGGCAATCGCTCTTCTTCAGGAGAAGAGAAATGCAATGAAACTGGAGGCTAAATAATGAATGACAATGTACTGACCCATATTACGGCAGCTGATTTACTTGGCAGCTGCCAGCGCCTCAAAAACGACGGATATCACATCATGCAGATCTGCGCGGTCCGAACAAAGGACGGGTATGAGCTTACCTATTCCTTCGGCCTGGAATATGAGATGGTGAATCTTCGCATCGAGATTCTGACAGACGACGAAATCATGTCGATCAGCAATATCTTTTCACCGGCATTCCTCTATGAGAATGAGATTAAGGAACTTTTCGGTGTCAATATACAGATGATTAATATCGACTACAAGGGCAATTTGTATCGTATCGCTGCAAAAACGCCGTTTAAAGATTAGTAAGGGAGAACGACTATGTCCACAAGAAGTATTGTACCATTCGGACCGCAGCACCCTGTGCTTCCGGAACCGATTCATCTGGATCTTGTCCTTGAAGACGAGCGGGTCGTGGAAGCAATCCCGTCTATCGGATTTATACACCGGGGCCTTGAAAAGCTCGTTGAAAAGAAGGATTTTGTCGAGTATGTCTATGTGGCGGAGCGCGTCTGCGGCATCTGCAGCTTTATGCACGGCATGGGCTACTGCGAGGCAGTCGAACACAATATGGGAATTGAAATCCCCGAGCGCGCCAAGTTCCTGCGTACCATCTGGAGTGAAATGTCCCGCATTCACAGCCATATGATGTGGCTCGGACTTTTAGCGGACGGATTCGGGTTTGAGAGCCTTTTCATGGAAGCTTGGCGCATGCGCGAAAAGATTCTGGATATGTTTGAATATTCGACCGGCGGCCGTGTCATTTTCTCGGTCAATAAGATCGGCGGCCAGCGCAAAGATATGGATAACGACATGATTGCGGACTTTGTCCGTATTCTCGACGGTATGGAGAACGATATCAGAACTCTTACCAACACATTCCTGAATGACTATGCTGTTAAGTCCCGTCTTGAGGGTGTCGGCTTTCTGACCAGGCAGCAGGCTCTTGATCTCGGCACCGTAGGCCCGTTCATGCGGGCGAGCGGCATCGCGCTTGATACAAGAAAGACAGGATATGCTGCCTATCCGCACCTTGAATTCGAACCGATCATCAGCACGGTCGGTGATTCATATGCCCGTACGGATGTCCGCATCCGTGAGATTTTCCAGTCCATCGACCTGATCCGACAGGCCGCAGCCAAAATTCCGGCAGGTGACGTCCTGGTTCCTGTCAAAGGCAATCCGAACGGCGAATATCTGATGCGTGTTGAGCAGCCGAGAGGCGAGGCAATCTATTACATTAAGGGTAACGGAACCAAGAATCTGGACCGTTTCCGTCTCCGCACGCCGACCTTTGCCAACATCCCCGGGCTTGCTGAAACCCTCAAGGGCTGCCAGCTGGCCGATGTTCCGATCCTGATTCTGACGATTGACCCGTGTATCAGCTGTACAGAGAGGTAAGACTGACTATGAGTGTAATTAACTTTGCCAGGACAGTTCTGAAAAACCTTTTCTCAAAGCCTGTAACGCGCATGTATCCGCAGGTTCCAAGGGTATATCCCGAGCGCACGCGCGGTCATATAGGCATTCATATTGAAGACTGCATTTTTTGCGGAATTTGTTCCAAGAAATGTCCGACCGGGGCGATTGGCGTCGCCCGCGACACCAAGACCTGGTCAATCAATCGCTTCGGCTGCATCCAATGCGGAGAGTGCGTGGGCGTGTGCCCGAAAAAATGCCTTTCCATGCTGCAGGCCTATACCGATCCGAACGCTATAAAGACAGTAGATGAATATTCACAGACAATGACCTCCGCCCCGGGAGAACCGCCAAGAACGGCTCCTGTGCCGGCCCCGAAAAAAGACGCTGAGCGTCCCGCAGTGAAGGAGTAAAGAAATGCACGATTATCATAAAGCAAAAGACATGTTGGATTACGCTGTTGAAAAAGCCGGAGAACTTGGCAAGAATAAAGTAACGAAGGTTTTCATTACAGTAGGGGACGCTTCAGGCTATTCAGCTGACACCATTGTGATGTTCTTCAAAGAAGTATCCGAGGGAACCATTTGTGAAGATGCCGAAGTCGTCGTCACACAGGTTAAGTCCATGCTTGAATGCCCGAAATGCAAAGAAGTATTTCCAAGAAAGCTTATGGAATATAACTGCCCCGTCTGCGGAACTGAAGGCCTTCCGAGCAAAATCGGAACAGAGGTTACTGTCGAGGGCATTGAAGCCGAATGACTCTTCTTGTCAAGGTTCTCGGCATTGTGCAGGGGGTGGGTTACCGCCCTTTTGTCGCACGCCTTGCAAAGGAGCTGGGGATAACCGGAACGGTAAGAAACAGCGGCGGGATTGTGCATATTCTTGCACAGGGAGATGCAGCTTCACTGGATCTCTTTGTATGGGCACTGTCGGAGCGCTGTCCGCCCGGCGCTGATGTTCGCGATGTCCTGACAGAAACCGTTCCGGATGAGCAGGATTATGCTGATTTTCAAATTATCGAAAGCCTTCCCGCATCGTCATATACGCCTGTCCTGCCGGCGGATCTGCCCGTGTGTGCCGCGTGCCGGGCTGAACTTGCCGACCCGGCAAACCGGCGCTTCGGTTATTCCTTTATAAGCTGTGTCGACTGCGGGCCGCGCTACAGCATTCTCGAAGCAATTCCCTACGACCGTGCGGCCATCACGATGCATGAATTCCCGATGTGCCCCGCCTGTAATAAGGAATATAAAGGGGATGACCGCCGCCGTCACGCTCAGACGATTTCATGCCATGACTGTGGTCCGCAGCTCATCCTTGCGCTGCCGGATCCTGATATGAACAGGGAATCCGGCGCCGGAGCACCCTTTTTCGCGCCATCACTTTTCAAAGACGACGCTCTCTCCCGCTCCATTGAAATCATTAACAGCGGCGGGATCCTTGCAGTGAAGGGCATCGGCGGATACCAGCTGGCATGCCGGCCCGATATTCCCGCCGCCGTCGATCGTTTGAGGACGCTTAAGCTTCGTGACCGCAAACCCTTTGCCGTTATGTTCCCGAATTCTGATGCGGTTAAGGAACTATGCACAGTCTCACGGGAGGAAGAGGCGCTTCTCCATTCTACGGCGCATCCGATCGTACTGCTTACTCCGCATACCATCCCCTTCTGCCTGGAAGTGAGTGGTGATAGCCGTTTCCTAGGGTCATTTCTGCCCTATACGGCACTTCATCAGCAGCTCACGGATGCATGCGGCCCTTTGATTATGACAAGCGCCAATCTGTCAGATGAACCGATTATGTACCGCGATGAAGATATTCTGCGTCTGAATTCTCCCTTGCTTGACGGTGTGCTGTATAACACAAGAAGAATTGTGACGCCGCTTGACGATTCTGTCGCACGGGTCGCCGCAGGCAAGACACAGATAATCAGAAGAAGCCGCGGGTATGTACCCCTTCCTATTACGCTTTCATCAAAAACAACGCATACCATCCTGGCGGCGGGCGGAGACCTGAAGAGCAGTTTTTGTCTGTACGGGGATGACCGCGCTTACCTGAGCCAGTATTTCGGCGATATGATCAGCTATGGCGTTCAGCAAAATTATCGTGAAAACCTTAAACGGATGCAGGAACTTTTCCGTATGGAGCCTGACATCATCGCATGCGACCTTCATCCGCTGTACCGTACCACAGAGCTGGCTGATAAATTGGCAGCCTCGAAAAATAGCGATGTGATGCATGGATTTGAGGGACTTTCCGATGGTCATGAGGACGTGACTCCCAAACGGATATCTGTTCAGCACCATCACGCACATGCTGCCTCCGTTATGGCGGAACATGGTCTTGACTCCTGTATCGGCGTTGCTTATGACGGAACCGGATACGGGACCGACGGTGCTGTATGGGGCGGTGAATTCCTCCTGTGCCGGGGCGCCTCTTTTACGCGCGAAGCACATCTTGGTTATGTCTCACTTTGCGGCGGTGATGAGGCCGCACGGCAGGCGGACATGACAGCGAGCTGTTATCTGGCTGCAGCCGGCGATGAAATCAGACACAAAGACGCAGGTCTCATCCGGGCAGCACTTGCAGTTGAGAGCCTTACATACAGGACAAGCAGCATGGGGCGGCTTTTTGATGCGGTGAGCTTTGTACTTGGGATCTGCAGTGAGAATTCATATGAGGGCGAATGTGCCGTCAGGCTCGAAAATGCCGCGGCCGAAGCCCTTCGCGATGGTATTTCGCCGTTTCCCTTGCATTTCCCTGTTGTACATGGTAAGGATAAAAGTGTAGCCGATCCTGTCGCGGTACTTCATGATATCCACTGTGCCGCACAAACCGGATCTGATCGAAAAGCACTGGCGCTCGGATTTCACATGGCTGTCATAGAGATGACCGTGTCAGTCTGCCTGCATATAAAGGAAAAAACCGGAGAGTCCAAAGTGGCCTTGTCCGGAGGTGTTTTTGCAAATCTTCTGCTCGTGGAGAATTGTACCGCGGAACTGGATATAAATGGCTTCACGGTATACACAAACGAGTCTGTGCCGTCAAATGACGGCGGTATCTGCCTTGGGCAGGCCTGGATCTGCGGGCAAATGTTGAAATAGAGGTGTAAATTATGTGTGTTGCAATGCCTGGAAAAGTGATTTCCGTACATGGTACGAAAGCAATTGTTGATTTTGCAGGGAATACTGTTACCGCTGAAGCGGGTCTTGTTAAAGTAAAGCCGGGTGATTCGGTTCTTGTGCACGCAGGATGCATTTTGCAGGTTCTGCCCGAAGAGGAAGCAAATATACTGGCGGATCTTTTTGCGGAGTTAGAGAATTTATGACGGATTACCGGAAATTTCTCAGGGAATATGACGGGTCTGCCATCCGGATCATGGAAATATGCGGCACGCACACGGCATCGATTGCGCACAGCGGAATCGTGAGCCTCTTGTCTCCGAAAATCCAGCTGATTTCCGGACCCGGGTGTCCGGTCTGTGTAACGGTGACCGAATACATCGACCGCCTTGTCGAGCTGAGCCTCACACCGGATACGGTTGTCGTCACTTTCGGGGACATGATTCGTGTGACGGGCAGCGCCAAAAGTCTCCAGGATGTCCGTTCTGAGGGCGGACAGGTCCGCATGGTGTATTCACCTCTTGATATTGTCCGGTTGGCCGCCGATGAACCGGCAAAGAATTTCGTCTTTGCTGCAATTGGATTTGAGACGACCACCGCCGTCTATGCAGCCCTGATTGATGAACTTGTCCGTGCAGGCATCAAAAATGTCAGACTGCTCACGTCACTCAAGACCATGCCGCTCGTGATCGAGTGGGTGTGCCGGATGCAGGGAGGAATCGACGGATTCCTGGCTCCCGGCCATGTCAGCGTGATTACCGGAAGCAACCTTTTTGAGCCGCTGGCTAAGGAATTCCATGTCCCGTTTGCTGTTGCCGGATTTGAGGGCGAACAGATCCTCATCGCCCTCTTTGCTCTGGTCAAAATGATTTCGCATGGCGAGAACCGTGTGATGAACCTGTATCCGTCCGCCGTCACAGCGGAGGGGAATAAGACCGCTCAGGATATGATCAGCCGGTATTTTGAACCGTGTGATGCGGCCTGGCGCGGGATGGGAATTGTCCCTGATTCAGGTATGACGCTGCGTGAAGAGTACAGTGCATATGATGCCGGGAGCCGCGGGCTCTTTTCGGACCACAGCCATCACCCCAAATGCCGATGCGCACAGGTGATCACCGGCGCCGAAAAGCCGCCTGAGTGTAAGCTTTTCGGGACAGTCTGCACGCCGGATAAGCCGCAGGGGGCCTGCATGGTCTCCACCGAGGGAAGCTGCTACAGCTATTTTGTAAACAGGAGAAACAGATAATGAGAATTACAATGGCACACGGAAGCGGCGGAAAAGCGACCACGGAACTCATCTCCTCCATCTTTGCCCGCTATTTTGACAATCCTGTCCTGGCCAAAATGGAGGACGCGGCCGTTGTGCCCGGTGCCATGAGACTTGCACTGACGACGGACAGCTTTGTCGTCACTCCGATTTTTTTTGCCGGGGCCGATATCGGAAAACTGGCTATATGCGGAACAGTCAACGATCTTGCGATGAGCGGGGCGACACCGAAATACCTGACAGCCGGGTTCATACTTGAAGAAGGCGTCGAAGTTGACGATCTCGAAAGAGTCGTCGTCTCCATGGCTGATGCTGCTAAAGACGCAGGCGTGCTGATTGTTGCAGGCGATACTAAGGTTATTGAAGGCCGGGGCGGCATCTATATCAATACGGCCGGAGTCGGATTCCTTCCGGAAAGCGGCATGACAATCAGTTCGGCAAACTGCGCCGAAGGCGATATGATCCTTCTGTCCGGAACACTCGGAGATCACCATGCAACGATCTTAAGTGCCCGCATGGGTATCAAAAACACCATTCAGAGCGACTGCGCCCCTCTTCACGGGATGGCTGCATCCCTCCTTGAAAACGGCATCCGGGTCAAATCAATGCGTGATGTGACACGCGGCGGCCTCGCGACGGTATTGCATGAATTTGCAGCATCCTCCCGAAAATGCCTTCAAATCCATGAGGAGCAGTTACCGGTATCGGCACAGGTACAAGGCCTCTGCGGTATTCTTGGCCTTGATCCGCTCTATATGGCAAACGAAGGCAAAATGGTGGCTGTTGTTGCACGGGAAGACGCCCTCAAAGCTCTGATCTGCATGAAACGCAGTCCCTATGGCCAGGCCGCAGCGATTATCGGTGAAGTAATCTCCGGTGAAGAAGGGACGCTTCTTCTTCACACCAAAACCGGCGGCATAAGGTCGCTGACCGAACTGTACGGTGAAGGCCTTCCCAGGATCTGCTAATATAAGATAGAGGATGAACTCAAAGTATTGCAGCTCACTCCTCACGTTTATCAGACATAAACGCAAAATAATTGAGTAGAGAGTGAATGCAAATCATGAAAAAATACGAAAACATTATCCTTTTAAGCGACATGGACGGGACGCTGCTGAACTCAGACAGCAAAGTATCTGATAAGAATAGGGAGGCCATCCGTCATTTTATCTCGGGAGGCGGTCACTTCGGGATAGCTACGGGAAGAGGACATGTTAACGCATTAAAATTTCTGGAAAATATCGAGATAAATACACCGAGTATTTTGTATAACGGCTCCGTATTATATGATTACTCGACCGGGCAATTTATAGAACTGTCCCTGCTGCCTAATCTTTTACTCGTCGACTATATAAGGAACTGCCTGTCGGAATTTGAAAATGTGCTCGTTCATGTATACAGCCCGGACATGAACTTTATTGTATCACCGCAGAACTCGGCAGACGCCGAGGAGTTGTCATGGCACAAGCCCAACACGTTTTGCCGGATCGATGACATAATCGAAAAACCATGGATTAAAATTCTGCTTAACGGCAGCCCGGAAGACCTGGCCGGACTCGATAACAAACTAAAGGAATATGGACTTGAGGACGCCATTAACAAGGTGTTTTCCTCTGAGACATATCTGGAATTATTACCTCCGCTGGTTTCAAAAGGAAGCATGCTTGTGAAATTGCGGGAACATATGGGACGCGATTATAAGATATATGCAGCGGGAGATTACAATAACGATGTGGAAATGCTTGTCGCGGCAGACATTGGAATTGCAACGCAGAACGCACTGCAAAATGTAAAGGATGCAGCAGATATGGTAACAGTCAGCAATGATGAAAATGCCATTGCTCATATCATTTATCACCTGATCGAATCATCAAATGAAAATGGCAAATGAAAATCAAGCCCCATTTTGTTGAAAAAATTTAAATAATTGCTGCCATTTCGCAAAAAAACGCAAAAAATCAAAAATATCAAATCGAACTGCCGGTCAGGCTATGGTAATATGTAGTCGAAATCAAAATGCAATTGCACACGTGCAAACCTGCATTTTTGTTTTCGTTTATAGATTGAAAATTAAGAATTAGCATTGTATACACCAGGAGGGAGACACATGTCAAAAGTTCTTAGAGCCGCGGAGATGAATAAATGTATCGGCTGTTTTACTTGCATGAATATTTGTTCCATCGTTAACCGGCAGAACCATTCCCTGACAAAAAGCGCCATCAAAGTACGTACGAGCGGAGGCATGACCGGTCACTTTGTGGCCATCGTATGTATTGCCTGTCATGATCCGGCTTGTATGGAGGCCTGTCCGAGCGGAGCTCTGACAAAAAGACCCGGCGGCGGAGTCCTGCTTGATCCCGATAAATGCATCGGCTGCCGCAAGTGCGAATCTGCCTGCATCATGCAGTCCGTCTTTTTCGATGAAGAGACACAAAAGCCGATCATATGCAGGCATTGCGGTTCCTGCGCACGGTTTTGCCCGCACCAGTGTCTGATCATGGAGGAGGCTGAAGAAGTATGATTTATGAAAAATATATGCGCATTCTCTATGTTGACCTCTCAACCGGCAAAATCCGGATTGAAAAACGAGAAGACCTGATGCCCTATCTCGGTGGTGTCGGTATTGCAGCCAAGCTGCTTGAAGAAAACATGCATCCCGAACTTGATCCGCTGGATCCCGCGCAGCCTATCGTTTTCGCGATCGGAGCCGGAACATGGATGTTCCCCGTACTTACTAAAACCGTCGCGATGTTCCGCTCGCCTCTGACCAATGAGCTCGGCGAGAGCTATGCCGGCGGACGTCTGGCAATGACGATGTTTATGGCCGGATATGATTCCATTGTCCTTTCCGGCAAATCATCCAAACCGGTTTACCTCCAGATTTCCAATAATGATGTTCAGCTCAAGGATGCCCGCGCCATGTGGGGCCTTACCAGTGAAGCTACAGGCCAGGCCATTCGTGACCGCCAGACCGGAGGCGGCAAACGCAGTATTATCCGAATCGGCCCTGCCGGTG
>DIEM01000013.1 GCA_002418625.1 Firmicutes bacterium UBA5774
ATCAAAATAGTCGACACTGAAAACCGAGCAGCCGACGCAGCCGATCAATATGGTTTTGTCCTGTATGCAAAGTTCATCGACGATCTCCGCGATCAATCGGTGGACGATCCCGTGATGACAGCCGGGGCAATAATGGAATTTCCTGTCTGTCAGGGATCTGGGCCTGTCATAGACGACTGTCATTTCCCTTCACCTCTTTTCAGGCTATCCCTCACAACGCCGGCGATTTCCTTGACCGTTGGAACGACGCCGCCTGTACGGCCGTAAAAATCCACGGGCGCAAGGCATCCGACCGATAGCCTCACATCCTCGACCATTTGGCCGAGACTCATTTCTACAGCCAGAACGCGATCCGCGGATCCGACCGCTTCCGCAAGCTCCCGGTCCGGGAACGGCCAGAGAGTCACAGGCCTCAGCAATCCGACCTCGACACCGTCGGCACGGAGCTCATCGACAGCGCCCTTGCAGATCCGCGCGGCCATACCGTAAGCAACCAGAACGATCTTCGCTCCTTCTGTGAAATAGTGTTCCGCCATCGTTTCATGTTCTTTGATCGTATTATATTTATCCTGAAGATGCAGATTATGCTTCTCCATGCCTTTTGCGTCAAGATTCAGGGACGTGACAGTTTTGGGGCGGCTGCCGCAGGGGCTTCCGACGGCCCATTCCTGATCCCGGGACCCCGCTTCCTTTTCTTCGGCGAATTCCACCTGTTCTATCATCTGCCCCAGGGCTCCGTCCGCCAGCAGAATGACCGGCGTTCTATAGCGATCCGCCGTATCGAAGCTTCTTGCGACAAGATCCGCCATTTCCTGAACGGATGCCGGCGCATAGACTACTGTGCGGTAATCGCCATGGCCGCCTCCCCGCGTCGCCTGGAAATAATCGGCCTGGCACGGCAATATGCCTCCAAGTCCCGGCCCGCTCCTCATAACGTCCACGATCAGGCACGGCAGCTCCGCACCTGCGAGAAAAGAGATGCATTCCTGCTTCAGGCTGATTCCGGGCCCGGATGAGGATGTCATTACACGCGCTCCGGCCGCCGCCGCGCCATAAACCATATTGATGGCCGCCAGTTCGCTTTCCGCCTGCAGAAACACACCGCCCTTCCCGGGCAGCTCGCGGGCCATATATTCGGGGATCTCGTTCTGCGGGGTTATCGGATAGCCGAAAAAGAATCTGCAGCCCGCTCTGATAGCGGCTTCGCCGATGGCTTCATTGCCTTTTTTCAATATTTTCAATCCGCCTCGACCTCCTTCTCAACCTTGATCACCGCATCCGGACACATCATCGCGCAAAAAGCGCAGGCGATGCAGCCCGACATGTCAGCGACCTCCGCATAATGATACGCCATGCTGTTGATCGATCCGCTGAGTCTGATGATCCCCTTCGGGCATGCCTGTACACAAAGGCCGCAGCCTTTGCAGATCTCTTTGCGAAAAGTGACCCTGTTCATGGCAATTACCTCCTCATGCTATGAAAAAGCAGCAAAGTTTTTCTGCCGCCTGCCTTTTTCCCGATATGCCCGAATTCACCCGAGCCGCCTCTGCCGGTGAAGACAGGCCAGCCAGCGACATCTTTATAATTAATTATACATAAGAATCCGTACGCTATCAATGATACTTTTCTCCTAATATGTTGTATCCTGAATATTTCAAAGGTATAAAGCCCTTTTGTCTGAAAATCCTTCGGGATGGACCATTGGAGCCGATATGTTTTCTTAAATCCCAGGAATAGGATGAAAAAAAGAAAATCAGCCGCTTTTGCCAAAAAAACAAAATTAATGTTGACTTTCTGAGACTACGCTTGTAAACTTGATTTTGGAATTACATTTGTAAACATGGAGGCAGATATACATGAAGCAAATCAATATCAGCGAAGCCGAATGGAAGATCATGCAGATCCTGTGGGCGGAGGAAGCGCTGACCCTCAAAGAAATCGCCGGTGCCCTCAAGGGCGCAGGCTGGAGCTACACCACGATCAGGACGATGGTCGGCCGGCTTACAGATAAAGGGGCTGTTATCGCCGACAAAAGCGTCGCGAACAATTTCAAGTATCATGCAGCGATCGACGAATCAGTCTGCAAACGTAAAATGGCCGTCAGCTTCATCGACAGAGTATTCGACGGCTCAGTCTCCAGGCTCGTCGCGAATCTGGCAAAAGGCAGCAGCCTTTCCGACGAAGAACGGAATGAACTGATGGAGATCATCGAAAAAATGGACGGAGGGAAAAAATAATGGACTTTCTTATCACCGCAGCTATTGCAGGAACTGTCACGGCTGTTTTGATCCTGCTGGTAAAATATATTTTCAAAGACAAATTGCATCCGAAATTGCAGAAGCTCCGGTGGAGCCTGGCCGCCGCGGTCGTAATCATCGCCATAGCGGCCGCATCGCTTACAAATGGCCGCGAGCAGCTCGCGGTTTACGATATTTGGGATCACTCGCTGAAAGTGCCCGCTGCATGGACGGAAATGACCGCCGAAGAAACCGCAGGCGGCAGCGGCCTCATGTTCGCCCTCAACGGCGTCAGGATCGCCGGCGTCGACCGTCTTGACGCCGACCCGTCCCGGCCGCTGCCGGCCCCGAACCACTCGCAGGAAAAATACCGCGAGGAGATCGGCGGGCTGGTGACCGATGCAGTGCTGATCAATTATGAAATTTCAGAGCCCGCCGCTTCCGGCGATTCCGCTGCCGTCAACGAAAACCATCTGTATCTTCTTTTCAAGGACGACGGGATCGCCTACGACATCTATGCCGACAGTGCCTATGTGAGCCGGAAGGAGCTTCTGGACATCGGCAGGAATTTCTATAAAGCCGAATGGGAAGGCAGCTTCAAACCTTCGGTCTCTCCAAAAAGCGGTTCCGGCGAAACAGCTGTTTCGGATGTCGAAAAATTGCTGTCCCTCTATTTCGACAATTACGTCGAGCTCGACCTTCCGATGGCGAGGGACATCAGCGGCTACAAGCTCGGTTCCGTTGAAATCGCCGCTGAAGCCGGCTCCTATCCGCTCTATCCGCAAGCGTTCCTTTGCCGCGCCGATTATCAGCTGGAACCTACAGACTCCGAAAAATTCGGCATGGCAGGCGGCGGCTTTTTCATGAACGAAGAGGGCTGGATCCAATATGACGAAACCTATGCCATCATCAGGATCGCCGAAGACAGAAAGCTTCAGCTGCTAGGCTTCCTGCATCCTTCCTCCATCGGGGAATACGGCCTTGACGGCGCCGTGCGCGACTATCTTGGCAGAGTCCTATATTCGGACGGCCTCGCCACCGCCTTCACCTTCAAGACATCTTATATCGGCGATGCCTCCAAAACGCGCGGTATCATATCCAATCTGGGCCTGGCCCAATATTTCGACTCCATGGCGCTTCAGACCAAGACCGAGCCGTATGGCCTCACAGTCACTTACGATGTCTCTGGGATCGCCGACGCACTCACGGCAGACATCGAATCCGGCGCCGAGCCGTCCGATCCAGGCCTTGAAGCAATGCTGGCCAAAAACAGCATCGCGTTATTCGCGCTGATCGGCAACCTCGATGAGGTCACCTTTGTGCTGGACGGCACCGGCACAGCCACGGGTCAAATGGTTTTCACATATGAAAGACGATCCTGGGAGGATCGTCTCGGTACCGATATCCGGTCTTATTCAACTGATGCAGCAGCACTGGCGGAAAATATCGCCGCCGCGATACCGGGCTTTTAAAAGGTTCAAAGCCCGGCCCAAGCCATTCGCAGATGGAAATAAATCAATGGAAATCGATCAAAGGCATTCCTCCGCCACCTTTGCCAGCGGGCTCCTTTCCACCTCTTCAAGGGAGACATGGCCGGTGAGCCCGTAACTCTTCATTTTCTCGACTACGTATACAAGACCGTTGGATTTGGAATCGACCAGCGTATTGTCGATCTGGTTGTCCGTGGGATCACCGATCATCACGAACTTGGCGTCCATGCCGGCTCTGGTCAGCATCAGCTTTGCAAGATGAGGCGTCATCTCCTGTGCTTCATCGATGATGACCATGGCGTTCGCCAGCGTCCTGCCCCTCATGTATGTGAAGGTCTTCGATTCGATCACCCCGGCATCGCTGTACTGTTCAATGAAGTCTTCCACTGAAAATTTCGGTTTTTGACCGCTGTCGCCGATTTTGGAGAGTTTCTTCACCGGTCGCTCCTGGGCCGACTTTCTGGTCTGGTTCATTGACAGATTCTCAATAGCGTCATAAAAGGAGCCCATCCATGGACGAAGCTTTTCCTTTTCCGTTCCGGGCAGGAAACCGATGTCATTGCCCGCCGCAACAACAGGCCTTACGAATATGACTTTGTTGAATTCGCCGCTTTCGATGACCTTCTGCAGCGCCACAGCTGTCGAAAGGATGGTTTTTCCGGTACCCGCGCCCCCAGTCAGCGTCACGAGATGGACGCTCCTGTCCATGAGCAGTTCAAAAGCCATCCGCTGCTCCCTGTTTTTCGGTGTCAGTCCCCAGGCCTTGTCCTGCCCGTATTTGAGCGGCACAATGCGAAAGCCGTCATACTTGGCCAGTGTCTCGTGGCTCTCATTATCGCTGCTCTTGATACAGAAGAATTCATTTGGATAGGCCTCAAAGCCCGTCTCCTCCGGCAGCGGCAGACCGTCGTCGTATATCCGGTCTATCTGCTCGGAAAGCAGCGTGATCTCGCGATAGCCTTTATAGATCTGGTCCGCATCTATTTTGTCATTCTGATAATCCTGAACCTCGATATCGATGGATTCCGCCTTGATGGCGGCGCACAGGTCCTTTGTGACAAGAATGGTCGGTATATTTTCGGCCATGGTGATGTTCTTCGCGATGGTCAATATCTTGTTGTCATTTTTGGTCATGTCCATGCCATCCGGCATATTTTGAGGGTTCAGATGGTTCAGCTCCACGCGGATCGTCCCGCCGTCCGGCAGCTCGATGCCATTGTGCAGATTGCCGTAGCGCCTGATCTTGTTCAGTTCCCTGATCGCCTCCCTGGCGTGATACCCGACAATGCCCTCGCGGTTTTTCAGATTGTCCAGTTCTTCCAGACAGATGATCGGAATGATGATATTATTATCTTCAAACATATAAATGCAACCTGGGGAATGGATAAGTACGTTGGTGTCCAGTATGTAATTTTTGATCAAATAGCCCACCTCCCTATAAGCAGATAATAAATCTTTTCCGGGATGCTTTCAATGCTTTTTTATGCTACAA
The DNA here is from genome assembly GCA_002418625.1 of Firmicutes bacterium UBA5774. GTDB lineage: Bacteria > Bacillota > Clostridia > Peptostreptococcales > Anaerovoracaceae > UBA5774. The sequence goes on from DIEM01000013.1 coordinate 5,220, forward strand.
TGAAGTTAACCCGCAAATCCATTCCTTATCCGGAAGGGGTGCCCAGCATGATCATTTATGATAAATCAGGTAACGAGCTGCAGGAAATCCAGTCCCCGACGCTGTCGGAAGCCCAGCTCGAACAGGCCAGGCTATTGAATGCCAACCTTAAGGAAGCGGATCTTTTCAAGGCGAATCTTTTTCGGGCCGATCTGAATGGCGCTGTGCTTTTTCGGGCCGACCTTGAGAAGGCGGATCTGCGGGAGGCCATGGTCGAGGGCGCCGATCTTCGAAAGGCGGACCTGGATTCCGCTGCGCTTCAGGGCTCCAGTTTCAGGGGCTCCAATCTCAAGGGGGCCAACCTGCATGCGGCCAAGATGACCATCGCGGACTTCCGGAAGACAAATCTTCAGGGCGCGGATCTGCACGAAGCGCACATGGACAATGTGCGCATGGCGGAAGCGGATCTTTTCAAGGCAAATCTTGAAAAGGCAGAGCTCTGGGGCGCCGACCTCATCTCGGCGAACCTGTCCTGCGCCAATCTCCACGGCGCTAATTTGAAGGGAGCCGACCTGCGCGGCGCCAATCTGGAAAAGGCCGATCTCAGATACGCCGATCTCCAGGGTGCCAGCATGCAGAAGGCAAATCTCCAGGGCGCCAAACTGGAAGGCGCGATCCTCAAAGGCACTTTCATGAAAGGCGCCGATCTTCGCGGAGCCGATCTGTTCGGCGCCATAGGCAAATTCATCTACTGATGCCGCCCTTCAGCAGCGTCCTTGCCCTCTGTCAATATTCGTTCCCGTCACCGTGCTCCTGCCGCCACATTTCCATAAGAACCTTAAGTTCCTTTTTAATTTCCTGAACTGTCATATCCGGCTTCACCTTCAGCATCTCCAGTACCTCGATGGAAAATTTATCATAGCCGAGCGCCGTCAGGTCCTTGTTCATGACAAGCGGCAGCGTGCCAGAGGTCCCGGTTTTGCGGCCGAATTCAAACCTGTTGAAAACGCCGGGGATGTCGGAGCTCGACCCCAAATAATACTTGCCGGTTTCTTGATTCACGATCCTGTATATTCCAGCCTCCGGCGCCTTTTCCTTATATTGCGCCGTCAGCTCCTTCCGTCTATTCTTGTCATTCATTCAATCCGTCCTCCCGTCGGTGCCGTCCGTTTTCCGTTGCTTCCGTTCCGCATGATACCCGCGCTCTCCATACGGCTGCAGCGCATCAAGCCATTTGGCCTCCAGCCTTTTGAGCTCCTTCGCGATGTCGGAGGCCCCGCCCTTTTCCTTGAAAGTCTCCAGGATCTCAAAGACAAAGGCATCTTCCCCGAATTCATTCCATTCCTGCTGAAGTTTCTTGTTCCTGAAGCTGCCCACTTTCAATTCAAAACGAATTCCATTGAGCGACGACAGATTTCTTTCCTTCTTGATAAATATCTTTCCGTTCTTCGTGTTTCGGATCTGATATACACCGCTGACTGTTTCTTTTGTTCCATACTTGCCGGCCGACTCTTGCTGTCCGGCGGTATCGTATGCGCCAGCGCTTTCAGTCTGGCTGGCGGTATCGCCGTACGCGCCGGGGCTTTCAAAAAGTTCGCCCGGTCCTGTTGTATCCTTGATCCAATAACCGCTCCCGTCTTTTTTTCTTGCCATGAAGCCATATTCGATAAGAAATCGCCGGAGCACCACAGGATCCTCTTCGTAGATCCGCTTCAGAATAGTGTTCATCTCCCGTTCCTTGTACACCCGCCCGGCTTCGAAGCGTTTGATTATTTCCGTCAGTATGACCAACCGGTATTTTTGTTTCATCGAAAAAGTCGATAGCCTGCCTTCAGGACCATCGGGAAAATATCGCCCGATCACTTCCTTGTACTGGCTTTCCGTCATGCCAAAGCGTCCGTCGATCATTGCTGCCGAACTATCAGGCGTCTTTTCCAACGCTGCGCTGCGGCTTTTTTCCTTCAGCAGATCCATCATGACCAGATAGACCTTCGACTGCAGTTCCTTTTCTTTAAGCGCAAACCGATGGGCCCTGATCGTCGATATGCTGCCGGTACCCAGCTCCTTCTGGACCTCCTGGTCGTTTTTTCCGCTGTAAAACAGTTCCATCAGGCTGCTCTGGTGGTCTGAAAGTCCTGTGATCCGCTTGTCCAAGGAACAGAGGAACTCAAAAACCGATCCGTGCTCCGATACGATGTGATGCTCCATATATTTGCCCGCATCAAAGAGACGATCCCCTACCGGATATATGATGCCGGTCTCAATGGCATGCCCGCAAAGCAGACAGACCAGAAAACCGTTTTCTTCACAATAACCCCGCCTCGCATCCTTTAAATCTGAGGACCAGAACCTTTCCGTAATATCCATATGTTTTGTTCTCCTTTTTCATAAACATTATTGCTTTTTGTTTACCATATACTAAACATATACCTATTTTGTTTAGAGTGTCAAGGGAAATCTTATATGAACGCAAAAAGAACCCCGCCGCCGTTCATCAAATTGCCGAAGCTGCCCATGATGATGGAGCGACAAGGTTCCCCGGAAAAATCGGTTTACCTGTTACCTATTACCTGTTACCTGTTACCTATTACCTGTTACCTGTTACCTGTTACCTGTTACCTATTACCTGTTACCTGTTACCTGTTACCTGTTACAGGTCGGTATCGTATGCGAGCCTTAAAACATTAAGGCAGTCCTCGCGGTTCAGTTTCATGTAATTGCCCACGGTTTCACCCGTAATGGAGAAGATCCGATCGACCATATCCTCGAATCTGTCGTCCGGAATGGCGGCTTCCCGCAGATTGGCCGGCATGCCAATCCTGCGGTAGAATTCTGCGGTCCTGCGGATACCTTCAAGCGCCATGCCTTCGGGATCGGACGGCGTAAAGTCCACATTCCATACATTCACTGCATACTGTGCAAAACGGTTGACATCCCTTTTATAGACATATCGCATCCAGGACGGGAATACGGCTGTGATCGAGGCGCCATGAGCCAGACCGTATACTGCGCTGAGCTGGTGCCCGAATTTGTGGGTTCCGAAGTCTCCGACGCGTCCCACACCGACAGTATTGTCATGGGCAAACTTGCTGGCCAGCATGATTTCCGCCCTGGCGGCATAGTCTCCCGGTTTTTCGATCGCAATGGGACCGTTGCGGATCAGGCTTTTAATCAAGGCTTCGCAGAGCCTGTCCGTGCAGTCGACATCGGGAACGGCTGTAAAGTAACGCTCCATGGCGTGGGACATGGCGTCCGCAACGCCGCAGGCGGTATGATAGGCCGGCAGAGAAAAAGTCAGTTCCGGATCCATAATGGCGAAGACAGGTTTTATAAGACTGTAATTAATGCTGCGCTTTATTTGGGCCCGCTCATTTGTTATCACGCAGCTGCTGCTGGACTCGCTGCCTGTTCCCGGCATTGTCAGCACGACTCCGACAGGCACGGTTTTCTTTGGCCTCGCGATTCCCTCAAAAAACATCCATACGTCCTCAGGATGGCCGGCGCCCACGCCGATGGCCTTCGCAGTATCGATGGCGCTGCCGCCGCCGACCGCAAGAATAAAATCGATCCCGTTTTCCCTGCAAAGGCTGATGCCCTTGTAAACATGCTCCAGACCCGGATTGGGCTTCACACCCGATAATTCGAGAAACTCGACCCCGGCTTCCGCGAGCGATGCCGCGACCAAGTCGCGAATACCGCTTTTCCGGATATGCTTTTCTCCATAAACGAGCAGGATCTTATTACTATATTTTCCAGCTTCGCGTCCCGCCTGCCCGATAGTGCCTTTACCGAATATAATGGTTGTCGGATTGCTGAATACAAAATTTTCCATTGTGCTCCCTCTTTCCTTTTCAAATTAGAATCGGCCGATGGTCGCAAATATATCTTGTAACTGTATTATGCCACTAATCAAAGAATTGCAAAAGAACATTCGCACATGATATCAAGAATTTGCCCGCATAAAAAAAAATTGCCGCCCGAAGCGACACTATAAAACCATGTTGATTTTTGAATTAAGACTCTTTATTTTCCGCTGGCCAGTCTTAGATGCCCCGGTTCCTGCGACGCAGGTCCCCTTGGATGATATACCCTGACGGTTGGATCCAATGTTGCCAGAATAAATCCGGTCCCGTCGTCCCGGTCGTCAGCCATGCCCCGGCTATTTCCCGAAGCATTCCTGCACGGTCCTGCCTGAACGGCGATCCTTCTTTTGATTTTGATCATTCAATGTCCTCCTTTCATAATTAATAGACCTGTTGAAGATCCTATTACAATGATACCACAAAAAACGCCCCTTATGTTGAAATCATGTTAAATGATTATTACCATCATGTTAATTGCATCTCGCTGCAGACGTCGATGAAGACACCTCCCGTGACCTGCAAAAGGTGGTCCACATCGATCCGGACCGCAGTATTGGGTCCGCCGCCGGCAGGAAAGACATAATCAAATACTTTCAGGGATTCATCAAGATAAACCGGCATAGGCCTGCTGAGCCCAAAAGGGCAGACGCCTCCCACAGGATGGCCCGTAGCAGTCTCCACATCATCAGCACTGATGAATTTCGCTTTCTCCTTGAAATGGTCCTTGAATTTTCTGTTGTCCAGCTTGACGTCCCCTTTTGCAAGGATCAGGATGTCTTTGTCTTTCAGGCGCAGCGCCATGGTCTTGGCGATCCGCGCCGGCTCGACGCCGAGGGCGCCGGCTGCCAGTTCAACAGTTGCCGTGCTTGTATCCATTTCGATCACCGACAGCGGCAGTTTCTCCTCCGCAAATTGTTTTTTTACGCTCTCAATACTCATTTTTTCAACTCCAGATCCAATAGCATATCATACCATACAGCCCCGCCGTGGGAAGATTCGGATACCCCGCCGCTTGTGAAGCCGAACTTTTCATAGTAGTGGACCAGATGGTCCTTGCATGTCAAAATGATTCCTTTGCGCCTTTCGCTCATGGATTTTTGAATATACTGCTCCATCAGCATGGCGGCAATGCCTTTCCGCTGGTAGTCGGGCAAGACATCCAAGCCGAAGACCGTCAGATATTTTCCGTCAGGTACATGCTCCCTGGCATCGTGGTAAAGTGCATCATAGAGGAAGGCGCTGTTTGTTGCGCATCCATTGATAAAACCGACTATTTTTCCCCCGGCTTCAGCAGCAAGAAAGTTTTCCGAAAATGCCGAATAGCGCTCCTGTATTGTCTTCAGGGAGGCCGCCTCCTCTTCAGGAAAGCAGACCTCCTCGATTTCCGCCAATCGGACGATATCCTCCTGCAGGACTTTCCTGATCAAAACATCCATTATTCGACTCCTCCTTTGAAATGGGTCCTGAACCAGCTTTCGATCAGGCCGCACCCTTCATCCGTATCGTTGACCGAAGCCTTGAGCGCGTAATCGTATCGGCCGAATTCATTTTCATACATGGGATCATAATATTTCAGCATCAGTTCTTCCGCCACGGCCGCGCATTCACCACGCTCTATCATCTCACGGCATCGCTTCGCGTTGCCTGCGCCAATATATTTCGACAGGCTTTCCAGCGCGGCCAGAAGCTCGGGCCGGCAGCCTTCAAGTCCGTATTCTCCGACGAGGCGCTTCATGCGATATTCCGAGTCCGCTTCAGCAAGAATATGCGTGCCTTTCTCCATGCCGTCAAAAATATATCCCGGGATGATGATGCTGCCGATCCGTTTGCTTTCTCCCTCGACAAAAACGAATCTGTCCAGGCAACGGTTCAGACTGTCGTACACCAAGGATTCAAACTGCTTCTGGCTGTTCTGCCTGCCCAGGCCGACACTTCCGAGCAGTGATCCGCGATGATTCGCCGCCGCCTCAAGATCCAATGTGCCGTAACCCTTTTGCCTGAGGCATTTCAGCAATTCAGTCTTGCCGACTCCTGTCTTGCCATGTATGACTATAAAGTGTTTGCTTCGGCTGATTTCAGGAAGAGCCCTATTGATGAACGTCCTGTAGCCTTTATAGCCGCCTTTCAGTTTATACGCCCTGATCCCGAGCTCCGCCATGAGCGAAGCGAGCGCCGAGCTTCGCATTCCGCCCCTCGCGCAAAAAAAGACCAGTTTATCGTACTTGTCGTTCAGCTCGACGATCTCCTCATAAAGGACCGGCAGTCTTGCAGCTGCCACCCCCATACCGATTTTTTTTGCCTTCTCTATGCTGTCATTCATGTACACCGTTCCGATCAGGCTACGCTCCTGATCATCGAAAATGGGCATGCAGACCGCACCCGGAATGGTCGCTTCAGCGAATTCCCCCGGGCTGCGCACATCGATCAGAATATAATTGCCTTTCAGTTTCTCATATTCGATGTTTTTCAGCATCTCCGCCTCCATAGCCCGGCCGTCCATCAAAACCGCCTGCATTCGAGGCATATGCCACCGACTTGCCTAAATGCGGTCCCGCCTTGCCACCAAACGGTCCTGACTAATTAACATCATAACACACAATTGGCCGGCCTTGAATATTTCAGCAACATTTTGAGCAAGTTGAATAGATCAAACGCTAATTTTTCTATTCTTCAAGCCGATATTCCAATTATATCGATCAATGATCATTATACTGCATTCGACACTGAATTCACCGCATGGGTGGCAATGTCCGGCAATGTCGCGGAGACTTATGTGACATCGGATGAATGGTCCAGCTTATTCGACAGTTCCAGGGAGAAAATGAACATTATGGGCGAGTTGATCGAAGCAGGCGTCCAAAAATCCATCGAAGACAACGCGGCTGCCAAATCGGCGATGATCCGGACGATCGTCATCATCGACATCGCGGTTCTTCTGGTCGTCATACTCTTATCCTTCATCATAATACGCGCCATCACAGGCCCTCTGAAGGAATCCGTTCACATGCTCCAGGATATGGTTCGAGGCAGACTGAGCAGGAGGCTGAATCTGGACCTGAAGGATGAGATCGGCACAGTCATAAAAATGACGGTCGATAATCTCAAGGCACTGATAAAAGAGTCGGAAATGCTGACAAAAGCGGTGCTGGACGGAAATCTTGGCGCCCGCGGCAACGCGGAAGCCTTCAGCGGCGGCTACAAGAATATCGAGGACAGGGTACATATCCTGTCCTCTTTGTTCTCAGCGAATTCTATCCCGTTTCAATTGGAAATCAGTATTTCCATGTACTCCGGCGTATCAATCTTCTTTTTCTTGACATATTCCGTGATGGTTTCCAGATAAGTCTTGTGATGCTCAACTGTTTTCGAAAAAACCTGTATGAACTCCACTGCCTGCATTTCTGACAATCCTCTGTGATAAGCCGCGATTCCCGTCAGATGGAACTTCACCAGCGCATAAAGCAGCACCAGCATGATGAAAGCGTCATAGGACCTGCGCACATCCAAGGCCGGAAACAGGTTGCCGAACATGAAATTCACAAGATAATTTTCGAGAATGAATCCATGGCCCTCCATGAACGGCTCATAGTATTGTCTTGCTGATAGCGAATATCTTTTGGCATTTTCTGCCGGGGATGCTTTCCTGTTATACTGGATCCCTTTAAGCACTTCTTCCATCAGCGATACATACCGCTTGCTGTCCACTTCCGTAAAGACATTAAGCTTGTCTATGAGCTCCCGAATCAGCCGAAGACTGAACGCCGGATCAGCCTGCGCCGGCCGGGCAGGCTTTTGCTTCGCGCCCTCCGCGGCCTTCCTTCTATGCTCTTCGATCAGCCTGGGTATCCCGCTCATTCTCCTTGTATCCTCGAGTCTTTGCAGCTCCGCAAAAAAACGCCCGAGCATCATGATCCGGTCGTGAAGCATATAGCTTCTATTCTGGATCATGAATATGGAAAAATCCCGAAGCTCATGGAGATAACGCGCAAGATCCCCCTGATTCCTGTCGTCTGTCCTTATCGACATTGATATGATATAGCGCGCATCGAGTCCTGCCGAATCTTCGAGAATGCGGATGCCTTCGGGCTTCAACAGCGCCAGTCTGGCCGCTTCGGGACACGACATGTTGGCCGAGTGTTCGAGCATGCCGTCGATTTCATTCGTATAGCGCGGATAAGCCGCACAGACATTGGAAAGGTATTCCTCTCCGAATTTCGCCTGTATGACGCACAGACCGTCCGGATTCAAAAATGGGCAGCGCTTGTCCTTTGCAAGCCTGACCTTTGCATGGTCAACCTCCGGGCTGAAGGAGTGCCGGTTGACATAGACATTTTTTTCGAAAAGCTTTCTAAACTCAGGATCGCCGATCTTCTGATATTTACGCCAGGTCTTCCTGTCAAACTCCACATCCCAGCCGATGCAGCAATTGTCGCTGCAAGCCGCACCGATGCATTTGAATTCCCTCAAATAAGCCGGCATTCTTGCCGGCCTGCCCTTTTTCTGATTCATTTTTTATTATCCAATCATTCTATCAGAGAGGAAGCAGATCCGAAATCGAATCTGCTCCCTGCAATTATACCGTACCGTTACTTGGTTGCCGATTCCGTAATCACCGGCACTTCCACTTCCCATTCCGCAATAAATTTTGCGAGTTCATCTTCCATGACAGGGACCAGATGTCCGGCTGCACCGCATTGAAGGCACTTGCCGTTCTTGAAGCCTTGTTTGGAGCATTTGTCCGCAACAATCTGATCGCATCCGTAATTGCCGCATTCGGTGCATCTGAAGACAGGGTTTTTGCAGGGATGACTGTCTTTCTTACCGTCGCACCTAGCGATCCTGTCCTTTTCCGCCGAGGTCAGGTCGACAAAATGCTTCTGATTGATATGGGCATTCCTCATCCAGAATTTGTGTTTCGCGATCTCCTTTGACATAAAAACCTCTCCTCCCTTGAATAGAGCCCGGATTGATTTATTGTCACTATATTATACACCCAATTGCAATTAATCGATATATATATTGATTTTTTTCATTGTTTTAAAAGGACATTATCCCTTCAAGCACGATCGCCGCGCTGCCGCCCACCCGCACTGATGTGACCGCGCCTCCCGCCAAGACAGCTTCCGCAATGATCTCGCTGGGACGGTCCATGACATGGCCCTGTTCGATCCTAAGCCTGATAAGGCCGTCAGCGTCCGGCAGGACCGCCTTGTTGAGCGCCAGATATGCGGCAAGGGCTCCGTTGGCCGTTCCCGTAGCCGCTTCCTCGTCGATCTCGACTGATGGCGCAAAATCCCTGACATGCAGGTCGTTTCCTTCACGCACTGTTTCAAAGGTGAATGCGTGCATGCTGATGATGCCGCGGGCTTTCTGGAAACGAGCCATCCTTTGGAAATCAGGGGCAGCCTTTTGCAGCGTTTTGAGATCCCTGACAGGAATCATAAGGTCTGGCAGGCCGGTCGACACAATCCGGACCGGCAGCCCCCGCAGGATCAAATCAGAGGATTCCAATCCCATGATGCCTGCGAGCTCGTCGATTTCATCCTTCCCGTCGAACGCGCCCAATATTTCCGGCAGCTTTTGGTCCATGACGACCCTGCTTACTTGTCCGGCACCATCCTTGACAATTTTGACAGCCAAAAGGCCTGCCCGGGTTTCCTGCATGACGACAGCTTCATTCACTTCGGCACAGATCCTTCCTTCTGACGCAAGCACATGAAAAACGGCGATCGTCGCGTGGCCGCAGAGATCCACCTCCGCTGAAGGCGTGAAAAAGCGGATCCTGAGATCCGCGCCTTCTATGGAAGAGGGCAGCACGAAGGCCGTCTCGGAGCAATTCATCTCTCTGGCGATCCGCTGCATCTCAATATCCGAAAGTCCTGCCGCATCCGGTACCACACCGGCCGGATTTCCACCAAACGCACTTTTCGTGAAAGCATCCACCTGATAGATCCTGATTTTTTTCATAGCGGCAGTCTCCTTGTATCTTCAGTTATTATTCGACATTCCCGAAGTTGCCAGTTTGTTGTCGGCTTCGTTGTTCGTCCTTGGCACCTTGGCGAACAGGCTGTATCTGTCAAAACTCGCGTTGAGAAATGGGATATTCTTGTTGCTGTTGGGATAAGCCAGCAGATCCAGTCCATCGGACTTGATCTCATAGTCGATGCGCGCCGCATTGAGGATCGTAGGAGCGATATCAAGGAATGAAGCCGCCATGCGGGTTTCCCTGTAAGCCTTTTGATCCGGCGTGATAACGAATAACGGCACGAATTCAAAATAACGCTCATTCTCCTTGTAAGACGCCTGCACATATTTGCCCGAATGGATCGCCGGCGTATGATCGCCTATGATAAAAATATAAGTGTTGTCAAAATTGCTGTTAATTTCAGAAACAAACTGCCGGATCTCCTCATCCACATAAGCGATCGAATTATAATAGTTCCTGACACGTTTCTTGGTGATATCATCAAACAAAGGATTTTCGTAATAATTCGCCGCATTCGTAAACGGGCCATGGCTGGTCATTGTAATGGCATAGGCGAAAAACGGGGTTTCCGTTTCCTTCAAAGTACTGAGCGCGTAATCAAAAACATCTCCGTCGGAAGCGCCCCATCCCTGTTCAGTCAGGTTCATTCCGTTAATATCGTAAAATCTTTCAAAACCAATGCTCGGGAATGCCCGATTGCGGTTGAAAAAGCCGCCCACATTGCCGTGAAAAGCAACCGTGCTGTAGGAGCTGCCGGCAAGCTGTTTCACCATTGAGTTGGCATAATCATAGTTCGCCAGTTTCATGGACGGATAGTCCGCCAGCGGCTGAACGCTGTTGAATATCGAAAATTCCGTGTCGGAAGTGCTGCCACCCAGATGATAGCTCATCGTATACGGATAATAGATGCTGTCATCGATCAGTGAATGGAGATAGGGAGCCACATATTGGCCATTGTGCATTTGATCGATGATATTGGAATCCATGGATTCCACCTGAATGAAAACGAAATTGGGGTGCTTTTTCGATTTGCTTGTGCCGGTTTTCGTTTCCCCATAGACAAAATTGTTCACAAGATATGAATAATCCTGATTCTGATATACAGTCACGCCATTGTTGAACAAGGTTCCATAACGCTCAATAATGTCGGATTCGCCCTCGTAATAGTTCTTGACGCTCTGCTTGAAAGAGACCTTCTGCGCGAAATTATTCTTTTCGATATTGCCAAGACCTGTAAAACAGAGAACCATGGCGACCAGGATCAGAAAACGGGCCTTCCTGACAAGGAGCGGGCAGCCGGTGTATCGCCGGACGATGTATATCAGGATCGGCAGATCGATGATGACCAGCAGCATGGCAGGGTGCAGCGGCGCTGAAAAATTCCGTATCGCCGTGAAGCCTTCCGCAAAAACATGCAGCGCTTCATTGATATGCAGATAGTTATGGAAATACATGTAGTATCCGATATTCACCAGCATATAAATCGACTGCAGCGCATAGAATGCAGGCAGAATGATTTTCGATTTGAACATGAAAAGCAGCGGATAGATCATGACAACCACGAATAAAGTGAATGTGAATTTGTATCCAAATAATTCGAGCGTCTTTTCCGGCATCAGATAAAAATTAAAGATGCTTATTTTCAGAACATTGAGCAAAACAAATGCCAATATGGCGGCTGCAAGCAAAAGGTCTGTCCTGTTCCTGAATATCCCAAACAGACCTTTGCATTCTTTGACTATGAAATTTTTAAACATTGATAGCACTTCCCATTCCTTAAAAAACAAAAACATCTATATGTCAGAGTTAAATCCATTATTGAACTGATACCATGTGGTAAATCATACGAAAATTATTATAACAAAGAATGTTAAAAATATCAAATGTTTCGTTAAATTTCAGTTAATTCTGATAGTATTGACGTATCGGCGCAGCCATTTGTTCCATTGGCCGGCAGAACTTTATCGATAAATATTCCGGCAATCACGGGATCGAACTGAATGCCGGCGTTTTTCCTGATTTCAGCGATGGCGCGTTCTTTCGACATCGCTTTTCTGTAGACTCTGTCTTCCGTCATTGCGTCATAGGCATCAACGACCGAAATGATCCTTGAGAGAAGCGGTATCTCCTCGCCCCTGAGTCCCTGCGGATAGCCCTTTCCGTTCCAATGCTCATGATGGCACAGGATGTACTCGGCTATCTCATTCAGCTCCGGCGACGCCTGCGCGATCCTGTACCCAGCCTCTGGATGCTTTTTGATCTCGTCCCACTCTTCTTCAGTCAGTCTGTCGGTTTTTTTCAATATTGCATCGTCTACGCTCACCTTGCCGATATCATGCAGGGTCGCCAACAGTGCAAGCGTATTGAGCTCATTGCTGCTGAGATTCAGTTCCATGCCGACCAGCCTGGAGAGCTTCACAAGCCTGGCCGCATGCGCCTCTGTCTCGTGGCTCTTCTCGAACATGGTCGCTTTTATGGAGGCGATCAGGGAACTGTGCATACTTTTCCGATCCAGCAGTTTCCTTCTGTACATAGTGTCTTCAGCGTTCCTGACAATCTTTCCAAATGAAATATCTCCGCCTGCTTTCGTAGCGGATCCAAGCGCGATGCTCGGGAAGAACAATTCCGCATCATTATCCGCAGCAATGCTTTCACAGGCTTCCGATATTTTATTGCATATCGCCCTCGCAGCCTCCTGGTCTGTTCTTGGCAGCAGGATCAGGAATTCATCGCCGCCGATCCGCGCGACGACGTCGCTCTCCCGGCAGCAGCTCTTCAATATATCGGCGATTTCGACAAGCAGCTTGTCTCCCGCATGATGGCCGAAAGCATCGTTGATCAGCTTGAGGCCATTGATATCACCAATGATGACAGACAATGGGAAATCGCCGCTCTCCTCTATCCTGACGCGTTCTTCTTCAATGAACGCGCGATTATGAAGGCCTGTCATCACATCGTGATAATTCAGATAAAGGATCCGTTCCTCCCTTTGCCTTTGTTCTGTGATATCTTCCACCATCGTGATTTCCATGGTGTCCGTGCCACCGGCCGACCGCAGCCCGACAACGGTCAGCTTGGCCCAAACGATGGTACCGTCGGGCCTGATGTATCTTTTATAACGTTTCAATCCCTTACCGGGGTTATCCAGCAGAAATTGCGTATCCTTATTGTCTTTCTCCACATCGTCGGGGTGGGTGATGTCGACCCAATCCGTCTGCAGCATTTCGCTTCGTGTCCTGCCGACGATCGCGGCGTACTGTTCATTGACCCGCAGCGTTTTATGGCTCATCAGATTGAAAACACCGATGCCCATCGGCGCCTCTTCAAATATGTAGCGGAAGCGCTCTTCGCTCTGCCGGAGTGCCTGCTCCGCAGTCTTTCGCTCATTGATATCGCACATCAAACGGTCATTCAGCTTTTTTATGACGCTCTCCTGAAGCCTTTCCCTGCCGATCTCCTGCTCAAGCTCCAATTTCCGCATGGCATATTCCGAGAAATTCCTCGCGCTGATAAAAAGAAATCGGCTGATATTCTCGAACCGTTCCATTGACATTTTCGGGACCTGCGAAAGCTCGCGCGCAAATTCATCCCTGTCCATGCCTATTTTTTCAGCGTAACCGATGAGGTTTTCAACAGAAGCGTCTTCATCCAGAACCTGGCCGATCAGCCAATTGCCCACATGGTTTCCATGAACAACGATGCTGGCGCCGGCATCCATCAGGCCGCCGCTTAAGCAACGCCGGATCGTGGGCCCATCCTCACGCGGCCTTCCTAATATCGCGTCCGATTTCATGCAGTTGGCAAGTCCTGCTTCCGTCCTTCTGATCGCCATGCAAAGACTGCAAAACGAGCTGGGCTTCGTGATCGGCGTTCCATCCGGATATGTTATGATCGCAGCTACGCCCGTCGCCATGGAAAAGGCATCCTGGATCTTCTGGATCTCTTCAACGTCAAAAAGCTCTTCAAAGAGAGCTTTTTCCGGTAAAATTTTTTTATTCGGTCCAACATCGGATGCTTTGACGTTCATCATTCCGGCCGCCTTTGCAGAGAGAACCGGAAAGCGCGCTTCCAAACCGGGCGGCCTCACAGCTCCATCATTAATATTTCTTATATTATTAATCGGCAGAACGGCCCGATTCTTTATTGATTTATCGCTACACTTCTAAAAATCTTTCGAAGCCGCTGTAAATGTCCGGAAAATCACGCTTCAGCCGAATCGGCTTCAGAGAAGCGTCCGCAAAGCAATGCCTGCTTTGTCCTCTCACTTTGAGTATTCCCGACGAGGCTCCCTTTATTTCGTAGTCGATCGTCATCTTGACGCCCGTAAAATTTGTCATTTTCACGGTGACCAGGACCTGCTCGTCAAAGATGACAGGCGATAAATATTCGCAGTTCACAGCAAGGACCGGTATCAATATACCGGTCTCTTCAAGCTTGGCGTAAGGCAGTCCGATCTTGTCCAAATAGTCGACTCTTGCCTCTTCAAACCACCTGATGTAATTGGAGTGGTGAATGACCCTCATCCGGTCTGTTTCGTAATAATGCGCTTTCCTTATATACGGCTGCAATTCCTGCTTCATGTTCCAACTCCTGTACTATTCTGCGCATGATAAATTCATCGGTGCTGCTCTCTATGCCTCCAGGCGCCGTTCAGACCGATTCCGGAGCTTCATAAAGGCCTTTTTCAATCAGGAATTCCATCAGCAGCTTGCCCGTATTTCCTGTGATCTTAAGGCAATGGGTCAATTGCTCCCTGGTGTCATGCTCATAGGGATTCAGCGCCCTGCAGCAGGTCACGCCGAATTTGTTCTCAAACCGGTCGTGGAATTCCTTTGCGACCTTATAGGCCTCTTCGCGGCTTTCCTGATTGGAAGTCCTGCCCTTCAACATATTCAGGGCGACTATGGAGCCGGAAAGCGCGCCGCACATGCAGCCCGCATAGCCAACGCCGCTGCCGAAGCCCGTCAGGAGCTTCACCGTATCTTCATCGATCTCCGGCGCCAGATACTCCCTGAACGCAAGGAAAATCGACTCCGTACAATTATAGCCTTCCTTGAAATAATTTCCGCACTTGTTCCGTGCTTCTGTCGTGATTTCAGTATTCATCTTACACTCCCGCAATTCTTTAAAATTAAACAATAATTGATCCGTATCAAATCGGATCTATTTCAGCCGGAAAGTCCTATAGCCCTTATATTCGATCATCGTTACGCGATCATCCTTTTCAAGTCTTGCCAGAATGTCTTTCTCGTCGTGACAATCCCTGGCCTGCAAAAAACCCTCGATCTCATGCTGATTCATCGGATGCCTTCTGATGATGCTCAGGATCGCTTCATAATGATCCGCAATGCCGCTATAGAATCCATATGACGCAAGCAGATCGATCGATATGCCGCCCAATACGGCGACAGCATGCTGCATCGTCTTGGAATCGGCCGCCTGAACGCCGGATTCGGCAGGAGGCCGCATCGGTGTATTCAAATACAGCCTGTCATGCCGGACCCGCTTTAATAATGCCGCAAATTTCGCCAAAGACGCATCATCATCGTTCATGCCTTTTACCAGCATGATCTCGATCCATATCTGACCCTGATACTGCTCGGAAAAAAGTTTGAGGCCGGCAAAATATTTATCGAAACCGATCGACCCGTGGGGTCTGTCGATCATCTTATACGAAGCTTCGTCATAAGCGTCCAGCGATGGCAAAACGATATCGGCGCGCGACAATTCCGCCCGGACAGCCGGATCATAAAGAAGCGCGCCATTTGTGATAACGGCCACCGGCTTGTCCGTCCTTTCATGAATGCCGTCGACCAGCGCCCCAAGGTCTTTGTACAACGTTGGCTCTCCTTCTCCGACGATCGTTACGACATCAAAGGCAGCGCCTCCCTTCAGAAATTCATCAAATTCCGCCATAATGCTTTCAACCTTGAAGAACAATTCCCGTTTATTGGTCATGTGATCCGTTCTTCCCAGCTGGCAATAGACACAGGAATAATTGCAATATTTTTTGGGGATCGGGCTGACGCCGAGGGATAGTCCCAGCCGCCTTGAAGGAACCGGTCCGTATATGTTTTCCATATCTTCAAACCTCATTATTCACAGCAATGATCCGCAGGCAAGCGGCCTGCAGATCATTGGCCGCTATCGGGGGCGGCGCTGCCGCCCTGGTGTTTCAATGCCATCAGTGTCCGCCGCATGCATCCGCGTGGGAATGCTCATGACATACGGATCCGGTGGATTTGAGCTCGCCTTTCAGATATGCTTCCGCCGCCGCCCTGGCATTGCCGGATGCTCCTACTATGACCTCGATATTTTTTTCATTGAATATCTCAATTGCGCCGCTGCCCATTCCGCCGGATATGACCACATTGACACCCAGGTCGTTCAGGAAGTTTGGCAGAAACCCAGGTTTGTGCCCCGGATTCGCCACAGATTCACTCTTGACGATCACGTCGTTTTCAACATCAAATACATTAAAATTCACACAATGTCCGAAATGTTCTGTGACCATATCCTTTTCACTTGCTACTGCTATCTTCATTTTATCAATTCCTCCGCTTTCCTGAGATCTCTCACTGATTTCAGTTTTTTCCAATTTGTCGGCCAGTTCTTCAAGCCACTCGCCGACATAATACTCGATCAGCCCTTTGTCACAGGCTACCGCAACGCTGGGATCGAGGGGCATCTTGGCCAGGATGTCCAGCTTATATTTGCCTGCGATCTTCTCTATATTGCTGTCGCCGAATATCTTGTATTCCTTATCGCAGTCGGGACATCTGAAATACGCCATATTCTCAACGATGCCTATGATCGGGATGTTCATCATAGTCGCCATTTTGACGGCCTTTGAAACGATCATGGATACCAGCTCCTGCGGGGACGTCACGATGATGATCCCGTCCACCTTCAGGGACTGGAATACCGTAAGCGGCACATCGCCGGTACCGGGAGGCATGTCGATGAACATGAAGTCTATATCGCGCCAAATCACGTCAGTCCAGAACTGCTTGACGGTATTGCCGATCATGGGACCTCTCCAGATCACGGGATCCGTATCATTTTCCAGCAAAAGATTGATCGACATGATCTCGATCCCTGTCTTGCTCGCGAGCGGATAGATCCCAAATTCACTGCCCTCGGCTTTCGCATCGATCCCGAACGACTTGGGGATCGAAGGCCCTGTGATATCCGCATCGAGTACAGCCGAGCGGTAGCCCCGCCTGTTCATCGCAACAGCCAGCAGAGATGTCACCAGTGATTTTCCGACACCGCCTTTTCCGCTGACGACTGCGATGACTTTTTTGATGCTGCTCAGCTCATGCGGCTTCTCCACCAGACTGGCTTTTTCTTCTTTTCTCTCCGCGCAGTCTTCTCCGCAGCTGCCGCAGCTTTGATTGCATTGTTCACTCATTTGTTTTTCTCCTTATATCTAAATTAATATCTGACTTCCCGACGCCAGGTAACCGATCCTGTCTCCCATGATGGTTTTAAGTATATTATAAGAGCCGATGCCTGTGCAATGGCAGGTGTAATATTGGGAATCCGTTTCATTCAGCCGGTTTCCGATCCTGCCGACCAATTCCGGATCCTCGTCACGGTCAGCCGAACGGTTGTAGAGATGGAATCCGCCGATCACATGCGTCGGGCTTCCATATCCCGCGGTCTGCATATGCTCGATGATATTGACGATGCCGTTGTGCGCGCAGCCGGCAATCAGGACCACCTTGCCGCCTTCTCTTATTATAAGATTCTGCTCGTGGGCAAAATCATCCGGCACCATGCTGTCTCCGCGCATCATAAAAAGATCCTTGTTTCCGGACGGCGCGAATTTTACGGGCCGTACGCCGGAAAACAATTCCATTTCTTCATTTATGCGCATATAGCCGGAAACAAAAACAAAACGATCATGCGACAAAAGGCTTTCATCGATGCCGATATACTTGTATTTTCCGTCCGGACTCTTCGCGTAGCGCTTTCCAAACGCTTGAGCGCTCACATGGATCTTGGCCTTCTGATTGAGCTCCAGGAATTTTTTGAGACCTCCGCCATGGTCGTAATGGTCATGGGACAGCACGGCGATATCGACCGTGGAAAGATCGACGCCCATTTTGGCGGCGTTCTCCGCGAACAAAGCGCTCGCCCCCATATCGAACAGGAGATGATGCTTCGCAGTCTCGATGTACAGGCTCAACCCATGTTCACTTCCAAAGGCTTCAGAAACGGCTGTATTTTCAGCCAATGTCTTGATGATCATTGATCCTTCCTCAACTTTCCGCCATCAGCAGTTCCATCGTCCTGTCGAAGACACCCTTTGCGGCGCGGCCCGAGACGCAATCCGCATCCGCGATCGAGAGCCCTGCATTCGTGACCCTGACAACATCGGGATCGAATGGTATCCTTCCTGCGAATGGGATATTCCGCTCCAGGCAAAACAATTCGATGACGCCTGAATTTTTCAGATTCGTATCGCATTTATTGATGCAAACCGTAACTTTGACGCCGAAAATTCCGGCAGTTTTTATTATGCGCTCCATATCGCTGATGCCGGATACGGATGGCTCCGCCACGACCAGCACCATATCGACGCCGCTGAGCGACGCGATGACAGGACAGCCGATGCCCGGCGATCCGTCGACGATGGCAAGCTCTGCGTCTCCGGCCGCTGTTTTAAGCTGATTCTTCACTTCCGTCACAAGTTTTCCCGACGTTCCGCTGCCCATCAGCAGCTGCGCAGTGGAAAACACGGCATCATCTGTATACAGCATCAGATCGCCGGCCTTGGCCGGGTACATCGTTATCGCCGAAACGGGGCAAACAAACTCACAGACGCCGCACCCCTCACAGGCGAACGCATCGACTTCGTATCGTCCTTTTTCATCGACTTTTATCGCGTCAAATCTGCAATGCTGTCTGCACTTGTCACAGCCGATGCATTTTTCCGTATCGATCAAGGATTTCGGCAATCCGAAATAATCCGTCCTGACCGGTGCTTTACTCTGCCGCATGACAAGATGGAGATTCGGCGCATCGACGTCACAGTCTGCATACGCCCTGGCGGCAGCAAATTTTATAAAGGCGCCGGCAACCGTCGTTTTGCCGGTTCCGCCTTTGCCGCTAAGAATCAGAAGCTGTTTCATGCTGCGCCTCCTTTCTGATGGTGTCGAGCAGTCCGGAAAACAATTCCCTGTATTTCGCATTTTCGCGCGCCGCAATGCGTGCGTTCGAATTCAGCGTTCCAAGTTCATTATCAAACGGTATGCGTCCCAATATCCTTATGCCGTTATCAATACAGAAACGCTCCGAGGGGTCCTCGCCCCCGATACATTTATTGAGCACGACGCCATGAGGCTTTTCAAACAGCCGGACCAGCTCATAAACCATGCTGAGATTATGAGAGCCGAAAATCGTCGGTTCCGCTACGAGCACGCAGTAATCCGCATCCTTGATGCTTTCCATGACGATACAGGCGCTTCCGGGAGGACAGTCAATAAATACATCCTCGCGATCGATCCTGGAATCTTTGAGCAAGCCCTTGATGATCGGGATGCCGGATGCTTCTCCCATCTCCATGATCCCGGTGATGACCTTGACGTCCTCTGACATGCCTGTCCGGATCTCGCCGACCTTTTTGGTTCTTTCAGTCAGCGCCTTCTCGGGACAAACCAGGACACATCCCCCGCAGGAATGGCACACCTCATTAAAAATGATAAGCCTGTCGACAATATACGCCATAGCGCCAAATTTGCAAAAATCGATGCATTTGCGGCAGCCTGTGCATTTTTCCTGATCCACATAGGGCATTTCAATAGTTATTTTCTCAGTTTCTACGCCTGCAGGCTTGAAAAAGAGATGTCCGTTCGGCTCCTCGACATCGCAGTCGATATAAACGGCATCCTTCGCTGCAGCCGCCAGATTGACGGACACCAGCGTTTTCCCGGTGCCGCCTTTTCCGCTGAGAACAGCGATCTTCATATTATTTTCCTCCATGTCCGTGGAAACCCGGATGGATCTCCGTCAGCAGCTGTAATTTTCCTTCTTTGAATGCGGCGATATTATCCCTGATCGATTCTCCGGAAGTTCTGTAAATATCGACATTAGCCGCCTTGAAAACCAGCGCGGCGTTTTCGCCGCATCTTGGCGTCAATAAAACGACGGCGCCATTATCGATCACAGCCTGTGCGGCCTTGATCCCCGCTCCGCCCTGGGCGGCTGCCGCGCTGTTGTCCAGAAAAACGCTCTGCTCTGTGTCTGTGTCATAGATCAAAAAGTATGGCGTCCGTCCAAAAGACATGCATACTGTCGAGTCCATCTTTTTATCGTCCACCGGTATTGCTATTTTCATAATATCCTCCTTAAGATTTCTGATTTTGAATTAAATTATTGATTTTAAGGTTCTTGACGGTCTGCCGCTGGTTTTTTGAGTTCCATCAGCCATTTTCTTATTTCCGGCAATGCGGGCATGCTTCCCTGGTGCTTGATCGTGCCATTGATGATCAGCGCCGGCGTCATCATGATCCCGGCCTCCTTCGCTATTTTTTCCAATGGCCTGAGCATCTCGTCAAGACCGATGGTCCAGCCGCAATCATTATACTTGCCGAATTCGCCGCCATCATCGGGAGCGGAGGCCGAAAGAAAATCCGCAAGCGCATTATGATCTATTTCGATGCCTGTCGCCATCGAAACATCTTTGGCGGTTCCGGGAACGAGCCCGTTTCTGATTGCGTAGCCTCTGGCTTCTTCGGATGTATAGGACAGGTGCTTCACGGAAGCATCAAGACCGAATTCAGCAGCTACTGCGGCGACAACGTTTGAGAGCAGCCGGCATCTCGAGCACGGCGGATGCGTCCCCACAACGACGATGCTGTCTCCATGCTCCCGGCCGATGGCAAGATAACTCCCGATTGCCTTATGCAGTGCGCTTACGCCCAGATTGGAGCAATGGACCTTATGCTCCGGAAGGCCGCCGAGAGCCTCAATCACATCTTCATCCGCCATTGCCATGGCATCTTCAAGGCTTTTGCCCTTTGCGAGGACCGAGGCCATGCTGGAAGTCGCGATCGACGCTCCACAGCCGAATACCAGATAACTGACATCGCTGATCACATTGTCCCGGACCTTGATGAACATCGTCACAGAATCTCCGCACGATGGATCGCCGATCGTTCCCACTGCATCGGCGTCCGGCATGGAACGCGCATTTTGCGGATCAAGGAAATGTTCATAGACTTTTTTAGTATACATACCTATTCCCCCGTGTCCTCATAAGCCTCTTCCTCCTGAAACGCGTCTCCGTATCTTCGACGCCTGCATCTGCCGCAGCCGTACATGGGCTCCGCCGCGTCGCAAAGCTGATAGTCCCCGCCTTCGATTTTGAGTATGCTTCCTTTGACTAGAGATTCCGCAAGTTTCCGGCGGGCATCGTTGTAAATCTTCTGAACGGTGGTGCGAGCGACATTCATACGCTCCGCACTTTCTTCCTGAGTCAGTCCGTCCAGATCGATCAGCCGGATCGTTTCATATTCCTCGACGGTCATCGCGACAACCTCCGGATCGGGATCCGACGTGTTCAATGGCCCGAAAACATTACTTTCCGGCAGGCAGCAGACTCTTCTCCATTTTCTCGGTCGTGACATTTCGCTTCCTCCTCTGGGTTAATGACATATGTCATTTATAATTTCATTATAGATTATTCTTGCCATATGTCAATAACGGTTTTATAATCATACTACAATTTCGACAGCATTTTCAAACATTTCAAACCGAAATGTTATTACAGGAGGTATTATTATGAAACTGGGCATCATCATCGAAACCAACGAATTCGAAAAGTCCTGGAACGCCATGAGACTGGCGGTCACGGCAAAAAAGAACGGGCATGACGTCAAAGTGTTCCTGATGGGAGAAGGCGTCGAGATTGAAACCATGACACACGACAAATTTGACGTAGCCGCCCAGGTACAGGCATTTCACGGAATAGACGGCCAGATCCTGGCCTGCGGAACCTGCAAGCAATCGAGAAACTTGCCCGGCACTGAGGTGTGTCCTATCAATACGATGATCGACTGCATGGAAATGATCGAATGGGCGGACAAAGTAGTGACTTTCTGATTTTTTTCACAGATTTTCCCTGCCAGTTGTGACCATTTGCAGGATCCTCTTCCGGGATCCTGTTTTTTTTTATTTCAGGCATAATCCTCCATTGACTTTTGACGATATTATATTGTATGATAATTTTTTTCAAAGGCAGTTTAGCGTACCTGTCGAAAGAAGATATTTTTAATCGCATCGGTCAAAAGGAAGATATCGCATGGACAAAACACTCGCCGTCAACCTCATATACAACATCACGATCCTGCTGACGCTTTCACTGATCTATTCGGTGTTCCAGGGGCGGAACAAAATGAAAGGCCTGCCGTATCAAATACTGCTCGGCCTGATGATCGGCGGGGCGGGACTGCTGATCATGTCGAGCGCCGTACATCTTGAGAACAATGTCATATTCGATGCCAGATCCATCCTGGTCAGTGTCTCCGGCATGTTTTTCGGCGCCATCCCGACGATGATCGGCGGAGCCGTGCTGATCTTCTACCGGATCATGATCGGCGGACCTGGAATGTATATGGGCATTCTCGTCGTCGCGACAACGGCTGTGCTCGGGATCCTCTGGAATCACTTCCGTTATAAAAATATTCTCAAGCGCGGCCCGTTTACGGCGGAATTCTATCTTTTCGGCCTGGTCGTCCATATGGACATGCTTCTCTGCACCCTTGCGCTGCCAAAAGACCAGTTTGCTGCCACTACTGGAAGCATATTCTGGCCGGTCATCATTCTGTACCCCATAGGGACCTATCTTCTTTGCACCATATTTTTCAGCCAGCTCGAGAAAAACGACCTGATCAGCAGGCTTACTCTCAGCGAATATAAATACCGGCATATCGCCGACAATACATCCGACGTGATCTGGACATCGGGGCTTGACTTCAATATAATCTATGTCAGCCCATCGATCGAAAGGCTATATGGAGAGCCTCTCGATAGCTACATGGAAAAAACTCTGGAAGAAAAATTTCCGCCCAGTGATCTCGCAATGTTAAAATCGGCTCTTTTGCAGGAATTGGAAAATGACAAAAAGCCCGGCGCCGACAAATCGCGGACAAAAATGATCGAGATCCGCCACTATCGTCATGATAAAAGCATCATTTGGCTTTCGTTGCATGTGTCCTTCATAAGAGGTGAAGACGGTGCAATAACGGGGTTCCAGGGTATCTACCGCGATATCACCGAATTGAAAAAAGCCGAGGAGGAACGCGCAAGGCAATCCAGCCTGATCGTGTCGCTGATCGACTCCATTCCGGATCTGATTTTTTTCAAAGATACCAACGGGGTTTATCTTGGCAGCAATACCGTATTCGGAGAATTTGCAGGAGTACCGAAGACGGAGATCGTCGGCAAAACCGATCATGATCTATTTAACAGGGACGTCGCGGACGCATTCCGTTATCACGACCGGGAAATGCTTGACCACAGAGCGACAAGCCATAATGAAGAATGGATCACCTATCCCGATGGGCGAAGGGTGCTGCTGGACACCCTTAAAACCCCTTATTGGGATGCTGACGGAAATTTGATCGGCATACTTGGCGTCAGCCGCGATATCACAGAGCGCAAGCAGCGCGAAGAAGAAATTGCCCATATAGCTTACCACGACCACCTGACAGGCCTGTACAACCGCAGATTCTACGAGGAAGAGCTGCGGCGGCTCGATGTGGCCAGAAACCTTCCGCTGACCATCGCCATGGGCGACGTCAACGGTCTCAAGCTCATCAACGACTCGTTCGGCCATACAGTCGGCGATGAGCTGCTTAAAAAAGTTGCCCGGATGCTTAAAAAATGCTGCAGGGCCGACGATATCATCGCACGGCACGGAGGAGACGAGTTTATCCTGCTGCTGCCCTCCACAAGCCAGGAGGAAGCCGACAAAATCATCGCGAGGATCCATGAGCTGTCATCCTCCGAAAGCATCAACGGTATCGATATTTCAATTTCCTTCGGCTGTGATACCAAAGAAAAGGAAACGGAATCGATCGAAGACATTCTGAAAAATACCGAAGACCGCATGTACCGCCATAAGCTTTTTGAAGGTGCCAGCATGCGCAGCAAGACGATCGACGTGATCATGAACACGCTATACGAAAAAAACAACAGGGAGATGCTCCACTCCAAACGTGTCAGCAGGCTCTGCGGCGAAATCGCCGCAGAAATGAATCTTGGGAAATATGCAGTCGAACAGATCAAATTGGCCGGCCTTGTCCATGATATCGGAAAGATCGGCATCGACGAAAAGATCCTCAACAGCCCCGGCAGGCTCAGCGGCGAAGAATGGGAGGAAATGAAAAAGCATTCGGAAATCGGCTATCGCATCCTGAGTTCAGCAAACGAGTTTTCAGATATCGCCGAATACGTCCTGCAGCATCAGGAAAAATGGGACGGCTCCGGCTATCCGAAGGGCCTCAGGGAACATGAAATTTCCCTGGAAGCCAGGATCATTTCGATTGCCGACGCTTTCGACGCCACGACAGGCG
Organism: Firmicutes bacterium UBA5774; assembly: GCA_002418625.1. GTDB lineage: Bacteria > Bacillota > Clostridia > Peptostreptococcales > Anaerovoracaceae > UBA5774. Next base: position 29,633 of record DIEM01000013.1, read on the forward strand.
TCCGGACCTACGGCAACGTTTTTGATGTGAACTCGGCGATCGAAGAGATACGAAAATGCTCCGGCACTCATTTCGATCCGGTAATCGCCGGTATTTTCATTGAAAGGATTCTTTTAAGATCTTAGTTTCTACAATCTGATCGATTATTTTTCAATCTGATTGATTATTATCCAAAAGGAAAAAGCGCAGGATCCCTTGACGGGTCTTGCGCTTTACGCTATACGGCTCAGTAAGTCCGGCCGGTCTTTATTTGACGACCAGCACCGGCTTTCCAACATGGTGCAGGACTTTTGTCGTCACACTGCCTGTGAACAGCCTGTTCATGATGGCGCCCATCCCATGGGAGCCCATGATGATCAGGTCGACATCGTTCTTGTCTACATAATCAACGATCGCATCGGCTGCTTCACCGTGCAGGGAGACAGTCTCCACATTTTCAGCGATGCCTTCGAATTCCTTCGCGGACTCTTGAAGGAATGCTTCCGAGGCCTTTTTCGCCTCATCATATAACTTGGTAACGTATTCAGCATTCTGCCCAAACGGTCCTGCCGTGACCAGCGGGAAATTGACCTGGAGCACATTCAGCAAAACGACATCGCTGTTGAATGCCCTGGCGATCATTTTTCCATGCTCCACTGCCTTTTTCGAATATGCGGAGCCATCGACCGGAATCAAAATCTTTTTCATCACAATTACCTCCTTATACCATTCAATATACTCCTAATATTATTAATTGCAAGCATCCCCCCGATTGAATTCCAGCCGCATCCAAGCATTTATACATATTTATTTTGCGCTTTTTCGACCGTGATAATGCACATCATGTATTCTTTATGATATCATCAATTTATACTGATTAAGAATGGAGAATAGTATTATGGTCACGATAGATCCGAAAAAATGTATCGGCTGTCAGAGATGCGTCTCTATATGCCCCTTCACTGTATTATCCATGGTCAATGGCAAAGCGGCCTTGAATGCCGATAAATTTTGCCTGGAATGCATGCATTGCGCAGCGATTTGTCCAAGCGGCGCCATCAGCCTCGGCAACGAAGCCGGCATACTGCCCGGCTCTCTGCCCATACTTCCCGAAGATATGCCGACGCTCTTGAAAGACTTCCTCATGGTCAGACGATCCTACCGGCATTTCGAACCGGCTCCTGTCGACCCGGACATGGTCGCTCATGCCCTGCAGGTCGCTTCCTGGGCTCCAAGCGCAAAAAACCAGCATCCGACGAAGTGGATCGTCGTCAACGATCCTGAAAAAATCACTATGATCATGGGCCATATTCTGGATTATGTAAAAGAAACCGGTGTTTCCAAAGAAATTGCGTCCGAATACGCTCAGGGAAACAATGTGGTGACAGGAACTGCCAGCACGCTCATTTTAGCCTATTGCAGGACAAGCAGCATCAATCCCGCCGTGGATTCGGCCCTGGCCTTGTATTCAGCCGAGCTTATCCTGCAGTCCGCTGGCATCGGAACCTGCTGGGCGGGCTATTTGACAAGGATGTGCAACGCAGTGCCCGCTCTGAAGGATATGCTCGAGCTGCCCGAAGGATACAGCTTTTACGGAGCGCTCATGGCGGGGATCCCCAAAGATGAAACCTACATCCATATCCCAAAGAGACGTACGCCGCCCGATATCCGCTGGCTGTGATCAAGGCGCTTTAAATATCGACCGTATGCGTTTCAAGAAACTGCAGCTGCTCCTGCGTCAGTGAGGCTTTTTCTTTAAGCATCCCGACAGCAGCTGCAGGCAAGTATGCAGTATCTGCCAAATCATAAGGCAATCCTGTATATAAAGCCACAAATACACGTACCGAATCGGTCCCCACTTCCATGCCCTGATCTCCAAGATAGCTGTACATCGCTTCGAGATCCTTGCATTTGAACGATTTGATGTCGGTGATGCCGTCTACGCCGAAAGCAGCCCCCAGATCTTCCGCAGGCACGGAAAATATGCTTTCGATCTCTCCGAATGTGTAAGAGCCACGTATATCAGCGGGCATATACCCGGCCTCCGGTTCGGAGATTGATTTTCCAGTCCCTAGTCCATTTGTGGTCCTCCACAGATCCATGGCCGATGTGGCGCCAACAGTGCCAAATATTGCCACCAGAACAATCATCGCGATAGCCGCGGATCCTGCTTTGAGCCTTCCGGCAGAAAAATCAACCGTTTTGGCAATCGGGCAGGCATGCTCCGACGTGCATTTCATGCAGCCGATACACTGATGATCCCGCACAACACGCTTTTCCGATACAGTAATATTCATCGGACAGGATCTGTCGCAGGCCTTGCAGTCGATACAGGTCGAAGCTTCCCGCCGGATCCCGAAAAATCTGAACAGGTTGAATATGCCGAGAACGGCTCCGTACGGACAGACATACTTGCACCACGGACGTTCAACAAACAGTGATGCCGCGACAACTGCCCCAAGGATGGCAAAAGCCGCCGCAGTAACATCCGGCGACCAGAAATTGAACAGCGCATAATAAGGATCGATGTTCTGGAACATCAGCGTCGCTGTCGTCGCAGTCTTATAGAGTACGAAAGCAAGAACAGGATATCTCAAATATCTTAAAGGTTTATCGATGCCAGCCGGAACAAATGTATTATATTTCCTGCCAAACAGCCTCCGCCCCGGTTTGGCCATCCACTCCTGCACCGTGCCGAAAGGGCAGACCCATCCGCAGATCAGCGGGCCAAAGCCTATCGCCAATACGAAAGCCGCCGCCATCAATATGAATGAAGACGCATGGATTTTCTGGATGAACCGTCCATCGCTGAAGAACTCATAGATGGATACCACCCCTCCAAAAGGGCAAATGGCGTGCAGCGACGCCGAGCCGATCAAGGGTATGCTCATTCCGGTGTCTTCCAGAGCATTGTTCAAAACGATCAGCGCCACCAGTATCACAAAAAATATTTGCACCGGCGTTCTAAAAGAACGCAGCGGCTTACGGGTCTTCATTCCTTTGGTTTCCATCTAAACACTCCCTGTCTTTCGTTCCTTGCTATCAAAGAATTTCTCCAGATTCTCCGGAAGCGCGTACGTATCCCCGGGCACTTTTTCATGGACGCCATAGACCGCTTTCAGAATGGCGTTGACGATCATCGATTTCGGGGGCTCTGTATATTCAACCCCTTCATATTCCCAGACTCTGCAATCGACATCATCTCCGCAAATGTCTCCGCACTCCTTGCAGTTTGACTCTTTCACATCCAGCATTATATCATTGCCGTTGATCCTGATCGTCGGAGAACTCAAAAATTGATATTTTACCGCCAGCTCTTTTGATGTGATGTTGACTTTATTGAGCTTCAGCGCAAACCCGGCGGCATTTAAAACTGCAGATACATCCCTGATGGCCTCGTCCAGATTCGTGCCGGTCCCCCGGCATCTTTCACAAGTGTTCAGGTCCAGATATAAAAAGTCTATAGCCAGTTCTTTTGTTTTAGGCGCCGTTGCGCAGCAGCTGCCGCCCGACGAACAGCATGCGGCGGATTTCAGTTTTTTCATCGCTTATTTCACCCTCTCCAAAATTTTGATTATTTCTTTCGGCTTCAGCACTTTGCCGAAAGACAGCACCTTTTCATCCGCGACAAGCGCCGGTGTGGACATGACGCCATATTTTACAATGTCCTTGAAGTCTTCGACTTTAACAATTTCCGCGTCGATCCCCGACTCTTCCAGAGCGGCTTTGGTGTTTTCTGCGAGCGCGATGCAGTTTTTGCATCCGGATCCAAGTATCTTGATTATCATTTGTTCTCTCCCTTTCTTTTTTCATCACCGATGCCCGGGCACCGTGATCCAACATTTATCATAACAAGCCTTCACGGTTAAATATCCTGAATTTCAGTCATGACTGAAACGATGAAAAGCCTATATCAGCAGATGCCCAAATATATTGAACGTATATCCGATGATCAATATCCCGAAAGCGACCACCCCCGCGAAGATCACAAGCAGTTTGGTTTTAACGACATTTTTCAGCATGATCATCGACGGCAGCGAGAGTGCGGTAACGGCCATCATGAACGAAAGTGCCGTTCCAAGACCAACACCTTTATATACAAGCGCTTCCGCAATCGGCAATGTTCCGAAAATATCAGCGTACATCGGAATGCCGACAAGCGTCGCGATCAGCACCGAATACCATTTATCCTGCCCGAGTATCGCTGAAATGACCGGTTCCGGTATCCAATTGTGTATGACGGCTCCGATGCCGACACCAGCCAGAATATAGATCCAGACTCTCTTTACTATATCACGGACCTGATTGCGCGCAAACTCAAACCTGTCTCTGACTGTCAGATCTTCCTGCTCCATATCCATCATTCTGTTTGAGTAAACAAACGGCTCCACATATTTATCCAGTTTCGCTTTGCTGATCACCGTGCCGCCGATGACTGCAAGTATAACGCCTACGATCACATAAGCGGTCGCGATCCGCCAATTGAATATGCTGGCCAGCAGGATGACGGACGCAAGGTCGACCAGCGGAGACGATATCAGAAACGAAAACGTCACACCGATCGGGAGTCCTGCGCTGGTGAAACCGATGAACAGCGGTATCGACGAGCATGAGCAAAACGGCGTGACCGTTCCGAGCAGCGCCCCGAGAATGTTGGCCGATATGCCTTTGTATCTTCCGAGGATCTTCCTTGTCCGCTCCGGCGGGAAAAAGCTCTGTATATAGGATATCCCAAAAATGAGTACTGACAGCAATATAAATATCTTTATGACATCATAGATGAAAAAATGCAGGCTGCCGCCAAGCCTCCCTTCAAGATCCAAACCGAAAACGTCCCGGACCAGTAGGCCGACCAAGGCGCTGAGCCATTCCATTTTCAGCAGCTGGGCATTCAGCCATGTAAAAAATATCAAACCATCATCTCCCTGTTAAATTCATTATTGCCGCTATTGCCAGAAATATCCACAGTGTTAAATATCTGTCCAAAAAAGACAAGCGATCGTGTTTTTCAATGTTCATAGCGATTTCCCCCTAATAATTGCAGCTTTTCCCTTTAACCTTGATCCATTCGGCATAGCGCCTCAGGTCCTCCTGATATGCGGCATCCGCTCTGAGATTGTTTTCAACAAGCGCTTCGATGAATTTCCCGTCTTCATGCCTTATCAACGAATAATGGACCCATTGGGCCTGTTTTCTGTCCGTAACCAGACCCGCGTTCTTCATATAGCCCAGATGCCGGGAAGCCTTTGTCTGCGTGATTTGAAGGACTTCCATGATATCACAGACGCAAAGTTCCTGATCGTAAAGAAGATTCAGGATCCGGAGTCTGGTTTCGTCCGACAAGGCCTTCAGCACATTTATCGTATTAATGATGATCAACACCCCCCATCTCTTATATTCGCATATTCGCTTACGCAAATATAATATAACGGCATATGACTACTTGTCAATATCCCAAAATGAAAAAGCGCCGCTTTTCTCCGCGGCGCTTTGATGATCAGTATCTTCCCTTAACATTCATATTCTCAAAGGGTCTCGTAATCCTGCAGGAATTTGACAACCAGCTGCACTGTATGGTCCAGATCCTCCAGATTGACCGTTCCGACAGCGGTATGCAGATATCTCTGAGGAATGCAGATGCCTCCGGCAAGGACTCCCATGCCGGCCATCGAAGCAGACCACGCGTCAGTGCCGCCGCCCACCATGACTTCACGCTGGTATGGGATCGCATGCTTTTCGGCAGTCGCGATAAGCTTTCTCGTCAGCTTTCTGGGCACATTGTTTCCTGTGGCGCCCAGCACCGGATCCCAGTCATAAAACTTGATGCCGGGACCCCCTCCCATCACCTCGGAGCATTGCCTTTCCTCCACACCCGGTATGTTACCGGTCAATGTGACGTCCAGCGCAAGCACCAGCTCGGGATCGAACCGGTTGACCATCGGGCCGCCGGCCCTCATGCCGACTTCTTCCATAACCGAACCGACCATGCAGACTGTAGGATTGATATCCAGACCTTGTATCCTTCTCATGATCTCTACCATGGCAGCGCAGCCGGATCTGTTGTCAATGGATTTTCCGGTGTAGTACTTTCCGTCATTCAGGATATAGCCCTGCCTGTGGAATCCGGTGTAATCACCGACCTGGACGCCAAGCTCCAGCGTTTCCCGCCGGCTTTCAGTGCCGACGTCCAGATACAATTCCTCGATTTTGATGACCCTTTCATGATCCTCCTGCGTCATTATATGCGCAGGCTTCGATCCGGTGACGCCATATACTTTCTTTCCGGAATCCGTGTTTATGACCATGTCCTGATTCACAGCCGTCCTGTCGTCATGGTAGCCGACCGGCAGGAACCGGACCAATCCGTTTTCTTCGATATAATTCACAATGAAGCCTATTTCATCCATATGGGCGGAGATCAGCACCCTTTTTTCTCTATCTTTTCCATATTTGATGAAATACTGGCTGCCCAGCGGATCTTCGTCGCAGACATCAAACAGGCCTTCCATTTCTTTCCTGAGCACTTCCGCCACTTCTCCTTCGTCTCCGGAAACGCCAAAGGCATTATCCAGTCGGAAGAGGCTCCCGGTCAATGCATTCTTATCCATTTTCACTCCCCTTAAAATATAAAGCCCGCTACAAGATATAGTATCGCCGATCCGCCGCCCGCAATCAGCGCGTATGGCAGCGTCGCCAGCATAAGTTCCACAGCTTTGATCTGACAACCCTGCGAGCACAGGATGATACCGTCGCCATAGAGACAAGTATTGCTTCCAAATGCGGCACCGGAGAATACGGCAGCCGATACAAGGATCGGGTCCACATTCATCGCCAGTGCAAGCGGGACCACAATCGGGATTATAATGGCGGCCAGATCCCAGAAGCAGCCGGTCGTATATGCATAGACCGCGCAGACGATAAAGACCGTTACAGGAAGGAAAGCACCCTTCATGATCGGTTCAGTCACGCCGATAACATATTCAGCCAGCATCAGGTCCGCATTGGCAGCCTGCATGGCAAAGGCCAGCACCGACAGGACCAGTACGAACCCCATGCTCAAAACGCCATCATAGCAGCTTGTCAGCAGCTCCTTGACCGTAAGTCTCTTTGTCAGCGCATATAAAACCACAGCCGTGACGACGCCTGCAAATGCGCCGGTCAGGACGTCCGTACCACTATAGATGGTAACGGCGATCATGACAGCCAGCGGCACGAGAAATGCGATCGGCTTCGCCTTTTGCCCATCCTCCGCCTTATGCGGCTCCACGGCGTGCATCAGCGACAGATCGGTTCCTGCCGGGAATACATCTCCGGTCAGCTCCGCATTCAGCGTGTCCTTCTTGATGGGGCCCATTTTGGGGATGATCCCATATATTTGAAGCAGCACGACCAGAATTGCAAGCCAGCCGTAAAAAGTCAGCGGGATCGCTGAAACGTAAGCGCCGAGACCGGTGCCGTCCGCACCCAGTATTCCTTCGTTTTCGAGCAGCGCTCCAAAAAATACGGCCCATGATGACAACGGGATCAAAATGCACACGGGAGCCGCGACACTATTGACAACATAAGCCAATTGGGTCCTTGGTATCCTCAGTTTATCCGTGATGCCCTTCATCGTTGTGCCGACGGCCAGATTGTTCAGATAATCATCGAGAAAAATGATGACACCCAACATGAACGTGCCCATCAGCGCCTGTTTTTTTGTTTTGATATACTTACCGGCCCATCTGCCAAAATCCAGAACCGCATTGGATCTTTCAAAAAGCATGATGAGCATGCCGAACATGGCCACAACCAGGATCAGCCATTGAAGCGTCTCGTTTGCCATGGAAACATACACATAGTTGAACCATGTGCCTACAATACCCCGGATCCCCCCTGCAAGAATCAATGCAGCGACCGATATGCCGCAAACCATCGCGAACAGCGTCCGCTTGGTCGACACCGCGACAACAAGGATCGTAAGGACCGGCACAATACTGATGATGCCATAATCACCCATAAACTTTTCCTCCTTCAGTTTTATTTGACGCACCGCCTGAGGCAATGAAAAACAGGCATGGATCTTCATCCCTGTCCGCGTCTGAAAATATTCCAATATAATTCCTGTAATTTCATTTTAAGGAAGGAACAGAAAAGTACAATTCAACTTAAGTTGGCATTTGGTTACCCTAAAGTTTATATGAAGTGTCCGGCACCCACCGGCTCAGAAGACAGGCAACGGCTATCCGAACAGTCTCAGAAGCTGTATGCGATTCTTGACATTGAATTTGCAGTATATGTTATACACATGTTTTTTGACAGTGCCCACCTCGATGAAAAGCTTGCTGCTGATTTCCTCATTGCCGGTGCCATCGAGGATAAAACCCACAATTTCCAATTCTCGTGGCGTTAAAAGATATTCTTTGCAGATCTCGTCGACTTTTCTTGTGCAAAAATTCTTTTCGGCATCGTGAGCGAGACTGATCCTCGAGGCCAGATGATTATGCAGCTGATTTAAAATAAAGACATCCCTGTCGCTGAAGTCGCCCATTTGCTTAGAGCGATACAAAGACAGCGCCCCATAGCATTTCCCGTCGCGGGCAATGCAAAGCGCCAGCGGATACTCCAGCCCGTGGGCCAGAAATTCATTATAAAAAGCTGTCTTCTCACGCATTGCGCTGTCAAACAGATCCGTCTCTTTATATGCGATCGGCCGGGCGCTCTTGAAAATCGGGATCGTATAATCGATGTTTTCTCCATAGGAAAGATAGTTGGCGATATCCGTTCTGGAAATATTATTGGCTACAGGGTCAGACAGCAGCTTGTCGCCGGTCGCGTTGGCCAAATAGAAGGAATTGCTCGTGTTCGGTATCATGACCGATACCAATTCCAGCACATTGACACGCATTTCGTCAAGGTTCCGAGTGTCATGGATCATATGGATGATCTCATTCAAAAATATCCATTCTTTTTCTTTGAGCAGCGGCATTTTACAGTATCCTCGATTTCTTAAGACCGGTTTGAACAACAAATCTATTTATTATACCATATCGCAAATATTTTGTGCGCCAGTCCAATTCAATAATATTTTACGCAAAAAACATCAAAGCCTCCATATTGACGGTTCGTCAACATGGAGGCCCATTCAGGCTTTGAATTACGATCTGATCGAATATGTCCCGGAGCAGCCGTTTGCCTCTTCAGCTATTTCACGACCAATACGGGTATTTCGATATGGTGCAGGACTTTCGTCGTGGTGCTTCCTGTCAGCATACGGTTCAGCACGGCTCCCAGTCCATGCGATCCCATGATGACAAGGTCGATGCCGTTCGATTTGGCATAATCGATGATCACGTCTGCGGCTGATCCATACATGGAAACCGTTTCAACCTTCACATTTATGCCCTCAAATTTTTTCTTCGATTCCAGAAGCATTTCTTCCGAGGCCTTCTGATGCTCTTCATGCATCTGATGCACATCATAATGGATCCTTCCTGTCGGTCCGAGGACCATCGGGATCGCATTGAGCAATGTGACATTGCTTCCAATTGACTGCGCCAGTTCCAAGCCCTTCTCAACAGCCTTGGCCGAATAGATCGAACCATCGATCGGAATCAGGATATTTTTCATAACAATCCCCCCTTACATCGGATTCTGCCGGCCGGCTCCGCGGCAGGCATGATTTGGTACAAGAGAATTTGCCACAATTTTTCTGCGCTATAATAACTTCTGGTACTATTAATATACTACTAATTCATTTATTTACAAGTACCATTTAAGCCCGATCCCCATCTGCGCTATTTGATCCCGTACTGCTGCATCTTGCGCGTGACCGTTGATGGGTAAACCCTCAGCGCCGCCGAGATATCGGCATTGCGGCCATATCTGGCCTTGAAATGCTTCAGCACATGCTTTTCATAATCTTCCATGATCTCTGAAAGCGATTTGCCTTCAAAGTTTTCGTCATAGTGCTGTTCCGGATTTTCAGCATCGGCATCCATGTAGTCCAGATGAAGATTCAACAGATCATCGACAGTCAATTCATCGGTCGGCGTCATGATGATAAGCCGTTCTATGATGTTCCTGAGTTCCCTTATATTCCCGAACAGCGGCAGATTCGAAAGCTTTTCCGTAAGGCCGGCTTCGATCGTCTTGTCTGTATTGTAAATATTATTGAATTTGCTGATGAAATAATCGATCAGCAGCGGTATGTCCTCTTTTCTTTCCCGCAATCTGGGCAGCTTGATCGGGGCCATGTTGAGCCTGTAATACAGATCCGATCTGAATTTCTTTTCCTTGATCAAATTCAGAATGTCGACATTGGTGGACGCGATGAACCGGATATTCAATTTGATAGGCTTGTTGCCGCCGATGCGCATGATCTCTTTTTCCTGCAGGACACGCAGGATCTTCGCCTGCATATGATATGGCATATCCCCAATTTCATCCAGAAGCACCGTCCCATTATTCGCGTATTCCAGCAATCCCTTTTTGCCGCTGCTTGCACCTCCCGTGAATGAACCGGCTTCATAGCCGAATAATTCCGATTCCAGCAGATTATCGGGGATCGCACTGCAATTGATCCTGATGAACGGCTCGTCGCTGCGGCGGCTGGCCTGATGGATGAATTTCGCTACCAGTTCCTTGCCGGTGCCCGATTCCCCGAGCAGCAGGACCGTCGCGTCGGAGCCGGCGACCAGCCTGGCCTGCTCCATGAGCTTGCACATGATCTCGCTTTTATAGATGACATAGTCGGTCGAGCCTTCGCTCACCTGGTTCGCCTTTGTCTCTACCTTGTCGAAATGCTCCCAGCCTCCCTTTGCGCCCTTTGATATTTCAACATTGAGCCTGTTAAGCTTTTCAATATTGAATAGCTGGGACAGAACATACTTCACCTCTCCGTTCTCGTCAAAATATGGAGTTCCCCTGACGATGATCTTTCTGTCACGCAGCTTCTGCTCCGTCAGCACTTCCTTTTTTTCCTTCAGCACCAGCTGTGTTGAAGAATTTTGGCTTAAAATGTTCTCTTTCTCCGCGCGTTCGATCAGGGATCCCACCATGACGCTGGGCGGTATCCCGGTGATATTCTCATAATTTTTATTGGTGTATAGCAATTTGCCGTCGCGATTGGCTATGATGCAGCCGATCCATGAGTTATAGACCGTGAACTCCATCAGCTTCCAATAGTCCTCCTGCGAATAGAATCCGCTTAAATCGATATCCTTCATATATCATCCCTCCTGTGGGTCAGCGCTTTGGCCGGCCCGTGCCCTTAAGCATAGTTTATTGTTGCATATGCGCAATTTATTGTCAACACGCAACGCCAAAGCCGGCGTTTTCTTCAAGCAAGACTGCAATTCAAGCACCTAAGCAATGGCATGAATATTGCGAGTTAATATAATATTAAGCTGCAAATATATAGAAGGCAATTCGCCGGGAGGAGAGATCACATGAACTATATCATGGAAAACGAAGGTAAATCATATCGGAGGTTCTTCGAAGACATTTGCGCGATTCCGCACTGCTCTTACAACGAAAAAGCCATCTCCGAATACCTGATGACGTTCGCGCAGGATCGGGGGCTTTGGCATTACAGCGACGACCTTTGGAATGTCGTAATCAAAAAAGATGCGTCCCCCGGATACGAGGACCATGCTCCGGTCATGCTCCAGGCCCATACAGACATGGTGTGCGTCAAGGTGCCCGGCTCCGATTTCAATTTCGAAACCGATGCGCTAAAGCTTTATATCGAGGATGGCTGGCTCATGGCCAGGGACACGACGCTGGGAGCAGATTGCGGCCATGGCGTCGCATATATGCTGGCGATCCTGGATGATAAAAGCCTCAAGCATCCGCCTCTGGAATGCTTTTTCTCAGTACAGGAGGAGGTCGGGATCGGCGGGCCGAAATATATGGACTACTCCCTTTTTACGGCTAAAAAGCTGATCAATTTCGACATCTTTGACGAGGGATTGTCCTGGATCTCCACGACCACCGTCAAAGGCGGCGACTTCATAAAGAAAGTCCAGCTGGCGGCGAACGGCAAGCCGACCTTCAAGATCGTTGCCGGCGGAGGCGCCGGCGGCCACGGCGCTCTTGACATCGGCCGCGACCAGGCCAACGCGATCAAAATCTGCGCCAGATACTTGTATGCGCTCATGAAAGAAATCAAGATCGATCTGGTGTCGATCAATGGCGGCACTGCCCGCAACAACATCGCCGCCGACTGCGAAGCCGTATTCGCTTGCGACAGCTGCTATAAAGGCATTGTCTTGAAAATCGCCGAGGAACTGGAAAATAAAATCAAAAGAGAATATGCCGGAACCGATCCCGATTTTTTCATCTCGGTCTCGCCTGTCGAAACGGCTGCAGTGGCAATGGACAGCCTTTCGACCAGAAGTGTTGTCGAGTTGCTGATCCTGCTGCCGGCCGGCGCCCACATGAGAAGATTCATGTCCAACGGACTCGGCCTGATCGTAAAGAAGGGACAACCGGGGGACGGGCTCGTCATCACCTCCAGAAACCTCGGTGTCGTCAGCTTCAAGGAAAACACGCTGGCCATCGGATATATGTTCCGAAGCGCCATGAATTCCCAAATCGAGGAGATCATGGACCAGACCATGCTGATAGCCGACCGCTACGGCGCCGCATGGGATATCGTGTACGACTATTCCGGGCACACTTACAGCGAAGACGACCCCTTGCACAGATTATGGAACGACGTTTATAAGGAAGCCACCGGACAGGATGTCAAGGGAGTCGCCGCCCACGTCGGAACAGACGTCGGAACGATCGTCCAGCACATCCCGGGAATGGACGTCATGACCATCGGTCCAAACACCATCGGCATCCATAAACCGGGCGAAAAGATGGAGATTGCTTCATTCGACAGGACGTACGAATATGCAAAGACGATCCTCTCACGATTGTAAAAAGGGATCGCGATAAATAGGGCCGCCTCTCCAGAATTGAAATGTTCCTGGAGAGACGGCCTCATTTGTTTTATTATTCCCTGCCGAAGAATATTTGAAACGAAACGCCGGCGAGCGGTATCCATTCAAGCGCGGAGCTTGCTGCCAATCCGCAGGCTTCGACCGGCCTCCGTTACTTGATATCGATCCCCAGCCAATCAGGAACAGCCTCGAGAGCATAACTGATATGCTCAAAACCGGCGGAAGCCAGTAAGAAAAGAATAACAGCCATGGCAATAAATTTGTCTTTATGGTCAGAGATGATTCTCATATGCTCTCCTTCGATAATATCCATTCGCAGCTTTGCTTAAATTAAAAACAATGCTCCTAAATCATATCGGTTCTTTTTCAATTTTCTTTAGACGCAAAAAAGCCTTGATCGCTCAAGGCTCTGATTATATTCTCCTTTAAGCCGATTGCGGCAAGCATAAAGGCCTGAACCAGGCAGCTAAAACTGCAATGCTTCATTCCATTTGAGCAGCTCCGGGCGATTTGCGCCGACATCCTTGATAGATAAATTTTCAAACTTGCCCAATGCTTCTCTCGTTTGCATAGACTTACTCAGAACATCTTTGTTTTTTGTCGTCGATGTACCCCTGACAATTTCGTTCAAAGCCCCATCGTTGATAATTATGACGATTTCACGGTCTGCATATTTTTCCAATTCCGACAAGACCGCTGCCAGAGCGGCCTGCCCTACCACAGCCGGTTTCTGGTATGCCAGCATGACGGACTCCTTGCGTATGAGGTTCTGATCCTCATAGATGCAATACCGGACTTCTATATCCTCGCCTTCATATTGTGATGAAATGCCTGCCAGATAAACTATGATCATTCTTATACCTCTTCCTTTATGGAAATATTATATCATACAATCCCAGAAAAAATCGACCCATAAACGCATCTCGCAAGCATCCGGCCGGCAAATATCACTTCCTGACCAGCATGATCATGGCGGCCCCAAATAGCGAGACTCCCGCCATTAAAAGGATCACACTGGTAAGGCCCGAGTGGTCCATCATGAGTCCCAAAGCTCCACCGGCAAAGGAAGCGCCAATATACGACCATCCATTCACGACGCCGACGCCTGTGCCGCCGAGCCTCGGACCGAGAATATCGCCCGGCAGATTGAAAATAGGCGCCTGTACACCCTGAATGCAGCCGCCCGCCAAAAAT